>NZ_JBITDX010000004.1:0-529150 GCF_044454585.1 Catenuloplanes sp. NPDC051500
AAGCCCACGCCGAATCGGCAACATCGTCGCCGCCGCACTCCACCTGACCCACCATGAATACAAATACCTACCCAAACCCTGCTGAGATCACCTCATTGTCTGCACGATCGCGGTCGACCGGCGTGGGCGGCAGGCAGCTTGGCCAGGAACTTCCAGGTCTGAGTGTGGCGATCGCGTGCTCCGCAGGCCGGATCTCCGCGAGGGTGCGGCTGACGGCCATCTGCTGGCGTGACAGCTTCGGCCGGTGGCAGTGCCGATTGAACGGCGTCCGGACGGTGCCGCCAGCGCCCTGATAGCCCTTGTCGACGAAAGTCATCACATTCGCGATGAGGCATTCTCGGAAGTCCTTATCGTGGCGGAACCAAGACGGATGACGGCGGCATCGCCAACCTAGACATGCGCCGTACCTACTCCACGGGCTCGGCGGTGGCTCGACATCGTCGTGCGGGGGCTCGATGCATCCCTGCCGATGGCCGTGCCGCAAGGTGGCGGGGATTGTGACTTCCGGCGGTGAGTGGGGGTGGGGTATCTTACGCCGTGCTTGAGATCATCGACGCCGGAGAAGCTTCCGAACTGCTGGCCAGTACGGCTTTCGGGGTGGCGGCCACTCACGCCGAGGACCGGTTGATGATCTCCGGGATCGGTGTCGCCGAGGCGTCGGGCCGATGACGGCGACCGGGCCGCGGGCCGACCTGCCGCAGGTGCCGGGGCCGCGTGACGGGCGGGCCGACGCGGCTACAACCGAGCTGCCCGCGGTGGCGGTACGGCCGCGCAACGACGCTCCGGCGGAGCAGCAGACCGCGGCGGTAGGGCCCCGGACGAACCTGCCGTCGCTGACCGGGTTGCGGTGGATGGCGGCGTTCTTCGTCTTCGGCTACCACCTGCACAAGGTGCAGTATTTCGCTCCCGGCCGTACCCGCGATGCCCTGGAACTGGTCTTCGCGGACGGCTCCGTGGGAGTGTCCTTCTTCTTTATCCTGTCCGGGTTCGTGCTGATGTGGTCGTCGCCGCGGACGCCGCCGGGCCGGTTCTGGTGGCGGCGGTTCGCCCGGGTTTATCCGCTGCATCTGGCGACGGCGATTCTCGCGTTCGGGTTCCTCTGGGTGTGGAAGCCGCAGGAGGTGCCCACCCCGCTGGCGGCGCTGGCGAACCTGACGCTGACGCACAACTGGGTGCAGGATCCCGTGTTCTACCAGAGCTTGAACACGGTCAGCTGGACGTTGGCCTGCGAGGCCTTCTTCTACTTCACGTTCCCGCTGATCTCCGGCCTGATCGTCCGGCTGCGGACCGGTGGCGCGCTGTTGCTGGCCGGGGCGTCGCTGATCATCACGATGGTGGCGCCGACGCTGTCGCTGCGTCTCGCGGCGGAGGCGGACGTGCTGTGGTTCTGGCACTGGACGCCGTTCGGGCGTTACCCGGAGTTCCTGCTCGGCATCGCGCTGGCCCGCCTGGTCTGGCTCAATCACGAGCGACTGGCCCGGTACGCCAGGCCGCTCGGCATCGCCGCCGTGCTGGTGACCGTGGTGGGATACCTGGCCATCGCGGAACAGGTCAAGGTTCTGCACCCGCCGGCCTTCACCGCGGCCGGATTCGCGCTGGTCCTGGTGGCCGCGGCGGTGTGTGACCTGCACGGCCGGCGGCTGATCTGGGCGCGCCCGGTCCTCGTCAAGCTGGGCGAACTGTCCTTCGCGTTCTACCTCGTGCATCTGCTGGTGATCCGGGCGCTGGAGATGGTCTTCGGCTACCACCCGCAGCTGGACATCGTCCGGGGTTCGCTGCTGACCATGCTGTCGTTCGGTGTGGCGCTGGGCGTGTCCTGGCTGCTGCATGCCGGCGTCGAGAATCCCGCCAGGAAGCTGCTGCTTCGGAAGCGCTAGATCGGGCCGCACTTTCCCTCCGGGCGCGCCTTTCGCGCGATGTCAGCGTCGCGGCTGCTGACGGTGGGCCGAAGCACCGAGATGGGCCCGTTGACGCATTGAAAAGGGCGCATCCGGAAACCATCAAGGCCTCTCGAATCCGACGATTCGAGAGGCCTTGATGTGTAGATGACGTGAGCCGGCTAGCCGTTCGCCTTGGTCCTGTTGCCCGATCCGGTCGGCGGCTCGGACCACGGTGACTCCGGCCGGCGCGCGGACGGCACCGGCGGCTCCTCCGGGGCGGGACCGGCCGGGTCGGCCGGTGCGGGCCGGGCGGGTGCCGGGCGGCGACCGGGATCGGCGGGGGCCGGGGCGGGCGCGGGCTTCGGTGCAGTCGGCTGGGACTGCTGTGGCGCGGCGGCACGCTTGGTGGCCGGGCTCTCCACGACCGGCCCGGGCACGGCCACGCTGGCCAGCGTCACCGGCACGGACGGCTTCCGCGGCCCAGCGGCACGAGATGGCCCAGCGGCACGAGACGGAGCGGCGGCCTGGGGCGGGGTAGCGGTCCGCGGCGGCGCGGCCGAGACCGGCGTGACCCGCTGCGCCGGCGGTGGCGGAGACACCAACGTCAGCTCCTGCGTGTCCTCCTCCAGCGCCGACACGGCATGGAGGTTCCGCGGCCGTTCGTCCGGCTCCGGCTCGGCGTGCGCCTCCGCGTCGACGGACCGGTCCGCGTCACCGGAGCCGTCCACGTCGTCTGCCTCATCCGGGTCGGCCGGCGCGTCCGAGGCCGCTGCCACGACCGCGACCGGCCAGGCCCGCCACCGCTGCACGCTGAACGCCGCCATCAGCAGCATCAGACCCACCAGTGCCAGCGTCCCGTTGTCGAGTGGCGTGTGCAGCGGCACCGCCCAGTCCAGGATCACCCAGTCGTTGGGGATCGAGGAGCGGACTGCGAGCGGGTCGATGAACGTGGCCACATAGCCGGAGAGCAGCAGCAGGCCGGCCACGATCGGCCCGACCGGGGAGATGCGGAGGGTGGCGACCAGGCCGATGAGCACGGCGGCGACCACCAGGAAGGCCGCCGGTTCGATCAGGTCGTGGGTGTCCCACCCGCGGCCGGCCGCCACCCAGCCGGCGATCACGGCAGACGACGACGCCTGGCCGGTGGCGAGCAGCAGCCAGGTGAGTGGCGCAGCCACCAACCCGGCTATCAGACTCCAGATGTGTCGCATAGCGCGCACCGTACCGTTTTCCGGCTTTCCGGTCATCTCCGGGAGCAGGGTGAAAGCCTACTTACCCCTTAACGATTGTTAGGGCAGTATTCAAGGTATGAGCACGCCGTTGTGGTCACCGCCCGCCGACGTCCGCGACCGGAGCCGGATCGGGGCCTATCTTCGCTGGTTGAAGCGGGACGAAGCGGACTACGGCACGCTCTGGGAATGGTCGGTCACTGATCCGGCGGCGTTCTGGCGGTCGATCTGGGACTACTTCGAGATCCGCGCGGACACGCCACCCGAGCGGGTGCTGGAGGGGCCTGCGATGCCGGGCGCGCGCTGGTTCCCGGGAGCGACTCTCAACTATGCGGAGCACGTGCTCCGCGCACCGGGCGCGACCCCGGGCGAGCCGATCGTGCTGGCGCGCGGCCAGACCCGATCGCCCCAGGACCTGACACTTCAAGAGCTCAAAGACCAGGTCGCGAGGGTACGGGTAGGGCTGCGTGCCCGCGGCGTTCAACAGGGCGACCGGGTGGTGGCCTACGCCCCGAACATCCCGGAGACGCTGGTCCTGCTGCTGGCCACCGCGAGTCTGGGTGCGGTCTTCTCGTCCTGTGCGCCGGAGTTCGGCGTCCGCAGCGTGATCGACCGCTGGCGGCAGATCGCCCCGACGGTGCTGGTCGCGGTGGACGGTTACCGCTACGGCGACAAACCGGTGGACCGGCGTGCCGAGGTCGCGGAGATCCGGGCCGCGCTCCCGTCACTCACCCACACGGTGACGATCCCCTATCTGGGTGACGGCGACGGCAACGAGACCTGGGCGGAGTTGGCGGCGCCGACGGACGAGCCGCTCACCTTCGATCCGGTGCCGTTCGATCACCCGCTCTACGTGCTCTACTCGTCCGGCACCACCGGGCTGCCGAAGCCGATCGTGCACGGGCACGGCGGCATCCTGCTGGAGCACGTGAAGATGCTGGCGCTGCACCACGATCTCGGGCCGGGCGACCGGTTCCTGTGGTTCACCACGACCGGCTGGATGATGTGGAACTTCCTGGTCTCCGGCCCGGCCGTGGGCGCCTCGATCGTGCTCTTCGACGGCAGCCCGGCGCATCCGGACCTGGGCGCGATGTGGCGGCTTGCCGAGGAGACCGGGACGACCTATTTCGGCACGTCAGCGCCGTTTCTGATGGCCTGCCGCAAGGCCGGGCTGGTGCCGGCGGACGTGGCGGACCTGTCGAGGATCCGCGGGATCGGGTCGACGGGTGCGCCGCTGCCGGCCGAGGGCTTCGACTGGGTCTACCGGGCCGTGGGAGAGAACCTGCGACTGGACTCGCTCTCCGGCGGTACGGACGTGTGCACCGGGTTCGTGGGTGGCTCGCCGCTGCTGCCGGTACGCGCCGGAAAGATCTCCTGCCGGGCGCTCGGGGCGAGCGTGGAGGCGTTCGACCCGGACGGGAAGCCGGTGCGGGACCGTCTCGGCGAGCTGGTGATCACCGCGCCGATGCCGAGCATGCCTGTCGGGTTCTGGGGCGACGAGGACGGCAGCCGGTACCGGGAGGCCTACTTCGACGTGTTCCCGGGCGTGTGGCGGCACGGGGACTGGATCACGATCGATGCGGAGGACGGGAGCTGCGTGATCACCGGCCGGTCCGACGCCACGCTGAACCGGGGCGGCGTGCGGCTCGGCACCGCGGAGTTCTACTCGGTGGTGGAGGGCCTGGACGAGGTCGCTGACTCACTTGTCGTGCATCTGGAGGAGACGGACGATCTGCTGCTCTTCGTCGTACCCGCGAAGGATCTTGATCTTGAGAAGATCCGGCGGGCGCTGCGGGAGGGGTTGTCGCCGCGGCACGTGCCGGACGAGATCCATCAGGTCGCCGCGGTGCCGCGCACGCTGTCCGGGAAGAAGCTCGAGGTGCCGGTGAAGCGGATTCTCGGCGGGACGCCGGCCGTCGAGGCGGCGGCGAAGGGCGCGCTTGCGAACCCGGAGTCGCTTGCCGCGTTCGAGCAACTCGCCGCGCGACGGGCCACGCAAGGTTGATGTGCGTTATGTGCGAAATTGCCACCTGCCATTGAACCGGTCCAGGTCAGGGCCGCACGACCTGCCGTTTTCCGTTTCGGAAGACCGTGAAGATGTACGGAGCGTGACCGGGTTTGCTCGGGGTGATGAGGGTCGGCGGAAGATCCGCTAATGCCGTGTAAACGGTGGGTGGAAAGACCCTCTACGGTCGCGTCGTGGACATCGCCGCTGAACCGGATCGGCGTAGGCTTGCGCCAGTCGCCGCCCCCGCCGCCGCCCGTTCGCGCGGGGCCGCCGCACCGCATGACGCACCGTTTGTACCGCTGACCGATCGAGGAGTTGCCCTGTGACCGCCGGTCATCCGCCCCGCGTTCTCGTCGACGCCACCAGCGTCCCCGCCGATCGTGGCGGGGTCGGCAGATACGTGGACGGTCTGCTCGGCGCGCTCGGTGGCATGGTCGGCAGCGCCGTCGACCTGGCCGTCGTGGCGCTGCGCACCGACACCGAGCGGTACGCCCGGATGCTTCCCGGCGCCGAGATCCTCGCCGCCCCGGCCGCGGTCGCGCATCGCCCGGCCCGGCTCGCCTGGGAGCAGACCGGCCTGCCGATGCTCGCCCAGCAGGTCGGGGCGAAGGTGTTGCATGCGCCGTTCTACACCTGCCCGCTGCGCGCCGCCTGCCCGGTGACTGTGACCGTCCACGACGCCACGTTCTTCACCGAGCCGGAGCACTACGACAAGTCGAAGCGCACGTTCTTCCGCAGCGCGATCAAGACCTCGCTGCGCCGGGCGAACCGGGTGATCGTGCCGAGCAAGGCCACGCGCGACGAGCTGATCCGCCTGCTGGACGCGGATCCGACCACGATCGACGTGGCCTACCACGGCGTCGACCACACCGCGTTCCACGCGCCGACCGAGGAGGAGAAGGCGCGGGTGCGTGCCCGGCTCGGCCTCGGCGGCACGAAGTACATCGCGTTCCTCGGCGCCAAGGAGCCCCGGAAGAACGTGCCGAACCTGATTCGTGGCTGGGTGCGCGCGGTGTCGGAGCGGGACGAGCCGCCGGCGCTTGTCATCGCGGGTGGTCAGGGCCACGACGACGACATCGACCGGGCTGTGGCCGAGGTGCCGCCGCACCTGCGCGTGCTCCGCCCCGGCCACCTGCGCTTCGGTGACCTGCCCGGCTTCCTGGGCGGTGCGCTGGTCGCGGCGTACCCGTCCTATGGCGAGGGTTTCGGCCTGCCGATCCTGGAGGCGATGGCGTGCGCCGCCCCGGTGCTCACCACGCCCCGGCTCTCGCTTCCGGAGGTCGGCGGCGACGCGGTGGCCTACACAAGTGAGGCGCCCGCCCAGATCGCGGCGGACCTGGGCTCGCTGCTCGACGACGAGCCCCGGCGGAACGCGCTTGCGAAGGCCGGTTTCGACCGGGCGAAGGAGTTCACCTGGGAGTCAAGCGCGGACGTGCACGTCGCCGCGTGGACGCGGGCAGCCGCCTGAGGCGGTTACTTATCGTTACCTTCTGTATATGCGTACCGCCTTCGGGTGCTCACCGTGACCGGGCATGATGGCGGCCATGTTCTACACCGTCATCCCGGCAGGTGGGAGCGGCACGCGTCTGTGGCCGTTGTCCCGCGCTGGTCACCCCAAGTTCCTCCACCCGTTGACCGGCACCGACGACTCGTTGCTGCAGGCCACCGTGGCCCGTCTGGCACCGCTGGCCCCGGCGGAGCGGACACTCGTGGTGACCGGCGTGTCGCACGCCGCCGCGGTGGCTCGGCAGCTGGCCGACCTGCCCGCGGACAACATCCTGGTCGAGCCGTCCCCGCGTGACTCGTGCGCCGCGATCGCGCTTGCCGCGGCGCTGATCGCGCGCCGCGACCCGGAGGCCGTGATGGGCTCCTTCGCGGCCGACCACCTGATCGCGGACGGCCCGGCGTACATCGAGGTCCTGAAGGACGCGATCAAGGGCGCCGAGGCCGGTCTGCTGATGACCGTCGGCATCAACCCGACGCACCCGGAGACCGGCTACGGCTACCTCCAGTGCGGCGAGGCGATCGACGGCGGCCCGCAGCTGCGCGTCGAGGAGTTCAAGGAGAAGCCGTCCTTCGAGGTGGCCGAGTCCTACGTCGCCTCCGGCCGCTACCGGTGGAACGCCGGCATGTTCGTGTGGCGCGTCGACGTCTTCCTCGCGGAGCTGACCCGGCAGCAGCCGCAGCTCGCGTCCGGCATCTCCCGGATCGCCGCCGCCTGGGACACCCCGGAGCAGGAGGAGGTGCTCGGTGAGGTGTGGCCGACGCTGCCGAAGATCTCCGTCGACTACGCGGTGATGGAGGGCGCGGCCGCGGCCGGCCAGGTCGCCACCGTCTCCGGCGACTTCGGCTGGAACGACGTCGGCGACTTCCACACGCTCGGTGAGGTGCTCACCTCCGACGCGTCAGGCAACATGGTGCTCGGCGGCGACTCGGCCGACAAGCCGAAGGTGCTGATCAAGGACTCAAGCGGCCTGGTCGTGGTGCCGCACTCCGGCCGCCTGGTGGCCGCGCTCGGCGTCCGCGACCTGATCGTGGTCGACACGGACGACGCGGTGCTGGTCTGCCCGCGTGACCGCGCGCAGGACGTCAAGCAGCTCGTCGACGAGCTCAAGCAGCGGGGCGAGCACACGCTCGTGTGACAGTTCGATCAGGGCCGGGGGTGTCCGACAAGCTCCCGGCCCTGGCTCTTACCTCCTACGCTGTGTCGGTGGACCATCTGACATCAGTGGAACTGGTCGTCGCGGGCAATGAGGCAAGTGACCTGCTGCCCGTACACTCCGAGGCTCTGCTTGCCGCTCATGGCGCGCGCCGCGGCTTCTGGACCGTCCTGGACGAGGGGCCGGTCGAGGAGTGCCTGGCGCTGCTGCTGGAGAAGGACGACAACCCCGGCCACTGGTTCGCGCACCACCTGAGCACGCGGCCCGGCCGCGAGGCGGGGCGCACCGAGGACGGCGAGGCGCTGGCCTACAAGGACGGCTGGGTGTACGCGATCGGCTCGCACTTCGGCTCCAAGGCCGGCCCGCTGCGGCCCCGGCGTGCGTTCTTCTCCAGGTTCCGCGAGGACGACGCCGCCCGCGGCCCGGTGCCGATACACATCGTCCGCAACCAGTTCCGGCTGCACCGGGTGTTCAACGACGCGTTGCGTCAGCACGGGATCGACACGCTGCCGTCCGGCTCGCTGGCGCAGGAGCGGTTCATCGTGGAGACCACCCGGCGCGGCACCGCCCGCCGGAAGGGCTGGACGCAGCGGCTCGCGCCCGGGGACCACCCGGTGAACGTGGAGGCGGCCGCGTTCACCCCGTCCGGCACGCTGCTGCTCGGGCTGCGCTTCCCGGTCACCACTGGCGGCGAACCGATCCTGCTGGAGATCGACGGCGTCGAGGCGATGTTCGACAACGACGTGCGGACCTGGCCGGAGGTGGTCGGCGCATCGGTGCTCACCGGCGTCACACCACCCGGCACGCTCACCGGCTTCCGGGCGATCACGGCGCGGCCGGACGGCACCTTCGACGCGGTGATCGGCTCGATCGACGCGCTCAACAAGGGGTCGATTCTGCTTGACGACCATCCGCACGGCGGCGGTGTGGAGTGCCGGCACGTGCGGTTCTCGTTCGCGTCCGGGGAGACCGAGACCAAGGGCAGCGTGGTGATGGAGCTGGCGCCGTTCCGCAACGTCGAGGGCCTGGCCGAGATCGACGGGCACCCGCACTATGTCACGGACGAGGATCACCGGATCGCGCTCTGGTTCGCCTGAACCTGTGGCATCATCGCGCAGGTGGAGCCTCATCTGCGCGACCTGCGGCTGCTGCGCCGCGTCCGTGACCGGATGGACCGGGAGTTCGCGGAGCCACTCGACGTGGAGGCGCTGGCCCGCGGCGTCAACATGTCCGCCGGTCACCTCAGCCGGCAGTTCAAGGCCGCCTACGGCGAGTCGCCGTACTCGTACCTGATGACCAGGCGGATCGAGCGGGCGATGGCGTTGCTGCGGCGTGGCGACCTCAGCGTCACCGAGGTCTGCTTCACGGTCGGCTGTTCCTCACTCGGCACGTTCAGCACCAGGTTCACCGAGCTGGTCGGCGTGTCACCGAGCGTCTACCGGCGCGAGGCGGTCCGCACCGATCTTCCCTCGTGCGTGGCGAAGGCGGTCACCAGACCGGTCAGGAATCAAGAAGCCCAGGTCAACGCGCCGCACCTAGTGTGAACGGCATGGACATCTCGATCAACGCCAGCTTCCTGCCGCAGGACGATCCGGAGGCGGCGCTCGGCTTCTACCGCGACCTGCTCGGCTTCGAACTTCGCAACGACGTCGGGTTCGGCGGCATGCGGTGGCTGACTGTCGGCCCGCCCGGCCAGCCCACCACCTCGATCGTGCTGCACCCGCCGGCCGTCGACCCGGGCATCACGGACGGGGAGCGCCGCACCATCACCGAGATGATGGCGAAGGGCACCTACGCCGGCATCCTGCTTGCCACGAAGGACCTGGCCGGCACGTTCGACCGGCTGCAGGCCGCGGACGCGGACATCGTCCAGGAGCCGACCGACCAGCCATACGGGGTACGTGACTGCGCGGTGCGCGACCCCGCAGGCAACCTGATCCGCATCCAGCAGGCCTGACGTCTACAACGGGGGATCCATGGCTCACGTCGCCGACAGCCACGACCTGATCCGGGTGCACGGCGCCCGGGAGAACAACCTGAAGGACATCAGCGTCGAGCTGCCGAAACGGCGGCTCACCGTGTTCACCGGCGTGTCCGGGTCGGGCAAGAGCTCGCTTGTGTTCAGCACGATCGCGGCCGAGTCGCAGCGCATGATCAACGAGACGTACAGCGCGTTCGTGCAGGGCTTCATGCCCACGCTCGCCCGCCCGGACGTGGACGTGCTGGACGGCCTGACCACCGCGATCATCGTGGACCAGCAGCGGATGGGTGCGGACCCGCGGTCCACGGTCGGCACCGCCACCGACGCGAACGCACTGCTCCGGATCCTGTTCAGCCGGCTCGGGAAGCCGTACATCGGGCCGCCCGGCGCGTTCTCGTTCAACACCGCGTCGGCAAGCGGCAGTGGCGCGATCACCGTCGAGCGGGGTGCGGCGACCCGGGCGGCGAAGGCGACGTTCAGCCGTACCGGCGGCATGTGTGTGCGGTGTGAGGGCCGGGGCTCGGTCAACGACATCGATCTCGGTGCGCTGTACGACGACACGAAGTCCCTCGGCGAGGGCGCGCTAACCATCCCCGGCTACAGCATGGAGGGGTGGTACGGCCGGATCTTCGCCGGCAGCGGCTATTTCGATATGGACAAGCCGATCAAGAAGTACACCAAGAAGGAGCTGCACGACCTGCTCTACAAGGAGCCGACGAAGATCAAGGTCGACGGCATCAACCTGACCTACACCGGCCTGATCCCGTCGATCCAGAAGTCCTACCTGTCCAAGGACGTGGAGGCGATGCAGCCGCACATCCGGGCGTTCGTGGAGCGCGCGGTCACGTTCCAGACCTGCCCGGAGTGCGGCGGGACGCGGCTCAGCGAGGGCGCCCGGTCCTCCAAGATCAAGGGGATCAGCATCGCGGACGCGTGCGCCATGCAGATCTCCGACCTCGCCGCGTGGGTCGCGACGCTCGACGAGCCGTCTGTCGCTCCGCTGCTCGCCACGCTGCGGCACACGCTCGACTCGTTCACCGAGATCGGCCTCGGCTACCTGTCGCTTGAGCGGCCGGCCGGCACGCTCTCCGGCGGCGAGGCGCAGCGGGTCAAGATGATCAGGCACCTCGGCTCGTCGCTCACCGACGTCACCTACGTCTTCGACGAGCCCACCACCGGCCTGCACCCGCACGACATCCAGCGGATGAACGACCTGCTGCTCCGGCTGCGCGACAAGGGCAACACGGTGCTCGTGGTGGAGCACAAGCCGGAGACGATCGCGATCGCGGACCACATCGTCGACCTCGGGCCCGGTGCAGGCACCGGCGGCGGCGAGGTCTGCTTCGAGGGCACCGTCGACGGCCTGCGCGCCAGCGACACGGTGACCGGCCGGCACTTCGACGACCGGGCCGCGCTGAAGGACTCGGTGCGCGGCTACACGGACGTTCTGCAGATCCGCGGCGCGGACCTGCACAACCTGCGCGGCGTGGACGTGGACGTGCCGCTCGGCGTGCTGACAGTTGTCACAGGCGTGGCCGGCTCCGGCAAGAGCTCGCTGATCCACGGCTCGGTCGCCACCCGGGACGGCGTGATCGCGATCGACCAGGGCGCGATCCGCGGCTCCCGGCGCAGCAACCCGGCCACCTACACCGGCCTGCTGGAACCGATCCGCAAGGCGTTCGCCAAGGCCAACGGCGTCAAGCCGGCGCTGTTCAGCGCGAACTCCGAGGGCGCCTGCCCCACCTGCAACGGCAACGGCGTGATCTTCACCGATCTCGCCATGATGGCCGGCGTGGCCACCGTCTGCGAGGAGTGCGAGGGCAAGCGCTTCCAGGCGTCGGTCCTGGAGTACCGCTTCGGCGGCCGCGACATCAGCGAGGTGCTGGCGATGCCGGTCGCCACAGCTGTGGAGTTCTTCGGCGAGGGAGAGGCCCGCACGCCTGCCGCACACACGATCCTGGCCCGGCTCGCCGACGTCGGGCTCGGCTACCTCACGCTCGGCCAGCCACTCACCACGCTCTCCGGCGGCGAACGCCAGCGCCTCAAGCTCGCCACCCACATGTCCGACAAGGGCGGCATCTACGTGCTGGACGAGCCCACCGCAGGCCTGCACCTCGCGGACGTGGAGCAGCTGCTCGGCCTGCTCGACCGCCTGGTCGACGCCGGCAAGTCGGTCATCGTGATCGAACACCACCAGGCGGTGATGGCCCACGCCGACTGGATCATCGACCTCGGTCCGGGCGCCGGTCACGACGGCGGCACCCTCGTCTTCGAGGGCACCCCGGCCGACCTGGTGAAGTCCCGCACCACGCTCACCGGCAGGCACCTAGCCGAGTATGTCGGCGCCCCCGCCGCGCGCCGCCGTCGCTGACCTGCTGTACCAGTACGAATCAGGCGGGACCTACCGCCAGCAGGATCGGCGGGACCTCGGTGAGGGGCACGGAGGCGAGGCCCTCGGCGGCGAGCGCGGCCCGCAGGCGGTGCACGTCAGCACCAAAACGGATAAGTGCCGGCACAGACTCCGCAGGCGGGGTGCAGGTGATCAGATCCGTGGTGGCGGAGGGCAGGGGCGTCTCGCGTACCGCCGCGGGGGTCTTCTCGTGGGTGAAGAGGGTGCCGTTCGCGGCGGCCGGCAGCGCGTGCGCGATCGCCCGCACCACGGCGGCGGTGTCCTCCTCCTCCGGCAGCGGCGGCAGGGCGGGGTGGAAGAGCGGCGCCGGCGGAAGATCAGCGGCGTCGCGCAGGCCCGCGGCGTGGGCCTCGGCCGTCCCGAGCGCGAACATGTCAGTGGCGCCGTCCCGCACCAGCACGCGCGCACCCGGCCCGTCCGCGTCCGGCGGCGCGTGCAGATAACCCCTGACCACCGCCACGGGTACGCCGTCCGCCTTGCCCTTGACCAGGTCGGCCGCGCTCGCCAACTCGTCCGCGACCGCGATCTGCGTCACGTGCAGCTCGTTGCCGAACGAGTCGGTACGCCCCCGGTGGTCGTCGATCGGCTCCAGGCCCGCGCTGCCGAGCGCCACGTCCATCAGCCCGTTGCGCCAGGCCCGGCCCATCGTGTCCGAGACGATCACCGCGACGTTGCGGCCGGTCCGCACGCGGAGCGCGGCGCGCAGCTCACGGGCGGAGGCGTCCGGATCCTTGGGGAGCAGCACCAGGCGGCCGCGCTCGACGTTCGACGCGTCGATGCCCGCGTTCGCCATCACGAAGCCGTGGTGGGTCTGCACGATCCGGGTCGGCCCGCGGCTCGCGACCACCCGGGCCGTCTCGCCGCGCAGCACCTCCGCCTTCGCCGCGTCGAACGCCGGGCCCTCGGCCGCGGGCACGTCGACAAGCCGGCCCTCGGCCTTCGACACGATCTTGCTGGTGACCACGAGCACGTCGCCGTCGTGCAGCCACGGCGCCGCCTCGGCGATCACCACGGCCAGGTCGTCGCCGGGCCGGATCTCCGAGATTCCGGTGACGGGAAGAACCCGCAGGTCAGACACGGTGCTGTCTCCGCTCATGCCGCGAGCCTCAGGCCGCGAGTGTCAGGGCGGCGGCCACGATCGCGGCCGTCGCATCCTCGTCAGTCATCCAGAGCGGCGCGGACGCCACAGCAATTCCCGGGATCTCCAGACCGGCGTCAGTGGTGTCCACCAGCCAGCCGTCCAGCAGCCCGCCGTCCGAGCGCGGGCCGTAGAGCGCGCCCACGCCTGCCGCGGTGCAGTCGACACCGATCGTGGCCAGGCATTTGTCGGCCATGCCGCGCACCGGGGAGCCGCCGATGATGCCTGACACGCCGACGATCCGGGCCTTCGCGGCCAGCAGCGCGTCCCGCAGGCCGGGCACGGCCAGGATCGGCGCGATGCTCACCACCGGGTTGCTCGGCGCGAGCAGGATCACGTCCGCCTCCGCGATCGCGTCGAGCACGCCTGGCGCCGGTTTCGACGCCTCCGCACCGACAAAGACAAAACGGCTCGTGGGTACGGCGCCGCGGTACCTGACCCACCACTCCTGGAAGTGGATCGCCCGCTGGCCCTCGCCCGGCAGGTCCACCACGACGTGCGTCTCCAGCCGGTCGTCGGTGGCCGGGATCAGCCGCACGCCCGGCTGCCAGCGCGTGCAGAGCGCCTCGGTGACCTGGGAGAGCGGATAGCCGGCGTCGAGCATGGTGGTGCGCACCAGATGGGTGGCGATGTCCTTGTCGCCGAGACCGAACCAGGTGGGCTCCGCGCCGTACGCCTTCAGCTCGCCGCTTACCGTCCAGGTCTCGCCGGACTGGCCCCAGCCGCGCTCCGCGTCGTGCGCGCCGCCGAGCGTGTACATCACGCTGTCCAGGTCCGGGGAGATCCGCAGACCGTGCATGCGCGTGTCGTCGGCGACGTTCACCACGGCGGTGACGTCGCCTTCCGGAAGCGTGCGCGCGTGTGCCCGCACGCCCTGGAGGAAGCGGGCGCCGCCGATCCCGCCGGCCAAGACCGTGATACGCATGCCCCAATCCTTACTCATCCCGGAGTCCGCCGGTCGCGGCGGTCCGGCCCGACCGTTAGGCTGCGCGGGACAACCGCGCCGGTCCAACGACGCACATGACTCCAGGGGGAGCCGTGACCACCCAACCCGACCCGGCGCCGACCGGGCAGAAGCCCGCTCGTCAGCTTGTCGAGCCGCTGCGCGAGACCGCGGCGATCGTCCTGCTCGGTGCGAACGCCGTGCTGCTCTTCGTCGCCGTGCTCGACCTGCTGGCGTCCACGACCGGCGTCGAGGCTTTCTCCAGCCGTGCGGCCTACTCGTTCGGCAACTTCGTCAACCTGTACACGATCGGCTTCCCGCTGATCGCGGTCCTGCTGGCGGCGTTCGTCGCACCGGCGCTGCCGAAGGCGAAGCTGATCGTCACTGTCGCGCTTGTCGAGCTTGCGGTCTCCGCGGTCCTCGGCGTGTTCTTCGGCCTGCTGTTCGGCCTGGCCGGGCTGCTCGACAACTCGATCCTGGCCCTGTTCACCGGCTTCCTGGCCAGGGTCGCCTGGCTCGCGGTGCTCGGCCTGGTGCTGTTCGGCGTGTGGTCGATCTACCAGGGCAACTACTACACGCCGCGGCCGAAGCCGGTGCCGGGCATGTACGGGCAGCCCGGTGCGCAGTACCCGGGCCAGCCGTACCCGGGGCAGCAGCCGTACCAGCAGCAGCCGCCGCAGTACGGATACCCGCCTCAGCAGCAGTACGGCGCGCCGTACGGGGACCCGCAGCACTACGGGCAGCAGACCACCGCGCTCCCGGTGCAGCCGCCGGCCGGCTCGCCCGCGGCCCCGCAGCAGCAGCCGTACCAGCCGGCCCCGCAGTCCGGCCCGCCGCACCAGGCCCCTCAGTACCCGGCACCGCAGTCCGCACCGCCGCAGTCCGGGCCGCCGCAGTCCGGCCCGCCGTCGTCCTCGGTGCCGCCGCACGTGCAGCCGCCTGCTCCGCAGGGCCCGCCGCCGGGTTACCCGCAGGGACCGCCGCCCGGGTACGAGCAGACACAGCGGAACACAGACGATCGGTGACGCATTTATTCCGCTGAGCCGAATACGGGCCGTGTGATCACAATTACCGGGGGGCGTACCCCCGGTCACAAGTGATCCACGGCCTAGGCTTTCCGCATGAGTGTTTCTCTACCTGACCCACACACCGGGACACACACCGGGACACCCGCGTCATCGACTCGGGCTGAACGCGTGCAGCCCATCCAGGTGGAGAAGTACTCACCGGCCGAGGCCGCGGCCGGGGAGCCCCAGCCGACCGAGGCGAGCATGCGGCGTGCGCTGCGCCGCGCCGCCGAGGGCAAGGCGCTCGACGCGGACGAGGCGACCACGCTGCTCGCCGCGCGCGGTGAGACGCTTGACGAGCTGCTGACCATCGCCGGTGGGATCCGCGACGCGGGCCTGCGCGAGGCCGGCCGCCCCGGCGTGGTGACGTTCTCGAAGAAGGTCTTCATCCCGCTGACCCGGTTGTGCCGGGACCGCTGTCACTACTGCACGTTCGCCACCGTGCCGCACAAGCTGGCCGCGCCGTTCCTGGACCGCGACGAGGTGCTGGCGATCGCGCGCGAGGGCGCGGCCCAGGGCTGCAAGGAGGCGCTGTTCACGCTCGGTGACGCGCCCGAGGACCGGTGGGACGCGGCCCGGCAGTGGCTGGACGAGCGCGGCTACGACTCCACACTCGACTACGTGCGCGCCTGCGCGGTGGCGGTGCTCGAGGAGACCGGCCTGCTGCCCCACCTGAACCCGGGCGTGATGTCGTGGGCGGACCTGACCCGGCTCAAGCCTGTCGCGCCGAGCATGGGCATGATGCTTGAGACCACTGCCACCCGGCTGTGGTCGGAGAAGTCCGGCCCGCACTTCGGTTCGCCGGACAAGGAGCCGGCCGTTCGGCTGCGCGTGCTTGACGACGCGGGCCGGGTGGGCGTGCCGTTCACCACAGGCATCCTGATCGGCATCGGTGAGACGCGCGCGGAGCGGATCGACTCGCTGTTCGCGATCCGGCGCACGCAGCGCGAGTACCACCACATCCAGGAAGTCATCATCCAGAACTTCCGCGCCAAGCCGGACACCGCGATGCGCGGCATGCCGGACGCGGAGCTGCACGAGCTGGCCGCCACGATCGCTGTCGGCCGGATCCTGTTCGGCCCGGGCATGCGCATCCAGGCCCCGCCGAACCTGATCGACGACGAGTTCGCGCTGCTGCTGCGCGCCGGCATCGACGACTGGGGCGGCGTGTCCCCGGTGACGCCGGACCACGTGAACCCGGAGCGGCCGTGGCCGCAGATCGACGAGCTGGCCCGGCGCAGCGCCGAGGCCGGTTTCACGCTGCGCGAGCGGCTGACCGTCTACCCGGACTACGTGCGGCGCGGCGACCCGTGGATCGACCCGCGCGTGTTCGGTCACGTGACCGCGCTTGCCGACGCGGCGACCGGGCTGGCCGACGAGTCCGCGATGCCTGTGGGCCGCCCGTGGCAGGAGCCGGACGACGCGTTCGTCCCCGGCGGCCGCACCGACCTGAACACCGCGATCGACACTGAGGGCCGTACCGAGGACCGGCGCGGCGACTTCGACTCCGTCTACGGCGACTGGGACGACGTGGCCGCCCACGCGGAGCGCACCTCGACCGGCACCCGGGAGAACCTGCCGTCCGATGTGCTGGCCGGGCTCAAGCTCGCGTCCGAGGACCCGGGCGCGCTGCTGCGCGAGGAGCACACCGACGCGGCGATGGCACTGTTCAACGCGGACGGCAGCGCACTCGACGAGCTGGCCCGGATCGCGGACGACCTGCGGAAGGCCGCGGTCGGCGAGGACATCACCTACATCGTCAACCGGAACATCAACTTCACGAACGTCTGCTACGTGGGCTGCCGGTTCTGCGCGTTCGCCCAGCGCGAGCGGGACGCGGACGCGTTCCGGCTCTCCGTCGAGCAGGTCGCGGACCGGGCCGAGGAGGCGTGGAAGCTCGGCGCCACCGAGGTGTGCATGCAGGGCGGCATCGACCCGAAGATGCCGGTCAGCGCCTATGCCGACATCGTCCGCGCGGTGAAGCGCCGGGTGCCGGGGATGCACGTGCACGCGTACTCGCCGATGGAGATCGTGACCGCGGCCGCGAAGGCGGGCGTCCCGGTGCGCGAGTGGCTTACCGAGCTGAAGGAGGCCGGCCTGGACACGATTCCGGGCACGGCCGCGGAGATCCTCGACGACGACGTGCGCTGGGTGCTGACCAAGGGCAAGCTGCCCGCGTCCGCCTGGATCGACGTGGTGAGCACCGCACACGAGGTGGGCATCCGGTCCAGCAGCACCATGATGTACGGACACGTGGACCACCCGCGACAGTGGCTTCAGCACTTCCGGGTGCTGGCCGGCATCCAGGACCGGACCGGCGGCTTCACCGAGTTCGTCGGGTTGCCGTTCGTGCACACCAACGCGCCGATCTACCTGGCCGGAATCGCGAAGGCCGGTCCGACGTGGCGGGAGAACCGGGTCGTGCACGCGATGGCCCGGGTGCTGCTGCACGGGCGCATCTCCAACATCCAGTGCTCCTGGGTGAAGCTCGGCGACGAGGGTACGGCCGAGATGCTCAACGGCGGCGCCAACGATCTCGGCGGCACGCTGATGGAGGAGACCATCTCCCGGATGGCCGGCTCGGACCACGGCTCCGCGCGTACCGTCGCCCAGCTGCACGACATCGCGGCGAAGGCCGGGCGTCCGGCGCGTCAACGGACCACTGCGTACGGTCGCGTCTGATCTTTTTCCAGCACGCCACGCCGATCGGGCGTTACCCCGGCCGGGTCTGAATCGATAGGGCAGGTTACGAGACCACGTCACGGTGGCGCTCGGGAAACTGGCCCTATTTATCAGGTTCGGCTTGACGACGCACGCATAACACGCGTGTAATTTCGATGGGGATGTGCGAACCGATTGCCGCTAATCGGACAGTAGACCGTCTTTCAGACAGTAACTGTCAGATGGTGAACCGGGGTGTGGTACGTACGTAGCTGGACACGCTTCCGCGTGGGGGATCAGCCGGCGGAACCCGCCGGCGACGAAGGAGGCACGTTGATGGACGGCCAAGTGGAAGTGGCCGACCTGCTCGGGGACGCGCCGGAGTGGCAGGAGCGAGCACTGTGCTCGCAGACCGACCCGGAGGCGTTCTTCCCGGAGAAGGGGGGATCGACGCGTGAGGCGAAGCGGATCTGTGGCCGTTGCGAGGTCAAGGGCGAGTGCCTTGAGTACGCGCTCGGCCACGACGAGCGGTTCGGGATCTGGGGCGGGCTCTCCGAGCGGGAGCGCCGCAAGCTGAAGCGCCGCGCGGCCTGACGCGCGTGACGTGCATGTAGACGATGTCGGCCGGACGGGCCGCCGGGGGGCGCTCGTCGAGGTTTACGAGGAGAGCTCGTCCGGGTCGACGCCCAACAGGTTCGCCACCTGCTCGATGATCACGTCGTGCACCAGGTCGGCGAGGTCCTCGCGGTCCATCGCGCGGAACTCGAGCGGCCGGCGGTAGAGCACGATCCGCGGCGGGACCTCCTGCCGGCCGGGGCGGCCGGGCAGCAGCCGGGCCAGCGGGACCTCGCCGTCCTCAAGCACGTCGCTGTCGTAGACGTTCAGGTCCGGCGGCACGTCCTCGACCGCGAACTCGACGCCGGCCAGCTCCTTCGCATATCGCCGCTCCAAGCTCTCGACCGTGTCGAGCACCAGGTCGTCGAAGATCTCCGCCTTCGTCCGGGCCAGCGGGACTGTGGCGGGCACCAGGCGGCCGCGCAGGCCGCGCCCGTGGCGGTCGCGACGGGGACGGCGGCCAGGGCCGGCACTTGTCGGCCCGGACATCGCTTGGCTGGTCCGCTCGGTCACGAACCCAGCGTAGACCCGCGGGAGCGGCGCGTGGTGTGCCCCCGGCGTGACCGTTTCCCGCGTGTCGCCGAATCGTGATCATCGTGCGGTCGGCGTGTCGCATTCGCGCGCGCGGGCGCCGAACGGGTAAGGGAGATACGGTTCTGCCCGTGAGGTCACCACGGCGTTGCTCCCGGAACGGCTGCCCCCGGCAGGCCGTCGCGACGCTGACCTATGTCTACACGGAGTCCACGGCCGTCGTCGGCCCGTTGTCCGCGTTCGCCGAGCCGCACACCTATGACCTGTGTGAGCCGCACGCGCGCAGTCTGACCGCGCCCCGGGGCTGGGAGCTGGTGCGGCACGAGGGCGAGTTCACGCCGCCGCCGCCGACCACCGACGATCTGCTCGCGCTTGCCGACGCGGTGCGCGAGGCGGCCCGCCCGGTGCAGCAGCGCCCGGAGGACTACGAGCAGAAGAAGGCGCCGGGACAGCCCGGGCCGCAGACCGGCAGGCGCGGACATCTCCGTGTCATCCCGCCGGCCTGATCTTCCCTTTTCCGGCAAAGAACCGCAGCTTAGGACGTACCCGCGGACGAGTTTGCCCTTTTTGGGATTTTGTTCGAATGGTGTTGGCCGGGATTTCCCTTGAAGCTTCCTGTGGGCGGGCCACTGTCGTGCCTTCGGCGTAAGGTCACGAACGGCCCGGCGATCGATGCATTTGCCAAGCTCAGATCGATGCCGGTCCGGACAAGAACCCCTCCGAAGGGAGCTTCATGGCACGCAGCCATGTCCGAGGAGCGGTGGCCGTTATAACGGCTCTGCCGCTTGTGGCCCTGCTTCCGGCGTCACCCGCGTCGGCCGAGCCCGGCGGGACGATTGCGCCCCAGGCCAGCGACATGCGTGAGCTGGACCAGGAGAAGGCCAAGAGCTTCACGCTCGACCTCCCGCCGTCCGCGAACCGGAAGAGTGCGCCCGCCGTCGCGGCGGCCGCCACCCCACCGGTCGGCACGGTGCGCACCTGGCTCGCGCTCGACGACACCCAGGGTTATTACCTCAAGGAGTTCACGCTTCGCGGCGTGGGCGACAAGATCGAGGTCTGGGTCGCGAACGACACGACCTTCCCCGCGGGTGACTGCCGTAACCCCACCGGCGCGACGGTCGTGACTGACGCGCAGGTCAACGGCCTGGTCACCGAGTTCGACACCAACATGTTCCCGAAGGAGACCGCGGCGTTCAGCACGCCGCCGGACCGTGACGGGTCCGCCGCCGGGCTTGCGGGCTTCGACTTCACGGGTGACGGCGACAAGACCGTCACGCTCGTCGACAACGTCCGGGACGACAACTACTACGACTTCCCGGCCGCCAGCACCTACATCGCCGGCTTCTTCTCGTCGGCGATCAACAACTACACCGACCGCAACGTGATGACGATCGACGCGTTCGACTGGGCGCACCGCACCGGTGCCAACCCGGCCAACGAGCCGACCGCCGACCCCTGCACCAGCCGCCCGGCGCGGCCGCGGGCCTACGAGGGCACGTTCGCGCACGAGTGGCAGCACCTGCTGCTGTCCTATGTCGACCAGAACGAGTCGACCTGGGTCAACGAGGGCCTGTCCGACTACGCGCAATACCTGGTGGGCTACTCGAACACGGCCGCCACCGTGTACGAGAAGGGCCAGGACGGTCACCTGGTCTGCTTCCAGGGCTTCGGCCCGGTGAAGACCGACTACAACGCGAACCCGCGTGACTGCGGCGGCCCGGAGAACTCGCTCAACCTCTGGGACGAGAGCAGCAACCCGGCCGCGGTGCTCGCCGACTACGGCAACGCCTACGAGTTCATGCAGTTCCTGCACGACCGGTTCGGTGCGGACTTCCTGACCGCGCTGCACCGCGACGCGAGCCTGCAGGGCATCGCCAGCGTGGCCGCGCTTGCGAAGAAGGAAGGCGTCAAGGACGTCTACCAGCTCATCCACGACTACCAGTCGATGGTGCTGCTGGACAAGATCGTCGGTGGCCGGTTCGGCGTCTCGCTCGGCGTCCCGAAGAGCCGGGTCACAAGCGCCAGCCTCAACTCCACGGTCAACCTCGCCAACCCGGCGTCGTACGCCACCCCCGGCGCGGCTCCGAACGGCGCGGACTACGTGCTGCTCCAGGACCGCAACGGCAAGGCGCTGAAGGGTAAGGATCTTCGCTCGGTGCAGTTCACCGGCGCGAAGACGCTGCCCACCCAGCCGCTCGCGTGGACTGTCGTCAGCAACGACCCGGACCGGGCCGGCAACCCGGTGCTGTTCTCCGGCAACGAGAACAACACCGACGCCGCTGCCGTGTTCAAGGCCGCGGTGCCGGCCGGCTCCCCGACGCTCAACTTCCTCGCGAAGTACGGCGCCGAGGCCGACTACGACTACGGCTACGTGTCCGTGTCCACCGACGGCGGCAAGACGTACACGCCGATCGCCGGGGACAAGACCGTCGCCGGTCCGCTCGGCCCGGGCCTGAACGGCACGACGGCGGGCTTCGAGCCGCACAGCTACAACCTGTCGGCGTACGCCGGGCAGAACGTGCTGATCAGCATCCGGTACGTCTCCGACGGCGGTGTCAACGAGGGTGGCCTGCTCGTCGACGACATCACGCTCGGCGGCACCACGATCAGCGACGGTTCCAGCCTCGCCCCGTTCGACTCGCCGTCCGAGGTCTCCCCGACCCCTGTCGACAGCTGGAACGTCAAGCTGATCGGCATCGACGAGGCGCACGGGATCAGCTGGCAGTTCGAGTACGACGGCAAGAACAGCCTGAAGCTCGGACAGCTCTCCCTGCTCCTGCTCACCGCCTTCCCGAAGGTGGTGGCGGTCGTCGCCTACGACGAGCCCACCGAGCAGGTCCAGCAGTACGCGCCGTACTCGCTCACCGTGAACGGAGCCGTCCAGCCGGGCGGCGCGCCGCTCTCGTAAAGCGACCCCGAGGCCCCCGGACCCCTTCGTGGTCCGGGGGCCTCACCGTGTGCGGCGCGCGCGTACGATCAGGGCATGAGCGCTGACGCTATCGGCAAGTCCATGCCGCCGGTCGTGACGCTCGACCATTTGGCCGAGATGAATGCCGCAGACGAACATGGTCACCGGTATGAGACCAGCCCTGAGGGGGTTCTGTCTGTCATGCCGCCGGCCGATTCCGCACACGCGGTCATAGCGAGCCGCTTGTTCGCCTGGTTTCTTCTTGCGGGCTGGCCCGCAGAGCAGATCCTCCAGGTGGCAGGCATCCGCATCGCCGGGCAGGGGCGTGACGGCGGCCGGATTCCGGACATCAGTGTGTGGGAGACGTCGCCTCCGGATGGGGTGTGGCTGCTTCCGGCGGGATTGCTGCTGGCGATCGAGATCGTCTCGCCGGGTTCCGAGGCGATGGACGAGGTCATCAAGCGCAAGGAATACGCGTCCGTCGGCATCGAGCACTACTGGGTGGTCTCCCGCGACGCCGCGCAGACGGTGAGGCTCTACGGTCTGAGTTCGGCCAAGGTCTATGAAGAACTGGCGCGGGTGCCGCTGGCCTGGCTCCTTCAGACCAAGCCTGAGGACCACCTCGGTAAGCACGAGGATCACCACCTCGGCGCCTGACCGAGTTCCAGCGGTGATCGGCGATTAGGCCGTGCCCCAGGAGTACGTCTGCTTCCGTAGTTTGAGGTAGACGAACGCCTCGGTGGACAGGACGCCCTCCACCGACCGGATCCGCTGGAGGATCTCGAGCAGATGGTCGTCGTTGCGGCAGACCACCTCCGCGAGGATCTCGAAGGATCCGGCGGTGATGACGACGTAGGTGCACTCGTCGAGTTCGGCTATGCGGTCGGCGATCGTCTGAAGGTCGCCTGTGGTACGGACGCCGAGCATCGCCTGGCGGTGGAAGCCGACCTGCAGCGGGTCGGTGACGGCCACGATCTGCATGACGCCGGCGTCGAGAAGCCGCTGCACACGCTGCCGGACCGCGGCCTCGGACAGCCCGACCGCCTTGCCGATCGCGGCATAGGGGCGGCGCCCGTCCTGCTGCAGCTGTTCGATGATCTGCAGGCCCACCTCGTCAAGCAATGGGTGGCCCGCGTCACGAATGGTGAGTCGCCGGCCGTTGCCAGCCGTTGCGCTCTGGGCCATGCGCAGCCTCCCTCGTCACCGATACGCCGATGAGTGTGCGGTATTTCGTCGCGCAACGACAGTTTGACGACGGATTCCCTGGTCAGAGTTCATCTCATAGATGAAACGGGTTCGTTTAATCTGATCCCGCCCCCTGGCCGGCCTTCACTCGAGGAGCTTCATTGCGTAAGACACCCCGCACACCGATGTCACCGGAGGCGTCCGCGGTCATCGCCGCCCTCCCGCTCTCCCGGCGCACGCTGATGCGGGGCACGCTCGCCTCGTCCGCGCTTGTCGCGGCCGGTGGCGCCCTGGCAGCCTGCGGTACCGAGGGGCAGACGCAGACCGCGGAGACCTGCGTGAGCGAGGATCTCTCCGGCGCCGAGAAGACGCTCGCGTTCTCGAACTGGCCGCTCTACATCGACGTCGACGAGGCCGATGAGTCGAAGCGGCCCACGTTGGACGCGTTCATCGCGAAGAGCGGCATCGCGGTGACCTACACCGAGGACATCAACGACAACAACGAGTTCTTCGGCAAGGTGCAGAACCAGCTCGCCGCGTGCCAGCCGACGGACCGCGACCTGATCGTGCTCACCGACTGGATGGCCGCGCGGCTGATCCGGCTCGGCTGGCTGCAGAAGCTTGACCGGGCCAAGATGCCGGCGGTGGAGAAGAACCTGCTCCCGTCGCTGCGGAACCGGGCCTTCGACCCGGCGGGCGAGTACTCGGTGCCGTGGCAGGCCGGGCTCACCGGCATCGCCTACAACGGAGATGTGACAGGCGAGATCCGTACCGTTGACGAGCTGTTGACCCGCCCTGACCTGAAGGGGAAGGTCACCGCGCTCTCCGAGATGCGGGACACGATCGGGTTGCTGCTCCAGTCGAACGGGCACGACCCGTCGAACTTCACTGCCGCGCAGTTCGACGACGCGCTCGCCAAGCTGGAGAAGGCGGTCACCTCCGGGCAGATCCGCCGGTTCACCGGCAACGACTACGCGACCGAGCTGGCCGGCGGCGACATCGCGGCCTGCATGGCGTGGTCCGGCGACATCTTCCAGCTCTCCGCCGACAATGAGAAGGTGCGGTTCGTCGTGCCGGAGTCGGGCGTGATCCTGTTCTCCGACGATCTGCAGGTGCCGAACAAGGCGGCCCACAAGGGGAACGCCGAGGCGCTTATCGACTACTACTACGACCCGGCGGTGGCGGCCGAGGTCGCGGCCTACGTGAACTACATCTGCCCGGTCGAGGGCGCGCGGGCCGAGGCGGAGAAGATCGACCCGGAGCTGGCGGCGAACCCGCTTGTCTTCCCGGACGAGACCGTCACGTCGAAGGCCAAGGGCTTCATGGCGCTCGACGAGGCGACCGAGAAGGCGTACGAGCAGAAGTTCCGGGCCGTCGTCGGCGCCTGATTCGTGAAGAGAGAGCAAGGATGAGCGGCGATCTGCGCCTGACGAACGTGACCAAGAGCTTCGGGCCGTTCACCGCGGTGGACGACCTGACGCTCACCGTGCCGCAGGGCGCGTTCTTCGCACTGCTCGGCGCGTCGGGCTGCGGCAAGACCACCACGCTGCGGATGGTGGCCGGCCTTGAGGAGCCCACCGCCGGGCAGGTCACGCTCGGCGGCACGGACATCACCCGGCTGCGGCCGTACCAGCGGCCGGTCAACACCGTGTTCCAGAGCTACGCGCTCTTCCCGCACCTGAGCATCGCCGAGAACATCGCGTTCGGCCTGCGGCGCAAGGGCGTCAAGAACGTCACGCCGCAGGTCGAGCAGATGCTGTCGCTTGTGCAGCTGGACGGGTTCGGCCGACGCCGCCCGAGCCAGCTCTCCGGCGGACAGCAGCAGCGTGTGGCGCTGGCCCGCGCGCTTGTCAACCACCCGCAGGTGCTGCTGCTCGACGAGCCGCTCGGCGCGCTCGACCTGAAGCTGCGCCGGCAGATGCAGATCGAGCTCAAGCGCATCCAGACCGAGGTCGGCATCACGTTCGTGCACGTCACGCACGACCAGGAGGAGGCCATGACGATGGCCGACACGGTCGCGGTGATGAACGCCGGGCGGATCGAGCAGCTCGGCGCGCCGGCCGAGATCTACGAGTTCCCGGCGACGCCGTTCGTGGCGAACTTCCTCGGCCAGTCCAACCTGCTCGCCGGGACCGGCGGTGCCGCGCGGAGCGGCGACGATCTGCTGATCACGGCGCACGGGGCGCGGTTCACCGTGCCGGCCGCGCGGTCACACGCCACCGGCGACGAAATCTATCTGGGGGTACGCCCGGAGAAGATGCGCCTGCTCACCGGCGACGATCCGGTCCCGTCCGGCTTTCAGCACGTCACCGGCACGGTCACCGACTCGTCCTACGTCGGCGTCAGCACGCAGTATCTAGTGCGGACGGCCTGGGACACCGAGCTGACGGTCTTCGTACCGAACACCGGCCTCGGCGGCCTGCTCCAGCCCGGCGTGAGCGTCTGCGTGGCCTGGAACCCGGCGCACGCGTTCCTGCTCGACCGGGCGCACGACGCCGGCGACTCGACGCACGCGCTCGCGGACGTCGCATGAGCAGCGCGGCGCTCAGGCCGAAGGCGCCACCACCCCTGCCACGGTACGGCCGGCGCCGGCTGCTGCCGTACCTCCTGCTGCTGCCCGCGGGTCTGTGGTTGGTGCTCTTCTTCGCCGTGCCGCTGATCCAGCTCGGCGCGACAAGCCTCTACGACCCGTCCGGCTCGCTGAGCACCGGTTATGCGATGACGTGGTCGTTCGGCAACTACCCGGAGGCGCTCGACGTCTACCGGTGGCACTTCCTGCGCTCGTTCGGCTACGCGGCCGTGGCCACCGTGGTCTGCCTGCTGATCGGCTACCCGCTTGCCTACGCGATCGCGCACCGGGCCGGCCGCTGGAAGAACCTGATGCTTGTCGGCGTGATCGCGCCGTTCTTCACCAGCTTCCTGGTGCGCACGCTGGCCTGGAAGACGATCCTGTCCGACCACGGCGCGCTTGTCGAGGCGCTGCGCGCGGTGCACCTGCTTGGCGCGGACGGCAGGCTGCTGGCCACCCCGACCGCCGTGATCATGGGCCTGGTGTACAACTTCCTGCCGTTCATGGTGCTGCCGCTCTACGCGAACCTGGAACGGCTCGACCTGCGCGTGCTGGAGGCCGCCGGTGACCTCTACGCCGGCCCGGCGAGTACGTTCTGGAAGGTCACGCTGCCGCTGACCATGCCCGGCGTGGTGGCCGGCACGCTGCTCACCTTCATCCCGGCAACAGGCGACTACATCAACGCGGAGCTGCTCGGCACGCCCCGGCAGTACATGATCGGCAACGTGATCGACTCCGCGTTCCTGGTCCGGCTGGACTATCCGCAGGCGGCCGCGCTCTCCTTCATCCTGATGGCCGCGGTGCTGGCGATCGTGTTCGTCTACGTGCGCCGCTCCGGCACGGAGGAGGTGCTGTGAGGCGCAACTGGGTGCTCGTGGCCGGGCTGCTGGTCCTGCTCTACCTGATGCTGCCGATCGCCGTGGTGGCCGGGCTGTCCTTCAACGAGCCGAGCAGCCGCCTCTCGTACGACTTCCACAGGTTCACCCTGGAGAACTGGGCGAACCCGTGCGGCCCCGGCGACATGTGCGACGCGGTCGGCCGGAGCATCGAGATCGCGCTGCTGGCCACGCTGATCGCCACAGTGCTCGGCACGCTGATGGCGTTCGCGCTGGCCCGGCACCGCTTCCACGGCCGGTCCGCGACCAACCTGCTGATCTTCCTGCCGATGGCCACGCCCGAGGTGGTGATGGGCTCGTCGCTGCTGGCGCTCTTCGTGGCCGGCGGTGTGTCGCTCGGCTTCTGGACCGTGGTCATCGCGCACGTGATGTTCTGCGTGTCGTTCGTCGTGGTGACAGTGAAGGCGCGGCTGGCCGGCATGGACCCGCGCCTTGAGGAGGCCGCGATGGATCTTTACGCGGGCGAGTGGCAGACGTTCCGCCGGATCACGCTGCCGCTTGTCGCACCCGGAATCGTCGCGGCCGCGCTGCTGTCGTTCTCGCTGTCCTTCGACGACTTCATCATCACGAACTTCAACTCCGGCACCACGGTCACCTTCCCGATGTACGTGTGGGGCGCGGCTCAGCGCGGCATCCCGCCGCAGGTGAACGTGATCGGCACGGCCATGTTCGGCATCGCGGTGCTCGCCGTGCTGGGCGGCGAACTCGTCAACAGGCGCCGGGCCTCATGAAGGCGCTGCGGGACGCCGCTCCGGTCCCGTACTGGCTGGATCGCCCGGAACGGCCCGACGCGCTGCCACCGCTCTCCGGCGCCCGGGACGCGGACCTGGCGATCGTCGGCGGCGGCTACGCCGGGCTGTGGGCCGCGCTGCTCGCCAAGCAGCAGGATCCCGCGCGTGACGTGGTCGTGCTTGAGGCGGGGACCTGCGGGTGGGCCGCGTCCGGCCGCAACGGCGGCTTCTGCGCGACAAGCCTCACCGGCGGGCTCGCCAACGGCCACCGGCGCTTCCCGGCCGAGCTTGCCCGGCTGGAGCAGCTCGGCGCCGAGAACCTGGACGGGATCGAGGCGGCTGTGGCGAGGTACGGCATCGACTGCGACTTCACCCGCTCCGGTGAGCTGAAGGTGGCGACCGAGCCGTACCAGGTGACGCAGCTGGCCGAGAGCGCGGTGCTTGCCATGGCGTACGGCCGGACCGTCCGCCTGCTCGACTCCGCCGCCGTGCGCGCCGAGGTCGACTCGCCGACCTACCTCTACGCCGCCTGGGACCGCCGTGGCACCGCGCTCGTCGACCCGGCCAGACTCGCCTGGGGCCTGCGCCGCGCCGCCCTCGGCCAGGGCGTCCGGATCTTCGAGCACACCCGCGTCACCGGCCTGTCCGACGAGGGCCTCACCGTGCACCTGACCACCGCGCACGGCCGCGTCCGCGCCCCGAAGGCGGTCCTGGCCACGAACGCGTTCCCGCCGCTGCTGCGCCGCCTCCGGCACTTCGTCGCGCCGGTCTACGACTACGCGCTGATGACCGAGCCGCTCTCCGTCGCGCAGCTCGCGTCCGTCGGCTGGAAAAAGCGCCAGGGCATCTCCAACCTGGGCAACCGCTTCCACTACTACCGGATCACCGCGGACCGGCGCATCCTCTTCGGCGGCTACGACCAGATCTACCACGCCGGCGGCCGGATGGCGCCCGCGCTGGCCCAGCGCCCCGCGTCGTTCGAGACGCTGGCCCGCCACTTCTTCCACACGTTTCCGCAGCTCGACGGCGTCCGCTTCAGCCACAAGTGGGGCGGCGCCGTCGACGCCAGCACACGCTTCTTCGCGTTCCACGGCACCGCCTACAGCGGCAAGGTCGCCTACGCCGCGGGCTTCACCGGCCTCGGCGTGTCCGCCACCCGCTTCGCCGCGCGGGTCAGCCTCGATCTACTCTCCGGCCGCCGCACCGAACTTGCGGATCTCGCCACCGTCCGCCGCAGGCCCATGCCGTTCCCGCCGGAACCGGCCCGCACGCTCGGCATCGCCCTGTCCCGCCGCTCCCGCGCCCGCGCCGATGAGGCTGAGGGCCACCCGGACCTGTGGCTGCGCACGATGCGCCGGTTCGGGATGGGCTGAAGGGTGCTCGGCGTGGGCTTCCGGCAGTTGTCCGCGGGTCCGGCTATCGTCTCGGTGGCGGCTGAGGCGGTCGTGAAACCGGCGCCGAGGCCGGGATCTGACAGGTGCTCCTGACCCCTCGGGCTGCTGCGGTGCGCGAGTGTCCATGCCGGACGTGCGCAGTGAGCGGGGTCATCGCGGCGCTTGCGTCGGCGTTCGCCGCCCATTCACCGCCGCCGAGCGAGACCGAATGCGACATATCGCCGATATAGCATGGCGTGGGCGTGCCTCCAAGGAGGCCAAGATTTGCGTGTCTGATGAACCTTAGGACGACCGGCATCAGACAGGCCCACCAATCGTTCTCCGCGTTCTCCGCGTCTCCGCGTCTCCGCGTCTCGCGTCTCGCGTCTCGCGTCTCGCGTCTCGCGTCTCGCGCCTCCGCGACGTGGTCGGCTGCGGAGGCAACGGGCACATCATGCTCGAAATATGGCTATAAAGAGGTTGGTTCATCGAGCGCTGGATAGCCTTGCCCGGCGACCAGCTTTAGGGCCTTGTTCGAGTGCTCCAGCCGACTTGCTAGATCCTGGCGGCCTTTCCGGGCCGTCATGAGGGCAGGCGGAGATGCATGGACCTTGGAAGTGCCGCGCGTGGGCGGCATCGCCTTTGAGCGAAAATGTCGGGCGGGAGCACCGAGCGACAACCGCGCCGGCGGAGGTATCGCCGGGCTCGAAGTCGCAGGCGGGAGCCCCTTGCGAGCGACTGGCTGCAGACCCATCGGGGCTTGGCAACGCACCACGACTTCCGGTGGACGCCGGGCTCCTTTGTCATGAAAAGTCGGGCACGGGGTGCCCGATCCGCTTCGCAGTCGATACGGGCGTAGTGACGATCAGCGAGCCGGACCACTGTCGGTCGCGCTGGGGACCTCGGGTCGGCGACCCGACGCCGGGCGATACTCCCATCGGGCAAACAGGACGAAGTACGCCGTCGCACGCCTTAAGGATCATTCAGTGGTACGAAAAGCATGGTCATCGACGAAGTTGACCTATCTTTCGTACCACTGAATGATCCTTAAGGCCGCGGCGAGATCGGGAGCGGTCCGGAATCCGCGAGAGCTCGCGGATGAATCTTGCTCGCCAGTTCGCGCCGGTTGATTAATTCGCTACGGGGGATCATCCGCTGGCCCGATGGCGGGCCGGCTCGGACCGGGTGATCCCGCCGCGATCGGTGCTGCTTGCGAGGTCGGGCTGCGGTAACGCGGGACGGGTGGCGGCTACGTCGTGAAATTCGGGTGCTGAGGGCGACCGGCAATAGGCGGGTGGTGGGGTACGGGCACTTCGTGCCCGAAATATCGCGATAAAGGTAGCGAACTCGTGGTGCAGTGGCAGCGCCGCCGCCCTGCCTCATGGTCTGTTGCCGGGCGCCCTCCGCAGGGCGCCCGGCAACAGACCGCACGGCAACGTCGGCATGCGGCATAGACGCTGGCATGCGGCATGGACGCTGGCGTGCGGCGTGGACGCTGGCGTGCGGCGTGGACGCTGGCGTGCGGCGTGGATGCTGGCGTGCGGCGTGGATGCCGGCGTGCGGCGTGGATGCTGGCGTGCGGCGTGGATGCCGGCGTCCGGCGTGCGGCGTGGATGCCGGCGTCCGGCGTGCGGCGTGGATGCCGGCGTGCGGCGTGGGCGCTGGCGTGCGGCGTGGGCGCTGGCGTGCGGCGTGGGCGCTGGCAGCTGGCGTGGATGCTGGCATGCGGCGTGGATGCTGGCATGCGGCGTGGACGCCGGTATCCGGCATGGACGCCGGGCACGTGATCGCGCTTGGAATTGCGTGCCTGGCGTTCGTCGCGTCGGTCAAGGTTCCCGCTGGGCGGTGGTCGCGCCGCATACCGCTGGGGGCGTGGTCGCGCGAGGGCTCGCCGCGCGACATCATGGCCAAGCGCGGTCTGGATCGGCTGGTGGCTTCGGTGCGGGTCTTTGTGGCAGCTCGGGGCGCAGTCGTGTCGGCCGGTCGCTGTTGAGGCGTTGGTGGCGTTGTATAACCGGGCGGGTTCAGGGCTGACAGGCTTGCTGCTTCGGTGCGGGTTCTTGTCGCCGTTCAGGCCGCGGCCGCGTCGTTCACAGCCGAGTGGACGAGCCGCGTCCTCCGGCTCGGCGATCGACCGGCGCTCCAGGAGCAGGTCCCAGTGCGTGCGCGGCGGGCACCCGCGTACGGCAGGCGCCCGACCGACACGAACGCCTGCTGTCAGGACCCGCGGAGCCGGTGCTGCCACCGCGCGATCCCCGCCGCTCAGTCGAGGGGGCGGTAGGTGAGGCCGGCGGCGTCGAAGCGGCGGACGTGGGTGGCCAGCCGGGTGTGGAAGGTGGCGGCGTCGGAGCGGGCGCCCCAGGCGACCTCGGCGACCGCTGCCAGGCGGGGGAGCAGGTGGTACTCCGCTCCGGCCGGGGTGGGGAGGTACTCCGACCACAGGTTGGCCTGCACGCCGATCACCCGGGACGGCAGGTCCTGGGGGAGGCCGGCGGGCTCGGGGCGGTAGGCGTACACGTGGTCAAGCGTGGTGGGACCGTGCCCGTCGGCATAGCCGCTGCGGATGGAGAGCGGCTCGCCCGGCGCGTCCGAGGCCGGGTAGTCCAGGTACAGGTGCTCGTGCGGGGTGGCGACCACGTCGTGTCCGTCGCGTAGGCCCTCGGCGATCCGGTCGTGCCCGCGCCAGGCCATCACGATCGCGTCCGCGGGCGCGCCCTGGCCGACCAGCTCGTCCCAGAGGACCGGGCGGCGGCCGTGCGCGGTGACGTGCGCCGCGGCCTGACGGAGCCACCAGCCGAGCAGGTCGCCGGCGTCGGCCAGGCCCTCGGTGGCAATCCGGCGGGCGGCGGCCGGGGAGGCGCGCCACTCGTCCAGCGGGACCTCGTCGCCGCCCAGGTGGATCCACGGGCTCGGGAAGACGTCCATCAGCTCGTCCAGCACGTCCTTGACGAACGCGACTGTCTCGTCCGCGACGTTGAGCACCCGGGGGCTGACGCCGAACCGGGTCCACACCTCGGGCGGGTTCGCCGGGTCGTTGCCGAGCCGGGGGTACGCCGCGATCGCCGCCTGCATGTGGCCGGGCAGATCGATCTCCGGGACGATCGTGACGCCGCGCCGCGCCGCGTAGGCGACGAGATCACGCAGCTCGTCTTGGGTGTAGAAGCCGCCGTGCGGGGTGTCGTCACTCGCGTTGTCCGTCTCGTGCCCGGCCGGCGACGACCGCCGGAACGCGCCGATCTCGGTCAGTCGCGGATGCTTGCGTACCTCGAACCGCCAGCCCTGGTCCTCGGTGAGGTGCAGGTGCAGCACGTTCATCCGGTGCATCGCCAGCAGGTCGACGACCGTGCGCAGCCAGGCGACCGGCTTGTACCAGCGGCCCACGTCCAGCAGCAGGCCGCGCCACGGGTACCGCGGTGTGTCCACGATGGAGACCGGGGTGACGGTCCAGGCCGCGGCGACCGGGCCCGGTGCGAACGCCTCGACCGGCAGCAGTTGGCGGAGCGCCTGCACGGCCCAGCGGAGCCCGGCGTCCCCGGTCGCCACAGCAGTCACGCCGGTGCGCGCCACGTCAAGTCGATAGCCCTCCGCGCCCAGGTCGGCCGCGCCCGGGTCGACGAGCAGCGCGATCGTGTTCGCCCCGGCGCCTGCCGCGTCCGGCAGCGGCAGACCGGTGACCGGCGTGAGCAGCTCGCGGAGCAGCGCGGCGACCTCCGGCGCGTCTGGCGCGTGGATCGCGGTCGCCGGCGTGAGCGCGAACGACCCGGAACTGTCCGAGATCGAGACGGGACGGGGGATCAGCATGAGGTCCTCACTCCAGACTGTATGGCGCCGCCCTCTCCATGGTGACGGAGAGAGCGGCGCGCGAAACAGGGAATCAGCAGGTGCCGAGGTCGCGCCACTGCGCGGTGAGACCGGGCTCGGAGCCCTGCGTCCACCAGTTCGCCTGCCACAGGTGGCCGTTGTGGGTGGCGCGGTCACCGCCCAGGTAGACGGTGCCCCACGCCCACGGGCTCGCACCCGCACAAGAGGCCGGCGGCTGCGTCGTCGGCGGCTGCGTGGCCGGGGGAGTGGTGGAGGGCGAGCAGCCGCCCCCGGTGGTGAGCGTGTCCTGGTGGACAGTGCCGGCGCTGCGGTACGCCGTGGTCCGCGAGCTCAGGTCCGCAGGCGAGACGGACTCGTTCTTCGCGTAGTAGACCCAGTCCACGTGCTCCTGGTACGTCGCCCGCCCGCCGTTGTGCGCCGCCAGGTCGATGAACCACAGGTTGAAGTTGATCGACATCGCCGCACGCGGGTAGACGGTCCAGGACGCGTCCTTCTCGGACACCGTGTGGTCGCCGACCTGTACGCCGTCGATGAAGTACTTCACGTGCCCGCCCGCGACCTGGCCGACCACCGTGTGCCAGCCGGCCAGGCTTCCGGTCTGCTGGGAGTGCGCGTTGTACGGGTCCCAGGGATCTTCCTTGTACCCGTTCCAGCTGGTCTGATAGTTGATCGAGCCGGTGACGCCCCAGCCGCCGTTCGGGAGGTACTCGGAGAAGTCCAGCTCGGAGTAGAGCGGGTCGTAGTCGTACCGCTGCGCCGGCCCGATCGCGAAGAACGTCTCGTTGATGTGGTCGCCGTCCGGCCCGCTCACCGGCGCGTCCGAGAACTTTATTCGCGCCGCGTAGGTGCCCTCGAAGAACCGCAGCTGGTTCTGCAGGAACTCGGCGTGCGTGGTGCCGGCCGCGGTGCCGTCGGTGGACGCCTGCAGCTGCGCCACCTTCTGACCGTCCACTGTCGGGAACGTGATGTTCGCTGCGGACCAGGACGCGCCGGGCACGCCGGGGCCGCCGGCGTTGCTGCGGGCGGTCCAGCCGTGCCCGGTGAACGCGGCGTCGGCGGAGGAGGCGTAGTTGAAGTCGTCGAACAGCACGCCACACGGCCCGGCGGCGGTTTCCGCGGAGGCGTTGGTCGTGACGAGCAGACCACCGGCCGCCGTCACAAGTGCGGCAGCGGCGAGCGCTCCCGTACGTACCCTCGATGCGGTTTTCATTGTTTTTTGCTCCTTTGGGGGGTGAGAAGGAGTCAGCCCTTGACCGCGCCGGCGCTCATGCCTGCGACAGCCCGGCGTTGAACCAGAAGGAAGAAGACGACGACCGGGAGCGTGAACAGGAACGCGACGGCCATCTGCGGGCCGTAGTCGACGTCGTCGCGGCCGATGAACGACTGGATGTAGATCGGCAGCGGATAGTTCGAGGGATCGTTGATCAGCACATAGGCGTAGGTGAACTCGGTCCAGGCCGTGATGAACGAGAAGATCGAGGTGGCCAGCAGGCCGGGCGCGACCAGCGGGAACAGCACCCGCCAGAACGTCTGCCAGCGGCTCGCGCCGTCGACGGCCGCGGCCTCCTCCAGGTCGAACGGGATCGACGCGACGAAGCCGCGAAGCATCCAGGCCGTGAACGGGACCGTGAAGGACAGGTAGACGAGCATCAGGCCGCCGAGCTGCCCGAGCAGGTGGGTCTCGCGAAGCGTCAGGTAGAACGGGATGAACAGCGCCTCGCCCGGGATCATCTGCACCACGATCAGCGCCAGCACGAACCCGGTCCGGCCGCGGAACGTGAAGCGGGCCAGCGCGACCGCGGCCAGCAACGCGACAAGCGTCCCGGTCGTCACCACTGTCACGGTGACGGTGAGCGAGGCACGCAGCGCGGCCCAGAACCCGGCGTCGCCGAGAACCCGACCGAAATGACCGAATTCAAGCGGCCACGGTACGAATCGGGGCGGGTAACTGACGATGTCTCGATCAGGCTTGAACGCGGTCGACGCCATCCAGTAGACCGGGAAGACGAACAGTGCGGCGAGCAGCACGCACGCGGTGTTGATCAGCGCTTTCACCGCGCCTCCTGCCGCATGGTGCGGATGTAGAACCAGGAGAGGCCGACCAGCATGATCGTCATCAGGACCGCGATCGTGGACGCGACGCCGAACTGCGAGCTGACGATGCCCTTCTGATAGATGTAGACGCCCAACATCACGGTGCCCTGGTACGGCCCGCCCTTGGTGGTCAGCCAGACCTGCGGGAAGACCTTGGTGTCCCAGATGACGGAGAGCACGGTGAGGATCGCGTAGATCGGCCGCAGCAGCGGGAAGGTGATCTGCCGGAAGATCCGGATCGCGCCCGCGCCGTCCACCCGCGCGGCCTCGCCCAGCTCCGGCGGCACGGTGAGCAGCCCGGCGTAGACGGAGAGCGCCGCGAACGGCACCGCACCCCACACCACGATCGACACCAGTACCGCGAACGCGGACCACTGATCGCCCAGCCAGGAGCGGTGCCGGCAGTCGCACAGGCCGGACTCGGTGAGCAGCCAGTTCACCACGCCGAACTCGGCGTCGAAGAGCCACTTGAAGATGACGGCGCCGATCAGCACCGGCGTGGCCCAGGCGATCACCATGCCGACCGAGAGCGTCACCCGCGCCCACTGACTGGCGTGCTGGAGCAGCAGCGCACAGCCGGTGGCGATGACCAGGGTCAGGGCCACACACACTGCGGCGAATCCGAGGGTACGGGGAAGCACTGTCCAGAACACCTGATCGCTGAGGACGGCCCGGTAGTTGTCCAGGCCGACCCAGACCGTGCGGCGGGTGATCAGATCGCCGAGGTTCCCACGCTGGAAACTGAGCGCGACCATTCGCCCGACCGGGTAGAGCAGCGTCGCGAAGACGACGACTGTGGCGGGGGCAAGCAGAAGGTAGGGCGTTACCACCCGTTTTTTCGTGACCTGGGCGGGCGGGGAGACCGCCGGCCGGGCGATGGTCGTGGTCATGGCCGGGTCAGGCCGCGTTCAGCATCTGGTTGATCTGATCGTCGGCCTTCTTCGTGGCCTCGGCCACCGTGGCGTCACCTGCGGCGATCGACTGCAGCATGTCCATCAGCACCTGCGCGTTGTCCACGTCGGACCACTTGACCGAGGTCGGCGTGAACCAGCTCCGCGCGGCCGCGTCCATCTGGATCTTCGTGATGCCGGTGACCGCGCCGGACAGGCTCGTCGAGTTCGGCAGCAGGCCGCCCTGCGCGATCAACGTCTGATACTTCGTGCCGGTCATCAGCCTGATCCAGTCGTAGGCCAGATCCTGGTGCCGGCTCGCGGCCGCGGACGCGAGGTTGGAGCCGCCGAGGAAGACGGGCATCGGCCCGGACGTGCCCGGCACCGGGAACGCGGCCAGCTGGTCCGCAAGCTCCGGGTGCTCCTTGCCGATCGAGCCGACCATCCACGCCTGGCCGATGATCATGCCGGCGGTGCCCTGGGCTAGCACGTCCGGCAGGTTCGTCTCGTCCACGTCGGCAGGCGCCTTGGAGACCGCCTTGACCAGGTCGGCCCAATTGGTCAACCCGGCCTGTGCCTGCGGCGTGGAGAGCGCGCCGGACCACCTGTCACCGTTCCGCGTGGCGATCACGCCGCCGGTGTCGTAGAGGAACGGGAGCGCGGCGTACTGGTAGCGGCCGGGGAAGTAGAGACCGGAGAAATCGCCGCCGTTGGCCTGCTGGAGCTTCTCGCCCGCGGCCCTCAGCTCGGGCAGCGTGGCCGGCTCCGCGGACAGTCCCGCCTTCTGCCACAGGTCCTTGCGGTAGATGACCACGCGGTCGCCGCCGTAGTACGGAACGCCGTAGAGCTTGTCCTCGTAGCTGCCGGCCTCGGTCAGCCCCTGCAGCCACGTCGCCCGGTTCTCGAACTCGCGGCCGGTCAGATCGGTCAGCCCGCCGGAGGCCGCGTACGCAAGCACGTCCGTGTTGCCCATCTCCAGCACGTCCGGCGGGGTGTCGCTGGCCAGCGCGGTCTTCCACTTCACGTCGCGTCCGTCCCACTCGAGGATCTGGACGGAGACGGTGACGCCCGGGTGCGCGTTCCTGAACTCGGTGTCGACCTGCTGGAGCACCGCGTCCGGCGCGGAGTCCTTCATCAGCCAGACGTTGAGGGTGACCGGGCCGTCCTCGGCCTCGCCTCCGCCACAGGCAGCGGTGGTGCCGAGCGTGAGGACGGCGAGCGCGGCGCCGAGCGCACGGCGGCGGGTCAGGGCATTTATCACGATGTGCTCCCCTGGGGGTGAGGGTTTCTCGCGTTGGGGAGTAACGCTGGTCTAACCACTGGTTAAAGTCAAGACTCCTTACAGAGATATAGGGATCACTTAGCGTTTGATTTGCCCGGTTTAGCGCTTACCAGTGGTAAGAAATGGGTGTGCGTCTTGGTATAGTGCCGATCATGAAACGGGCCGAAGTCCGGGAACTGCTCCGGGAGCTGATCGACGGCAGCCGGCCCGGCGAGATGATGCCGTCCGAGCGGAACCTCAGCGAACAGTTCGGCGTCTCCCGCCCCACGCTGCGGGCCGCCATCGAGGACCTGGCCAGGGACGGGCTGCTGGTGCGCAGCCACGGGCGCGGCACGTTCACCACGCCGCGGAAGATCTCGCAGGAACTCGCACCGGCCACCGCCGGGAACTTCAACGTGCCGCCCGCGGAGGGCGACTGGCGCAGCGCGGTCATCGACTTCCGGGTCGAGCCCGCGGGCGCGCGCCTCGGCCGCCGGATGGAGCTGTCACCCAGCTCGGAACTGTTCTACATCCAGCGGGTACGGGTGGTGGACGGCGCACCGATGGCGATCGAACGGATCAGGATCCCGGCCGTGCTGGTCCCCGGCCTGGAACCGGCCGACGTCGAGTCCGGGTCGCTCTACCAGCTGCTGCGCATGCGGTTCGAGGTCATCGTGTCAGGTGCGGTGCAGACCACCGAGCCCACGGTCACGGACGCGCTCGAGTCGCAGCTGCTCGGCGTACCGCTGCACGCCCCGGCCCTGCTCTTCGAGCGGACCACCCGGGACACGTCCGGCCGGGTGGTCGAGTTCGCGCGGTCCATCTACCGCGGCGACAGGTACCGGATCACCACGCACCTCAGCTTCGGCCACGATGCGGGGTGATCCGGCCGCTGGTCAGCAGGGGCCGAGCGTGTCCTCGTGCGCGGTGCCTGCGGAACGGTACGCGGCGGTGCGGGCCTCCAGGTCGGCAGGCGTGACCGCCTCCTCGTCCGCGTAGTAGACCCAGTCGATCTGCTCCTGGTACGTCGCGCGGTCGCCGCGGTGCCCGGCCGTGTCGATGAACCACAGGTTGAAGTTGATCGCCATCTCCGCGCGCGGCGAAACCGGCCGCGAGCCGTCCTTCTCGTCCACCGTGTGCTCGGCGACCTGCACGCCGTCCACGAAGTAGACCACCCGCCCGTCCACGGCCTGGCCCACGATTGTGTGCCACCCGGCCAGGCTGCCGTCCTGCGCGGTGCTCGCGTTGTACGGGTCCCAGGGGTCTTCCTTGAACCCGTTGTAGCTGGTCACGTAGTTGGTCGGGCCGTCCGTGCCCCAGCCGCCGTTCGGCAGGTACTCGGTGAAGTCAAGCTCGGAGTAGAGCGGGTCGTAGTCGAACCGCTGGGCCGGGCCGATCGCGAAGAACGTCTGGTTGACGTGGTCGCCGTCCGGGCCGCTGACCGGCGTGTCGGACAGCTTGATCCTCGCCGCGTAGGTGCCCTCGAAGAAGCGCCGGTCGTCCTGGAAGAACTCGGCCTGACTGGTGCCGGCCGCGCTGCCGTCGGTGGACCCCTGCAGTTGGGCGACGCGCTCACCGTCCACATCGGTGAACGAGACGTTCGCCGCTGACCAGGTGGCGCCCGGTATGCCGGGTCCGCCCGCGTAGTTTCGGGTGCGCCAGCCATTGCCGGTGAACGCGGCGTCCGCCGTCGAGGCGTAGCGGAAGTCGTCGAAGAAGGCGCCGCAGCTCGCGGTGTCGGCCGGCGCGGTGTCGGCAAGCGCGTTCCCGGTGACGACCAGGCCGCCGGTTGCGGTGAGCGCGGCCGCCGCAGCGAGCGCTCCCACACGTACCCGCGAAGATCGTGAATTCTTGAGGGGGATTCGCATCTGGGGAACGCTTGTCGATGCGTTCACCGCAGTCAAGATTCTTTAGAGTCTCCTAAGAATGGTTTAGGGTGATTTGTGATAAGCGACTCTGATGTGCCACGCCCCACTACCCTCGGATTTCGTGACTGACGAGAACGCTCGGCGGGTCCGCGGCAGCTACCGCAAGGGCGTGGCGAAACGCGCCGAGATCCTGCGGCGAGCCGTCGTGGTCTTCGCCGACTCGGGCTACCGCGGCGGCTCGCTCAAGGAGATCGCGGACGGCGTCGGGCTCACCCAGGCCGGGCTGCTCCACCACTTCTCCTCAAAGGAACAGCTGCTCGCCGAGGTGCTCGACGAGCGGGACAGCGCTGACCTGGAACGGCTCGGCGACGCCCAGGGCTGGGCGTTCATCCAGTCCGTCACCGACCAGGTCCGGCACAACACCACGGTCCCCGGCCTGGTCCGGCTCTACGCCACCCTCTCCGGTGAGGCCGTCGCCGAGGACCATCCCGCGCACGGCTTCTTCACCGGCCGGTACCGCCGCATCCGCGGGCTGATGGCCGGCGCACTGCGCACGGCCCAAGCCGACGGCGACGTGGCGGCCGGCGTCGACGTGGAGACCGCGGCGGTGTCACTTATCGCGCTGATGGACGGGCTGCAGATCCAGTGGCTGCTCGACCGCGACACCGTCGACATGCCGGGCGCCCTCGACGACTTCCTCGGCCGGCTCCGCGCCTGACCACGTGACGGTGCTGACGGCCGGTCAGCGGTCGGCCGCCGCGGTCACGACAAGGATGCCGAGGCACATCTCGTCGCTCGTGCCCTCGCCCCACACGACGTACCGTGGCGGCAGTTTCTGCAGGGCGGGCAGCTGCCGCCGCAGTGCGGCGTCGTGCGTGCAGGTCACCGTGATCGTGTCGCCCGCCGTGATGTCGACCGGCGCGGGCAGCGGGCGGATCGCCTGATCGTCGAAGTTGTAGGACGGGATGTCCAGCAGCTTCTTCGCCCGCGGCGTGCCCGCGTTCAGTTCCACAGTGATCGCGCGCCCCAGCAGGTGCATGTGACCTGCCACCGCGTGGACGGTCATCGGCCGCTTGACCGGCCGCACGCAACTCTGCGTCGGGCCGCTCGCCGGCGCCTTGCCGTCGTTGCAGCCCTCGTTCAGGTGCACCACCGTCTCGCCGGCCTGCGCGCCGAACCGCTTCGTCACGTCCGCGATCGCGGCGGCCCGGTCGCAGAGCGGGCCGGACTCGCCGGACGCGCACGGCAACTCGACAGGCGCGGTAAGCAGCGCGGTGTTCAGCGGCGTCAGGCTCCTGCCGGACAGCCGCAGCCGGATGCCGGACTGATCAGTGCCGCCGGAGGCGCCGTCCGCCGCAAGCAGGTTGTAGTGGATCTGCATCACCAGGCGGCTGCCCGGCGGCATCGGATAGCCGAGCGTGTCGTCGAGCAGCACCTCGTTCGCACCAGGCGCCCAGTGGGCCACCCAGGCCGCGTCACCGACACCCGCATCGCCGAAGCAGCGCCAGCCGTCGCCCTCCTCGGACGCGTCCAGCTGCTCCGCGGCCGCGACGTCCGCCGGCTCCATCCGGAAGAAGATCGCGTGGTGGACCATGTCGTGGTTCTGCGGCGCGAACTGGCTGCCGGTCAGGAACGCGGCCTCGGTGAGACCCGGATCGACCATGAAGCAGCGGTACTCGTCGGTCGCGCCGTCCGGCGCCTTCGGGGTGTACGGGCGCGACATGGTGAGCTCCTGGAACCGCTCGCCGTCGCGGAGTGGGACGGGCGGTGGCGGCGACTGGTACTCGTGGCCGCCGTGCGCGGGTGAGGCGGTCGTCTCCGCGCCGCCGCCGGCGGTGTTCTGCGCGGTGGCACAGGCGGTGGTGAGCAGGAGCGTGGTGAGCACGATGCTGGTGATCTTGGTGCGGTGTAGCACTGGGAGGTGCCTCCGTCCGCGTTGCGTTGGGTCTCCTGACACTGTCAGAGCGTGACCGTCGGTTCATCCGGGTTCACCCCGAAGAACCCCGGATAAGCCTGATTGTGGACGATCGGAGTGGCGTTTTCGGCCTTTCGTGTTGTGGTTCCCTGTCCTGAAGCCGGGCGGCAGCTTTGTGGACGGGCGTGTCGAGGCACTGGGTTGATTGCCGGGCCGGATTCGCCTTCGAGGCCGCGTCCTCGTCGCGGGCCGGCCGGCGTGCTCTTCTCCGCGCTGGCAGGCTCCCGCCGTACCCCCGGACGTGTTTGTTGGGTTTGGGGTTTTCAGCGCAGTGCGGTGGCGGCCGCCGTGCGCACCGCCTCGGTCAGCGCGGTGAGCGCCGCCGACTCCAGCCGCCACCGCTGCCAGTAGAGCGGCACGTCGACGTGCCGCCCCGGCGCGAGGTCGACCAGTCGTCCGGCCGCGATGTCCGCCGCCGCGATCTGCTCCGGCAGCAGCCCCCAGCCGAGCCCGAGCCGGACCGCCGCATCGAACGCGGCCGAGGCCGGCACGCTGTGCGCCGGCGGATCCAGAGCCTGGCCGGTCACCTCGCGGACGAACCGGTGCTGCAACACGTCCTTGCGGTTGAAGCGCACCATCGGCGCGTCCGGAAGCGCCGCCGCCAGCGCCCGCCCGGCGAACCACGCCTCGTGCCCGCCCGGCGACGCCACCGCGAGGTACCGCATCGCACCGAGCCGCTGCACGCTGCACCCCTGCACCGGCACCCGCTCCGTGGTCACCGCGGCCATCACGGTCCCGGCGCGCAACAGCTCCGCCGTGTGCCCCTCGTCGTCGGTGTGAAGATCAAATACCGCATCGGGTACGGCCGTGAGCACCGGCAGGAACCAGTAGGCAAGCGAATCCGCGTTGATCACCACCGCCAGCCGGGTCGTCCGCGCCGCGCCGAGCACATCACGCGCCGCGCTCAACGCCTCCTGCTCAAGCAACGCGATCTGCCCGCCGAGCCGTACCAGCGCCTGCCCCGCCGAGGTCGGCTCGCACGGCCGCACCCGCCGTACCAGCACCTGGCCCACGACCTGCTCCAACGCCTTGATCCGCTGACTCACCGCGGACGGCGTGACATGAAGCGCCGACGCGGCCGCGTCGAAGCTGCCGTGCGAGATCACCGCGTGGAAGGTCGCCAACTGCACTGGATCAAGCGCCATTAAGCAATCCTAATGAACCATCAAAAACTTTAGCTTCCGTACGCCCGGCGGTCGCCCTAGCGTCATCGGCATGGGATCGCTCCTGGCCGGCTTCGGCTTCTCACTCACGCTCATCGTCGCCATCGGCGCCCAGAACGCATTCGTCCTACGCCAAGGCTTGCGCCGCGAACACGTGCTCGCCGTCGTCGTCGCCTGCGCCGTCTCGGACGCCCTGTTGATCAGCATCGGCATCGCCGGCCTGGGCGTCGTCATCTCCGAGGCCCCGCTCGCGCTGGCAATCGTCCGCTGGGGCGGTGCCGCCTTCCTCCTCTGCTACGCCGTGATGGCCGCCCGCCGGGCACTCCGCCCCGCCGCCCTCGCCCCCGCCGACCGTCCCCCGGCAACGCTCCGCGCCACCCTGCTCGCCTGCCTGGCCTTCACCTTCCTGAACCCACACGTGTACCTCGACACGGTGGTCCTGCTCGGCGCGATCGCCCACCAGGATTCACACCAGTGGCTCTTCGGCGCCGGCGCGATCATCGCCAGCCTGACCTGGTTCACGGCGCTCGGCTTCGGCGCTCACCGGCTCGCACCCCTGCTGGCCCGGCCCCTGGCCTGGCGGGTGGTGGACGGCGTGATCGCGGCGGTAATGGCGGGGCTCGGCCTCACCCTGGTCCTTGCCTGAGGCGTGGCGTCGTCGCCTTACGGAGATGCCCTCGAAACCCCGCGGCCGCGGGTGATCTGATCGATTCAGTCACCGTCGGTGGAACGTCGGTCGCGCCGAAGTTAGATCGGATCTTACTTCCGACTCCGATTGGCGTGCGGCCGCCGCTGTCGGCGCTGTCGGCGCTGTTGCCGCTGTCGCCGCGCGGAGAGCTCTGTGGTCATCGCCGTGCCGGCTGGCTAACCGGGCCAGCTGTGGACGACATCGTCGGGACCCCAGATGACGTCCACCTCGCCGGAGGGTATGTCGGTGCCGGAGCGGCTGACCACGACCAGACCGCCGGTGGCGGGGTCGAAGCCGGGGATGACAGGGGCATCGCGGCGGAGCGTGGCGAGATGGTGCCGGTCGAAAGGGCCGTCCTGCCACTTGATCGAACCTGCGAACATGACCGTGGTGGCGATCGGGCCGCGATCGGCTCCCACCAGGTCGATCTCGGTATCACCCTGCCGGTTCCACCAGCCGCCGACCTCCTGGACGCCGGTGAAGGGCAGCTCCCCGGCGAAGGCGGCGTTCGTGAGCGCTTCCCGGATGATCGGCTCGACAGCGGTGCCGCGCCAACTGGACCAGCGTGCGGTCAGGATGGCCTGCCCCGCCTGAACCCGGCCACGCAAAACTTGCTGATGCACATCACGCATGATGGCGAGATAGAGGCGCAGATTGCTGTCGGCGATGCGGTACTGAGCGAGTTTGGACGGCCGGGTAGACAGCGGGCGGTCCACGGAGAGCAGGTGTTTCTGCGATGGTGTGGTCGTTCGGCAGCCTCTTACCCGGTCTCCAGGACCTGTGGCGCCCGGTTGGACCGTTGGCGGGGATTGAAGCATGTCGACCCGCTTGCCGGAGGTGACGTGCACAAGGCCTGAAAGGCCTCAGCGGCTTCCGTCGTGTCGGCGGCGACGCTTGCCCAGGCGGCCCGGCCGGGGACATCGACCGGAATATCGTCGAAGAGGTAATCGGAGGGCACTTTCCGGCGACTTACCTAAACATCACGTATGTTCTCGAATTGCACCGGCCGGTCGCCCCCGCGACTGCGGCGCTGTTGAGGGCGCGCGGGTTCGTGCACGTTCTTACGTATCCCGATGATCCGTCAGTGCCCTGGTCAGTTCCTTCGGCGTCCGGCGGGCGTACCGTCCGGGTTGAAGCGCTTAACGGTAGGTAGGCCATTTGTATAATCCAGTTCGGTCTTGGGCGTGCCGTCCTCGTACCACTCCCGATGAACACCGATTTGGATTCCGTATTTCCATTCACCCTCCATGGCCAGCCTGCCATTTTGGTGAAACTCGCGCTCCGGGCCGTCCTTAAAGCCATCCTTGAACTGCTGGGTGGCGTATTGCGAACCGTCAGGGTACGACGTGGTGGCCTCGCCGGTGAATGGACCGGCGTCCGTGCAGTACCTATCCTCGTCATCCATGTCGAGCGAATCGAAGCTGATGGTATCCACTATCTTGGCCGCTTTCTATTCTCATCCGGAGGATAGGTCTCCAGCTTGCCGGATATGCAGGGGACGTCGGGAATGATTCCGGTGCAGTTGGCGCAGCACGGCGCATCATCGCGGGTAGTGAAGGGAAAGTCATTGTCTATGATAAGGTCCTGGAACGAATTTTCGTCTACCGGAATCCCAGCCGCCTGCCTGCGCCACAGTAGCTCGCTTACCGAGGTCACTTCACAATGTGTGCCCGGAATCGAGGGGTGGAGATGCGGTCTGCCCCATGCTGGAAGAGTTGTCAACTCGTTCTTGCAGCGCTCGAGATAGGCGTCGATTCTGGCTTGAATCAACGGATGAAGATCATCCCGGCCCAGCCTGAGGTTGTTGTGGCCCTCAGTGATTTGACCGGTCAGGCGGTCGATAGCGACTGCCGTGCACGGATTGGCCAACTTGGACGGCAACGGTGGATATCCCGAGAGGTCCTCCTCGAAGTCCTCCAAGTGATGTGTGGCCTCACTTCTCATCTTTTTGAATTCACGTGGCGAGAGGCTGGCGAGGCGGGACAGACGCCAGATCCTGGCGCGTTCTTCAGACAGTTGATCAACGAACGTATCGATGTGGACCCACTCGCCCCTGACCTGAACTTCCGAGATGAGGTTGTCGGAATCCCGGCGGACCGGAAACTCGGGCGTGTCAAGCGTAGGTAGGGGAAATTGGTCAGTGATTTCGACTCGCCGCAGGTCGTCGAGAACGTCCTGCGCCTCCAACTGCTCCGGCGACAGATCGTCTGGTGCCACCGATTCAGCCTCCGTCGATTCCTCGTTCCCCTCCGGCGCTGCCTGACCGGAGTCTCCTTCTGCGGGGTGCGTGGCCGGCCCTGCCGTCTCGGCATGACCTGGTCTATTCGCTTCTGAGGCCGTTCTGGTGGCGTCTGGCGCCGGACTGTCAGGGCTGCTGGGGGCGCCGGCGAACGTCACCTGCTGGGAGTGCGGGGTGAAGACCGGGGTGGCCGGAGTCTGGGTGGGCGGGGCTACCTGGGTCTGGGCCGGCTGCTGGGGTGCAGTCCACAAGCCCGGCGGGAAGTTCGGCAGGGGGTTCGGGTTGGTGTTGGCGTCGAGGATGACGGCCTCGATGTAGGACGGGTTGGCGGCGTTCGGGGTGCCGGAGTGGGGGTAGAGCGGGGTCGTCGAGACGGCGCCGGTCTGGGGATCCAGGTAGAGGATTGTGCCGTTCTGGTTGATGGCGACGTGGGCGTGGCCGCCGCCGCCCTCCCAGCCGTTCAGGATCAGGGCGTAGGAGCCGTGGCCGCCTGCCTGAAGCTGATACTCCAGCGCGTAGTACGCGTTGTCGACGGCGGCCTTGACCTGCTGTGGCGGGGTGTTCGCGGGATAGACGGGGGACAGGTTCTGCAGCTGGCCGCCGGTGGCGGACTGCACCCGGTTGTAGCCGTCGGCCTCGCCGTTGAGCGCGGAACGCAGCGGGTCGCCGTTGCTGTAGCCGTCGAACGTGCGCGGTGCGGAGACGCGGGGGCGGGCGTGGCCCCACGTCTCCAGGAAGGACAGTGAGCAGTCGACGCAGTTCTGGCCGCGGGTCGGGTCGGCGGTGGGGCCGCCGTCGTTCATCCGCTGGAACCAGTTGTCCGGGTCGGTGGAGGGCGGCGGGTTGAGTGCGATGCTGCCGTCGGGGTTGCGGGGCATCGCGCGTTCCAGGTCGCGCTGGTGCAGGGCCAGGGGGCGCCGGTGGCCGCCGCGCTCGTCGTACCGCCGGGTCTGGTCTATCGGGGTGGGGTGTCCGCCGCCGGTCTGGGCGGAGACCGTGCCGGACTCGACCGGGCCGTTCGCGAGCAGGCCGGTGTCCGTGTTCGCCTCGCGCCAGGCGCGCGGGTCGGTCAGCTCGAAGTGGGCGGACGGCGTGACCGCCATGGCGGCGTTCACCTGGCTCTGCCAGTGGCTCACCCAGCCGCGATGCTTCATCGACTCACCGCGCCAGTAGTCCGCGGCCACCCGATTCCCGCGCGCCGCCTGGTCCGCGGCGGCCCGCTCCGCCTGCGCGAGGCTGGTCTGTGCGATGTCGCGCTTCTGGATGACGCGCTTCGCGTTATCAAGTCGCCGGTTGTGCTCGACCGCCCGGAACCTGTCCTGAAGCGAGTCCTGGTAGGCGGCGCGCTGCGCGGCCTCGACCGCCCGGGGGTCCGGCTGTGGCTGCGGCGAGGGCGTCGCCTGCGGCGCCGAAAGCTGCGGATCCGGTCCCGCCGTCTGCTGCGGTGCCGTCGTGGCCGGGTTTGAGGTGTCGCGGGGGTACGTCGTGCTTGTCGCCCGCGTGGCCGGGTCGGACGAGTCGGCGGCGAGCGCGGTGCCGTCCGTGGTGCGGGTCGTGGCCGGATCGGTGGTGGCGAGCGGCTGCGTGACCTCCGGCGTGGGGCTGGTCGTCGGGGTCCGCGGTGGAGTGGTGCTCTGCGGCGGCGTGCTGGGACTCGAGTCCTGAGCCGGCGTCGTGGAGTCCGGCCGGGCTGTGGAGTCCGGCCGGGCTGTGGAGTCCGGCCGGGTCGTGGAGTCCGGCCGGGTCGTGGTCCGCGGGTCCGAGGCCGTGGAGAGCGGCGCAGTGGTCTGCGAGTCAGGTGTGGGCGAAACCGGTTGCGTCGTCGGGTCCGGCGCACTGTTGACCTGCTGCGTCGTCTGCGGATCCGTCGAGACAGGTGTTGTGGAGATCGGCTGCATCGCGGTCGAGTCGAGCGTGGTGCTGACCGGAGTCGTCTGAGGCGGCGTCGTGGAGACCAGCTGCGTCGTGGTCGGGTCCGGTGTCGTGGTCGAGTCTGGCGTTGTGGTCGAGTCCGGCGTCGTGTTGGCTGTCGGAGCGGTAGTCGAGACCGGCTGCGTCTGCTGGGTCGACGACTGGGTGCTGATCGGCTGCGTCGGTGACTGCTCTGTACCGATCGGCTGCGTCGGTGGCTGCTGCGTCACCGGCTGCGTGGTCTGCTGTTGCGCCACCGGCTGTGTGACCTGCTGCTGAGGGGCCATCGGCTGGATCGGCGGCATCTGCGGCGTCTGCTGCGTCGGCTGCGCGACGACCTGCGGAGCCGGCGGCGGCATCTCGTGCGACGACCAATACCCGACCTGCCGGTTCGGTACCGGCGCCGGCCGTGCGTCCGAGTCCAGGAACAACGCCTCGACCGAGTGCACATTGCTCTGACCGGCCTGGCCGGTGAAGGCGTGCATCGGGTACGGCCGGACCTGACCGATCTGCGGGTCCACGAACAGCACCTGGCCGCCCTGGTTGATCGCCACCCAGGCGTGCGACCCGCCGTTGATGTCGCTTGTGACGATCAGCGCGGACGAGCCCGGCCCTTTCGCAAGCAGCGTGTCCCGCAGGTCGGTGAACGCCCGGTCCACCGACTGCCCGAGCTGCTGCGGCGTGAGCTGCGCGAACCCGGTGCCGTTGTAGTGCGCGGGCGTCATCAGCTGGAACTGGCCGCCACCGGTGACCGCCTCGGCGCGCCGGGTGCCGCCCCACTCGCCGTCCGCGACGCGCTGCGGGTCGCCGTTGCTGTAGCCGTCGAACGTGCGCGGCGCGGACACCCGCGGCCGGCCGTGACCCCAGGTCTCCAGGAACGACAGCGAGCAGTCCAGGCAGTTCTGGCCGCGTGTCGGGTCCGCCATCGGGCCGCCGTCGTTCTGCAGCGTGAACCAGGAGCCGGGCGTCTCGCTCGGCGGCGGGTTGAGCACGATGTCGCCGTTGGCGTCGCGGGGCACGGCGTTCTCCAGGTCGCGCTGGTGCAGCGCGAGCGGAGGACGAAGACCACCCCTCTGGTGGTACGGGCGGGACTGGTCGGACGGCGCCGGCTGCGGCCCCGGGCGCCGGGAGTCGGTGCCTGTGGTGACGGGCCCGGGCGCGAGATTGCCCGGGTCCTGGTTGAGGCCCTGCCACTCCGTGTCGGGGACTGTGTGCCGGGCTGGCGGTGGTGTGGCCGCGGCAGCCTTGTTCACCTCGTTGGCGTGGTACTGCGCGAGTTGCTGCTGCTTGTGCGCCTCCTGCTGCCAGGCGTAGCGCGTCTGCGGGTCCGGGGCCGTGTTCGCGCGCTGCCAGGCCTGGTTCATCCGGCTCTGGGCCTGCTCCGCGGCGTACCCATGCTGCTTGGCCAGGTCTTTTCGGCGGTTCCACTCGGCCTGCTGGGCTCGGGCGTAGACCGCGTTCTGGTACGCCTGCCGCTCGGCCGCCTCCTGCTGCGGGTTCGGCGCGGGGTGCTGTTGTTGCGGCATGCCGGGCTGCTGGGTGACGCCGATGACGGGCGCGGGGTTCGCGTTGTTGCCGGGCGCGGGCGTGGGGTTGACGGCCGGCCCACGCTGCGCGGGCGGGGTGGTGTTCGGCGTCGTGTTCGTGCTGCTCGGCGGCGTGACGTTGGGACCCGGGCCGGCTGGGTTCGCCGAGACCGGCCTGGTGCGGATCGGCCCGGAGTTGACCGGCCCTGAGCTGCTCGGGCCGGTGCTGATCGGTCCCGTGCTGATGGGGCCCGTGTTGACCGGTCCGGAGGTGAGCGGTCCGGAGGTGAGCGGTCCGGAGGTGAGCGGCCCGGAGTTGGCCGGGCCGCTTGTGTTCGCCGGTCCGGGGTCGGTGCCGGTGGGCCGGGAGGTCGTCGGGGTCGCCCCACCGACGCCGTCACCCGAGGCGAGCGAGGTTCCACCGTTCCCGTCCGCGCCCGGATTGTCCGGCCGCGTCGCCGGGTTGCCGTTCGGTGAGGTGGACACGGACGGCGATGTGCCGGTCGTTGCCGATGGACTCGTATCCGGGGAACCGTCGGTGGAGACCGATGGCCCTGTGCCCGTTGAGGTGTCGGTGGAGACCGAAGGTCCGGTGTCCGGTGAGGGATCAGCCGATACGGACGGCCCGTTCGGCGAGGTGCCGTCGGGCGTTGCCGGGTTCATCGAGACCGATGGGCCGGTGTCCGGCGATGAGTCGGAGGGCCGCGAGGTTCCGGTCGACACGGATGCATCGGCCGGTGACGAGGTATCTGTCGATACGGACGCGCCCGAGGGGTTCGCGGACACGGAGGGACCGTTCGGCGAGGTGGCGACGGATACTCCGGACGCCGAGGCGTCTGCCGACACCAGCGGTCCGGTCCCCGACGCGTCCGCGGAAACCGCCGGTCCGGAAACCGTCGCGTTCGCGGCTACGGACGACCCGGCGACGGTGCTGTCCGCGGCGATGGACGGTCCGGTGTTCGAGGCGCCAGCAGAGAGTGAGACGCCAGAGGTAGAGGCGTTGCCAGAGACGGACAGACCTGCGGCGGACACGTTGCCCGTGAGCGAGGGCCCGGAGGACGACGAACCGCCGGATAGGGACGGGCTGGTCATTGAGGGCATCGCGGGCCGCGCGGTCGATGCGGCACCGGCCGTGGAGGCGGAGGCCGCAGACTGCGACGAAGCGCCGCCACTTGAGGAAGAGCCGCTACTACCAGCGCCGCTTGAGGCCGCGCCGCTGGACGCTGACCCGCCGGACGCCGCGCCGCCCGAGACACCCGGCGAGGCCGGTGCTCCGGCCTGAGGACCGGCGGCCGCGGGCCCGCCTCCACCGCTGCTCGCGTTGCCCGCGGACGCGCCACCACCGTCAGTCGCGGCGGGCGAGGCCGGTGCGGCACCGCCACTGCCGGTAGCCGACGGTCCACCGGTCGAGGTAGCCGGGTCCGCGACCGCTGCCGCGCCGGCCAGGCTGCTGCCGGACGGTTCGTGGGAGCCGGACGAGGAGTGCCCGGACGAGGCACCGGAATCGGCTGCCGACGGGCTCGGCGAGGACGCCGCCCCGGAGTCCACGGCCGGTGACGCGCTCGACGAGGCCGACCGCCCGGAATCCGCAGCGGACGACACGTCCGCCGATGACACGTCCGCGGAGGATGCCGCCGCGGTCGAGTAAGCCGCCGGTGCCGCAGTAGGCGAAGAGGAGTCCCCGGTCGGCGACGAGGAAGGCGAGGACCCGCCGCCACCCTGAGAAGCAGGCGAGGACCCGCCACCCTGCGATGACGAGGAAGACCCGCCTCCACCGTCCGAAGAGGAGGGAGAGGAGGGAGAGGAGGCCCCGGAGTACGCCGACGCGTCGTTTCCGCCCGTGGACGACGGTGACGATCCGCCCCCACCCCCGGCCGGTGAGGCTCCGCCCGAGGGATCCGCGCCGCCCGGCGTACCCGTTGATGGGGTGGGGTTTGAGGAGGGGAAGGAGGTGAGGGCGTCCAGTTTCGAGTCGAGGTTCGTGTTGAGGGCGTCGGTGGTGCTGCCGGTGACGCCGCTTCGGGCCCCGGACGTGCCGGCCCGGGCCATGTCCTCAAGCGATGGCGCGTTGCCGGTCGCGAGTCCGGCGCCGACCTCGCCGAGCACTTCGCCGCCGGCGCCCCGGGCCGCGCCCTCGAAGATGCGCCCGGCCGTGCTGTCCGCGTGTTTGCCGAGGCCGGCCAGGGACGCGGACGCGCCGCCCGCGAATCCGCCGAGCGCGGACTGCCCGAGCGAGGCGGCGTCGAAGCCGTCCCGGCGGCCGTTGGCTATCTGGTACGCCTGGGTGCCGCCGTCCGTGGCGAGCTCCGAGGCCGCCTCCTTCAGTCCGTCCTTGCCGGCGTCCTTGGCGAACTGCTTGAGCGTGCGCTTGGTGACCTGCTTGGCGGCCTTCTCGACGCCTTCCTTGACGCCCTTCTTGATCGCCTTCTTCATCATCGCGGCAAGCAGCTTCTTGAAGATCTGCTGGATGACCATGCGGCTGATCGCCATCGCGCCGGCAGCGGCGGGAGACGCCGCGCCGAGCGTGAGCGCGACCGCGACGATCAACGCGATCAGTTCGATGACGAGGAGGACGACCTCGATCCAGACCTCAATTTTGGCGGCTTCGATGTCGCAGCCGCACTCCTCGACCATCTTGCCGACCTCGTCGCTGGCCTCGATGATCATCATCAGGGCGGCGTCGTCGCCGAGGGCGATGGCCTCCCAGGCCTGGCGGAAGGCGGTGCCGGTCGCGCCGGTGTTGCCGTAGCCGTTGATGAAGCCGCCGGCGCCGGCCCAGGCTTCCTGGACCGGGCCTTCGAGGGCTTTGCCGACCGAGTACCACTCGTCGGCGAGCGCCCAGACGGCAGCTTCGTCGCCCTCGGGCCACTCGACGCCGATCACCCACTCGAGGCCGTCGTAGACCCATTGGGGCGCGTCGAACCACAGGAGATCCAGCGGGTGCGGGATCGGGCTCGGCAGGATGGTCACCGAATTCCCCTTTACCTGGCCTGCCAGGTCCGCTGGATGATGGCGTCGTTGGCCTCCTCGGTGGCGGTGCTCTGCTGCACCGCGTGGGCGGCGGACTCGCCGAGGTCTTCGAGGTAGGTGCCGAGCTTTTCCCAGCCGGTCAGCACCTGCGACTCGATCTGCCGGTACTTGGCCTCGAACGCGGCGCCGATCTCGTCCGCGCCCCACGGCGGTGCGGAGGAGAGGCTCTGGATCTGCGGGCCGATCGACTTCTGCTGGCTGAGGAAGTCGCTGCCGGCGTCGGTGAGGTCCCGTGCGCCCTGGGCCGCGCGCTCCGGGTTGAGGAACAGCTCGTTGCCGGGGCCGGTCATTCGGTGGCCTCCCGCATGCGGGCGTCGCTGTTGCGCAGCAGCGAGCCGAACTTGCCGTCCTTGAGGTAGTCCATGGCGCCGGTGCCGGGCGGCAGGTACTCGCCGAGCACCTCCTGGACGGCGTCGCCCGCGTTCGCCGCGGCCTCGGCGACCACCTTGGTGATCTCCTCGGCGAGCTCGTGCGGTTCGTAGACGCGGTACGCCCGGGGCTCGATCTCGAGCGAGGTCAGCTGGCCGCGCGGCCCGACGGTCGCCCGGATCAGCTCCTCGGAGTCGGTGGCGGAGACGGACAGCTCCGCGAGGCGGGTCTGCATCTCACCCATGCCGTCACGGAGTCGCTCGTACTGACCGTAGACGTCGGCGAAACGTGCCTTCAGAGCTGCGTTCGCGTCCCGGTTCGCATGTTGGGCCACCGTTACCTCCCCCGATATAGCGGCTGCGACGACGATACCGGGCCGTGCCAATAGACGCGGTCCGGTACGTTTCCCAGCGGGAACAACCGAGGGGGCACGACGGATGATCACTCGTGAGGAGGCGGACGCGCTCGCCGCCGTCTGGGCGGAGCGCGACTCGCTGCGCCGTGGCTACACGTGCACGCCCGAGTTGTACGAGTTCGACCTGGGCTACGTGATCTGGACGCGGCAGCCGCAGGGCGTGTTCACCCAGCCCGACGACGGCGGCCGTACCGTCGTCGACCGTGAGACAGGTGAGCTGTCGAGCTTCCCGAGCCTGCCGCCGGCGATGGTGGAGGAGCAGTTCCGCCGCGCCCGCCCGGCCCGTGCCGGCCGCATCCACACCGCGGATCCGCAGGTCGAGCTGCGCCGGGCGCTGCGCCGGCTGCCGACGCCGACCACTGCCGCGCACCTGACCGTCGGCAGCGACGAGACCGGCTACGACCTGTTCATCGCGCGCGGCGCGAAGGGCGATCAGACCCTCAACCACCATCCGCTTGTGTACGAGTACCTGTCCGCGCTGCCGGCCGGGCACCTGGTGCGCGGCGGCGACCGGCACGCCGAGGTGGTGGCGCTCTCCGACGCGCTGCACGAGCACGATCGCCGCCGGGTCGCGCACGGGCACCCGCCGCTGACCCTGGACACCGCCCGTGAGCTGCTGCGCGGCGCGATGCTTGAGATCTTCCCGGTGCGTGAGCCGGGCGACCCGGTGCTTCAGGAGCCGATGCTTCCGGCCGAGTCGTCGATCCGGGCGCTTGTGCACTTCGGCGTGCTGCCCGACTCCGACCTGGTGTTCACGGAGGAGCAGTGGCCGGAGCCGCCGCCGCCCGGCCTGGAGGTCGCGGAGCCGGACCCGGCCCGTTTCCCGCCGGATGTGGCCGCCGATCTGAAGTCCGCCGCCTGGGAGCCGAACTTCGCGTACCCGGTCTACGCGGAGGAGGGCGTCAAGGAGGCGGCGGGCGTGGCGGGGCTGCGGCACCGGCACGAGCCGTTCCCGGCCGCACTCGCCGCACTGACCGCGTTTCCGCTGCTGGCGTCGTCGCGCCGGGGTCCGGGCCGGGACGTGTGGATCCGCCGCGTCCAGATCAACCCGGCGCGGAACGCGCACAACGCGGACACGCTTGCGGACTTCGGCCGGCTGATCGGGGCGCGGCTGTTCCCGATGGGCAGCGAGGAGGGGCACAGCATCATCGCGGTCGACGAGCGCGGCTATCTCTTCGCGCTCGACCAGGCCGGCGAGTGGTTCCTCGGGGCCGACGCCGACCGGGCGATGATCGGGCTGCTTCAGGGGCACGCGCCGGCCCGGGTACGCGACGACGGCAGCTGGTAGACGCGCGGGGTGACGTGGGTCACGATAGGGGTCGGCCCACGCCCCGAACGGGAGGACGCCGATGTCCAACCCGTGGCTCGCCCTGCAGTTCGGCGCCGACCCGGCCGAACGCATCGGCCAGATCCGCCGTGCCCACGACACGTTCATCAACGGGGGTACGGCAGGGCAGGTCCGGGACGTGGTGGCGGAGTCGTGGCAGCGCTCCGCCGTCGCGTCCGTCGATCCGGACACCACAGCGCCCACCGACCTGTCCGACGACGAGCTGTCCGACCACCGGGCCGCACATCCGCTGGCCCGGGTGCTGCCGCTCTTCCGTGACCTGCTCGGCGGCCTCGCGGACGACGGCGAACACCTGATGGCGGTCTGTGACGCGCGCGGCCGTCTGCTCTGGGTCGAGGGCCACCCGTCCGTGCTGCGCCAGGCCGCGGCGATGAACTTCGTGCCCGGCGCCCGCTGGGACGAGACCCATGCCGGTACGAACGCGCCCGGCACCGCGCTCGCGGTCGACCACTCCGTGCAGATCTTCGCGACCGAGCACTTCAGCCGCCCGGTCCAGGGCTGGACGTGCGCGGCCGCGCCGATCCACGATCCGGCCTCCGGGCGGCTGCTCGGCGCCGTCGACCTGACCGGCGGCGACCACCTGGCGAACCCGCACAGCCTGGCCCTGGTGACGGCCACCGCGCGGGCGGCGGAGGCGGTGCTCGCCGGGTTCTCCGAGCCGGGGGACCGGGCGGCCGTGACCGCGCTCGGCCGCGACGAGGCGGTGTTGACCGTGGGCGGGCGGCGGACCAGGCTGGGCCGCCGGCACAGTGAGCTGCTGACGTTGCTGCTCTGCCACCCCGAGGGGCGTACCGGCGAGCAACTCGCCTTTGATCTTTATGGGGATGATCGGCAGTCGTCCGTGACAGTGCGTGCGGAGCTCTCCCGGCTGCGCCGCGCGCTCGGGCCGGCGCTTGTCGGTTCCCGTCCGTACCGTGTGGAGCCGGGGGTGAGCGCTGATTTTCTCGCCGTCCCCGACCTGCTCGATGCGGGCCTGGTTCGGGAGGCGCTTGACGCGTACGCCGGCCCGCTGCTGCCCGCCTCCGACGCCCCAGGTGTGATCCGGCTCCGCCGCACGCTCGACGACCGCCTCCGCGCCGCAGTCTTCGGCTCCGGCGACCCGTCGCTTCTCGACGCGTGGGTGCGCGCCGAGTGGGGTGCGGACGATCTGCAGGCCTGGGAGGCGTTCGCGGCTGCGCTGCCGGCCGACTCGCCGCGCCGGGGTCTCGCGCTGACCCGGATCCGCATGCTGCGACGCGAGTACGGGTTATAGCGTTGGGGCGTGGAGAGCGGTGGGCGTGGTGTGGTGGACGGGGCGTTCCGGGTGCTGCGGGCGTTGCCTGATGCGGGCACGCAACAGCAGGTGGCGCGGCTGGCGGAGCTGACCGGCCTGCCCCGCCCGACCGTCTACCGGCTGCTCGGGCAACTGCGCGACGCGGGGGCGGTGGAGTTCGCGGGCGGGCGGTGGGAGCTGTCCAGCGGGCTGTTGCGGCTGGCCCGGCGGGTCGAGCCGTTCGCCGGGCTGCGGGAGCCGTCCGCGACCGCGCTGCGGGTGCTGCGGGCGCAGACCGGGGCGACTGTGTCGCTTGTCGTACCGTCGGAGGAGGCTTTCGTGTCCCTGGAGAGCGTGCCGGGGGTCCTTGCGACGCCTGTGGACACCCGGTCCGGGGCGGCGATGCCCGCGTTCACCGCGGCCGGCGTGCTGCTCGGCGCGGTTCCTCCACCGGTGAACCGGTCCGGCGGCCTGGCAGTCGATCATGGGCCGGTGATGCCCGGCATGACCTGCTACGCGGCGCCGGTGCTGCTGCCCGGAGGCGGGCGGGCCGCGCTGCAGATCACCAGCATGGCCGGTCCGGCGGAGCGGTTCGCGGCGCCGCTGCACCGGGCCGCGGCCGCACTGGGAAAGCACATGGCGAGCAGGTGACCGGACGAGTCCGCTGAGCGGACGAACAGTGGGCGGCGCCTCACCGCACGGCCATGCTGGGCGACATGTACGACTTCATAGTGTGTGGCGCGGGCTCGGCCGGTGCGACGCTCGCCGGGCGGCTCGCCGAGGACGCGGACGTCTCCGTGCTGCTGATCGAGGCCGGCGGCGACGACGAGCGGGAGACCATCCAGAACCCGGACCTGTGGGCGCTGAACCTGGGGTCGGACACGGTCTGGAACTTCACCGCCGTGCCCGATCCGGCGGTCGCCGGGCGCGCGCTCCCCTACGCGATGGGCCGGGTGCTCGGTGGCGGCGGCAGCGTCAACGTGTGCAACTGGGTGCGCGGGCACCGCGACGACTGGGATGAGTTCGCGCGCCGAACCGGTGATCCCGCGTGGGGGTACGAGGCGGTGAGCGAGGTCTTCCGGCGGATCGAGAACGGCCCGATGTGGGTGGAGAGCGCGTCCCCGCACCCGTTCGGCGATGCAGTGCTCGACGCCGCGCAGCAGGCCGGGTTCCCGCGGTACGCGAGCCCGAACGGCGCGCTCACCGAGGCCCCACGCGGCGCCGCGACGTCCAGGAAGACCATCCGGGAGGGACGCCGCCGCTCGCCGTACCGCTCCTACGTGGCCGGCCGGACGCTGCCGAACCTGACGGTGCTGACCGGCACGCTCGTGCAGCGGGTGCTGTTCGAGGACGATCGCGCGGTGGGGGTCCGGGTGCTCACCGGCGGCCAGGTCGCGGACCTCCGGGCACGCGAGGAGGTCGTGCTCTCCCTCGGCGCGATCAACACGCCAAAGGTGCTCATGCTCTCCGGCCTCGGTGACGCCGCCGAACTAGCACGGCACGGCATCCCGGTCCGGCGGCACCTGCCCGGCGTCGGCCGCAACCTCCACGACCACGCGCTGCTGAGCCTCGTGTGGGAGGCGGCGGCCGGGGCCGCGCTCCCGCCGCGCGGCGACACCGGCGTGGGCTGCTTCTGGCAGGACGAGGCGCCGGCGTTCATGTACGTCACCCCCACGATCGACGGGGATGTCGTGTTCATGGTCGGCATGGCGATGGGGAACACCGGCCGGATCACGCTCGCGTCCGGCGATCCGGCGGACGATCCGCTCATCGAGACCGGCTACTTCACGCACCCGGACGACCTGGCCACGGCACGGCGCCTGCTGGACACCGCCAGAGCCGTCGGGACCGCACCCGCGCTGCGCGGGTATCTCGCGGCTGAGCGGTGGCCCGGGGCGGACGGGGACGACTACCTGCGCCGTACCGTCGAGACGTTCTGGCACCAGTGCGGCACCGCGCGGATGGGAGCCGACGACCTGGCGGTGGTCGACTCCCGGCCGCGGGTCCACGGCTGTGCGGGGCTGCGCGTCGCGGACGCGTCGGTGCTGCCCCGCGTCACGATGGCGAACACCATGGCGCCGAGCGTGCTCGTCGGCGAGCAGGCCGCGTCCTTCCTCCGGGCCGATCGAGGCTAGTCGCCCTAGTCGCCCAGTTCGGCCAGCTCGTCCTCGGTGAGCAGGCGGGACCGGATCAGGAAGCGGACCCCCTCCGGCGCCTCCAGGGAGAAGCCGCTGCCCCGCCCCGGCACCACGTCCACGGTCAGGTGTGTGTGGCGCCAGAGCGCGAACTGGGACGACGACATCCAGAACGTGACCGGCTCGGCCACGCCGTCGATGTCGAGCTCCTCCAGGAGCACGTCGGAGCTGCCGGTACGGAACTCACCGTCCGGAAAGCACATCGGCGCACTGCCGTCGCAACAGCCGCCGGACTGGTGGAACATCAGCGGGCCGTGCGTGCCGTGCAACGATCGGATCAGGTCCGCCGCGGCCGGCGTGACCTCCACCCTGGACACCATTGTCGCTCCTCGTTCCTAGCTCCCGGCCCCTAGAAGAAGCCGAGCTTCTTGGGTGAGTAGCTGACCAGCAGGTTCTTGGTCTGCTGGTAGTGGTCGAGCATCATCCGGTGGTTCTCCCGGCCGATCCCGGACTGCTTGTAGCCGCCGAACGCCGCGTGCGCCGGGTACGCGTGGTAGCAGTTCGTCCAGACGCGCCCGGCCTGGATCGCGCGGCCGGCCCGGTAGGCGATGTTCAGGTCCCGGGTCCAGACGCCGGCGCCGAGTCCGTACAACGTGTCGTTGGCGATCTTCACAGCGTCCGCGAAGTCGGTGAACGACGCGACCGAGACCACCGGCCCGAAGATCTCCTCCTGGAAGATCCGCATGGCGTTGTCGCCCTGGAAGATCGTCGGCTGCACGTAGTAGCCGCCGGCCAACTCGCCGCCCAGATCCGCCCGCTCGCCGCCGGTGAGCAGCTTCGCGCCCTCACGCTGGCCGATGTCCAGGTACGACAGGATCTTCTCCAGCTGGTCGTTCGAGGCCTGTGCGCCCACCATCGTGTCCGTGTCGAGTGGGTTGCCCTGCTTGATGGCGTTCGTCCGGTCGACGGCCGCGGCCAGGAAATCCGAATAGTGGCCGGACTGGATCAGCGCACGCGACGGGCAGGTGCACACCTCACCCTGATTCAGCGCGAACATGGTGAAACCCTCGAGCGCCTTGTCAAAGAAGTCGTCGTTGCTTGCGGACACGTCGTCGAAGAACAGGTTCGGGCTCTTGCCGCCCAGCTCAAGCGTGACCGGCTTGATGTTCTCCGAGGCGTACTGCATGATCAGCCGCCCGGTCGTGGTCTCGCCGGTGAACGCCACCTTCGCCACCCGCGCGCTACTGGCAAGCGGCTTGCCCGCCTCCACGCCGAACCCGTTGACGATGTTCACCACGCCCGGCGGCAGCAGGTCCGCGATCAGGCCCATCACCAGGTGGATCGAGGCCGGCGTCTGCTCGGCCGGCTTCAGCACCACCGTGTTGCCGGCCGCGAGCGCGGGCGCCAGCTTCCACACCGCCATCAGGATCGGGAAATTCCACGGGATGATCTGCGCGACCACACCGAGCGGCTCGTGGAAGTGGTACGCCACCGTGTCCTCGTCCAGCTCCGCGAGCCCACCCTCCTGCGCCCGGATCGCCCCCGCGAAGTAGCGGAAGTGGTCCACCGCAAGCGGCAGGTCAGCAGCAAGCGTCTCCCGTACCGGCTTGCCGTTCTCCCAGCTCTCCGCGACCGCCAGCCGCTCCAGGTTCTGCTCCAGCCGGTCCGCGATCCTGTTGAGGATGTTCGCCCGCTCCGCGACGGACGTGCGCCCCCACCCCGGCGCCGCGCCGTGCGCCGCGTCAAGCGCCCGCTCCACGTCGTCCGCCGTGCCACGGGCGATCTCGGTGAAGGCCTGCCCGTTCACCGGGCTGGGATTCTCGAAATACCTACCCTTGGCCGGCTTGACGTACTCGCCGCCGATCCAGTGGTCGTAACGGGACTCGTAGGAGACGATCGCGCCGTCCTGTCCAGGCGCTTCATAACGAGACATGTGCCGGGCTCCCTTGCCGTTCCGGGCGGGCTTCTCGGCGCACGCTAGTTTCGGGGACGTTGCACGAACGTTGCATTGGCGGTCACCTGCTTGAATGGGGAGCCGACAGCGCGGTGTGGCGATCGGGGGACTTGTGGCGGCATTGACCAGTCCCGTTCCGCACCCCCTCGGCCAGCCCTGGTTCGACGCGCCGTCCTGGATCCGTGAGGGCCTGGAACGGGTCGTCGGTGCCGATTGGCCGGCCGGCGACGAGCGCGCGATCTGGGACCTCGCCGACACCTGGCACGGCGTCTCCGCCACGCTCGCCACCCCCGCCGAGCGCGCGGTCTCGGCCGCAGCCACGTTCCTCGACGCCCACGGCGACACCGGCCCGGTCGCCGACGCCTTCCGTACCGCCTGGTCCACGGTCACCACAGGCGACCCCGCAGCCCTCGATCAGCTCCAACTCGCCGCCGACCGGATCGCCGCCGCCGTGGAGGAGTGCGGCAGCGACATCGAGGCCGCCAAGCTCGCCATCTGGACCGAGATCACCTCCCTGGTGATCGACCTGATCGCCCTGACCGCGGCCTCGGCGCTGACCCTGGGCGCCGCCACCCCCGCCGCGCTCGCCGCCCTGTCCGCAAGCCGCCTGACAGTGCTTCACATCATCGACAACCTCCTGACCGCAACAACCCAAAAATCCATAATCTCGCCGGTACGAAGTGCGCAGCGCGACGGCATGGCTGTGCCGGCCCAGGAGGCCGCGATCCGGGGCGCCGGAGCTGCGGGCATGCCGGCGTTGGACAGCCTCGGCGTGGAGTCTCGCGGTGGTTCGGGCGTGGAGTCTCGCGGTGGTTCGGGCGTGGAGTCTCGCGGTGGCTTGGGCGTGGAGTCTCGCGGTGGTTTGGGCGTGGAGTCTCGCGGTGGTTCGGATGCGGAATATCGCCGTGGCGCGGACGCGGAGTCTCGCGGTGGTTCGGATGCGGAACATCGCCGTGGTGCGGACGCCCAGCCTCGCGGTGGTTTCGGCGTGGGTGCGGATGCGGAACATCGCGGCAGTTCGGATGCGGAGCGCTCGGATGGTCTTGACGCGGCGTCAGATCGCGCCTCGGCCGTGGGCGGGTTCCCCGGCGGCGAGGTGGCGTCAGCGGCCGGTTCGGAAGCATCCGTCGCGGACGGCGCCGGACTGACGCGCCCGGTCACCGGAACTGCCGCCGACCCGCGCGCAACCAGCGCATATGTGTCGCTCCCGGACGTGGGCTCGACGCCCGGCACTCATGGTGCGACGTCGTCCGGCGCGGTCGGCGCCCTCAATACCGACCTGGCGGCCAAGCTCGACGGCATCACCGACTCGCCACCAGCCGTAAGTACCAGCCAAGGTGACCCCTATGCGGATCTGACCTCGATGGCGGACCCGGTGCCCAACGGCCCGCCCCTTGAGACGTTCGAGGCCGCGCTGTCCCCGCATGCCGTGCCGGAAGGAGCCCACGACAGCGCAGACATATCGCCGGCCGGCGCAGCCGCGTTCCTGATCGCCGACCGGGCGGATGAAGTTTCCGGAACAGGGTCGGGAACCGCGCTGGCTTCGGCCATCGGCGGCGCGGCGAGCGATGCGTCGCATCCCGCCTCCGAGATCGGCGTTCCCAGCACGGGCGAGGGCAGCGGCGCGGACAGCCGAACAGCATCCTCTGGCGGACCGTCGGACACCACCACTCAGGGCGCGGCATCGCCCTTGGCAAGCGCCGCCGGTGCTCTCGGCCGATCTCTAGGCGCCTCCGGACCACTGCTGAGCGGTGGCGGCAACGGCCTCGCCGCAGCGCTGGCCAACGCCGAGGCCGCCGCAAAGACCATCGACGGCTGGACGGACACGCCCGCCCGACCACACCAGGCCGCCTCGGACGACGACACCGGCCGGCACGGCTCCTCCGTGTCCGATCCGGCGCCACTCGATTCCTCAGCGCTCGGTTCGTCGCTGGCATCCCCGCCCGACCCGTCCGGATCTGGCTCGTCCGGGTCTGGCTCGTCCGGGTCCGGCTCGTCCGCATTCGGTCCGCTCGCATCCGGCTCATCCGTGTCCGGCCCATCTGTGTCCAGCCCTTCCGGGCCGGGAGCGCCGCCGCTCGGCTCGTCCGGGCCCGGCGCGCTTGCGGGGGGCATGGGAACCGGCCCGACATGGGCGGGCGACGTCGCTGCTGCACCGGAAGCGGCCAATTCCTGGACAGGCGGCCCAGGCCGAGGTTCCTCGGGCGACAGCCCCACCGCGCCCACGGGCGGAACCTGCTGGCTCTCCGGTGGCAGTGGCCTTGGACCGGCATCGGATGGGACGTCCCCGTCGCAGGCCATCAGCGGCTGGACCGGCACTCCCGACCGTTCACCGGCCGGTCCCTACCTCAGTCCCGAGGCGGCCGGCCCGCTCGGCGCAGGCAGCGGCATCGGCGCCGACGCGGCCGATGCAACAGGCGGAAAGGCATTCGGGGGTGGTCCGGGCGACCCCGACCGGACCGCGCCGTCTGATGCTGGGCACGGCGATTCTGCTGGCGGTGGGCCGGGCGCTGCCGACCGGGCCGCGCCGGTTGATGCTGGGCGCGGCGGTCCTGCTGGCGGTGGCCCGGGCGATGCCGACCGGGCCGCGCCCGTTGATGCTGGGCGCAGTATGTCCGCCGGGGATAGACCGCGCGATGCTGACCGGGTCACGTCGGTTGATGCTGGGCGCAGCATGTCCGCTGAGGGTAGGCCGGGTGATGCCGGCTGGGTCACGCCGATTGATGCTGGTCGCACCACGTCTGGGCCGATCGCCGCCGGGACCGACATGGGTAAGTCGCAAGCCCAGAGCGTCGACGCGTCTGCGTCGGCGGCGATGGGCCACTCGGCCGGCGCGCCGAGCGGTCTGGCCGGCAGTGTTGGCACCGGCACGGAGACATCCCACGAAGCCGGTCCGGAAACCACCTCAGCCCAGGCGTCACCGACCTCCACCTCGGACACCGGTGGGACGGCGGCCGGCGCTGCTCCCGGCGTCTTCATAGCGCCACCGATGGGCGGCATGGGCATGGGCAGGGGTGGCGGCGGACGCGGATCATCCAAGGGCGGCGGCGGAAAGCCCGCGAGCCACGGTTTCCGGCCCGCCAAGAACCCGATCACCCAGCCCGGGGTGCCGTCGCCCGGTGTGCTCGGTTCCGACTCGTTTGGTATCGAGGACCCGGTGTTCCCGCCCCGTCCGGCTCCAGGCACGACCAACGCGGACTCCACAAGCGGCGCCGCCCCGTCCGTGCGCCCCACCGCGCAATCGCCGGCCAACACCGCGTCGGCTGGCACCGCGCCGGCCGCCACCGGGTCGGCCGCCACCGGGTCAGCTGGCACGGCGTCGGCTGGCACCGCGTCGGCTGGCACCGGGTCAGCCGCCACCGCGCCGGCTGGCACCGATCCGATCACCCCCGCTGGAATGAAGTCGCCACCCGCCGGCTCCGCCTCTGTGGGTTCTACGTCTGTCGTCTTCGAGTCCCTCATCTCCGGGCCGAAGCCTCCAGGTGCCAGCGAGCCGCCCGCGGCCGCCGTTCCAACCGGCCAGCGCGCCGCCCTACCACCATCCGGCGCCGTGCCCGCTGACCGGCACACCGTGCCCGCTGACCCGCACGATGTCGCGATGACTCGGCAAGATGTCGCCGCTGACCGGCATGGTGAGGTTGGTGCGCCGGGCGCGGTCGATCCGCAGGCCGCGGTAAAGCGCGACGTCGACACCCGCGGTCCCCACAACCAGACACCGCTCCACGTGGATTCTGCAGCCGCTGCCCCGGCTGTCCAGGGCACCATGTCCCAGGCATCGGGCTCTCCCGCCGCCGATCGCCGGGCCGAGGCCGGTCAGCAGAGCACTGCTGATCGCCAAGTCCCGGCCGATGCGGCCGCGAAGGAACCGGCGGCGGGCATCGCGGCCGCACATGCGTTCACCGGCCCGACGCCACCGTCATTGCAGGCCGATACGCCGGGCCTGATCGGACCCAACGAGTTCGGCATGCCCACGACGCACTTCCCGGTCGTCGGTCCCGACAGCAGCCTCCCCACCAGCACAGGCATACCGGAAGAGCCGATCCGGACGAACCCCGTGACCCAGGCTCCCAGCGCGGCGCCGGTGCCGGCCGATGGTCCCATCGATGCCGCCGCAGAGCCGGGCGGTCGCCGCGCGATGCCGGTGGGCGGCGTTCTCGGCAGTGAGTCGTCGATCTCGGATGATCCGTCGATGCCGCGGGGTATCCCGGTCATCCGCACCGCCGGCCTCGCTGCCGATTCGGACGCTGAGCGCCGCGCCGAGTCTTGAGTGTCTGGCTTCTCGGCCCGAGCCGGCAGGTGAGGGCAGGAAAGTTTGACGTGTGCTGAGAGGCGCAAGCAACTCGGGCCAAGGAAGACCTGTCGCAGAACCGCAAACTGCACGCGGGCCGAACCGGCGGATCCCCGGCCAGACCGGCACCGGATCAGGGCTGTGCCGGAGCCTGACCTGCGCGGGGTGTCACCTCACCGAGGTGAAGGCCGACTCCAGGATGTGCAGGCCGCGGTCCATGGTGTCCTCGGGGATGACAAGCGGGGGCAGGAAGCGCAGCACGTTGCCGTAGGTGCCGCAGGTAAGCGTCAGCAGTCCGGCCCGATGGCAGGCCGCGGACACGGCTGCGGCGGTCGCCGGGTCGGGCGTCAGGGCGGTTCCGGGCGTCACGATCTCCACGGCGAGCATCGCGCCCCGGCCGCGTACCTCCGCGATCCGGGGGTCTCGTGCCGCAAGGGAGCGCAGGCGCGGCATCATGGCCGCCTCGATCGCGCGGGCCGCGTCAGCGAGGGACAGTTCCCGCATCGTTTCGATGCTCGCCAGCGCGGCCGCGCACGCGATCGGATTGCCCCCGTAGGTGCCGCCGAGTCCACCGGCGTGCACCGCGTCCATAATGGTCGCCCGGCCGGTGACCCCGGCCAGCGGCAGTCCGCCGGCCAGCCCTTTCGCGGTGGTGACCAGGTCCGGTTCGACGCCCTCGAACGTGGATGCGAACCAGTCGCCGGTGCGGCAGAAACCGGTCTGGATCTCGTCTGCCACGAACACCACGCCCGCGCCGGACGCCCACGTGTGCAGTCCGGACACGAAACCGGGCGCGGGTACGACGAATCCGCCCTCGCCCTGGATCGGTTCGATGATCACGGCGGCCACGTTGGCGGCGCCGACCTGCTTTTCGATCAGGTCGACGGCCCGGGCCGCGGCGGCCGGCCCGTCGAGGCGGTCTCGGAGCGGGTACGACATCGGCACCCGGTAGATCTCCCCGGCGAACGGGCCGAACCGGTGCTTGTACGGCATGTTCTTCGCGGTCAGCGCCATCGTCAGGTTGGTCCGCCCGTGGTAGGCGTGCTCGAACACCACGATCGCGGGCCGCCCGGTCGCATGCCGTGCGATCTTGACGGCGTTCTCCACCGCCTCCGCGCCGGAGTTGAACAGTGCGGACCGTTTCTCGAACGTGCCCGGCGTGAGCGCGTTGAGCTGCTCGCACACGTCGACGTAGAGCGAGTACGGCGCGACCATGAAGCAGGTGTGGGTGAACTTCTCCACCTGCGCACGGACCGCCTCCACCACGCGCGGCGCGGCGTTGCCGACGTTGGTGACGGCGATCCCGGCCGCGAAGTCGATCCACTCGCGGCCGTCGACGTCGGTGAGCGTGCCGCCGGACGCGTGCGCGACGTAGGCGTCGATCACGCTGCTGACACCGGGGGCGACGGCCGCCCGGCGCCGATCATGAAGTTCCGCGGAGGACGGCATTCACACCTCGATGTTGTGCATGACGTGCTTGACCCGGGTGTAGTCCTCAAGCGAGTAGAGCGACAGGTCCTTGCCGTGCCCGCTGTGCTTGAAACCGCCGTGCGGCATCTCGGAGACGAACGGGATGTGCGTGTTGACCCAGACGCACCCGAAGTCGAGCCGCCGGGTCATCCGCATGGCCCGGCCGTGGTCGCGCGTCCACACCGAGGCCGCGAGCCCGTAGTCGACGCCGTTGGCCCAGCGTACCGCCTCGTCCTCGTCGGAGAACCGCTGCACGGTGATGACCGGCCCGAACACCTCGTCCTGGATCAGCTCGTCGTCCTGCCGCACGCCGGAGATCACGGTGGGGGAGTAGAAGTAGCCGCGGTCGCCGACCCGGGTGCCACCGGTCTCGACCGATGCGTGGCCGGGCACGCGGGACAGGAAACCGGTGACCCTGTCGAGCTGGGAGGCGTTGTTGAGCGGCCCGTACGCCACGTCAGGGTCGTCCGGCAGCCCGGTGCGGGTGGCCTTCGCCTCGGAGGTGAGCGCCGCGATCAAATCGGTGTAGATACCGGGCCCGGCGATGACCCGGGTCGCGGCCGTGCAGTCCTGCCCGGCGTTGAAGTAACCGCCACCGGCGATCGCTGCCGCGGCGGCCGCCACGTCGGCGTCGTCGAAGAGCACGACCGGTGCCTTGCCGCCCAGCTCCAGGTGGGTGCGCTTGAGATCGTTCGCAGCGGCCTGGGCGACCTCGCGGCCGGCCCGGGTGGAGCCGGTGATCGAGACGAACTGCGGCGTGCGGTGGGCGACGAGCGCACGGCCGGTGTCCCGGTCGCCGGTGACCACGTTGAGCACGCCGGGCGGCAGGAACTCGGCCGCGATCTCGGCGAGCAGCAGCGTGGAGACCGGGGTGGTGTCGGACGGCTTGAGGACCACTGTGTTGCCGGCCGCGAGCGCGGGCGCGATCTTCCAGATGGCCATCATCAGCGGATAGTTCCACGGGGTGACCTGGGCGCAGACGCCGATCGGCTCACGTCGCACGTACGACTCGTGGCCGGCCAGGTAGTTGCCGGCGGACCTGCCCTCCAGCATGCGGGCGGCGCCGGCGAAGAAGCGCAGCTGGTCGATGGCGGGTGGCAGCTCCTCGTCGGTGGTCAGCCGCCGGGGTTTGCCGGTGTTGCGGACCTCCGCGTCGACGAGCTCGACCGCCCGGGTCTCGACCGCGTCCGCGATCTTGAGCAGTGCGCGCTGCCGCTCGGCCGGCGTGGTGTCGCGCCACGTCTCGAACGCGGTGGCGGCGGCTCGCATGGCCGCGTCCACATCGGGCTCGCCGGAGGTCGGCGCCTGCGCGAAGACCTCGCCGTTCGTCGGGTCGATCAGGTCGGAGTGACGGCCGTCGGCCGGGTCGGTGAACTCGCCGTTGATGAAATTCCGCAGAACCTGCTTGCCGGTCATGTCATCTCCGTTGGAAAGCCGTTCACGCCATCCTGGCGATGGAATTCGCGCCGGGCAAGCGACCGGGCGCTGTTCGGGTACAAACGGTCACGGGGAACGGGCCTCGCCGCGTTCCACCACAACACGGCCTAGGGTGAAACCATGGACAGGACCCCGTTCTACCTCGCAGGACGCCCGGCGCACGGCGACGACGAGGTGATCGTGCGGCATCCGTACGACGGCGCGGTGGTCGGCCGCACGAGTTTCGCCACGCCGGCGCAGGTGGAGGCCGCGATCGCGAAAGCCGCCGAGGCCCCGCAGAGCCTCCCGGCGCACCGGCGGGCCGCCGCCTTGGACCACGTCTCGAAACGCCTCCAGGAGCGCAGCGACGAGGTCGCCCGCCTGATCACGGCCGAGAACGGCAAGCCGCTGAAGTGGGCCCGTGCCGAGGCGGCCCGCGCCATCTCCGTGTTCCGCTGGGCCGCCGAGGAGGCCCGCCGTTTCGCCGGTGAGATGCAGCGCCTCGACACCGATCCGGCAGGTGAGGGCCGGCTCGCGCTTGTCACCCGCGTCCCGAAGGGTCCCGTGCTGGGCATCTCGCCGTTCAACTTCCCGCTCAACCTGGTCGCGCACAAGGTCGCGCCCGCGATCGCCGCCGGCGCCCCGATCGTGCTCAAGCCGGCCCCGGCCACGCCGCTGTCCGCGCTGCTGCTCGGCGAGCTGCTTGCCGAGACGGATCTGCCGGAGGGCATGTTCTCCGTGCTGCCGCTGCCCAACGACCGCACGGCCGAGCTGGTCAGGGATCCGCGGCTGCCGGTGGTGTCGTTCACCGGTTCCGGCCCGGTCGGCGGCCAGATCCAGGACTCGGTGCCGCGCAAGCACGTGACGCTTGAGCTGGGCGGCAACGCCGCGGTGGTGATCTGCGCGGACTGGGCGTCGGACGCCGACCTCGCCCACGCGGCGAAGCGTGTCGCGGTCTTCTCCAACTACCAGGCCGGCCAGAGCTGCATCGCGGTGCAGCGGGTCTACGTGCACGGAGAGGCCCACGACCGGTTCCTGACCGCGCTCCTGACCGAAACTCAAGCCCTGAAGACCGGCGACCCGGCCGATGAGGCGACAGACGTCGGCCCGATGATCAGCGAGGACGCCGCGAAGCGGGTCGAGGCATGGGTGGACGAGGCGGTCGCGGCCGGCGCCGAGGTGCTGGCCGGCGGCAGGCGCGACGGCACGACGTACCCGCCGACGATCTTGATGAATGTCCCCGCCGGGGCGAAGGTGCTGGCCGAGGAGGTCTTCGGCCCGGTCCTGGTGATCCAGAAGGTGCCGGACGACGCTGCCGCGTTCGAGGCCGTCAACGACTCCGCGTTCGGCCTGCAGGCCGGCGTGTTCACGCACGATGTGCGGACCGCGTTCGCGGCGCACAGGACGCTGCGGGTCGGCGGCGTGATCATCGGCGACGTGCCGTCCTACCGCGCCGACCAGATGCCCTACGGCGGCACCAAGGGCAGCGGCGTCGGCCGCGAGGGCCTGCGCGCGGCCATGGACGACTACACCGAGCCGCGCGTGCTCGTCCTCACCGGCCTCGAACTCTGAAAATCACAATCCATCGGGGGTACGAGTGAGAGCCTGGCCCACAACTGTCGCGGAAGCCGAGGCGGAGCAGGACCGGCTGCGCGCGCTTGTCGACCTGACCGACCCGGAGCGCCCGCCGCGGACCGTGGCCGGCCTGGACGTCGCCTATGCCGACGGCGACGAGAGCCTGGTCGCGGCCGTGGTGGTGCTTGACGCGACCACGCTCGAGCCGGTCGACGAGGCGGTCACGGCCGGCCGTCCCGCGTTCCCCTACGTGCCGGGCCTGTTCGCGTTCCGCGAGGTCCCGGCGCTGCTTGACGCGCTGGAGCGGCTGACCGTCCGGCCTGATCTGCTGGTCTGCGACGGCCACGGCCTGGCGCATCCGCGCCGGTTCGGGCTGGCCTGCCACCTGGGCGTGCTCACCGGCCTGCCGGCGCTCGGCGTCGGCAAGACGCATCTGACAGGTGAGTGGTCGATGCCGGGGGAGCGGCGCGGGGGTGCGACCCCGATCACCCTCGATGGAGTGACTGTCGGAACCGTGTTGCGGACCCAGGATCGGGTGAAGCCGGTGTTCGTCTCGCCGGGGCACCTGGTGTCTGTCGAGACGGCGGCGGCGCAGGTCCTTGCGCTGGCGCCGCGGTACCGGCTGCCGGAGACGACCCGCGCGGCCGACCATGCCTGCCGCGCCGCACTTGCGGGACGTACCCGCTGAATTGGTGTTAAAAGTATTTGAGTTTCGGCCGAACGATGGGTCGGGATTGTCGCGCGCGCGAGGTAGCCTCCGAGCCATGCTTGTACGGCGATGGGTGGCGCGTGCCCTGATGGCGGCGACGGCCGGGCTGATCGGCGCCGTCACGCTCGGCGCGGCGCCCGCCTATGCGGACGAGGTCGACCTCAACGCGCCCGGCTCGTTCACCGCGGGCAGCGGCCCGCAGAACGTCGACCTGCGCATGCGCCGCGAGGACGACGGCTGCGTCCGGGCCCGCGCCCAGCTGCGGATCCAGGCTGACGACCTGAGCCCGGACCAGGTCGCGGTCGGCGTCAGCTCCGGCGGCAAGGTCGTCCAGGTGCAGCTCCAGGCGGACGGCGACGGCAGTTTCGTCACCCAGCTTGTGCAGCCGTCCAACGCGGAGATGTGCGACAGGCGCAACCGCCAGCAGACCGTGCAGTTCAAGGTCGCGTTCGGGCCCAACGCGCCGAACAACGAGCTGAAGTTCACCGGCTTCATGTTCGACGAGCAGGGCAACCGGCTGGCCGAGGAGCAGGACGGTTCGCGCATCCGTGGCGGTCAGGCCGCACCCAGCCCGACGCCGAGCCGCACGCCGTCGAAGAGCCCTTCCCCGAGCCCGTCGCCCGAGGAGTCCGAGGAGGAGAAGGAGCCCATCCCGGAGACCACCTTCGCCTCGCTGCCACCGGACAACACCGGCCCGATCTCACTGTCGGCAAACGACGGCCCGTTCAACGGCCTGGGCGTCCCGATCGCGATCGGCGTGGTCATGGTCGGCGTCGGCGCGGCGCTGATCGTGCTGCTGATCCGCCGCAACCGGGATGAGACCGGCGGCCCGACCCCGGCCGGCGCGTTCGGCGGGCCACCGCCCCCGAGCGGCGGCGGTGGTGGCGGCAGCCTCTACCGGCCCACCACCGGCGGTGGCTGGACCGGAAGCGCCTCGGCCACCCAGATGCTTCCCGCGCAGCCACCGGCCGACCGCGGGCCGGGACCGATCGACACCCCCACGCAGCGTTACCCGGGCGTGCCGTCCGGGCCGAATGCGAACCGCCCGCCGCGGACGCCGCCGGATCCGACCACGCGGATGCCCAGAGTGACGGAGTAGACGCGGATTTCGTCATCTGTGCGTGGTCCGGCGGCCACCCGCCTTCTCACGTCCGGTGAACCTGACTCCTATACGCTTCCCCCGTCGGCTACACAGGCGTAGGGCGGAAGCATGAGGAGCGTTGAGTTGTCTGATCTGTCACGGATCGTGAAGGCGTACGACGTGCGGGGCACGGTCCCGGATCAGTTCGACACCGCGGCTGCCTGCGCGTTGGGGCAGGCGTTCGTGGAGACGCTGCGTGCGCGCGGCGACGAGGCCGACCGGATCGTGATCGCGCACGACATGCGCGAGTCCGGCCCGGCGCTTGCCGAGTCGTTCGCGGCCGGCGCGATCGCCGCCGGCGCCGAGGTGGTGCACGCCGGACTCGGGTCGACCGACCTGCTCTACTACGCGTCAGGCGTGCTCGACCTGCCCGGCGCGATGTTCACCGCCAGCCACAACCCGGCGCAGTACAACGGCATCAAGATGTGCAAGGCCGGCGCGAAGCCGATCGGCCAGGACACCGGCCTCTCCGACATCCGGGACCGGGCGCAGCAGCTGCTCGACGAGGGCCTGACGCCGGTCGGCGAGGTCGCGGTCGAGCGCCGTGACCTGCTCACCGACTACGCCAAGCACCTGCGCGGCCTGGTCGACCTGTCCGGCATCCGGCCGCTCAAGGTGGTCGTGGACGCGGGCAACGGCATGGGCGGCCACACGGTTCCGGCAGTGCTCGGCGACGCCGCGCTTACCGCTCTGCCGCTGGAGATCGTGCCGCTCTACTTCGAGCTGGACGGCTCCTTCCCGAACCACGAGGCGAACCCGCTGGAGCCGGCCAACCTGGTCGACCTGCAGGCCGCGGTGGTCGAGCACGGCGCGGACATCGGCCTGGCGTTCGACGGTGACGCGGACCGCTGCTTCGTGATCGACGAGAAGGGCGCGCCGGTGTCGCCGTCCGCGATCACCGCGCTGGTCGCGGTGCGCGAGCTGGCCAAGCACCCGGGCGAGATCATCATCCACAACCTGATCACCTCGATCGCGGTGCCGGAGATCGTCGTCGAGCACGGCGGCAAGCCGGTGCGTACCCGCGTCGGGCACTCGTTCATCAAGGCGGAGATGGCGAAGACCGACGCCGTCTTCGGTGGCGAGCACTCCGCGCACTACTACTTCCGCGACTTCTGGGGTGCCGACACCGGCATGCTGGCCGCGATGCACGTGCTGGCCGCGCTCGGCGAGCAGGACAAGCCGCTCTCCGAGCTCGGTTCCGCGTACGAGCGGTATGTCGCGTCCGGTGAGATCAACTCCACCGTGTCGGACGCTGCCGCGAAGACCGCGGAGGTCCGGGCCGCGTTCGCGGGCAACCCGACGGACGAGTTGGACGGTCTGACCATCACGTTCGAGGACAGCGCGTGGATCAACCTGCGCCCGTCCAACACCGAGCCGCTGCTGCGGCTCAACGTGGAGGCGCCGACCGCGGAGCGCATGGCGCAGCTCCGCGACGACGTTCTGGCGATCGTTCGCGGTTAGGCTTCTGGGGTTGCGGGGAAGATTCCCGCTGGACCTTGGAAAGGAGCCGTTCGTGGCCCTCGACCCGCAGTTGCTGGAGATTCTCGCCTGTCCGGACACGCACCACGCGCCGCTCGTTCATGACGCGGCCGCGTCCACGCTGACCTGCACCGAGTGCGGTCGCGAGTTCCGGATCGAGGACGACATCCCCGTGCTGCTGCTCGACGAGGCACGAACGGCTCCTGCCGTTCCGGGTCCGCACGACACTGACCAGGAGGATGACCTCTGATGGGCAACCCGGTGGACGGCACGGCGGGCATTCAGGGCCGGCGCGCCGTCGACGAGAGCATCCTCGACGACTCCACGCTGATGGCCTCACAGGACCCGGGCGGCATGTTGCGCGCCACCGCGTCCGCGGGCGCCCAGGTGCGCGAGTCCGCACAGCTGGCCGCGGAGGCGAACCTGGCCGCGCTTGCCGACGAGGGCCGCCCGCGCGCGGTCGTGATCGCCGGCGCCGGCACCGCGGTGCTGACCGCGGACATCCTCCGCACCGTCGCCGGGCCGCGCTGCCCCGCGCCGGTGATGGCGCACCGCAGCCCGGGCGTGCCCGGCTGGGTCGGCGCGGCCGATGTGGTGATCGCGGTCTCCGCGTCCGGCCGCAGCCCGGAGGCGCTCGCCGCCGCCGAGGCCGCCGCCCGGCGTGGCGCCCGGCTGGTCGCGATCGGCGCGCCCGACTCCCGGCTGCAGTCGGTGGCCGAGTCGGCCCGTGCCACGTTCATCGGCGTGCCGCGCCGTGCGCCGGCCCGTGCCAGCCTGTGGTCGCTGGCCGTGCCGGTGCTGCTGGCCGCGCGCCACCTCGACCTCGTGAAGATCAACGAGGCGGACCTGGCGGAGACCGCGACCCGGCTGGACACGGACGCGGACCGCTGCCGTCCCAACCTGGAGTCGTTCGTCAACCCGGCGAAGTCGCTCGCGCTCGGCCTGGCCGGGTCCGTGCCGATCGTCTGGGGCTCGTCGCCGCTGGCCACTGTCGCGGCGCGCCGGTTCGCCGACACGCTCTCCGCCAACGCGCGGTACCCGGTGGTCTCCGGCGCGCTCGGTGAGGCCGGTCGTGGCCGCGTCGGACTGCTCGACGGTGTCTTCGGCGGCCTCGTCGAGTCCTCCCGCGACATCTTCGCGGACCCGGACGACGACGACTCCGGGACCCGGCTGCGGATCGTGCTGCTGCGCGACGGGGGCCTGGACCCGCAGGAGGCGAACGACGAGCCGGTCGCGGTCGAGGAACGCCGGGCGGACGCGGTGCAGACGCTTGCCGAGCGGCGCGGCGTGCGCTGCGACGTGGTGACCGCGGAGGGCGGCTCCGCGCTGGAACGGCTGGCGTCGCTGATCGCGGTGCCGGACTTCGCCTCGATCTACCTGGCGCTCGCGCACGGGCTGGACCCGATGGCGGTGCCGGCGATCTCGGAGATGAAGGAACTGTCCAACCCGATCCGTACCGAAGGGATTGGCTGACACATGAGTGCCGGCGGCGGCAGCAGGGCGATCATCGCAGCCCTCGCGGCCAACCTGGGGATCGCGGCGACCAAGTTCGTCGCGTTCCTGCTTACCCAGTCCTCGTCCATGCTTGCGGAGTCGATCCACTCCGTCGCCGACTCGGGGAACCAGGCGCTGCTGCTGCTCGGCGGCCGTCGGGCGAAGAAGGCCGCAACCCCGGACCATCCTTTCGGGTACGGCCGGGAGCGCTACATCTACGCGTTCATCGTGTCGATCGTGCTGTTCTCGCTCGGCGGCCTGTTCGCGCTCTACGAGGCGTACCACAAGTGGCACGAGGCGCACCTGGACCCGAACCACGGCGCCATCACGTCCTGGCACTGGGTCCCGGTCGTGGTGCTGGTGGCCGCGCTCGCCATGGAGGGCTTCTCGTTCCGCACCGCGATTCAGGAGTCCAACCACACCCGCGGCACCGCGTCGTGGAAGCAGTTCATCCGCCGGGCCAAGGCGCCGGAGCTGCCGGTCGTGCTGCTTGAGGACTTCGGCGCGCTGATCGGCCTGGCGCTCGCGCTCGTCGGCGTCGGCCTGACGCTGATCACCGGTGACGGGCTGTGGGACGCGCTCGGCACCGGCGCGATCGGCGTGCTGCTGGTCTCGATCGCTGGCATCCTGGCTATCGAGACCAAGAGCCTGCTGCTCGGCGAGGGCGCGTCCCCGGCGGACCAGTCCGCGATCGAGAAGGCGCTTCTCGACGGCGACGCGGTGCAGCGGATCATCCACATGCGCACGCTTCACCTCGGCCCGGAGGAGCTGCTTGTGGCCGCGAAGTTCGCGGTCCGCTCGGACGAGACCGCGGCGGACGTGGCCCGGCACATCAACGAGGCCGAGGCGCGGATCCGGGCGGCGGTGCCGATCGCCCGGGTGATCTATCTTGAGCCGGACGTGTACAGCGCCGAGGCCGCGGCCGTGCCGAAGGCCGGGTTCGACGGCACCCAGCTCGCCTCCGAGAACACAACCGGGAACTGAACCTGATGAAGCCACTGATGAGCGTCGTCCGACCGTACGCGTGGGGTTCGCGCTCCGCCATCGCGGAGATCCAGGGCCGTCCCGCGCCCGCGCCGGGGCCGGAGGCGGAGCTGTGGATCGGCGCGCACCCGGCCGACCCGTCGAGGGTCGCCGGGACCGGCCTGGACGAGCTGCTTGCCGCGGAGCCCGAGCGACTGCTCGGCCCGGCAGTTGTGGAGCGGTACGGCGCGCGCCTGCCGTACCTGATGAAGATCCTCGCCGCTGAGCAGCCGCTGTCGCTGCAGGCGCACCCGACGCTTGAGCACGCGCAGGCCCGGTTCGCCGAGGGGCACGGCGGTTACGTGGACGCCAACCACAAGCCGGAGCTGCTTGTCGCGCTGACGCCGTTCGACGCGCTGTGCGGCTTCGCCGACCCGGCCGTCTCGGCGGACCTGATCGAGTCGCTGGGCATCGCGGAGCTGGCGCCGGTAGTGGCGAGCCTGCGGACCGGCCCGGACGGGCTGCGGGACGCGGTACGCACGCTGCTGACCTGGCCGGAGTCGGAGCGGGCCGGACTTGTGAAGGCGGCGGTGGCGGCCGGTACCGTGCCGCTCGTGGCCGAGCTGGCCCGGTTCTACCCGGAGGACACCGGCGTGCTCGTCGCGGTGCTGCTCAACCACGTGCGGCTGGAGCCGGGGCAGGCGATCTGGATGCCGGCCGGCAACCTGCACGCGTACCTGCACGGCACCGGCATCGAGATCATGGCGGCCAGCGACAACGTGCTGCGCGGCGGCCTGACGCCGAAGCACGTGGACGTGGACGAGCTGCTCGGCGTGCTGCGCTTCGAGGTGCTGACGGAGCCGCTGCACTCGGAGGCCGCGATCGCCGAGGGCGTGCGCGCGTGGCCGGTGCCGGTACCGGACTTCCTGCTGCTGCAGGTGACGCCGGGCGCGGGCACTGTCACGCTCGACGTGCCGGGGCCGCGGATCGTGCTGGCCGTGGGCGGCGCCGTGACTGTGGACGACGGGCAGTCAGCGGTGGAGATCACATCGGGCACGGCCGCGTTCGCAGGTGCGGACGCCGGGCCGTTGCGGATCAGCGGGCCGGGAGAGGCGTTCGTCGCCGCGGCCGGCTGACCGTTGACTCAGCTGTCTCAGGCGTCACTCGCGTTCGCGGGTGGCGCCTGATTCATGCCGCCCTGACCGTAGTTCGCCATCTGCATGTCCGTACCAATCAGCATTTTTATGGATTTTGCTTGACAGTTTGGTTGCTGAGTGTGAGTCTTTAACTACACGAGGTCACGGGGTGGCCGCGCGGAAAGCCAAACCGGGGGGATGCACGGGGCGGTCGGGGCTTAGGCCACCGACCGCCCCGTGCGCATGTGCGTACGGTGGAGCAACGACCGCAATCGCCCGCCGGGTGCGCCGTGACCAGCGCGATTCCTCGCCCACCACCTGCGGCGCGTAATGTGGTGGGTCGGTCATCGATGACGTATCGACAGGAGCTTTCATGACCAGCACCCTTCCCACGCCCTCGGGCACCCGGCCCCTGACCGTCGCTGAGGGCGACTACAAGGTGGCTGACCTGTCGCTGGCCGCGTTCGGCCGCAAGGAGATCCAGCTCGCCGAGCACGAGATGCCCGGCCTGATGTCGATCCGCCGCGAGTTCGCCGCCACTCAGCCGCTGCGTGGCGCCCGGGTGACCGGCTCGCTGCACATGACGATCCAGACCGCCGTGCTGATCGAGACGCTGACCGCGCTCGGCGCCGACGTCCGCTGGGCGTCCTGCAACATCTTCTCCACGCAGGACCACGCCGCCGCCGCGATCGTGGTCGGCCCGGAGGGCACCCCCGAGGCGCCGTCCGGCGTGCCGGTCTACGCCTGGAAGGGCGAGACGCTCGAAGAGTACTGGTGGTGCACCGAGCAGATCCTGGTCTGGCCGGACGGCAAGGGCCCGAACATGATCCTGGACGACGGCGGCGACGCCACGCTCCTGGTGCACAAGGGCGCCGAGTTCGAGAAGCTGGGCGCGGTTCCGGCCGTGGACACCGCCGACTCCGAGGAGTACGCGGTCATCCTGGCCACGCTGCACCGCACGCTCGCCGAGGACAACCAGCGCTGGACGGGCATCGCCGCCGGCATCAAGGGCGTCACCGAGGAGACCACCACCGGCGTGCACCGCCTGTACGAGATGCAGCGCGAGGGCAAGCTGCTCTTCCCGGCGATCAACGTCAACGACTCGGTCACCAAGAGCAAGTTCGACAACAAGTACGGCTGCCGCCACTCGCTGATCGACGGCATCAACCGCGCCACCGACGTGCTCATCGGCGGCAAGGTCGCAGTGGTCTTCGGCTACGGCGACGTCGGCAAGGGCTGTGCGGAGTCGCTGCGCGGCCAGGGCGCCCGGGTCATCGTGACCGAGGTCGACCCGATCTGCGCGCTGCAGGCCGCGATGGACGGCTACCAGGTCGCCACGATCGAGGACGTCGTCGAGACCGCGGACATCTTCATCACCGCGACCGGCTGCTTCAACGTCATCACCGCCGACCACATGGCGCGGATGAAGCACAACGCCATCGTCGGCAACATCGGTCACTTCGACAACGAGATCGACATGGCCGGGCTGTTCAAGCGCGCCGACGTCGAGCGGATCACCATCAAGCCGCAGGTCGACGAGTTCAAGTTCGCCGACGGCCACTCGATCATCGTGCTGTCCGAGGGTCGCCTGCTGAACCTGGGCAACGCGACCGGCCACCCGTCGTTCGTCATGTCGAACTCGTTCGCGAACCAGACGATCGCGCAAATCGAGCTGTTCACGAAGCTGGACGAGTACCCGATCGGCGTCTACGTGCTCCCGAAGCACCTGGACGAGAAGGTCGCCCGGCTGCACCTGGCCGCGCTCGGCGTCAAGCTCACCGAGCTGACCAAGGAGCAGGCGTCGTACCTGAACGTGCCGGTCGAGGGCCCGTTCAAGCCGGACCACTACCGCTACTGATCTTCTGAACAGTCAGGGGCGCCCAGCCACGGTGGGGCGCCCCTGATCTGTGTACCGCGCCCGTGTCACAGGTCGCGGCGGATTTTCACGTATGCACGACGAGAGGGGCGGATCTCGGCGTTTGCCGCCGCCGGGATCCGCCCCTCCGGCCGTAACGTAGTGCTCATTAGGCCACTTGCAGTCTCGTGATGCAAGTGCAGTTCGTTGCAGGTTTGATGCACTCGACACCGCCGTGGCCTGCACTGTCCTAATCGGATCTTGCAGTACCGTAGTGCCGATGGCCGTAAAGTCCAGCCCGACAACCCTACGACGGCAGCTCGGCGCGGAGCTTCGCCGTCTCCGCGACGCCTCCGGACGCACCGTGGCCGACGTGGCTCGCTCGCTGGGCTGGTCCGAGAGCAAACTAAGCCGCATCGAGACCGCGCACACCGGCATCCGCAACCGCGACCTCGACTCCCTCCTGGACACCTACTCCGTCCCGGACGACGACCGGCGCCGCATCCGCGCCGTCGCGGTCCAGTCCCGCCAGCGCGCCTGGTGGGAGGGATATCGGGACGTGCTCCCAGACTCGTACGAGATGCTCATCGGCTTCGAGTCCGAGGCGGAGAGCCTCCAGTGCTACGAGGGTCTCGTGGTCCCCGGCCTGCTACAGACCGACGAATACGCCCGCGCCATCTTCGAGAGCGACGGTCACCGACATGACGGCCGCGAACTGGGCGACAGCGAAATAGACCAGAAGGTCGCCGTACGCATGGCACGGCAGGCGCTACTGACCCGCCAGCCGTCACTGAACTTCGTGGCGATCCTGGATGAGGGTGTACTGCGCCGCGAGGTCGGGGGCCCGGGTGTGCTCCGCCGGCAGCTGGTCAGGTTGGCCGAAACGTCCGAACGGGCGAATGTGACGATCCAGGTGCTGCCGTTCTCCGCGGGTGCGCATCCAGCGTTAGCTGGAGCTTTTGCGATCTTGCGTTTCTCCGGAGGGCAAAGCCCGTTAGTGCACTGTGAAGTTCGTACCGGCGGAATCTTCCAGACCCGGTCCGACGAGGTCGAAGGGTACGCGGCGAGCTTCGATGAACTTCGCGCGATAGCGCTGTCGCCGGACAGATCCATTGACTTCCTGCGCACGGCGGCGCGCGAAGCCGGAAATAAATAGGGTGAATGAGAGAGAAGGTGGTGGCGCGGATGACTCCCGCGTCGCGTGGTCGTGCTCTGCCCTGGCGTAAGAGCACCAGAAGCGCCTCCAATGGAAATTGTGTCGAGGTAGCGAATTGTGATTCGACCGTTTACGTTCGCGATTCGAAGGATCCCCAGGGCCCGGCCCTGGCTTTCGGCCGGGGAGCCTGGAACGGTCTGCTCGCGCTGACCCGGAACCCCCTGGTTCGCGACTGAGACAGCCCGGCAGCATCGGGCCGGCGCTGGATGCGCCGGCCCGCCCATGCCTCACCGGCCCGCAGAGGGCTCCGAGAACGCAAGGTCCATCAGATCGACTACCGGGTGTCTGCCGGGCGGATATGAGGTCTGCCAGGTGGCGCGCGTGCTTGCCCAGTACTCCGGCATCCAGTCGCCTGCGGCCATCGCCCGCAGGTGCAGGCCGATCTCGTCCAGCTCTGCCGTACCGCTGTCGTACAGCATGATCATGTAATTCAACACGAGGTTGGCGTAGACGGAGAGCTTTGGGCTCTGGCTGGCTGCGATCGGGATCTTGCCCCACGTGCGCAGTAGGTCCGGATCGTCGATCGCCATGACGAGCAGCAGGTCTCGTTGTTGCTGGCGGATCGCCATTCGCCGGTTGTCGGCGATCTGCTGCTGCTGAAGCCGCAGACTCAGAACGACCCCGAGCACCGCCAACGCGGCCAGGATCGCCGAGATTGCCCCGTACGACTGGCCGATGAGGCTCAATCGGTTCCAGTCGGTGTCGCCGTTCGCGATGAATCCGAGTGCTAGCGGCGAAAGAAAGATCACCACGATAGAGGCAAGAGCGACGGCCGTCACGGTGCTGATGCCGGAGACGTTCGTTGTCCGCTTTGAGTAGGTGGACAGGGTGAGACGAGCGCGCATGGGACTCCTTCCGGGATCCCTCACGGTAGCCGCATAGCGCCATGTCTATGCCTGGCGCTATTTCTCATCGTCCTGCGGCACCATGGCGCGCAGCGTGCTGGCCATCGGCGGTGGGGTCATGCCGGTCCAGTCCGGGACCTGCCCGGCCTGCCAGGGCGGGCGCGGCCACGCCTGGCTCGGCCACTCCGCGCGGGCTGCGACGTCGGACGGCACCGCGGGCTGGGGGCGGAAGCCGGGAAGCGGCAGGCTCGGCCAGAGCGCGGCCGAGACGGCCCGGTTCCGGGCCAGGCGATGGGTGGCGCGGCGGTGGCGTTCGGCCAGCACCGCGGCGAGGTAGGCCCAGTCCGGCACGCCGGGTGGTGGTGGCGGCGCGGTGACGGCCGCGACCTCGCCGGCCAGCGCGTGGCCGAGGCGGCTGCGGTCCGGCTCGACAAGCATGCGGCCGCGGGACAGGAAGTGCCGGACCGCGAGCGCGAGGTCGTCGCCGAGACCTGTGAGGTCGAGCGTGCCAGCCCAGCCGGCCAGCGCGGGCGGCATGCCGGGCACCCAGCCCCAGCCGGTCGACGCCCGGTCGTGGATGACCATGGTGCCGGCCGCGAGGTCGCCGAGGCGCTTGCCGAGCGGGTTGGTGAGCATTGTGAACAGGCTGGCGATCCAGGTGACGAGCGGTAGTACCAGGCCGGGCCACTCGAGCGCGACGCCGACCAGCGCGCGGGTGAACGCGTGCCGGACCTGGATCGGGCCACCGTCGTCGCGGACCACTCGCAGGCCGACCACGGACTTGCCGACGGTACGGCCGCCGGAGACCGTCTCGGCCACTGTGGGGTAGCCGACGAGCACCAGCACGGTCCCGATCACGATCATCGAGCTGGTCACGGCGCTGTCAAGCACGTCGAACGCGCCTGTCACAAGCAGCACCATCATGGTCACGAAGGTGAGCGTCACGGCCAGGCAGAACTGGATCACGATGTCGACCGCGAGCGCGAGCACGCGGGAGCCGGGCCGGGCCACCCGGATCTCGACCTCGACCGCCTCGCCGGAGACCAGCCCGCTGGAGACCGACCCGCCGGGGACCAGCCCGCCGGAGACCAGACTTGCTTTGCCGTCCGCCACGCGCACAGTGAAACACTATGCCGGAACGCCGCTGGCAGGGGGATTAGTGGATCTTGATGCGTACGTCGCGGAGCACGACGGCGAGTGGCGGCGCCTGGAACAACTGTCCCGCGGCCGCCGCCTCGACCCGGCCGAGGTGGACGAACTGCTCGCGCTCTACCAGCGCGCCACCACGCACCTGTCCGTGGTCCGCAGCCGCTCGCCCGACCCGGTGCTGGTCGCGCGCCTGTCCCGGCTGGTGCTGACGGCGCGCGCCACGATCACCGGCGGCCGTCGGCTGCGCCTGGCGGACGCGGGCCGGTTCGTCACGCACGGCTTTCCGCGGGCGGTCTACCGGGCCTGGCCGTGGTGGTCAGGCGTCGCGGTCGCGTTCTGCGCGGTGACCGCGTTCCTCATGTACTGGGTGGCCGCGCATCCGGAGAGTGCTGCCGCGCTGATCGGCGAGGAGCAGGCGAAGGCGCTTGTCGAGACCGAGTTCGCCGGCTACTACACGGAGTACCTGCCGGCCTCGTTCGCGCTCCACCTGTGGACGCACAACGCCTGGCTGGCCGCCCAGTGCCTGGCCTCCGGCGTGCTGATTCTGCCGGTCGTCTGGCTGCTCTGGACGAACGCGCTGAACCTCGGCGTGGTCGGCGGCGTCATGATCGACTACGGCAGCGCGGAGCAGTTCTTCGGCCTGATCACACCGCACGGGCTGCTGGAACTGACCGGCATCTACGTGGCGGCCGGCGTGGGGCTGCGGATCGGCTGGGCGTGGATCGCGCCGGGCCCGGACCGGACCCGGGGCCGCGCGCTTGCCGAGACCGCGCGCGAGGGCATGGTGGCGGCGGTCGGCCTGGTCGGGCTGTTCGCGGTCTCCGCGCTGATCGAGTCGATGGTGACGCCGTCACCGATGCCGGCCGCGTTCCGCATCGGCGTCGGCGCGGCGGCCTGGCTGGGCTTTCTCGGGTACGTGCTGCTGTTCGGGTCCCGGGCCGAGGCCGAGTTCAGAGCCGCCCGGCCGCCTTCAGAGTGAGGTACGCGTCGCTGACCCGGGAGGCGAACTCGGCAAGTGGCGCGTCCACCACCTCGACACCGTGCCGGGTCAGCGCGTCCCGCACCCGGTCCCGCTCCGCGTAGGCCCGATGCGCCGCGGCGGCCGCGTAGGCCTGCTCCGCGTTCTCGGGCGCCCGCGAGGTGAGCGCGGTCAGCGCCGGATCGTGCACGGACGCGACAAGCACCTTGTGCCGGGCGGCCAGCCGGGGCAGCACCGGCAGCAGGCCCTCGCCGAGCGGCCCGGGCTCAAGCGTGGTGAAGAGCACCACAAGCGCCCGCTTCCGCTCCCGGCGCATGATCTCGCCGACGACCAGCTCGAAGTCGGTCTCCACGAGCGCGGGCTGCAGCGGCGCGACCGCGTCCACAAGCCGGGGCAGCAGCGCCTCCCGCCCGGCGCCGGAGACCGACGCCCGGACCGCGGTGTCGACGGCCAGCAGGTCCACCCGGTCGCCGGCCCGGCCGGCCAGCGCGGCAAGCAGCAGCGCGGCGTCGATCGCGGCGTCCAGCCGGGGCTCGCCGTGCTGCGGTGACGGAGAATCACGGTCCACCCGGACCGCTGAGGTACGGCCGGTGTCGAGCACGCACAACACCCGGCGGTCGCGCTCCGGCCGCCAGGTCCGCACAAGCACATCGGAGCGGCGCGCGCTGGCCCGCCAGTCGATCGACCGCACGTCGTCGCCGCCCACGTACTCGCGCAGCGCGTCGAACTCGGTGCCCTGGCCGCGCCCGCGGATCGCGGTGGAGCCGTCCAGGACCCGCAGCCGGGACACCTTCTCCGCCAGGAACCGCCGGGACTCGAACCGGGGCAGCACGCGCAACGTCCAGCCGGGCGTGGCCGGGCGCGACGCGAGCTGCCGGAACGCCAGCCGGAACGGCCCGTGCGAGCGCAGCGTGACCCGGACGGCGAGCCGGTCGCCGCGCCGGGTCGGACGCAGCGGCGTCTCCACGACCGCGGTGCCGCCGGGCGCGACCTCCAGCCGGTGCGTGGTCCGGAGCGCGCCGGCCGAGGGCACCCAGACGTCGCGGAGATCGGCACGAAGTGTGCGTACCCCCGTGTTGTGGATCGTGAGAGAGACCGTGGCCTCGTCGCCGAGCCGGACCGCACGCCGCCCGTCCCGGGAGAGCCGGACGTCCCGGAGTGCGGCGGCGGCGCGGACGTCGAGCGCGCACAGCAGCGCGACGACCGCGATCACCACCGGCAGCCCGATCCACGGCCACGGCCACAGCGGCATCGTCGCGGCGCCGATGACGAGCAGAACCGCGGCGCGCCAGGTCACCACCGCGGCCTCACCGGGGCGCGGGCACGGACGCGAGCACCGAGTCCAGCACCGCGTCCGTGGTGACACCCTCCAGCTCGGCCTCGGGGCGCAGCCGCACCCGGTGCCGGAGCGTGGCCCGGACGACCGCCTTCACGTCGTCCGGCGTGACGTAGTCCCGGCCGGCCAGCCAGCCCCACGCCTTGGACGTGGCGAGCAGTGCGGTGGCGCCACGCGGCGACGCACCCAGCTCGAACGCGGGCGAGGTACGGGTCGCGCGGCAGATGTCGACCATGTAGGCCAGGACCGGATCCGCGACCGCGACCCGGGCGACGGCAGCGCGCCCGGCGTTGAGATCGTCCTCGGTCGCCACCTGGCGCACCCCGGCCGCGGCGAGGTCGCGCGGGTCGAACCCGCCGTGATGGGCGCGCAACACGCCCAGCTCCTCGTCGCGGGTGGGCAGCGGCACGGTCAGCTTGAGCAGGAACCGGTCCAGCTGCGCCTCGGGCAGCGGGTAGGTGCCCTCGTACTCGACCGGGTTCTGGGTCGCCGCCACGATGAATACGTCCGGCAGCGGCCGCGGCGTGCCCTCCACCGACACCTGCCGCTCCTCCATGACCTCGAGCAGCGCGGACTGGGTCTTCGGCGGAGTCCGGTTGATCTCGTCGGCGAGCAGCAGGTTCGTGAAGACCGGCCCGTTGCGGAACTCGAACTTCGCGGTCTGCGGGTCGTAGACGAGCGAGCCGGTGACGTCGCCCGGCATCAGGTCCGGCGTGAACTGCAGGCGCTTGGCGTCCAGCGCGAGCGCCGCGGCCACGGTCCGGACCAGCAGCGTCTTCGCCACGCCCGGCACGCCCTCGAGCAGCACGTGGCCGCGGCAGAGCAGCGCGATCAGGACGCCGGTGACCACCGAGTCCTGCCCGACGACGGCCTTGGCCACCTCGGCGCGCAGCCGCCTGAGCGTCTCCCGGGCGTCGTCCGCGGTGGCCACCGCTCCGAACGCGTTCTGGGTCACCGGTTGTCTCCTTCATGTGTCACGGCGGCGGTCAGATCGTGAAGCGCGCGGGCCAGCCAGACCAGCGTGCGGTCGTCCGGCACCTCGGCGTCGTGGAGCACCCGCCGGATCTCCCGTTCGTCAGTGCGCAGATGCGCGGCCACGGCGGCCACCAGGTCGGCGTCCGGGGCGAGCCGGAGCCGCCGGGCGAGCCGCTGCCGGGCGGCCGCACGGAGGATCTCCGCGCTGTACGGCGCGTCCCGGGCCCGCCGGTAGAGGCGCCCCCGGCCGAGCACTGTCTCGTGCCCGCGCACAGTCACCGGAAGCGGCTCCACGACCGGCGGGCCGAGCCGGCGGGCACGCCACAGCGCGGTGGTGAGCGCGGCCACGGCGAGCAGCGCAAGCATCGCCCAGAACCAGGGCGGGAACGCCTCGAACAGCGGGTTTCCCCGGTCCGGCGAGGCCTGCCCGCCGTCCGGCGATCCGCCGCCGGAGCTGGGGCCGCCGGCCTGTGGCGAACGGGTCTGCCCGGTGCCGGGCCGGCCACCGCCGTCCTGCGGAGCGCCGGGACCGCTGGTACCGAGGTCGCTGTCCGGGGGGTAGAGCGACGGCGGTGCGCCAGGCCCGTCCGGCGTGGCGCTCGTGTACAGCGGCGGCGGCTCCAGCCGGTGCCGGTCCAGCCAGATCACCCGGTCGCGGGCGCCGAGCAGCCCGACCGCGAGCCGTTCGTTGCCGTGCTCGCGGATCCGGTCGTTGCGGAACGGGTCGCCGGCGCCGATCACAAGCATCTCCGCGTTCAGGTCGTAGGCGCGGATCAGGCCGTTGCCGTAACAGGACGGCCCCGGCCCGTGGTAGCGCTGGCGGAGCGCCGCGGCGGGACCTGCCACCCGCGCCTCGTCGATCAGGCACGGCAGCTCCTGCTCCGCGTCCGGGCCGACCGCCTTTGTGGTCCAGCGGCGGGCCTGCGCGGTGATCGAGAGACCGGCCGCGCGCAGGGCCGGCGAACCGGGCGCGACAAGCACGATCCGGGTACTTGGCGGCAGCAGGCCGAGCATGCGCAGATATTCCGGGTGGATCGCCTGCGGCGCCGGGATGAACAGCGTGGCGTTGCCCCGGTGCGCCTCGACGAGCGCGTCCGAGGTTTTCGTCAGGTGCCGCACGGAGACGCCCCGGGCGCGCAGCGCGCCGTCAAGCACGCTGCCGCCGGAGTTCTCGGTGGCGACCGGGGAGAGGTACGTGTTCGCGCCCGGGTCCGGCTCCTCGATCGCGTACGTGACACCGGTGATCAGCAGCAGGACCAGCGTGACCGCGACCGGGACGAGCACCCGGTGCCGGCGCCGCTTCGGCCCGCTCATCGAGGCCCGCCGCTCATCGAGGCCGCCGCTCATCGGGTGCCACCGCTCATCGGGTGCCGCCGCTGGAGAGGCCGCGGTGCAGCTCGTCGGAGAGCTCACGCATGCGCAGGTCGTGGCCGGGTTCGGCCGGGTGCTCGCCGTACCAGATGTCGGAGAAGATCGTCCCGGCGGTACGCAGCGGCGCGTCGAGCGACGGCCGGGCCCGGGCAGCCGCGCCGGCCAGCTCCGTCACGGTCCACTCCGGGTGATGGTCGATGATCCGCCGCTCGACCAGCTCGCGGACCATGGCTCGATGCCGCTCCCGGACGGCCTCGGCGTACCGGCCCTCGGACGCGTACCGGTCGGCAAGCGTGACGAGCGACCCGGACGGCATCGTGGGCAGCGTGTCGATCTCCACGGTCGCCACCGCCTCCTCGGCAGGGAGCGGGGCGGGCCGGCGGCGGCGCTTCGGGAACCGCACCCGGGGCAGCCGCCGCGGCACCCACCCGGGGAATGTGTACCAGGCGATCGCGACCACGAACGTGGCGATCATCAGCAGCAGCATGGCCGTGCCCGCGCCGATCGCGTCGTCGATGACGCCGACCGTCTCCGTCCACCAGCGGCTCGGGCTCACGGCAACGCCCCCTGGGCCAGCGAGGCGGTGGTGACCGGCCCGTGCGCGCGGGCCCGGGCGAGCCGGATGTCCAGCCCCTCGGTACGCATGCGGGTCTCCAGGTAGACGGCCGCGTCGAGGCAGGCGAGCGTCGGGTAGGCGATCGTGTTGGCGAGCGTCCAGACCACGAAGCCGAGCGGCGCAGCCCAGCCCGGGTGGGTGAGCCCGAGAAGATCCATCGTGTAGACGCCGGAGAGCGCGAGCGCGACCCGCATGGCCAGCCAGCCCGCGGCGCCGAGCAGCCGGATGCCGAGCGCGCGGGCGCTGTGCCGGGCCGCGAGGGACACGCCGCGGCCGATCGCGCGCGTCACCGGGAGCCGGTCGATCACCAGCACCGGAATGATCAGTCCGGACAGCCCGTACACCGGGAGCCACACCAGGCCGGTGACCGCCGCGCCGAGCGTGAGCGCGCCGGCCAGCAGCGCGACAAGCACGACCGGGCCGAGGCGGGCCGCGCGCACGTCGAGCAGCTGCCGGGCGGGCAGCCGGGCGCCGAGCAGCGCGGCGGACGCGGCCCGGGACGCGAACCCGCCGAGCAGCAGGATCACGATCGCCTCGGTGGCCGCGCCGACCACGAGCAGCAGGTAGAACCGGTCCAAATCCTCCCACTGCGGGATGTAGGTGGGCGGGTTCGCGTGCGCCCACCGCCGTACCGGGTAGAGCACGGCCTGCTCGGCGGCGGCCAGCACGGCGGCGGCGGGCAGCAGCGCGCGGGCGTTGTCACGCAGCACGCCGACCGCGGCGTCCAGCAGCTCACCGACGGTGAGGGGACGCAGCGGAAGCGCGGCGGACGGGCCGGCATGGTCCAAAACCTGGGGACTCCTGAGGCGAGGTGGTGGGGGTTCGCTTCGCGGCAATCCTGGCACGCCGGTACGAACCGGGTTCCACGCAGACCTACAGGACGGAAAAGTGCCTGGAAAATACCAAGATCACACCATTCGGTACGGACGGCTGGAAGAGATCGTCGGCGGGCGTCACGCGCTTCCTGGAGTGGAAGTGCGATATTTGACGCCATGAGAGCCCGGGTCCTGGTAGTCGACGACGATCCAGCGTTGGCGGAGATGCTCGGCATCGTCCTGCGCAGCGAAGGATTCCTGCCGTCATTCGTGTCGGACGGTGAGCGCGCCCTTGCGGCGTTCCGCGAAAGCCGGCCGGACATCGTCCTGTTGGATCTGATGCTGCCCGGCATGAGCGGGATCGACGTGTGCAGGTCGATCCGCTCCGAGTCCGGTCTGCCGATCGTGATGCTGACGGCGAAGAGCGACACCGTCGACGTCGTTCTCGGCCTGGAGTCCGGCGCCGACGATTACGTGCTGAAGCCGTTCAAGCCGAAAGAGCTGGTCGCCCGCATGCGGGCACGGTTGCGCCGGGGCGAGGATGCGGCGCCAGAGCTGCTGACGATCGGCCCGCCGACGAACCAGATCACGATCGACGTGCCCGCGCACACGGTCAGCCGGGACGGCGAGGAGGTCAAGCTCACGCCGCTTGAGTTCGACCTGCTGGTGGCGCTGGCCCGTAAGCCTCGTCAGGTCTTCACCCGTGAGGTGCTGCTCGAGCAGGTCTGGGGGTACCGGCACGCGGCGGACACCCGCCTGGTCAACGTGCACGTCCAGCGCCTGCGCGCCAAGATCGAGCCGGACCCGGAGCGGCCGGAGATCATTTTGACAGTGCGCGGCGTGGGCTACAAAGCGGGGAACGGCTAGCCTGTACGGCGTTGTGACCCGCACCTCTCCCGCGACCCTGATCCGGCGGCTCGGCGCCTCGCGCGCCGCCGCCGTGCTGGGTGCTGCCCTCGTCCGTCTCCGTGACTCACGCGCCGGCCGGACCGTCGGTGGCTGGTGGCAGGCCGCCGCCTGGCGGGCCGGGCGGATAGCGGCCGTCGTCCGCCAGGCCTGGCGTCGCTCGCTTCAGTTGCGCATGGTCGCCATCACGCTTATCGCGTCGAGCGTACTTGTCGGCGTGTTCGCCTCCGTGGTGGCCGTCCGGGCCAGCACGATCCTCCGCGACCAGGCCGTGGCGAACGCGGAGGTGCAGCTGAAGGCCGGCGAGGTCTGGACCGGCTCGCAGCTCGGCGTGCACAACACCGCCTTCGACCCGGAACTGCAGAGCACGCTGTCCAGCACTGTCGGCTACCTGGTCGGCGGCGAGGCGAGCCAGGCCACCGGGCGCACCTGGTCGCTGCGCGCCTACAACTACCCGCACCTGACGCCGGTCACCGCGCCGAAGGTTGACGACATCTCCCGGGTGCTCACCACCGAGCTGGAGACGAGCGTCGCCACCCAGGGGCCGTCCTGGCAGATCCAGACCGCGTCGCTCAACGGCGGCGAGGCGCAGAAGTACCTGGTCTACGGCGCGCCGGTGCTGACCGGCTTCGGCCAGGTCGAGTTGTACTACGTGGTGCCGCTGACCACCGAGAGCCAGGCGGCGAACGAGATCCGCACGACCGTGCTGATCACCGGCGCCGCGCTTGTGGTGCTGCTCGTCATCCTGACCGCGCTTGTCACCCGCCTGGTGGTGACGCCGGTCCGGGTCGCGGCCCGTACCGCGCAGCGGCTCTCCGCAGGCCTGCTCGACCAGCGCATGGTGGTCAACGGCGAGGACGACCTGGCGCTGCTCGGCGCGTCGTTCAACCAGATGGCGGCGAACCTGCAACGGCAGATCGTCCGGCTGGAGGAGATGTCCCGGCTGCAACGCCGCTTCACCTCGGACGTCTCGCACGAGCTGCGCACGCCGCTGACCACGGTACGGATGGCCGCCGACCTGATCTTCGCCGAGCGCGACGAGTTCGACCCCGCGGTCGCGCGCAGCGCCGAGCTGCTGCAGAACGAGCTGGACCGCTTCGAGAACCTGCTCACCGACCTGCTGGAGATCAGCCGGTTCGACGCCGGCTTCGCCATGCTCGACTCCGAGCCGACCGACCTGGTCCCGATCGTGGAGCGGGTGACCGAGCGCCTGGCCGGCCTGGCCGAGCGGGTCGGCGTACCGCTCGACGTGGAGCTGCCGGACGTTCCGGTGGTCGCCGAGGTCGATCCGCGCCGCGTCGAGCGGATCCTGCGCAACCTGGTCGGCAACGCGATCGAGCACGGCGAGGGACGGCCGGTACGGATCCGCATCCGCACCGACGAGTCCGCCGTGTCGATCACCGTCCGCGACCACGGCGTCGGCCTGAAGCCGGGCGAGGAGAAGCTGGTCTTCAACAGGTTCTGGCGCGCGGACCCGTCCCGGGCCCGGCAGACCGGCGGCACCGGCCTCGGCCTGTCGATCAGCCTGGAGGACGCGCGGCTGCACGGCGGGTGGCTGGAGGCGTGGGGCGCGCCCGGCGCCGGCGCGCAGTTCCGGCTGACGCTTCCGTGTCAGGCCGGCGACCGGCTCACCGCCGCGCCGCTGCGCCTGGTCCCTGACGACCTGACGCCACGCGCGTCCGACTCGCCGCTGGCCGTGAGCGAGCTGCGGCGGATGACCGAGGAGGCGCAGTCGTGAAGAGGCTCTCTGCCGCCGCCATGACGTTCCTCGTCGTGGCCGCGCTGACCGGCTGCGGCATTCCCGGCTCGACCGACGTGCAGGTGCGCGGCGGCATGCCCTCGCCGGAGGTGGGCGGCGGCAACGACACGATCCCGGCGGTCAACCGGGCGAACGCGAGCACCGGCACCGCCCGGGAGCTGGTGAACTCCTTCCTCAGGGCGCCGGCCGGTGATCCGGAGCAGGCGGTGGAGCGCGCCCGGTCGTTCATCGCGCCGAGCCGGCGGGACGACTGGAAGCCGTCCGGCGAGATCAACATCGTGCACCTGGAGGAGGAGCCGAACATCACCTCGGTCGACTCGTCCAGTTCTTCCGTGGTGCTCAAGGTGCGGCATCTGGGCGTGCTCACCGCGAACGGCTCGGTGGACCCGCCGAACAACGAGGAGACGGAGTACCCGCTCACCGTGGGCGAGGTGCCCGGCCAGGAGGGCTACTGGGTGACCAGCGCGCAGCCGCTGCTCCTGCTCCCGGACCAGGAGTTGACCCGGTACGAGCCCACCTCCGTCTACTTCTGGAACAAGGACCGCACCGCGCTGGTCCCGGACCTGCGCTGGCTGCCGCGGAGCATCTCCGCCGAGCGCCGCCCCACCGAGCTGCTGGAGTGGCTCAGCGGCGGCCCGTCCGCCCTGATCAGCCAGGCCGTCGACGGTCTGCCGGCGAATGTGAAGCAGAAGGGCAACGTGCCGAAGGTCGGGGCCGACCGGGCGCTTGAGGTGAACCTGAGCGCCGAGGCCGGCGCGCTTGACGAGGAGGCGCTGAACCGGCTCGGCGCCCAGCTCTGGTGGACGCTGCGCGAGCACCTGAGCGGCGGTGACCTGCTGGTCAAGGTGGAGGGTCAGCTGCGCAAGACGTTCACCGGGGACGAGGCGCTGCTGGCCGCGAACCCGTCTACGGAGCTGCAGTCCCCGCCGGACCGGTTCGCGATCTACGACGGCACGATCAAGCGGCTGCGCGACCCGAACCAGACCCTCCCGCCGGTGCCGCTTGTGGCGCCGGACACGAACACCGGCGTGAGCGTCGCGTCGTTCTCCCGCCTCGGCACGCGCATCTTCGGTGCCTGGGTCCGTGACCGGGGCGGAAACGACGGCCAGGAGCTGGTGATCAGCGCCGAGGTGCCGGGCATGCCGCTGCGGATCCCGATCGGCGACGGCGCGGCGGGCCGCCCGGCCTGGCTCTGGGCGCCGGACGCGATGGCGGACGCGGACGCGGCGAACATGGTCGGCCTGATCGTGATCGGCGGAAAGCTCCAGCAGTTCGGCACGCAGGACACGAACCGGACCACTGTGGCGGTCTCCGGACTGCCCGGCCAGATCACCTCGATGGCGGTCGCGCACGACGGGCAGCGGATCGCGCTTGTCTCCGGCGGCCGGCTGTTCGTGACCGCGCTGATCCGTACTGACACAAGCGTGAAGGTCAGCACCGTGGTCCGCGAGGTGCACACCTCGCTGCACGACATCACTGCCGTGGACTTCGCCGGCCAGGACCAGCTGCTTGTCGCCGGTCAGCAGCCCCAGACGAACCGGGTCGGCGTCGTACAGGTGACGCTTGACGGCGCGCAGGAGGCGCCGCGCGCGACCGACCTCGGCTCCGCACAGGTCACCAGCCTGGCCGCCTACCCGGTCAACCCGGTGAGCACGAACAGCGCGGGCAGCGAGGCGGCCTACGTCGCGAACAACATCGCCTACCGCCTGCTCCTGAACTCCAGCCGGATCGAGACCACGCAGCTGCTCGACCCGCCCCCGGACGCGGTCTCCAACAAGATCACCGCCCCGTTCTTCCTGGAGTGACCGCGACCCCCTGCAAATAGTGATCAAGCTCTATCCTTCGGTGGTTTTCCTTCACAAGCCACCGAGGGGGTACGACATGGGCGCGGGAATCCTGGCCTCGCTGACCGACCTGGTGCTGCCGTCCGCCTGTGCCGGCTGCGGTGCCTTCGGCCGGGTGCTGCGCCGCGCGGTCTGCCCCGCCTGCGAGGCGGCGCTGCGCACGCTCACCCCGTTCGCCACCCGCCCGGAGCCGGCGCCGCCCGGGTTCCCGCCGTGCGCCGCGCTCGGGCCGTACGCGGGGGTGCTCCGCACCGCGCTGCTGGACTTCAAGGAGCGCGGCCGCCGTGCCCTGGCCCGCCCGCTCGGCGTGCTGCTCGGCGACGTGGTGGTCGCGTCCGCGCCCGGCCCCGCCGTGGTGCTGGTCCCGGTCCCGTCCACGCCGCAGGCGATCCGTGCGCGGCAGGGCGATCACCTGGGCGCGCTGACCGGCTGGGCCGCATGGCGGCTGCGCGACGCGGGCGTGCACGCGACAGTGGCCCGGCCGCTGCGGGCCCGCTCCCGGCTGGACTCGACGGAGTTGGACGCGGCGGGCCGCCGCGCCGAGGCGGAGGCGAAGTTCGGGCTTCGTGCGCCGGAGGCCGGCCGGCTGCGCGACACGCCGGTGCCGGCAATTCTGCTCGATGACATCGTCACCACCGGGGCGACGCTCGCGGTGATCTCGTCGCGTCTGGAGGCCGCGGGCGTGCCGGTGACCGGCGCGGCAGTGCTCGCCGCAACGTTGAGACGACGGCCTTTGTCCCTCGAACGTGCCTAGTGCGCGAATCTTCTCGAAACGGTCTTGGGAACGGAGCGTGACGCGGGACCGAACAAGGGCTAGCGTTTCTATAGCGGGGTCATGACTTTAAGATCATTCCCTGCGGTACGGGGTGCTCTGCACTCGCTGGCTGCTGGCCAGCACTGCTCGCCGAGAGGAGGCTTCGCGTTTCCCGGAGGTCGGCCGAGTTATCGCCAGCGCGCCGCCGTCATGCACGCGGACCGCGCCTGCCGTCCTCCGCCTCGTCAGACCAGTTCAAGCCCAGATCTGTGGTCACCGGCACCGCCGGTGGTCTATCAAGATCGATCGTGGGGGAGGTCACGCGTGGACATTGTCGTCAAGGGCCGCAACGTTGAGGTTCCGGACCACTACCGGGTGCACGTTGCCGAGAAGCTCGAGAAGATCGAGCGTTACGACCAGAAACTCATCCGCGTCGACGTCGAGCTGTTTCACGAGCGCAATCCGCGCCAAACCGATCACTGCCAGCGAGTCGAGATCACCGTCGTTTCCCGCGGCCCGGTGATCCGCGCCGAGGCGTGTGCCGCCGACTTCTACAGCGCCCTGGACATCGCGTTCGCCAAGCTTGAAACCCGGCTCCGCCGATCCGCGGACCGTCGCCGGGTGCATCGCGGCCGCCGTACCCCGGTCTCGGTCGCAGCTGCCACCGCCGGCCTTCCGGCCGAGGGCTTCGCACCGCTCGGTGGCGGATCCGCCACCATGGTGAAGGAACGCGAGCAGGAGTCCACGCACGACGACGACCAGCCGTGGCACGTCGTGCGCGAGAAGGAACACTCCTCCATCCCGATGAGCGTGGACGACGCGTTGTTCCAGATGGAACTGGTCGGGCACGACTTCTATCTCTTCATGGACAAGGAGACCGGCCGCCCGAGCGTCGTCTACCGGCGCCGCGGCTACGACTACGGCGTCATCGGCCTCGAGGCCTGACCCGGTTCCTCCCATCCCGGTTCGGCTGTTCCGCGGCCGTTCCTCCCATGTCGGTACGGGTGCCCCGCGCGTCTACCGCGGGGCACCCCTTTTATGGCGTTTTATCCGCGCCGAGCAGGTCGGCGGCTACTAGCGCGTACGGCACGTCGTCGATGCGGCTGCCGTTAATGCCCGGCAGCCGCGACCTGTGGTAGCCCTCGCGCTGGAAGCCGGCCTTCTCCAGGACCCGCTGCGAGCCGAGGTTCTGCGGATTAGTGCCGGCGACAAGCCGGGCGACAGACGTGTGCGTGAACACCCATCGCGACAGCAGCCGTACGGCCCGGGTGGGGTAGCCACGCCCGCGCCACTCCGGCAGCATCGCGTACCCCAGCATGGCCTGCCCGGTGTTGCGCTCCTGGTAGTAGAGCCCGATGTCGCCGGCCGGCCGCCCGGAAGCTGCGTCCACGATGACCAGATCGGCCCGGTCGCCGGCCAGCCAGTGCGCCTGCGAGCGGGCGCACCGGAGCGCGATCTCCTCCGCGTCCGGCCCGATCGGGGGCACGCTTGTGGCGATCACGTCCGGCTCGTTGAGCAGCCGTTGCAGAAAGGCCTCGTCGCCGGGCCGCAGCGGCCGCAGCGTGATCACCCCGTCGTCAAGCGCGCCGCCGGGCAGGTCGGGCAGCCAGCGGGCGATCGGGCCCGGGCTGTCGCTGCGCAGCCGCGCGAACGCCAGCAGGTCGGTGCGCCCGCCGTCCCGGTCCGGCGACAGCCCGCGGCGCACGCCCTCACGCTGGAAGCCGGTCGCGAGCGCGACCCGCTGGCTGGCGATGTTCTCCAGTTCGGTGATCAACTCCAGCCGGGCGAAACCTGCGGCGAACGCGACCCGGCTCAGCGCCACGGTGGCGGCGGTCGCCACGCCACGGCCGCGGGCCCACGGCACGACCCAGTAGCCGACCTCGGCCTGCGCGCGCTCGCGGATCACCCGGTGCAGGCCGATCGTGCCGAGCAGGCGGTCGGTGGCCGGGTCCGCGACCGCCCACACGCCGCCGCCCTGCTGCCACTCCGCCTCGGTGCCCTCCTCGATCCACCACACCGCGTCGGACCTGGTGTACGGCCGGGGCAGCAGCGGCAGGAAGCGCTGGGTGAGCGGGTCCGCGCAGGCGGCGACCACGTCCTCGGCGTCGGAGAGTCGCAGCGGCCGCAGCCGTACCCCCTGGTCCTCGACGACCGCCCGATTCATGACGCGTTCCCCTGCGCCGCCACCGCGCGGAGATCGTCCGGGACCAGCCCGGCCGCCCACACGTCGCGGCGTTCACCACGGTGTGGGAGTCCCGCGCGGCGCACCCCCTCGGCCACGAACCCGGCCTTCTCCGCGACCCGCCGGGAGGCGTCGTTGCCGACGTGCGCGAGCCACTCGATGCGCTCCAGGTCGAGCGTCTCGAACCCCCACGCGCAGATCGTGCGCAGCGCGGCAGTGGTGTACCCCCTGCCCCGGGCGCCGGGCGCGGCCGAGTAGCCGACGTCCGCGAAGAGCGGGTCGCCGGGCCGGCTCAGCCGCAGGTCCATGTTGCCGGCGTAGGCGTCGTCCGGGTCCGCGATGACGAACATGGCCGCGGTCCCGGCGGTCCACTGCGCGGGCTGGTACCCGAGCGAGAAACCGGCCGCGTCCGCGAGCGTGTAGTTCTCCGGCACCGTCGTCCAGCGCAGCGTCTCCGGGTCCCGGCAGGTCGCCACGATCGCGGGCAGGTCCCGCTCCTCGGCCGCGCGCAGCCGCACGCCGCCGGGCCCGGTCAGCACCGGGCGCGGGCCGCCGAAGACGCGGGCGCGGCGGGCCGCGAGCGCGATCTCGGGCGTGTCGAGCAGACCGGGCCGGGTGAGCGCGCTGGGCAGCAGCGACCCGGCCCACCGGTCGGGGCGCTCGCCGTCCGGCCTGAGGCGCTGGGCCCGCCCGGTCCCCTCCATGGTGAAGCCGAGGCGCAGCGCGGTGATCCGGGAGGCGTGGTTGCCGACCATCGCACGCCAGCCGGCCAGGCCGAGACCCAGTTCGGTGAAGGCCCAGCCGAGCAGCACCCGGGCGGCGCGCTCGGCGACCCGCTCGCCCCGAGCGCCGGCCGCGACCCAGAAGCCGACCTCGGCGTACCCCCGGGAAGGGGTGATGTTGTGCAGTGCCACGGCACCGAGCAGCGCGCCGCTCGCGGCGCCGAACACGCCCAGGTGGAGAGCGGTGCCGGCCGCGCGCTTCGCCGGTGCCTCGCGCAGTGCGAAGTCCGCGGTCGCCGCCGGGTCGGTCGGCAGCGCGCTCCACCGCTGCACGGACGGGTGCGACGCCTCGCGGTTGAGCGCGTCCACATCCTCCGGCACCCAGTCGCGCAGCCGCAGACCGTCGGAAATGATCTCCACGGGTTCCATCCGGCCATCCTCACCCATGGGTCCTCGATCCCCAACAGCCTTTCGCGGGTACGAGACGCGGCCGATAATCTGCCCTCAGCGAACTCACAGGTGTTTTTTGTCCGATTCGGGCGACTATCGAGAGCCGCGGTGGACTCTTCCTGCCCTTCGCGCCCTACGATGGTTCGGCAGACTGTGTAGGGAGCGTTGACCCGTGTCGATTCTGGAAAGAGTCCTCCGCGCCGGTGAAGGCCGGATGGTGCGGCGGCTCAAGGCCATCGCGGACGCCGTCAATTCGATCGAGGATCAATACACTGACCTCACGGATGACGAGCTGCGCGACCTGACCGAGCAATACCGTGAGCGGCTGGCCGAGGGTGAGTCGCTCGACGACCTGCTGCCCGAGGCTTTCGCCACGGTCCGCGAAGCCGCGTCCCGGGTTCTGGGACAGCGGCCTTATGACGTCCAGCTGATGGGCGGCGCCGCGCTTCACTTCGGGAACATCGCCGAGATGCGCACAGGTGAGGGCAAGACCCTGACCTGTGTGATGCCGGCGTACCTGAACGCGCTCTCCGGCGACGGCGTGCACGTCATCACCACGAACGACTACCTCGCCCAGCGCGACGCCGAGAACATGGGTCGGATTCACCGGTTCCTCGGCCTCACCGTCGGCGTCGTCCTGCCGAACAGGCCGGCCGCCGAGCACCGCGCGGCGTACGAGTGCGACATCACGTACGGGACGAACAACGAGTTCGGCTTCGACTACCTGCGCGACAACATGGCCTGGGCCGCCACCGAGCTGGTGCAGCGCGGCCACAACTTCGCGATCGTGGACGAGGTCGACTCGATCCTGATCGACGAGGCGCGTACCCCGTTGATCATCTCCGGCCCGGCCGAGCACTCCGCCCGGTGGTACGGCGAGTTCTCCCGCGTCGTCAAGCGCCTGCAGAAGGGCAAGGACGGCGAGGGCGACTACGAGGTCGACGAGGCCAAGCGCACGGTCGCGATCACCGAGCGCGGCGTCGCCCGGGTCGAGGACCAGCTCGGCATCGACAACCTGTACGAGTCGGTGAACACGCCGCTTGTCGGTTACCTGAACAACGCGATCAAGGCCAAGGAGCTCTACAAGAAGGACAAGGACTACATCGTCAACGACGGTGAGGTCCTGATCGTCGACGAGTTCACCGGTCGCGTGCTGCACGGCCGCCGCTACAACGAGGGCATGCACCAGGCCATCGAGGCGAAGGAGGGCGTCGAGGTCAAGCAGGAGAACCAGACGCTCGCCACCGTCACCCTGCAGAACTTCTTCCGCCTCTACAACAAGCTGTCCGGCATGACCGGTACGGCGCAGACCGAGGCCGCGGAGTTCAACAAGGTCTACAACGTCGGCGTGGTCACCATCCCGACGAACCGCCCGATGATCCGCGAGGACCACCCGGACGTCATCTACAAGACCGAGAAGGCCAAGTTCCACGCGGTCGTCGAGGACATCGTCGAGCGCCACGCGAACGGCCAGCCGGTCCTGGTCGGCACCGTCTCCGTGGAGAACTCGGAGATCCTCGCGACGCTGCTGCGCAAGCGCGGCATCCCGCACCACGTGCTGAACGCGAAGTTCCACGCCGACGAGGCGGAGATCATCGCGCAGGCCGGTCGCCGGGGCGGCGTCACGGTCGCCACCAACATGGCCGGCCGAGGCACCGACATCCTCCTCGGCGGCAACGCCGAGCACCTCGCGAACGGCGAGCTCCGCCAGCGTGGCATCGACCCGGTCGAGCACGAGGAGGAGTACGCCAAGGGCATGGAGGAGATCCTTCCGCACTGGAAGGAGAAGTGCGACGAGGAGGCGCAGGAGGTCATCGCCGCCGGCGGTCTCTACGTGCTCGGCACCGAGCGCCACGACTCCCGCCGCATCGACAACCAGCTGCGCGGCCGCTCCGGCCGTCAGGGTGACCCGGGCGAGTCCCGCTTCTACCTGTCGCTGCAGGACGACCTGATGCGCCGCTTCCGGGCCGGCGCGGTCGAGGCCGTGATGGACCGCCTCAACATCCCCGAGGACGTGCCGATCGAGTCGAAGATGGTCTCCCGGCAGATCAAGAGCGCGCAGACCCAGATCGAGGGTCAGAACGCCGAGATCCGGAAGAACGTCCTCAAGTACGACGAGGTCATGAACAAGCAGCGCCAGGTGATCTACGCCGAGCGCAGGCGCGTGCTCAACGGTGAGGACCTGCACGACCAGGTCCGCCACATGCTGGACGACACCATCACGGCCTACGTGCAGGGCGCCACAAGCAGCGGGTACGGCGAGGACTGGGATCTCGACCAGCTCTGGACCAGCCTGAAGCAGCTCTACCCGGTCGGCCGTACCGTCGAGGATCTGGCCGAGGAGGCCGGCGGCGAGGTCAACCACATCGACCCCGACTTCCTCCTCACCCAGATGAAGGAAGACATCCACGACGCCTACGACCGCCGCGAGCAGGAGCTCGGGCCGGAGGCGCTGCGGGAGCTGGAGCGGCAGGTGCTGCTCGCGGTCATCGACCGCAAGTGGCGCGAGCACCTCTACGAGATGGACTACCTGCAGGAAGGCGTCGGCCTCCGCGCGTACGCGCAGCGTGACCCGCTGGTCGAGTACCAGCGCGAGGGCTTCGATATGTTCCAGCAGATGATGGAGGGCATCAAGGAGGAGGCGGTCGGCTTCCTCTTCAACCTGGAGGTCCAGGTCGAGGAGACCCCGACTGTCGACCCGACGAAGGCTCAGGCGCTGCCTCGCGTCGGTGGCGACGCCGACGGGACGGCCACCGCCACCGCCGAGCCGGAGACGCAGGTCGAGGTGCGGGCCAAGGGCCTCGGCGGTGGGCGCGCCCAGCGTCAGCCGCTGCAGTACACCGCGCCGACAATCGACGGCGCGGCCGGTTCCGGCGCGGTCGAGATGCAGCGCCAGGCGCCCGCGCTCGGCGGCGACCCGACCCGGGACGCACCGCAGTCCCCGAGCGCGGCCGCCCGCCGCCGCCCGGTGACCGGCAGCGGTCAGGCGACTGCGTCCAACGGCCCGTCGCGCAACGCGCCCTGCCCCTGTGGCTCGGGCAAGAAGTACAAGCGGTGCCACGGCGCCGGCGGCACCGACTGATTCACCGCTTCACCGCTCTCGCCGGTTCGGCCCTCTCCGGGGCCGGGCCGGCGAGAGTCGTTTCAGGACCTTTTCGTCCCACTCTCGCCGTGGTCGGGACCCGCATGCTCCCGCGGGCCGCGGTGCCGTGGGTGGCCGGGCACACCCTCGTGGTGCTGCCGCTTGACCTGGTTGGCTAATTGCATTAGCTTATAGCTATCGGAGCTAGCCGCACGGCTAAGTCTCCGGCAAGCGAGGAGTTCAGCCATGACCGCACACCTGACCGTCGACGCCGGCACCATCGCGTACGAGGTGACCGGCGACGGGCCGCTGGTCGTTCTGGCCCCGGGCATGGGGGACACCCGCGAGGCGTACCGGTTCGTCGTGCCCCGCCTGGTCGCCGCCGGCTACCGGGTCGCCGCGGTCGACCTGCGCGGTCTCGGCGACTCGAGCGCCACCTGGCCGTCCTACAGCCGCACCGACATCGCGGGCGACCTGATAGCGGTGATCCGCCACCTCGGCGGCCCCGCCGTGCTGGTCGGGCACTCGATCTCCGGCGGCGCCGCCACCATCGCGGCCGCGCAGGCGCCGGAGCTGGTCACCGGCATCGTCGAGCTGGCGCCGTTCACCCGCGCCCAGGCGATGAGCCTGGGCGACCTGCGGGCCCGCAACTACCGTAAGGGCATGTACCGGATGGTCGGTGCCATGATGGGCAGCGTCTCCGGCTGGCTCGGATACCTCGAGCAGGCCTACCCCGGCAAGAAGCCGGCCGACTGGACCACCCGGCAGGCCGAGATCGGAGCCATGATGCGCGAGCCCGGCCGGATGAAGGCGCTGCAGAAGATGATGCAGACACCGCCGGCCGACGCCGGTGCGCAGCTTGGCAACGTGCGCTGCCCCGTGCTGATCGTCGAGGGCTCTCTCGACCCGGACTGGGTGGACCCGCGCGCCGAGGGCGAGGCCATCGTCGCCGCGCTGCCGGCCGGGCTTGGCCGCCTGGAAATGATCGAGGGCGCGGGCCACTACCCGCACGCCCAGTACCCCGACGAGACGGTGGCCCTGCTGCTCGCATTCCTCCAGGCCAACGCCCGTGCCTAGGGCCGGTCTGGCCCCGGCCGCGGTCGTCGCGGCCGGCGCCGCGCTCGCGGACGAGGTGGGCCTCGACGGCCTGACCATGGGCCTGCTGGCCGAGCGCGTCGGCGTGCGTACCCCGTCCCTCTACAAGCACGTCGACTCGCTGGACGGGCTCCGCCGCAGCATCGGCCTCCAGGCCAAACGCGAGATGAGCGACTCCCTGGCCCGAGCCTGCGTCGGCAAGTCCGGCGCGGACGCGGTGCATGCGTTCGCCGAGGCCTGGCGCCGCTGGATCCTCGCCCACCCCGGCCGTTACGCCGCCACCGTCCGTGCCCCCTCATCCGACGACGAGGAGGACACCCGGGTGTCCGAGGAGTCCCTGCAGATCCTCTTCGACGTCCTGGCCGGCTTCGGCCTGCGCGGTGACCACGCCATCGACGCCGCCCGCATGCTCCGCTCCGCCATGCACGGCTTCGCCAGCCTGGAGAGTTCCGGCGGCTTCGGCTATCCCCGCGACATCGACCGCAGCTACCGCTTCCTCATCGACACCCTCATCACCGGCCTCCAACCACACCCCAGCGATCCGGAAACTCCGGCCTGATGCTCCCGGCCCGGCGCGGCCCGGCGCGGCCCGGCGCGGCCCGGCCCGGCGCGGCCCGGCCCGGCGCGGCCCGGCCCGGCGCGGCCCGGCCCGGTCTGATGCTCCCGGCCTGGCGGCCCGGTCTGATGCTCCCAGTCTGGCGGCCCTGGTCTGGCGCTCGCGGCCTGGCGGCCCTGGCCTGAGGGTCCTGGTCTGGCGGTCCCAGCCGGACAGTCGTGGTCGGAGGTCCCGGCCGGCCGGCGGTCAGACGGCGGTGAAGGCGGTGGCGAGCCAGCGGCCGTGGAGGAGTTCGAGGCGGTAGGCCAGAGCCCACGTGCGGCCGGCGGTGGTGAGGACGGCTGAGGCTTCGGCGACGCCGGGGCGCGGCTCGCAGACGCGCAGGCGGCGAGGGTTGACGCGGCCGGCCGGGGGGAGCGGGCGGCGGCCGGCCACGGGTGGCAGGCCGGCGGCCTCGCGGTAACGGCCGATAGTGCTCAGGGCGGCGCCTGCGCTGGTCAGGATCGTGGGAGCCTCCATCAGGGCGGACATGGCGCGCAGGTGACCGATCGGGCGATAACCGTTCAGGATTTCCAGCGAGCGGGTGAGGAACCGATGTGCCGCGCCGCGCGCCTCGCTGGACGCCCCGGCCAGAGCCTCGGGTGGGATCGGCGGCGGTGTGCGGCCCGGCCCGGCCAGCCCGGCGAGCGTGGCCAGACCTGACAGTGATGTGGTTGGCCACGTGTCCGATGACGCGGGCAGCGTTGCGCCCGGTGATGGACCAGCCGACACGCCTGCCGGCACATCCGCCGACACGCCCGCAGTCCCGGCGGACGAGACGGCATGTGAGGTGGAAATGGCCGGCGGCGCGCGCCAGGGGAGCGTGAGCTGGTCGGCATCGGACCAGGCGAAGGGCTCGTCGTCGAACGGAGGGTCGAACGCCGGGACGCGGGAGACCCGGATGGCAGGGCGGACGCCGCGCGGATCGCACAGTCGCATGACCATGAGAATCGCTCCTAGAGCTTGCGGTACACCTGAAGGCTGGCAATTGCTCCTGAACGCTTACGTTGCTTCGCTTACGTTTGCTCGTTGACGCCGCGTCTTCTTGACGCCGCGCCGCTTCTGGACGCCGCGCCTCCTGAAGCTCCGGATGCCGCGCCGCTCTTGGATGCCGCGCCGCTCGTGGATGCCGCGCCGCTCGTGGATGCCGCGCCGCTCGTGGATGCCGCGCCGCTCGTGGATGCCGCGCCGCTCGTGGATGCCGCACCGCTCGTGGATGCCGCACCGCTCCTGAATGCCGCACCGCTCCTGAATGCCGCGCCGCGCGTAAACGCAGCGCCGCTCCATGAAGCCGCCTCCCTCCCGAAGCTCCCGCCCAAAGCACCTTCCCGCCGAAAGCTTGCGTTTGCCTCCGTTTGCCTTCGACAGCCTCCATTGAAGGACACACGCCACCCACTGTCAACGATCAACTTCAATGGGTGATCCGCTGGCGCGACCGTAAATACCCGCCGGTCAGGGCTCCGGATCAGGCTCGACCAGCGGGTTCTGCGCCACCCATTCCGCGGTCTCCGTGTACTTCGCCGCGATGTACTCCTCCAGGCGGGCGCGCTCCACCCGCCACTGCCCCCGGCCACCGATCTTGATCGCGGGCAGCTCGCCCCGGCGGACCATGTGGTAGACCTGCGAGTCCGAGACGTTCAGCTCCACGGCCACGTCGGACAGCAGCAGGAACCTCGGCTCCACCGGCAACGCGGCACCTCCCTCAGACCGTCTCAGTCTGCCATCGAGGGAGCGGCGACCGCCCGGGCCTCCAGGTGGCTGGAGTAGACCACGCTCGTGGTCACGCCGCCGAGCGTGCTGATCCGCCCGGTGATCTCCTCCAGGTGACGCATCGACCCGGCCAGAACCTTCAGCACGAAGCAGTCCTCGCCTGTGACGTGATGTGCCTCCATGATCTCGGGGGTACGGCCGACCAGCTCGTGGAACGGCCGGTAGTTCCCGGTGGGGTAGCGCAGCCTGACGAACGCCATGATGCCCAGCCCGACCCGCTCCGGGGCCACCACCGCGCGGTACCCGGAGATCACGCCGACCTCTTCCAGCCGGCGTACCCGCTCGGTGACTGCGCTGGCCGACATCGCGACCGTGCGAGCCAGCTCGGCGAAGCTCATCCGGCCGTCCTGCTGGAGCGCGTCGAGGATTCGCCAGTCGGTCTGGTCAAGCTCCGGGGGATTCGCGGTCACGCGCGCACTATAGCGGCGGATCAACGGCCGATGCCACGAAGAACCGCGTGAACTCTGTTAACCGCGAGCGCCTCCATCCGTACCGTAAAGGCATGTCGAATTTCGGTTCTGACCAGGCGATAGCCTGGTTTTCCGCCCGCCTGGCGATGCAGATCGACGTGTCGGACACGCACGCGGCGCTGGAGTCCGGCGCGCCCGGCTTCGTGCTGATCGACTCCCGGTCGGAGGAGTCGTGGGAGCAGGCGCACATCCCGGGTGCACTGCACCTGCCGCGGCGGCTGATCGTGGAGCGGGCGCCGGGGATGATCGACCGGGACACGCCGATCGTCACCTACTGCTGGGGGCCGGGCTGCGACGGCGCCACCCGGGCCGCGCTGGCGTTTGCCCAGCTCGGGTACCGGGTGCAGGAGATGATCGGCGGCATCGAGTACTGGATCCGGGAGGGTTTCGCGGTGCAGACCCCGGCCGGGCCGACGACCCGTGAGCCGGACCCGCTTACCGCCCCGGCGAAGGGTGCGACCTGCGCCTGCTGACCGATGCGGTCTAATTGGACCGCAGTGGTGACGGAGGCGGGGAGACAGAGCAGTGCCAGATCAGATCGTCCGGGTGTACGTCCCGGCAACGCTCCCCGTGCTGGCCACGCTGCTGGAGAAGGGCGAGACCGGCGCGCCAGGTGACCCGGTGCACGCGGTCACACCGCACCTGCGCGAGTGGTACGCGGAGGGCGACGAGGAGGAGCTGGAGTACGTGGCGTTCACCCGCGCCGCTCAGTCCGCGCTCGTGCTGCTGCACCGTGACCCGTCCGCGCCGCGCCGCCGCGTGGTGATCTCCGCCGACCTGCCCGCCGCCGCCCTGACCCGCGGCGACGACCAGCTCGGTTCGTCGATCATGGTGCTCGCCGGTGCGTTGCCGCTGACCGCGGTCGCCGCGGTCCACGTCGACGCCACCGAGGCGGAGACCAATGTCGCGGCGGCCGTGGACGCGGTTCCGGGTGCGATCGACGGCGACGAGGACGCCCAGTTCGCGGTGGACGGCGCCGAGGATCATGAGCTCGAGTGGTACGACACCACTGAGCTGGATCAGATCGCCTGAGCCTTCTCCAGCCGGTCGACGTAACGGGCGGCCGGCGCGGCGAGCGTGACGCCTGCCGCGACCGCAAGCCAGGTGAAGAGCAGCGGGTTGACCCACCACGGCACCAGCTCGAAGCGGGTGCCGTCGGACCAGACGCAGGTGCGCTCGACCGGCAGGTCCCGCGTGGCGATGCCGGTCCACAACTCGTCCGCGGGGCCGGGTGTGCCGGAGTAGAAACCGGCCGCGGACGCGCACATCTCACCGGCGTCGAGGGTGAAGGACGAGGACAGCGCGCCGACGCCGTACGTGCCGGCCGCGTAGCCAAGCGAGATCAGCACGATCGCGACAAGCGTGCCCGGCGCGAGCAGTGCGCCCGTGACCGTCAGGCCCCGCCGCCGGACCTGCCGCCGGACATGTCCGGCCAGCAGGAGGAGCGGCGACGCCAGGATGAGGATGACCGCGACGAGCGCGACTATCGCGTAGACCATGCCGGGAACGGTAGGGCGATGCGCCGGCCCGCACCATGATCTACACCGGATCGGCACACAATACGTACTAATCGTCCTCGGTGGGCTTGAGCGTGCGGCCGAGCAGGATCATCGCGGTGATCGCGCCGATGAAGAGCACGACCAGGCCGTTGTTGAAGCGCGCGTTCGCCAGGATGTCCTGGGCGGCGCGGTCCGCCTCGCTGAGCTGCCCGGCCAGGTCCAGCAGTTGGCGGCCGCCGGTCCGGGCGATCGCCTCGGACGCCAGCAGCACCAGGCCCGCGCCCGCGCCGCCGGCCAGGTAGACCGCCCACTTCGGCCGCTCGTCACCCTGGCCGCTGGCCAGCGTCAGATAGGCGATGACGCCGGCGAGCAGTGCGCTCAGCAGCGACGCGGTCAGCGAGAACCAGCTCAGCGCGCTCGCCTGCGAGGCCTGTGTGTCACCCGCGCCGAACAGCTCCAGCAGCGGGCCCTGGAACAGGTTGAGCACGAACCCGGTCAGGAACACGCCCAGGCTCGCGTTGATCACCGCTCCGGCGAGCGGCGCGTGGCGGATGCCCGCGAACGCGCCACCGGCCGTCGCCGAGGCAGCGAACGTGGCCGCCAGGATCGTGATCGCGTCGCCCTGCCCGTAGCTCTCCAGCACCACAAGCGCCGCGCCCACGCCGACAAGCAGCCCGGCCACGGCGGCCACCGCGAACCGCACTGTCGCGCCCGCGCGGCGGACCGGGCCGATGAGCGTCACGGCGGCCAGCCCGGTCGCGGCGCCTGCCACCAGGCTCGCGGAGATCAGGCCGGGCAGCGAGTAGGCGGCGAGATAGACCGCGAGCGCGCCCTCGGACGCGGTGGACACCGACACCTGCGCCGATCGGAGCATCACGCCGAGCCAGCTGAGGGCCAGAACCGCGAAGACCGGCGCCAGGGGTACGGAGAAGCGCCTCCGCTTCTCCGCCGGGGCACCGAGGTCAGCGCTGTCGTCGGCGGGCGTGCGGGTGCGTGACTGCTTCGTCATCCTCTGTCTTCCTGCCTGGGTGCCACCAATCGGCGGACTCAGCGTACGCGGCTCGGCCGGCGGTCGTACCATGCCGGACCTCGCCTTTCGCCTTTGCCCGCTTCGTCCGGTCAGGCCGGGCTGACCGAGACGATCCGGCCGAGCGCGAACGACACCTCCTCGGACAGTGGCGGCGCCCAGCCAACCAGGAACTCGCCGTCCACCGTGATCGGCTCGACCAGACGGGTGTAGCGCTTGCCACCGGCGTTGACGTACTCGATGTGCACGCTGTGGCGTTCGTGGACGCAGGCGACAAGCATCGCGCGGGCGGCGCCGTCGAGCCGTTCCGCGTAGAGCGCGATCTGTGTTTCCGTGCCCTCCCGCGGCGGGCGGGGTTTCGGCGCGAGCGCGGCGAGGCGCTGGCGGGCCGCCTCAAGCGGGTCGGCCGGCGCGGGCGCGCTGAGCAGGTTCTCCGCAAGTAGCAGCGCGTCGTCGCGGGTGAACTCGTCGTCGTCCGGCGGCGAGGGGTCGGGTGGAAGGTCCGGCGCGGGTGCGACAGGTGCCCGGTGCCGCACCAGGGGCCCGCCGGACGCGTCCTCACCGGCCGGTGCGAATCCCGCAGCACGCAACACGGCAAGCGTCTCCACCACGCCCGCGGGGCTGATCAGGACGGTCGGCGCCACCTCGGCCAGCCCGAACGCGGCCAGTTCCCGGGTGGACAGGATCTCCGCGACCAGCGCGGGGTCCGCGGTGTGCAGCACGCAGCCGGCCGGCCGGACCCGCACGTGCCCGTGGCGGCGCGCCACGTCCGTGATCAGGTAGTCGAGCGCCTGAGGGAGCGGCCCGGCCGCGGCGAGCGCGGCGCGCAGCTCCTCGGCCCGGTGGCCGTCGTCGAGCGCGCGGCGCACCGAGGCGGTGCTGAACCGCCAGGTGCCGGCGTTGCCGCGGGACTCCCGGTCGGCGGCCGCGTCGAGCAGCGCCGCGAGTGGGGCGGCCGGAATGCCGGGCACCACCACGGTCAGGTCGTTCTGGAACAGCGCGGTGCCGACCGCGTCCGGAAGCAGCGTGTCCGCGACCTCGTCGAGGCCGGCGCCGGAGATCAGCGCGCGCCCGAGCGGGGTGAGTGCGCCGTGCGCCACGACGCCGCAGAGCCGGGCCTCCTCCCAGAGTTGGACGACAAGCTCGTCGCGGTCGCCGGTGAGTGGCGTGTCAAGCGGCCGGTGCCAGCCGACCGCAGGACCGGCCGCGAACGGTGCGGGCAGCCCGGTGCCGTCCGGGAGCGCGGCCAGCAGGTCGAGCAGCCCGGCCTTGAGGCGGGGCGCGACCACGTCCACCGGGTGCGGGGTGAGCGCGGCGCCGATCGGCCCGAAACCGCCGCGGTGTGCGGCAAGCGGCGCCGGTGCGAGCGTCGGCCAGCGGCGCAGCAGCGCGGTGAGCCGCCGGGCCGGGCTCAGCCGCTGCCAGCCGGCGTGCCGCTCGGTGACGGCGTAGTGGACCGGGTCCATGCCGTATCCGACCCCGCGGTCGTAGACCGCGTCGACAAGCCCGGCCGCGTGCGCGAGGACCAGCCAGAACCTGGCCTCCGCGGGCGAGCAGCCGGCTGCCTTGCCGAGCCGGGTCAGCTCGCGCGCGCCGACGCCGCCGGACTTGAGTGCGGCCGCCGGGGTGGCGGTGATCGCGTCGAGCAGCGCGGTCACGTGCTGTACGGCGGCGTGCGCGGCCGCGGCGGACTCCCGGCCCACCGCGTCCGTCGCGACCGGCACCGGCTTGGGCAGCGGCGGCTCCGGGGTGAACGGCGGTGTCCAGTCCGGCCCGCGCAGTGCGATCGCGACCTCGGCGGGCATCTCCAGGCGCCAGCCGCTGAACGCGAGCAGGCCTCGGTTGACCGCCCAGTCCTGAGCGGCGGACCGGGTGGAGTCCGGCGTCGCGACCGGCAACCCCGCGGCCATCGCGTGCAGCAGGTCGCGGGCCTCGGGCGGTGCGGTGTCGGCGAGCGCGCGGACCGCGGGGGCGTCGGCGAGCGCGGCGCGGACCGCGGCGTACGCGTCGTCACGCTGCGGCCCGGGGTCGGGGCGGCCGGCCGCGACCGCGATCTGGCGCAGCCGGTCCGCGGGCGTCTCCCGGTAGAGGCGGGCGGCGTCCGCGCCCAGACCGAGCGGGTTCGGGAACGCGCGGGCCAGCTCGGTGGGCACGTGCAGCGCACCGTCGTGATCGGGCCAGGCGAGCGCGGAGTCGGCGAGCCGGTCCAGCGCGCCGGCCAGGCCGGGATCGCCGGCCGGCAGCCCGAGCTGGTGGGCGAGCGTGACGCGGGGGACCGGCCGGTGCCGTCGGCCTAGGTGGACGAGCAGGCCGAGCAGCTCGTGGCCGGGCAGGGGCAGGGTGCGCAGCGCGGTCTGCAGCGCGGTGGGCCGCTGCAGCCGTTCGGCGAGCGCGGGCAGGTCGGCCGGGGGCGCGGCGGCCCGGGAGCCGGTGGTCACATGCACGCTGTCCGGCCGGTTGAGCAGGATCCGGGCGAGCTGATCGGGGCCCTGACCTGCGAGCCATCGTACGAGTGGAGACGCCACGGCAGCCAAATGTTCCCTATCGGCTCCGGCCGGTCAATCGGGCGTCATCCGACATGGTTGTTTATCGATGATCGGCGCGCGTTTGTCCAGGTCGCTGTGTCGGGTGGCATGCCCGGGGGTCGGGAATCCGCCGAATCGGCCGTAGCATCAGACCGCAGCCGGGCGGGGGGTCGTCCGGTGGGGAGGACCACGATGACGGGTCTGCTGCACGGCCGCTACCAGATTGAGACCGAGATCGCGCGAGGTGCGATCGGCGCGGTCTGGTCCGGCCGCGACACCGCGACCGGGCGGGCGGTGGCGGTCAAACTGCTGCGCTCCGAGGCCGCCTCCCAGCCTGACCTGGTGCGTAACTTCGTGGACGAGGCGGAGATCCTCGGCGAGCTGTCGCACCCGTGCATCGTGCGGCCGATCACGTTCGGCCGGGACGAGGGCCGGCACGTCTTCGTGATGGAGCTTGTCGACGGCGAGGATCTGCGCAAGCGACTGCGCCGCGACGGCCCGGTGCCGCCCGCGGTCGCGGTGAACCTGGTGGCCCAGCTGGCGACCGCGCTGGCCTACCTGCACGGCCGAGGCATCGTGCACGGGGACGTGAAGCCGGGAAACCTGATCATCCCGGCCGACGGCGGCCCGGTGCGGCTCGCCGACTTCGGCGTGGCCCGGCGGCTGCGTCCGGCCGGGGCGGAGCCGCGCGCCACCCATGCCACGCCGGAGTACGTCTCGCCCGAGGTTGTCGACGGCGCGCCGCCCAGCCCGGCCTCGGACGTCTATGCGATGGGCGTGGTCCTGTTCGAGCTGCTGTGCGGCCGGAGCCCGTTCAAGGGCGGCACCCCGCTTGACGTGCTGGGCCGGCACCGCCAGTGCACGGTGGTCCCGCCCGCGGGCCTGCCCGCGCCGGTGTGGCCGCTGATCGAGCGCTGCATGGCGCCGAACCCGGCGAACCGGCCGGACGCACGGATGATCGGCGTGCGGCTGCGCGAGGTGGAGTCCGCGCTGGCCGGGATGCCGCCGCTGCCCGCGCTGGGCGAGGGCGACGTGACCTGGTGGCCCCGCCCGGACCGCCGCAGCCAGGGCCGGGCACACGTGCGGTGGGTGCCGCTGGTGGCCGCGCCGGTCTCGCCCGCGTCCGGCGGCCGGATGGTGGCGCTGCCGGTGATGGAGTTTCAGGACTCGGTGTCGGCGCCGCCGTTCTCTGCCGTGCCGTTCTCGGCGGAGCCGTTCCCGTTCTCCGGCCCGCCCCTGGGTCTCACGTCTGCTCCGCCGCTGATGCCCATGTCGGCTCCGCCGATGATCCTCACGTCGGCTCCACCGCTGATCCCCACGTCGGCTCCACCGAACCCGGCCGCTGCCGCGCTCGGCGCCGCATACAGCGCGGGCGGGCCGTGGCCGAGAGCCGCCGCCGGCCGGTTGCACATGCCGGAGATGGGCGTGATGGTGGGCGCGGAGATCCGCCCGGACGGCCGTTCGCGACGACGCCGGTTGATCGCGGTTTGTGTGGTGGCCGCGTTCCTTATGTTGATCACTGTGGTGAGTGGGGTGCTTCTCTCCGGAGGGGACACGAGCGGTATGCCAGCACGTCGGGTACCGTCCGGGACCTCCACCGTGGTCGCCCGCTGACCCCTGTTTTCCTTTGGCCTTGACCCCCGTTTCCCGATATTCGGGCGCCGGAGTCTGCAAAGCTGAGTCGGGAGTGGTGCATTGCACCCCGGGCGGGCCACGTCTTTCGTGAGAACCCTGCCAGATCCAGAATCGGACAAAGGGCATTCGCGGTCGAATAGTTCCCGCTCATGATCACTATTTGTGCCCGGTCCGAGCCGGACAGTCCGCGCAAGACAGTGCACTGTGGAGACGCGTTGGCGCGGATAAGCCGAAATCCTGGACGCCGGGGCTACAAAGTGGCAGCGTAATGGGCATGGCCGAGACAGGAATCAACCCAACCGCGGCTGCCCTCCTCGGGCTGCTCCACGAGGGGCCGATGACGGGTGGGCAACTGATGGGTCAGGCGGAGCGCCGCCTTGGCCCCTTCTGGTCGATGACCAGAAGCCAGGTTTACCGCGAATTGCCGGCGCTTGCCGAGATGGGTTATGTCCGGCTGGGTAAGCCGGGGCCCCGCTCGAGCCAGCCCTACGCGATCACCGCGTCCGGAAAGCGCGCGTTCAGCCGTTGGCTGACCGACTCCCCGGGGCGCGATGCCATTCGCAACCCGATCGCGCTCCGCGTCGCGTTCGGGGAGCAGCACAGCGAAGGTCAGATGGGCACCTTGATCGCCGGTGCCAACGAGTACCACACGGCCGCCTTGGCGTCCGCACGTGACCAGGCCAAGGAGGCGAAGAAGGACGGCGACAACTACGGGGCTTCCGCGCTGGAGTTCGCGGTGGCTTATCACAAGGCGGCGCTCACCTGGCTGAAGACGGCGCCGGGAGCCTGATCCGGCCGTCTGTGCGCGGATCGGCCCGGGGGGAGCCCGATCGCGTACAGCGCGCCGTATTCTTGGGTGCTGTGACTGCAGCCGACTTTTCCGACCAGCTCAAACACCTCGACGCCACCCTGCGGAACATCGAGGGCGTCCTCGACGTCGACAGGCTCCGCCGGGAGAAGGCGGAGCTCGAGGAGCAGGCCGGCGAGCCCAACCTCTGGGACGACCAGGCGCGTGCGCAGCAGGTCACCTCGAAGCTCTCGTACATCAACGGAGAGATCTCGAAGCTGGAAGGGCTCCGCTCCCGGCTCGACGACGCGTTCGTGCTGCTCGAGCTCACCGAGGGGGAGGACGACGCCTCCTCGCTCGGTGACGTGGGCACCGAGATCGAGACGCTCACCAAGGCCGTGGACGAGCTCGAGGTGCGCACGCTGCTCTCCGGCGAGTACGACGCCCGTGAGGCGCTTGTCGCGGTGCGCGCCGGCGCCGGTGGTGTGGACGCGGCCGACTTCGCCGAGATGCTCCTGCGGATGTACCTGCGCTGGGCGGAGCGGCACGGCTACCCCACCGAGGTCTACGAGACGTCGTACGCGGAGGAGGCGGGCCTCAAGTCCGCCACCTTCGCCGTGAAGGCGCCGTACGCGTACGGCACGCTGAGCGTCGAGTCAGGCACCCACCGCCTGGTCCGGATCAGCCCGTTCGACAACCAGGGGCGCCGGCAGACGAGCTTCGCCGGTGTCGAGGTGCTGCCGGTCGTCGAGACGACCGACCACATCGACATCCCGGAGAACGAGATGCGCGTCGACGTCTACCGCTCGTCCGGCCCCGGCGGGCAGAGCGTCAACACCACTGACTCCGCGGTACGGCTCACGCACATCCCCACCGGCATCGTGGTGACCTGCCAGAACGAGAAGTCGCAGCTCCAGAACAAGGCGTCCGCGCTGCGGGTGCTCCAGGCGCGTCTGCTGGAGCGCAAGCGCCAGGAGGAGCAGGCCAAGATGCAGGGCCTGAAGACCGACGCGGCCGGCTCGTGGGGCGATCAGATGCGCTCCTACGTCCTGCACCCCTACCAGATGGTGAAGGATCTGCGTACCGAGCACGAGACGGGCAATCCGACCTCGGTCTTCGACGGCGACGTGGACTCGTTCATCGAGGCCGGCATCAAGTGGCGTAAGCAGCAGCAATTGAGTGGCGACGCCGAGTAACCAGATCGGCGTGTCGCGGATCGAGCCGGGAAAGTCACCCGTTCGGACGATCTTTTATCGGGTCATCACGGACAGATCGGACTAGGCCTGGACTTGGAGTTTTCGTTACACCGCGTAGACTCTGGACCCGTGATTCAGCTTGAGAACGTGACCAAGACGTATCCGAAGGCGTCCCGGCCGTCGCTGGACGATGTGTCGGTCGGGATCGAAAAGGGCGAGTTCGTCTTCTTCATCGGCCCGTCCGGCTCCGGCAAGTCCACGATCATCAAGCTGCTGCTGCACGAGGTCGCCCCGAACAAGGGGAAGGTGATCGTCAACTCCAAGGACGTCACCTCCATGCGTTCGTGGAAGATCCCGCACTTCCGGCGCTCGATCGGCTGCGTGTTCCAGGACTTCCGGCTGCTGCCCAACCGGACTGCCTACGAGAACGTCGCCTTCGCGCTCGAGGTGATCGGAAAGACCAAGGCGGTCGCCCGCCGTGTCGTGCCCGAGGTGCTGGAACTCGTGGGTCTCGGTGGCAAGGAGCACCGTTACCCGCACGAGCTCTCCGGCGGTGAGCAGCAGCGTGTTGCGGTGGCCCGTGCCTTCGTCAACCGCCCCCTGATCCTGCTTGCGGACGAGCCGACCGGAAACCTGGACCCCGACACCTCGATCGAGATCATGCGCCTGCTGGACCGGATCAACCGGACCGGCACGACCGTCGTCATGGTGACCCACGACTCCAACATCGTGAACCAGATGCGGCGCCGGGTCATCGAGATCGAGAGCGGCCGGATCGTCCGTGACCAGCCGCGCGGCGTTTACGGCTGATGACAGTCCGTAACTGACGGCACCACCTCCCCGATCCCCTGACCCGGCAGCAGACGAGCCCCGAAGGAAGCCTCACCGATGCGCGTCAAATATGTCCTGTCCGAAGTGCTGGTCGGACTGTGGCGCAACGTCACAATGACCATCGCCATGATCATCACGATGGCCGTCTCGCTGACGATGCTCGGCGCCAGCACTCTGCTGTACCTGCAGGCCAACGAGATGAAGGACTACTACTACGCGAACATCGAAGTGGCGATGTTCCTGAAGTCCGACGTCAACGACGAGCAGCGCCAAGCCCTCGACCAGAAGCTCGACAGCGACGACCTGGTCCAGGACTACGAGCTTGAGACCAAGGAAAAGGCGCTGGAGAAGTTCCAGACGCTGTGGCGCGACACTCCCGATCTGGTCAACTCGGTCAGCGCCGAGCAGCTGCCGGAGTCGTTCCGCATCAAGCTGAACAACCCCGAGCAGTACGAGGACTTCGCGGTCAAGTACCGCGACGCCGAGGGAGTGGACGAGGTTCTCGACCAGCGCGAGCTGCTGGAGAAGGTCTTCGGCATCCTCAACTCGGTGCAGACCGCGTCCCTGGTCGCCGCGATCGTCATGGCCATCGCCGCGTTGATGCTTGTGGGTAACACCATCCAGGTCGCCGCGTACAGCAAGCGCCGCGAGGTCGCGGTCATGAAACTCGTCGGCGCGTCCAACTGGTTCATTCAGGCGCCGTTCGTGCTTGAGGCCGTCACCGCCGGCGTGGTCGGCGCGCTGCTCGGCTTCGGCATCCTGGTGCTCAGCAAGATCTTCCTGATCGACGGCGCGCTGCGGGACCTGACCAACCTGCTGACGCCGCTCAGCTGGGACAACGTGCTGCTCATGCTGCCGTTCATGGCCGGCGCCGGCGCGCTTGTCAGCGCGGGCACCGCATGGACCACGCTGCGGTTCTACCTGCGGGTCTAGGTACCGCCCGCGTTACCGCACCGCCATCGCCGTCCGTCCCGGGTCCACCGGGACCGGGCGGCGATTCGCGTTTCTGCGGGTGGGGCCCGTGGGACGCCTGTAGGGTATCTCTCACGGAGAATCGGGGGAAATGTCCGTGAAGTCCTACCGCAGTGCGCTCGGAGCCCTGCTGGTGCTGGCGTTCATCACGCCCGGTCCCGCCCCGGCCGCCGCCGACCCGCGCGACGACCAGCGGCGGATCGAACGGGAGGTGGCCAAGGCCGCCTCCATCCTGGAAGGCGCCACCGACCGCGCCCAGGCCGCCGCCCGCAGTCTCGCTGCCGCCGCCACCGGCCTCCCACCCGCGCAGTCCCGCGCCGAGCAGGCCCGCGGCCGGGTCGCCGCCGCGCAGGCCGCCGCGGACACCGCCACCCGCAAGGCCGAAACCGCCAAAGCCACCCAGACCAAGGCCACCAGGGGGTACGAGACGGCGGAGCGCCGCGTCGACGAGGCCCGGGGCCGGCTCGGTGACCTGGCCGCCGCCTCGTTCAAGGGCGGCGACATCGGCACGCTCAACGTCATCCTCGGCGCCACGCCGACTACGTTCGCCGACCGGCTCGGCTACATCGACCGGGTTCTCGACACCCAGCGCGGCGCGCTCGGCTCGGTCATCGACGCGCGCGGCGCCGCCCGGGACGCCCAGAACGCCGCCACCACCGCCCGCCGCGCCGCCGACGACGCCAGCGCCGAGGCCCGGGCCACGCTCGCCACCGCCCAGCAGGCCCAGCGTGCGGCCGACGACGCGGTCGCCGAGGTCGAGGCGCTCACCGCCCAGCGCCGCGCCGCGCTCGGCGTAGCCCAGCAGGAACGCGCGGCAAGCCTCGCCAAGTACCGGCAGTCCCGCGACGACGAGGCCCGCGTCGCCGCCCAGGTCCGCCGCTGGGAGGAGGCCCGGCGCCGCGCCAGCCGGCGATCACAGTCGCAGCACGGCGGCGGTATCAGCCAGATGCACCCCGGCGCGCGGCTGCTGATGCCGGTCCAGGGCTGGAAATCAAGCGACTTCGGCTGGCGCTTCGACCCGTACTACAAGGTCTGGAACCTGCACACCGGCGTCGACCTCGCGGCCGGCGGTGGCCAGCCAATCTGGGCCGCAGACGACGGCGAGGTCATCCGGACCGGCTGGGCCACCGGCTACGGCAACCTCACCTGCGTCGCCCACGGCCAGGTGGGCGGCGACTCGGTCAGCACCTGCTACGGGCATCAGTCCCGGATCCTGGTCTACCCCGGCCAGCACGTCCGCCGTGGCCAGATGATCGGCCGGGTTGGCACCACCGGCGCCAGCACCGGCTACCACCTGCACTTCGAGGTCCGCATCAACGGCACCCCCCGGCAGCCGCTCGGTTGGCTGCCCGCCTGTCTGTGTTGACACCCGCGGGGTTTCGGTGACCACCCGCGGATCCGAGGCCGCGGGAGCATGCGGGTGGTGACCACGGCGGAAGCGGGAAAGCCGGTTCTGAGGTTTTGGTCAGTGGGGGCCGGCGGGGTGGGCGCTGTAGCATTGCGACGCTGATCCGACGATGAGGGAGTTGTGCACGATGCCGCGCGAAAAGGGGCGCAAGGTGGTGGCCTCGAATCGCAAGGCGCGCCACGACTACACGATCATGGACACCTACGAGGCCGGCATGCAGTTGACCGGCACCGAGGTCAAGTCGCTGCGGGCCGGCCGGGCATCACTTGTCGACGCGTTCGCGCAGGTCAGCAACGGTGAGATCTTCTTGCATTCGATGCATATCCCGGAGTACACGCAGGGCACGTGGACCAATCACGAGCCGCGGCGCATCCGGAAACTGCTGCTCAACCGCGCCGAGATCCTCAAGCTGGCCGGAAAGGTCCGCGAGGACGGGCTGACCATGGTGCCGCTGCAGGTGTACTTCGCGGACGGCTGGGCCAAGGTCGAGATCGGTCTCGCCCGCGGCAAGCGGGACTACGACAAGCGGCAGGACCTGGCGAAGAAGGACGCGCAGAAGGAGATCAGCCGCGCGGTCGGGCGCCGCAGCAAGGGCATGGACTGACGTGGGCGCCGCGCGGTAGCCTTCCTCGTCCATTACGCCGGGCCCGTCTGGGCGCGGCGTGATCGCCCGGTCATCGGGCGGAGTGCGGGAGGAAGTCCAGCCTTGCCCGGCAATCACTCCGAGGGTGTCGCGACAAGCGGTTTCCTCGGCTTCTCACCCACCCGGTCCCGGCTCGCGATCGCGGCCGTGGCCGTCGCCGCGGTCGTCATCGGCCTCGCGGTCTGGGCACTCACCAGCTCCTCTGATGACGAGACCCGGCCGTCGCTGATCGTCGTCCCGACAATCGCGCTGTCCGGCCCGCCCGAAGGCGTGATCACCGCGGACCCGTTCGAGGAGCCGTCACCGACGCCGACGCCGTCCTTGTCGTCCGCGGCCGTCGCCTCCCAGCCCGCCACCGTCCGGGAGCCCGCCGGCCTCGGCGCCCGCTACGTGCTCGGCAGCACCTGGGGCGAGGGCTTCGTGTCCAACCTGGTCATCGGCAACGACACCGGCGCACCGACCACATGGCAGGTCCGGCTCACCTATCCGGCGAACGTGGAGATAGCGGTCACCGGCTTCTGGAACGCCACCGCCTCCGTCTCCGGCGCCACGCTCGTCCTCGACGGCGGCCCACTCGCCGCCGACGGCGAGGTCCAGGCCGGATTCCAAGCCACCAAGAACACCCCCGCCCAGGTCAACCCCACCTCTTGCACGATCAACGGGTCCCCGTGCGCCGGATTCTGACATGCGGGGGTATCTCATGTGACGTTCGGACGAGAACGCGTTAACCTTGTGAGGTCGCGCCGCCCAGCCGGGCGGGGCCTACGAGGGGGTGACTGGTTTCGACTTCGGATGCTGAAGCAGGAGAAGCGAGCTGAGGAAGCCAACGTCGTCTCATAAATCGGTCGTTGGAAGCTATAAGCGCCAACTCTAAGCGCTCTGAGCTCGCTCTCGCCGCCTGAGGCGAGTAGCAGCTCCGTTGGTCTAGGCACGCCTTCGGCCTAGTCACCGACGTCATCTAGAAGGCTGGCCAAGCAAGCCCCGTCGTGAGGCTTGTGCGGTGAGACTAATCGCGACTGGGCCCGTCACACCGACTCGCTTGCGTGATCGGAGGGGCCGAGTAGAGGCACAGCAAGCTGCGCTCGGAGAAGCCCTGTAGATTCACCGAAGGACCCGGGTTCGATTCCCGGCACCTCCACGGCCTGCGGCCCCCCTGTTCGCGGAAAGCGCGAACAGGGGGGCCGTTTCGGATTCTGCTCCGGGGGCCGAGCCCCCGGAGGCCCCGCGTTCTGGTGGTCGCGGTTCGCGGTGTGGGGGTCGCGGTTCGCGTTCTGGTGGTCGAGGTTCGCGGTGTGGTGGTTGCGGTTCGCGGTGTGGTGGGAGTAAGCGGTCAGGATCTCCACGGTCGACTGTGGGTCGTCTTCGCGGGCTGAGCGGCCGCCTCAGGGGCAGTCGACCTCGTGGTACGAGACGTACTCGCTGTACACCGCACTGACCTCGAACCGCAGGCAGTACGGATCGCCGCCCTCGGCCGGGTCCGCGACGTCGAATCGGGCGTCCACCCACCCCACCAGCCGGCCGTCCTTCTCCGTGCTGTTCTCGGCGTGCGAGCCCAGGACTGTCCCGCCCTTCCGGTCCAACTCGTCGATCAGGTAGTTCACGCCCGCCTCCCCGTGCAGGCCTCCGCTGATTCTCCCAAGCGTCGCGTTCACGTCCTGCGCGATCAGTTCTGCCCGGTCCCGCGCCCACGCCTCGGCGTCCGGGTCCGTGACCATCCACGACGTGTTCAGTACCACCAGTAGAGCCACGATCATCACTGCGGGCACGGCGACGGCCGACACCCCGAGCACCACCCGCACTACCTTCCACATGTCGGCCATTGTGGACCGCACCGGCAACCGCCGCTCCGCATGAACAGGGCTCGTGGAGTAGGCAGCCACAACCCTCAAGCAGGGAGTACCTCGATGTCGTACTTCTGGATATGGGGGTCGCGGGTTACCAGGGTCAGCCCTTCGATCTGAGCTTGGGCTATCAGGACGCGGTCGAAGGGATCTCTGTGGTGCATCGGCAGGCGGCCTGCTGTGATGCCGTGCTCGGCAGTGATATTCAGCAGGCGGAAGCCGCTGGGACTATGTGGGTGTCGAGGAGAAGTCTTATGGTGCCAGCCCGAAGTCGCGGGCGATGGCGTCGTCGACCTCGGGGGAGTTCCAGTCGTCCGAAGTGATGAGTCTGCCCTGCAGGGAGCCTCGGCCTGTGCGGGTGATGCCCGGCCGGATCGTTGGCAACGATCGGCGCCGGCCGGACTCATCATCGAGTTGCCAGAAGTCCCAGCCGTCGATAAACCGGGCCCGCACTCGTTGCCCCTCGTAATCCGCGTGGATCGCTGTGCCGTTGCCGGTCGGCCGGGCGGGCTCATCCGCGTGCAGAGTGCTGGCAGCTATCAATCGACGGATGATCGCGCTCTCGGAGAGATTGATTAGGGCCGCGAACGACACGGTGCGTTTGGTCTCTTCATCCCCTTCGATGATGGCCATTGTCTCACCTCCAGCGTCACGGTAGCGCCGTGAGCAAGCAAAGCAGCAAGGCATGAGAAGGCATAGCCGCGTCAGCGGTGCAGCGCTGCAACGAGAACGCCACAGGTGAATGCAAGCAGGCAGGTAGAGCGAAGGCCGGTTCTCCTCCGGCTCCCTTGATCGACTGGCGGCCACGTCTCCCATAAAACGCCACGTCGGAGGCGCGCCACCCTCCCGCCCAGGTGGCCGGGAGTGTCTTCCGTGGCGTTAGGGATCAGGTAAGGGCAACGACGATCAGTTGGCCGATGAGGTTGTTGACGACGTGGACGAGGACGGCCGGCCAGATCGAGCCGCTGCGGCGGCGCAGTTCGGCGGCGACCAGGCCGACGATCAGGGCGGTGAGGAAGGCGGAGTTGAGGCCGTGGGCGAGGGCGAAGATGACTGAGCTGGCGATGACGCCGATGAGCGCGCCGTAGCGCAGTAGGGCGGTGGTGACGACGCCGCGGAAGAGGAACTCCTCGCCGATGGGGGTGAGGATGGCCAGGAACAGGATCGAGAGGATGACCGTGACGAGGCCGCCCTGGGCCGCTTCGCGGTAGGGGGCCTGGATGTCGTCGGCGGGGCCGGCCAGGTAGAGGAAGGCGGCTGCGGCCAGGCGGGACAGCACCATGGCGAGAAGGCCGCCGGCTATGCCGATCAGGAGCCAGCGCGTGGAGGTACGGACTATGCCGAAGGCGGCCCAGTCGCGGATGCGGATCCGGTCGGCGACGAGGAAGCCGGCGAGGCCGGCCACGCCGGAGAGGGCGGCGAGGAAGAGGCCGCCGACGACGGGGGAGAGCCGATCGCTGACGCCTGTGGCGTTGAGCAGGTACGGAAGGCCGAAGGCGACGACGGCAAGCGTGCCCAGGCCGGCAAGGATCTCGGTCCAGCCGGGCTTGATCGTTCGATTGGTGAGCACGGACATGAGAGCGGCCTCCCTGGGAGCGACTTGGCCTATGCCAAGCGCTTTAACCGAGAGTGTCCTATGTCAAACCGATCGGCGGGCGCGGATCTCGTCGAGGACTGTGGCGACCATCTGGACGGAGCCCTCGTCGAGGACGTTGCCGAACTCGACGACCTCGGTGCCGGGTGCGGCGCCCTCGCCCAGGTCCGGATCCTCGGTCGGTACGACAAGCACGGCCAGGTCCGCGGGGACCGGCGCGGTGGTCGGGACGATCACGACTGTCGCACTCGCGGCGGTGGCCAGCCAGTCGCGGACCTGCTCGCTCTGGTGCTCGGTCGAGTAGCGGACGCCGACGCGGGCGGAGGCGGGCAGCTCGGCCACCGTCATCAGCGTGCGGATGTGCGGGGCCACCACGATCGCGACCGTCTCGGTGCCGCGCTGCCCGGCCCGCGCCCACCGGCGGACCGCGGCCAGGTGGAAGAACGTGGTGATGACCAGGTCGACGTCGGCGGTGACGGTGTCCAGCTCGGTGAGCAGGCTCGGCCGTACGTTGACGTGCAGCCGGGCGGACAGCTCCTTGGAGAACGCCTGCGCGCGCTCCTCGTTGCACTCCACGAACACGGCCCGCACCTCGCTCGTGCTCTGGCGGGCGATCGCGTACGCCGCGTCGCGCACCTGCTCCGGCGTCATCCCGCCGTGCAGCGCGGCCAGCACGGCGTCCCGAAGCGTCGGCGCGGGTGAGGCGGGCACGGGCGGCGGCGTGGCGATCACCGTGCCGGACGCACCGCGGGTCTCGATCAGCCCGAGTTCCCGCAGCGTGGCGTACGCCTTCACCACTGTGTTCCGGTTGACGCCGAGGTTGTCCGCGAGCTGCCGGACCGGTGGCAGGCGCTCGCCCGGCCTCAGCCCGCCGCTCTCGGCCAGGAACCGGATCTGCCCGACGATCTGCCGATAGACCGGGACGGCCGACGTCGAGTCGACGGACAGCGTGCTCATCGGCCGAGCGTACGTCGCCTGCCCAGGCGGCCGTGGCGCGCTGTAGCGGTGGGGGCGCAGGTGCCGACGGATGGCTGACGTCGTGCGGCCTCGTGCTGGTCTTGCCGGGACCGGCACGAAGCCGCACGCACGGGGACTAACTGCTCCGGGACTAACTGCTCCGGGGCCGGTGCGCCTCGTAGACGAACGCGGGCGGCGGATTACGCCAGAAGGTACGGCTCTGGGTGACCTCTTCGAACGTGGTGTTGAGCGCCGCGCGGAAACGGCGGGCGCTTGGCATGCGGCTGCCGATGCTGAGCGTGATCGTGGTAAACGCGCCGTGCGGGGCCATCGACGCGGCGACGCTGCGGAGGATGGCGCGGGTCTGGTCGTCGGGGAAGAGGGTCCAGGGGAGGGCGCTGACGATGACGTCGGCCTTCCCGAGGCCGCGGTCGGCGAGCAGTTCGGGAAGGTGGGCGGCGTCGGCCTCGGCCACGTCGAGATCGGGCCAGCGGGTACGGAGCAGCCCGGCGAAGACCGGGTCGATCTCGATCGCGAGGTGGTGGCCGCGGCCGCCGAGCCGTTGCCGTATCTGTTCGGTGACCGCGCCGGTGCCCGCGCCCAGCTCGACGACCAGCGGGTCGCCGGTCTCGGGGACCGGGGCGGCCATCTGGCGGCCGACCGCCGCGGAGGTGGCCGCCGGCGTGCCGACCCGGGCCGGATTGCGGAGGAACCGTTGCACGAAAGCGCCGGTGGACGAGGGGGTGTCCGTCTGCATTCCGCCTACGCTGCCTCAGAGTCCGCTCAATGGCCAGCCGTGGAGTGCTCACCGATGCCGCACAGAGACATGCGACACCGGTGAGCGCCGGGTCAGGCCGGTTTCTGCGTGCGGGGACGGCGGGCCTCGTAGACGTAGGCCGGCGGGATGTTGCGCCAGATCGCGGCGCTTGGCTCGACGCTCTCGAACGTGTCGTTCAGCGCGGCCAGGACGCGGCGCCACGGCGGCAGCATGCGCGCGGTCGTGTACGTGATCGTGGTGAACACGCCATCAGGCGTCATCGACGCGGCGAGCGCGCTCAGTATCCGGCGGGTCTGCTCGTCCGAGAGGAGCGTCCAGGGCAGCGCGCTGACCACCACGTCGACCTTCCCGAGCCCTCGGTCCGCGAGAAGCGTCGACAGGTTGCCCGCGTCGGCGACCGCTATGTCCAGGTCCGGATAGTTGGTCCGGAGCATCTCCGCGAAGACCGGGTCGATCTCGATCGCGAGGTGGTGTCCGCGGCCGTTCAGGCGGCGGCGGATCCACTCGGTGACCGCGCCGGTGCCCGGGCCGAGTTCGACGACGAGGGGCTCGCCGGTCTCCGGGATCGGCTCGGCCAGCCGCCGGCTCACCGCCGGTGACGTGGCGGCGATCGTGCCCACCTGGGCGGGGTGCTTGATGAAGCGTTGGATGAAGGCGGCGCCGGACGAGGGGGTGGATTTCGACTGCATCCCGCCACGCTGACTTAGATCACTGCTCACTCGCCACTCGCTCACTGTTAATTCGGCGTGCATTCATGGGGCCGTTGTGGACGGCCGGAGAATTGTCGCTGGTCAGACCGGCTCGTGCGGATTTTCCACCTCTCCTGGCCATCGGGGTACGCCGGTTGTGGCAGATCCCCGACACGAGCTTTGCCGACGCGCGTCTCCGCCCGATGATCATCCCTCGACACGTCCGTGAGCAGGGAGAATGTCGTGCGAGTGAAGACCGCGCTGCTGGCGATCAGCGACGGCGACCCGAGGCCGGCGCTGCGCGGCACGAGCCGGTCGGCGGCCGACGCCGAGGAGTTGGTGCGTGGCCTGCTGCCCGGCCGCGACGTGACGCCGTCCGGCGAGGGCACGCTGCGGGACCGGATCAGCCCGCCCGACGACATGACCTTCGCGGCCGTGCTTCGTGGCGCCGCCGTGCTGTGTGACCGCCGGTTCGCGCTCGACCGCCCGTCCCGGCTGCCGGCCCACGTGCTCAGGGTCGCGGCCGGCCGCCGGATCACCGTGCACGCGATGGACTCGGCGACGGGCTGGGTCAGTTTCGGGGTGTGGGAGGGCGGTGCGCTGGTGCGCTCGCTGAGCCGTACCGGCGACCGGATCCTTGAACACATCGGCCGGCCCTACGACTTCGAACGCTCCACCGACCCGGCCGCGCTCGGCGAGGAGGCGCTGCGGGCGCTCTTCGGCTTCGTGGTCGCGGGCCGGCCGCACCCGGGCGACATCCACGCCGGCGGGGTGCGCATGCACGGCTTCCGGGTGGAGGACCCGCTCGGCCAGGAGCAGGCACTCCGCGCGGCGATGACCTCCCGCCTCCGGCACGCGCTCGGCCGGCCGACCCCCTCGATCGGCCGCTGAAACACGGTTAGGGCAGTGACGCCTGGACCCGGCCCTCCACCACGCGGGAGCGGAGCACGGGCTGGTCATTTGCGGACGGGCCGCGCACGACCGCGCCGTCCACAAGCCGGAACGTGCTGCCGTGCCACGGGCAGACCACGCACGCGGCGCCGCCGATCTCGGTGATCTCGCCGTCGCCGAGCGGGCCGGTCTGGTGCGCGCAGTGCTCCATGATTACGGTCACCCGGTCGCCGATCCGGGTGACGAGCACCGGCACCTCGCCGATCCTTGCGACCTCGGGCCGGCCCTCGGTCAGCTCGTTCCAGGCGTAGAGGTCGTGCCAGCCCTCGTCGATCTGCCGCAGATACGGCTCGGCCTGGTTGACGGCCGCGCCCTGCCGGAAACTGAGGTGCCCGCCGACGTAGGCGCCGAGCCCGGCCGCGGCCAGCCCGGTGTAGCCGAGCGTCCGCCCCAGCCGGTGGTTGCCGGAGAGCCGCGCCACGAACGAACCCGCGTACAGCCCGAGCGCGACGGTGTTCGCCGCCGCGTGCACCAGGCCGACGCGCCGCTGCTCCCGGGACAGCTCCGACCAGTCGGTCGCGCCCGAGGCGACGGCGGGCAGCGCGGCCGCGGTACCGACGCCGACAAGCACTGTCGCGGCGCTCTCGGTGCCCGGCAGCGCGTCAAGCACGGCCGTGCTCATCCAGGCGCCGACCGGCAGCTGCACCGCCACCGGATGCAGCGGATGCCCGAGCCCGACGCCGTGCAGCAGATCCTTGAGCCGCCTCGGCAACGTCGCCCGCACCCGCCGCTGCAACGGATCACTCGCCCGGTCCAGCTCCCCGGCCTTCTCGACGCGTTCCAGCAGTCTCTGCAACATGTCGCATGGGTGCCCGCCCGAGGCCGCCGCAAACACCCGTCAATCACAATCAATGTCAAGGTCCAGGTCATGTTCCCGCTTCCGCGGTGGTCCGGCCCGCACGCTCCCGCGGGCAAACCTCGCGGCGGGCAAAGACTCCGCTGGCGCTCCGCTTTCCCCGCCGCTCGGAGCCGGGGCCGTGCGTGGTCCCGCCAAGGCCGCGATCTCCGTGCACCCGCGGCCGCGCCCGCGACGCGCGTGCCGCGTCCCAGCACCCGGAAGAGCGTTCCCGGGATGCGGTCACGCCTGGGTTGTCCCACGACGGGTCGTGCAGGGAGGAGCGCAAGCGACGACCGGAGCCCGCGGGAGCGTGCGGGCCGCCACCACCCGCGGAGTGGGAAGAAGGGTGTGATGTCCTTGATCTGGGTGGTTGTGAGGGCTGGAGGGCTTGATGCGGCTGGTGTTGCTTGCGGACACGCATGTGCCGAAACGGGCGAAGGATCTGCCGGCCGAGGTGTGGACGGCGGTCGAGACGGCGGACGTCGTGCTGCACGCGGGCGACTGGGTGGACGTGCCGCTGCTCGATGCGCTGGAGGGGCGGGCACGGCGGCTGATCGCGTGCTACGGCAACAACGACGGCGCGGGATTGCGGGCCCGGCTGCCGGAGGTGACGCGGGTGGCGCTGGACGGGGTCCGGATCGCTGTGGTGCACGAGACCGGGGATGCGAAGGGCCGGGAGGCGCGGTGCGCGGCGGCGTATCCGGAAACTGACGTGCTTGTGTTCGGGCATTCGCACATCCCGTGGGACACGGTCGCGCCGGGCGGGTTGCGGCTGCTCAATCCCGGCAGCCCGACGGATCGTCGACGGCAGCCGTATCGGACCTACATGACCGCGGTGATCGAGGCCGGTGTGCTCGGCGAGGTGGCGCTGCACCGGCTGCTCTAGGCGGTGCGGGCGTTGCGATCAGGCGGCGTGGTCGTGGTCGCTGTCGCGGCCACTGTCACCGGCGTGCGTTTTCCGCTGACTCCCGAACGATCGGCTGAGCATGAGAATCAGCTGCTCGGCGGCGTGCGCGGTGTCGAAGGCCGGATCGGCCAGGCTCTCGGTCACGATCGCGTCGAGCGCGCCGTTGATGATGATCGCGGTGGTGCGCACGTCCACGTCCGGCCGGTAGTCGCCCGCGTCGGCCGCGGCGGTGACCAGCGCGGCGACCGTTTCGTGCCGGCCCGGCCCCTGCGGAGTGCCGGTGTCCGCGATCAGCGCCTCGATGATCATGCGGGCGTGATCGGGGTGCTCCCGCATGTAGCCGGCCATCGACCGGAGGTAGGCCTCCAGCGCGGCCGCCCCGTCCCGCCCCTCCACCGCGGCGCCGACCTGCGCAACCACGCCGTCAAGCACCGAGGCGTACGCGGCACGGACGACCGCGTCCTTGCTCGGGAAGTGGTAGAGCACCGCGGCCTTGGAGATGCCGGCCGCCTCGGCGATCCGGGCGAGCGAGGTGCCGGGGTAGCCATGCTCGGCGACAAGCGTGATGGTGACGCCGATGAGCTGGGCGCGCCGGGCCTGCTCGGTGAGGGTGAGCGGCTTGGCGGCGTCGGTCGGTGGCACGCGCACACCGTACCGTGGCGTGATTCTGACCGACCGGTAGAATTTTCTACCATGCGGTCAGTAGACTGGCGGGCATGAATGCGAGAACAGTCGTGATCAGCATCGGCGCGGTGATCGTCGTGTTCGTCGCCGCCGTGGCCTACGTGCTGCGTGACCCGTCCCCGGTCGGCTACTTCAGGTCCGGGCGGGCGGCCGACCGCTTCCAGGCGGCCTACCGGGAGGCGATGGCGGACATGCCGGTGCCGGACCGGACCCTCGACCTCCGCACCGGCTACGGCGTCGTCCGCGTCTACCACTTCAGCGGTGGCCCCGGCCCGCCGCTGCTGCTCCTGCCCGGCCGCGCATCCGCGTCGCCGGTCTGGGCCGACAACATGCCGTCGCTGCTGCGGCTGAGCAGCGTCTACACCGTCGACCTGCTCGGCGAGCCCGGCCTGAGCATCCAGCAGCGGCCGGTCGAGACGCCCGCCGACCATGCACAGTGGCTGCACGAGTTGGTGCAGGCGCTGCCCGAGCCGCAGATCCACCTGTTCGGCCTGTCGTTCGGCGGGTGGACAGCGATGAACCTGGCCGTCCACCACCCGGAGAAGATCGCCGGCGTGATCCTGCTCGACCCGATCATGGTCTTCGGCGGACTGTCCGCGGCAGTCATCTGGCGCTCCATCCCGGTCGCGGTTCCCTGGGCGCCCCGCTCCTGGCGCGACGACTTCGCCAGCTGGACCGCGAACGACGCGCCGGTCCAGGACCTCCCGGTCGCCCGGATGATCGAGGCCGGCCTGCAGGCCTACGTGGTCAAGCTGTCCGCCCCGACCCGCCCCACCGACGACCAACTGCGCGGCCTCATACCCCCGATGCTGCTGCTGATGGCCGGCAGGTCCCGCATGCACGACTCCGCCGCCGTCGCGGCCACGGCCCGGTCGTTGCTTCCCCAGGCCACCGTCAAGACCTACCCGAACGCCTCCCACGCGATCAACGGCGAACACCCCGACGAGATCGCCGCGGACATCGCAGCCTTCCTGCCCTGAGCACCCCGCACAGAACTGCCCAGCGGATCAGGGCTGCTACGCGCCGGCGGTGAGCAGGGTCAGGGCGCGTTGCGACGCGCTGCCCGGTGCCGCGGTGTAGAGGATCAGGCGCTGGCCGGTCTCGGTGATGTCCAGGGTCTGGCAGTCGAGTTCGAGGTCGCCGGCGACGGGGTGCGGGATCCGCTTGGTCGAGGTGCTCCTGGGCGGATCCACCGGGTAGTCGGTCCAGCGCCGGGTGAACCCGGGGGTGCCGTGCAACCGGTCGACCAGGCCGGTGACCTCGGGACTGCCCGGGTACCGCGCCACGGCCCGGCGCAGATGCGTCGGTCCATCCGGTCATCGTGCCGGTCCCGGGCGTGCGCATCCAGGGACCGGCCGGTCCGGGGTTGCGGCCGGTCTCTTCACCGGCCTCGGTCGTGGCCGCAGGCTGGGCGCATGTCTGACATGAGGATCGCGCTGGTGACCGGTGCTAACAAGGGGATCGGCCTGGAGACGGCACGCCGGCTCGGCCAGGCGGGGGTGACAGTGCTGCTGGGCGCGCGAGACCCGGATCGGGGTACGGAGGCGGCGGCGCGGCTCGGTGGTCTGCCTGTGGTGCCGCTGCTCCTGGACGTCACGGATCCGGGGTCGGTCGCGGCGGCGGCGAAACGGATCGAGGACGAGTACGGGCGGCTGGACATCCTTGTCAACAACGCGGGCGTGCTGACCGGCTGGGGGCGGCCGGCCGATTTGACGGCTGCGGACTTCCGGGCGGCGTACGAGGTGAACGTGTTCGGTGTGGTGACGGTGACCAACGCGGTCCTGCCACTGCTGCGGCGCGGCCCGGCCGGGCGGATCGTGAACGTCTCCAGCGCGATGGGCTCGCTCACGCTGCAGGCGGCCCCGGACAGCCAGATCCCGATCATGTCCTACAGCTCGTCGAAGGCCGCGCTGAACGGCCTGACCGTGGCGTACGCCGCCGACCTGCGGGACACCCCGATCACTGTCGTCTCGGTCGATCCCGGCTATTGCGCGACCGACCTCAATCGGCACACCGGTTCCCGGAGCGCGGCAGAGGGCGCGGTGGTGGTGGCCGGTGCGGCGCTGCGCGAGGCGGGTGTGGACAGCGGCCGGTTCCTCGGTGACGGGGGAGAGGTGCCCTGGTAGGGGTCAGCCGGCGGCCTGCCGGTCGGCGTCGGCCTCGGCGGTGCGGCCGAGATCGTCGAGGACGGCCGCCCGCTCCTGCCGGCACCGGGCGGCACGTTCGGTGTCGCCGAGCCGGTCGAAGATCTCCAGCGCCGTCGCGAACTCGGCCAGCGCCCGCCGGTGCCGTCCGCGACGGTGGGCCACGACGCCGAGGTTGCGGTGCGCGCCGGCGACGCCGGTCAGGTGTCCCATGCCCTGGTGCAGCTGCAACATGCGCCGGAACTCCCGCTCGGCGTCGGCGTGCCGCCCCGCCGCGTCCGCAGCCCACCCGAAGGCGATCCAGTGCAGCGCGTGCGCGCGGCGCGACCCGTCGCCGAGTCCGCGGGCCGCGACCTCGCCGGCCTGCCAGAGCTGGAGCCGGTAGACGTGGTCGGCGGAGCGGTCGAGCAGCGGGTGGACCGCCTCGACCAGTTGCCAGGCCGCGGTGAGATGTCCGTGTTCGACGGCGGGGGAGAGTGCTGCCAGGGCGTTCTCCAGTTCGAGCTCCCGCCAGGCGCCGGGCGCCGCGGTCGCGGTCAGCCAGGCGAGCAGCCGTTCCAGCGCCGCGTCGTCGTCCGACAGCTCCCGCGCGTAGAGGCGCAGCAGGTCGTGCAGCCGGTACCGGCCCGGCGCCGGGCTGTCCACGAGCATCGCGTCGGTGAGCCGGTCCAGCGCGCCGGCCACTGTCTCCTCGTCCAGCCCGGCCAGCGCGGCCGCGGCACCGACCCCGAACGCCGGTCCCGGATGCGCGCCCGCGCGCCGGAACACGAGCCGGTCCGTGGCGGACAGCCCGTCGTAGGCGCTGCGGAACGTGGCCCGTACCGCCGCGTCGCCGTGCTGGAACTCCTGCAGCCGGCCGCTCGCCAGCCGGTCCGCGAGGTCGCCCGGCGTCCATCCCGGCCGGTCGCGCAGCCGGGCCGCGGCCAGCCGCACCGCGAGCGGAAGCCCGGCGCAGGCCTCGATGATCCGGTCGGTGCCACCCGGATCCGCCGCGATCCGGTCACGGCCGGCGGTGGCGCCGAGGAGCTCACGGGCTGCGTCCGCCGAGATGCCGCCGAGCCGGACCGCGTGCCCCACCGAGAGTGCGCGCCGGCTGCTGATCAGCACGAGACAGCCGTCGCCGCCGGGCAGCAGCGGCCGGACCTGGTCGTCCTCGAGCGCGTCGTCAAGCACGATCAGCAGCCGCCGGTGGGCGACAGCGGTCCGGAACCGGTTCGCCAGCTCGTCGAGCGGCGCCGGGGTGTCCGGCTCGCCGAGCGCGCGCAGGAACGCCGGCAGCACGCTGTCCGGCGTGACGACCGCGCCCTCGCCGCGCAGCTCCGCGTAGAGCTGACCGTCCGGATAGTGCTGTCGCAGGTCATGGGCGGCCCGCACGGCGAGCGCGGTCTTGCCGGCCCCGGGAGCACCGAAGATCACAATCACGCGGGTACGGGCACGCGCGCCGCGGATCGCGCCGAGTTCGCCGGCCCGGCCGTGGATCCGGTGCCCGGCCGGCAACTGCGCGGGTACGGCCCGATGCGGGGTCTCGGCCGTGCGCCGGTGCTGCCAGACCGACAGGGCGGTCAGCGCGACTGCGAGCAGCCCGACGGCCGGCCAGGCGAACCATCCGAACGGGTCTAGTGGAGCGGGAAGGTCTCCACCGGTGGCGACGTTGACGGCGATGGCGAGCAGTGCCGTGAGTAACCCGGAGGTGACGATCTGGAGTGCGGTCACCGGTTCGCGTCGCACGGCGCCTCCCCCGGCCGATTCGCGGCGTCCGGCCAGGGTACGTGAGCCGGGCCACTTACGCTGCGGCCCACGATCAGGCAGAATGGCCCTATTACCCATCGGGTAAGAAGGATTTACCGAGCCGTAGGGAGACCGTGGTGAGCATCGCTGTCGTGGCGGGGAACCCCAAGCCGAAATCCCGCACGCTCGCGGCCGGCATCCTGCTCGCCGAGACGCTCACCGGCTCCACTCCGGACCTGGTCATCGACGTCATCGACCTCGGGCCCGGGCTGCTCGGCTGGGGGGACCCGGCCGTCACCGAGGCGGTCTCCGCGGTCGCCAAGTCCGATGTGGTGATCGTCGCCAGCCCCACGTTCAAAGCCACCTACACAGGTCTGCTCAAACTCTTTCTTGACCAGATCCCCACCGACGGGCTGGCCGGCGTCTACGCGCTGCCGCTGATGCTCGGCGCCGGGCCGGGCCACGCGCTCGCCCCGGAGCTGCTGCTCAAGCCGGTCCTGGTCGAGCTCGGCGCGATCACCCCCGCGCGCGGCCTCTACCTCATCGACAAGACGTTCACCGAGGACCCGCAGCTCGTGGCGTACGCGGACCGGGTCCGGCCTCTGCTTCCGAAGTCCGCAGGGCTTCCGATATCTCAGGGAGAGTGACAGCCATGGTCGAGCTTCGTCCCGTCGCCGACGATCCCGGCGCGCTGCGCCAGGCCTACGGATGCTTCCCAAGCGGCGTCACGGCCGTCTGCGCGCTCGTCGACGGCGTGCCGGTCGGGCTCGCCGCCAGCTCGTTCACCTCCGTGTCGATGGACCCGCCGCTCGTCTCCGTCTGCGTCCAGCACACCTCCACCACCTGGCCACGGCTGCGTGACCTCGGCCGGGTCGGGGTGAGCGTGCTCGGCGAGGGCCATGACGTGCTCGCCCGGCAGATCGCGGCCCGCACCGGCGACCGGTTCGCGGGTGTGAGCTGGGAGGCCGGCGCTGAGGGGGGCGTGTTCCTCGGCGGCGCCACCGCCTGGCTCGACTGCACGATCGAGCGCCACGTGCCGGCCGGCGACCACGACATCGTGCTGCTGCGCGTGCACACGCTCAGCGCCGACCCGGACATCGCCCCGCTGATCTTCCACGGCAGCCGGTTCCGTCAGCTCGCCGCGCCGCGCCTGCAGGACGCCGCATGAGACGCGCGCCGGCCGCCTGCCCGCGTACCGCCGCGGTATTCGCCCTTGATCGTGCCGCCACCACGCGGTTGCCGACGCCGCACGGCGAGTTCCAGCTGATCGCCTACCGCGACCCGGTCACCGGGCAGGAGCCGCTCGCGTTCGTCGCCGGGCGCCCGCCCGCGGCCGGTGCCCACGTCCGCATCCAGGTCGAGTGCCCGGTCGCGGACACGCTGCGTTCCACCCGGTGCGACTGCGCCGCGCTGCTCACCCGCGGGCTCGCCGAGACGTCCGCCGCCGGTGGTGTGCTCCTCTACCTCCGGTCCGCGCCCGGCGGTCTGCTCGACCGGCTCGCCTCCTACGGCCGCCAGGACGCCTCCGGCGGTTCGTCCGCCTGTTCACAAACGCCACGGGGGTACGAGGTCCCCGCAGCGATCCTGCGCGACCTCGGCCTCGACGACGTCGTCCTGCACAGCTCCGACAGTCGTGCCACTGTGGCGCTCGGGGCGCATGAGGTGCGTGTGACCAGGCAGAAGACGGTAACGGCCTGATCCTGGACAGCCCGTCGCCGCGGCGCGCACCATCAGGGTCATGGATGGTGCGTGACCGACCCAGGGGGTGCGGGCGATGGTGACCTTCGGACCGGCTCAACCGCTGCTGCACGACACCCGCGCGCTCGCGCGTGCGGTCGCCGCGCCGGTGCACGACGACCCGGCCTGGCGCGAACGGGTCGCTGTGCACCTGCGCGGACTGCGGACCGCCTTCGACGCGCACATGCGTGACACCGAGGGCCCGTCCGGCCACTACGCCGCGCTTGTCGACAGCGCGCCGCGGCTCGCGTACAACGTCGACGGCCTGGTCCGCGAGCACGCGGCGATGCTTGACGGGATGCGCGCGCTGCAGGAGCACGTCGACGACGGCAGCGGCCCGGCCGCCGAGCAGATCCAGGCCTGGGCGCGGCTGCTCGTCAATCAGCTCTCCACACACAGGCAACGCGGCGCCGACCTGTTGCTTGAGGCCTACCAGACCGATCTCGGCGGCTCCGACTGACGCAGACCGGGGTGCGGGGCCGATCCGAGATCGCCGGACCAGGTCGCGGGGCCGCCTTGACCTGCACGGACGCGATGCTGCCCCCGGTACTCGACCGCGGCTCACCAAAGAGGCCGTGCCGGGAGCGCGGAACCACGGCGACGGGTGGTTCGTCATACCGGTTATGCGTCGTTTGCCGTATCTGGGAATCGCTTTTGTTCTGACGGCCGCCGGGTGTGCCGCACCGGGCGAGTCGCCGTCGTCCTCCGCCAGTTCTCCGTCCTTGTCCGGCGCCTTCACCGCGCGCGCCGCCGCCGTCGCGGCCGCCTGGCCCGCCACGGCCTCGTCCACGGCCTGGACCAGCGGTTTCGTACCGTTGCAGGATCTTCTGGTGGTGCCGTCCGGGCTCAGCGACGAGCAGCGGACCGCTGTGGACGCGGGATGGTTCACGCTCGACAGCCTGCTGCCGGCGGAGGCGCCGTCCGGTGAGGTGACGTTCGCCGGCGGGGCGGAGGAGCTGCCGCTGATCGGCGCGGCGGACGCGTACCGGCTGATCGACAGGGGCGATCCACCCGCGTGCGAGCCGGCCCAGGGCAAGCGGCCGGCTCCGAGCGGTACCGCCGCCGATCCGGGCGGCAGCGGATCCGATACGTCGTCAAGCGGCGCCGATACGTCGTCAAGCGGCGCCGGGGGGTCGTGCACGCGGCTGCCGGTGACCGGCGCGACGCTGGGGAGCGTGCCGCTGCGCACCAGCCGTGGCGACGCGACCGTGCCGGCGTGGCTGTTCACGGTGCGCGGCCTGACCGCCCCGGTCGCGCGGGTCGCGGTCGCGCCGGCCTCGGTCGCCGAGCCGCCGGCGCCGTCCCTGGCACCGCCGGACACCGCGTCCGCGGCCACGCTCAAGGGCGCCCAGTCGCTCGCGCGGGTGGCCGGCACCGCTGTCGACTACCGGCTCGGCGTCGGCGCCTGCGACGAGCAGATCACCCCGCTTGTGTACGAGACGGAGACGCTGATCGTCATCGGCGGCAGCGCCACCTCATCCGCCGAGATGTGCACCGAGCAACTCGTCCTCCAGCCGGTGTCGGTCACGCTCCGCGCCCCCGCCGGCGCCCGGCCGATCCTTGACGCCCAGACGGGTCAGGCCCTCATCCTGAAGCCCTGAACCGCCTGCCCGGTGCGCGACGCCTGAACCGGTCAGGCTCATTCTGCGGCCCTGACCTGCCGATGTGGTCCGGCAGGCGACTCCGGCCCTGAGCGACGAGCGGTTCGCGTCAGGGCCGGAGTGCCGGTGTCGGTCTTCGTTTTTGTTCTTGCGCCCACGGCACGTGCAGGGAGGCCGCCTGCGGCCGACCGTTGCCCGCGGGAGCGTGCGGGTGGTGATGTGCGACCAGGTGGGTATATCTGGATCTTTGTTGCTTTTCAGGGCAGTTGAATGGGGAGCGGGATGCCGTCCAGCGCTGTCGCGCACGGGCAGGCGCGGTCCTTCGGGAGCTGGGTGACGACCGTGAGGAGCAGGTCGCGGAGGCGGTCGGTGTTCTCCCGGAAGACGCGGAAGACCTCGTCCATGGTGACGCCCTCGCCCGCTTCGACACCCGCGTCCAGGTCCGTGACGAGCGCGATCGAGGTGTAGCAGAGTTCGAGTTCGCGAGCGAGGACCGCCTCGGGGTGGCCTGTCATGTTGACGATCGTGCCGCCGATTGCGGTGAACCAGCGCGACTCCGCACGGGTGGAGAAGCGTGGGCCCTCGACCACGACCATGGTGCCGCCGCTGACCGGTTCGAGTTGCTGGGCGGTGGCCTCGGCGAGGACGATCTCGCGGCCGGTCGGGCAGTAGGGGTCGGCGAAGCCGAGGTGGACCGCGCCCTGGTCGTAGTAGGTCTGCACGCGGCCGCTGGTCCGGTCGATCAGCTGATCCGGCACGACGAACGTGCCCGTTCCCAGCTCGGGCCGCAGGCCGCCAACCGCGCACGGCGCCAGGATCTGCCGCACGCCGATCGACCGCAGCGCCCACATGTTCGCCTGATATGGGATCTTATGGGGCGGGAAGCGGTGATCCTTGCCGTGTCGTGGCAGAAAGGCGATCTTTCGGCCACCGACCTCGGCGATCGTGATCGGGTCGGAGGGAGGGCCGTACGGCGTGTCGACGACGTGCTCGCTCGCGTTCTCGAGCAGGGCGTAGAGGCCTGACCCGCCGATCACCGCCACATCCGCGTGCGGCGCGTCCGGCTCTGTCGGGTAATCGTTGCGCTCACTCACGTACAGACCTTATCGGCGGGCTGGGACGCAAGCTATCGTGCGAGGCATGGCGTTGACTGCGTCCGGAGACTTCGACGCCCCCGGAGCCGGGGATTGGGGGTCGCGTGCATCCTGAAGGTCAGCGCATCGGAGGTCGTTCCATGGAGTCGATGACCGGACGTCTCCTGGTCGCGACTCCATCGCTGAAGGATCCGAACTTCGATCGCACTGTCGTGCTGCTCGTCGCGCACGAGCCCGGCGGCGCGCTCGGCGTGGTGCTGAACCGGGCCACCGAGGTGGCCGTCTCCGAGGTGCTCGGCAAATGGGGCACCCTGGCCGGCGATCCGGCCGTGCTGTTCGAGGGCGGCCCCGTCGCTCCCGAGTCCGCCATCTGCCTCGCCCGCACCCGCCCCTCGGTGAAACGCCCGTCCGGCTTCCACCCGGTCTCGGGCGGCGTCGGCACTGTCGACCTGTCCGCCGACCCGGAGTCCCTGGGCGACAACCTGGCCGGCCTGCGGGTTTTCGCCGGTTACTCCGGGTGGTCGCCGGGGCAGTTGGAGGAGGAGGTCTCCTCGGGTTCGTGGTTCGTCTTCGACGCCCTGCCCGGGGACGCGTTCGTTTCCCGGCCTGACGATCTGTGGGGAATGGTGCTGAAGCGCCAGGGCGGCATCATGGCCGCGGTGGCCCACTTCCCGTCGGACCCTGCACTCAACTGAGCCGGGGGGCCTCCGATGAGGGGGTGCCGAGGGTGTGTAATATTGCTGCCGTGCCCGGGTGAAACCGGGTGCACGGAAGACACAAGGGGCTGTGGCGCAGCTGGTAGCGCACCACACTGGCAGTGTGGGGGTCAGGGGTTCGAGTCCCCTCAGCTCCACCCTTGTAGAGGCCCGGGCGATTACGCCCGGGCCTTTTTCTGTCTGCGGATTCAGTTGTCGACGGCTTCGGCCGCCACTGGAGCCCTCCGGCGCCGGTCTCGAGGGTCCCCTCGCACGCTCTCTTGAAAAGATAGAACGTTCGGTCTTGACACTGGTGCGATGGCGGGTCATTGTTGGACGTGACAGAACGTTCGTTCTTCCGGCGGGCCGTGCAGTGCGACTCTCCGTGACGACTTCTCCGAGTCGCACCACAGCTGAAAGGAACATCGTGACCGCCATCGCCTCGTCCGGCGTCGCCGAGACCGCTACCGCCCTCCGGCGGCTCTACTTCGTCCGCTTCGGGTTCGCAATCATCTGGGCCCTCATCACGACGGTGCTCGCCAAGGACCTGAGTCCGGTCGTCGTCGTACTGCTCGTGCTGTACCCGCTGTTCGACGTGGCCGCCGCGATCGTCGACGCCCGGGCGTCGCGCACCACCGGGTCGCCGGTCCTGCTGTACGTCAACATCGCGATCAGCCTGCTCACCGCGGTCGGCCTGGCCGTCGCCTCGGCCTCCGGCGTCCCCGCGGTGCTCCGGGTGTGGGGCGCCTGGGCGGTCGTGGCGGGCCTGATCCAGCTGGTCGTGGCGATCAGCCGCCGCGCGATGGGCGGCCAGTGGCCGATGATCATCAGTGGTGCGATCTCCGTGCTCGCCGGTGCCTCGTTCATCGCCGGTGCCTCGGCTGACAACCCAATGCTTACCAATGCGGTCGGTTACGCCATCCCCGGTGGCATCTTCTTCCTTATCTCGGCCATCCGCCTGGGCCGCGCAGCGAAGGGCAAGTGACATGGAGAGCAACACGTACGACGTCGTCGTCATCGGCGCGGGCCCGGTCGGGGAGAACGTCGCCGACCGGGTGGTGCGGGGCGGTCTGAGCGCCGCAATCGTCGAGCGCGAGCTGGTCGGCGGCGAGTGCTCCTACTGGGCCTGCATGCCCACCAAGGCGTTGCTGCGCAGCGGGGCCGTCCTGCGGGCGGCCCGCCAGGTACCGGGCGCGAGCCAGGCGGTGACCGGCGGCCTGGACACCGCCGCGGTGCTGGCCCGCCGTGACTCCTTCGCCTCGCACTGGAAGGACGACGGCCAGGTCGGCTGGCTGGAGTCGGCCGGGATCGCGCTGCACCGCGGTCAGGGCCGGATCGCGTCCGCCCGGGTGGTCGAGGTGGTCGGCGACGACGGCGTGGTGACCACGCTTACCGCCCGGCACGCGGTGGTCGTCGCGACCGGATCCGGCGCGTTGGTGCCGGACCTGCCCGGTCTGCGTGAGGCGAAGCCGTGGACCAGCCGGGAGGCGGTCGCGGCGAGCGTGGTTCCGGGCCGGCTGGCGGTGATCGGCGGCGGCGTGGTCGCCTCGGAGATGGCCACCGCGTTCGCCTCACTGGGAAGCGCCGTGACAGTGCTGGCCAGGGACGGGGTGCTGCCGATGGCGGAGCCGTTCGCCGGCGAGCGGGTCACCGAGGCGCTTCGCGAGGCGGGCGTGACCGTGCGTCTGGGCGCGGAGGCGTCCGAGGTCCACCGCGACGAGCACGGCACGGTGCGCATCACCCTGACCGGCGGCGAGCAGATCGAGGCCGACGAGGTTCTGGTGGCGGTCGGCCGCACGCCGAACACAAGTGATCTCGGCCTGGACGCCATCGGCCTGACGCCGGGCGCCTGGCTGACGGTCGACGACACGCTGCGCGTCCTGGACGGTGACGGCGCGCTGGCCGGCGACGGCTGGCTCTACGCCGCAGGCGACGTGAACCGGCGGGTGCTGCTGACCCACCAGGGCAAGTACCAGGCCCGCGCGGTCGGCGACGTGATCGTGGCCCGGGCCAAGGGCGAGACGGTCGACGACGGCCGATGGGGCCGGCACGCCTCGACGGCCGACGAGCGCGCAGTGCCGCAGGTCGTCTTCACCGAGCCGGAGATCGCATCGGTCGGGCTGACCGCCGCAGCCGCCGAGCGGGCCGGGCTGCGGATCCGGGTCGTGGAGTACGACCTCGGCGCCGTCGCCGGCTCGGCACTTCACGCCGACGGCTACAAGGGCCAGGCGCGGATGGTCGTCGACGAGGACCGGAAGGTGATCGTCGGGTTCACGCTCGCCGGGCCGGACGTGGCGGAGCTGATCCATGCCGCGACGATCGCGGTGGTCGGCGAGGTGCCGCTGGAACGGCTGTGGCACGCGGTTCCGGCCTACCCGACGGTCAGCGAGGTCTGGCTGCGGCTGCTTGAGGCCTACGGCCGCTGAGCCGGAGAGCAACACCCCCACCCCCCATACAGGAGGTCACCATGTCCACCAAGATCACGCTGATCATCGACAACCCCGAGAACCCCGACGAGTTCGAGAAGGCCTACGCGGAGGTGCGCCAGGCCGCCGAGACGTTCCCGAAGGTCCGGCGGGTGGAGTCGGCCAAGGTGTGGCCGAAGGAGGACGGCACGCCCACGCCGGCGTACCGGACGCTCGACCTGTACTTCGACAGTTACGAGGACGCCTCCGCCGCGGTCGCCACGCCCGCTGCCGGCGCCGTCTTCGGTGGGCTGGTGGGGACGCAGGTGACGTTCAAGGGGCTGTTCTCGGACATCGAGCAGTAGAGCCGTACCCCGTGGCCCGTCCGACGTGATGTCGGACGGGCTTTTCCGTGCGCGACGCCGCCTATCGAGCGGGCTCGGCTGCCCGGCGCCTTCCGCGGACTCGGACCGGCCCGGCGAAGAGAACGTTCGGTCTGCTCTGCTCTCGACGGCCGCTACGGAATGCAATCGACCGCGCTCTTTGCGCTTATCAAAGATCTCGGATTGATATCAAGAAATTAAGGGGTAGCTAAAAAATTTCTGTGCGAATGATGGAATGGCTAGTCTCAGGCGGCGTTGCGGGTTCGCTTCGTCCATTAGCGACAACCGCCGCTGACACGCCCCTCGAAGGCGTCACCCTCACCGGTCAGTACATCGGCATCACCCGGTTCGCGCCGACCGATAAATCGGTGCGTTCCGTTCGTTCCCCTCTCTTGGAGCGTCGCACCTATGAGTTCTGCCCCCCGCATCCGCCGTGCCGCCGCCCTTGCGGCCGGTGTTCTTCTCGGCCTGACCGGTCTGGCCGTCCTCGGTTCGCCGGCCAGCGCCGGCACCGGTGACCACAAGACCTGTGTCGCGCCCGAAAAGGCCGAGTACCGGCACACCTTCAACGGCCCGAACGGAACCGCGAGCATCCAACTGCTCAACGGCCCGCTCTGCGCGGAGCAGTCGTTCGCGCTTGTCGCCTACACCGCGCCGTCCGCGACGTTCGCCACGCCGCAGCACGTGCTCGACAGCTCGGTGAAGAAGTTCGTGCCGGCCACGGCTGCGGAGCTCAGCTCGAGCAAGCTTGAGTTCAAGGTCGAGGTCCCGGAGTGCTTCACCCAGGTCGACTTCGTCTTCGGTGACCAGATCATCAACCCGCTGACCGACGGCAGCGACCGCTACGGCAGCCGCAAGGTCGGCGAGGGCAGCGCCCCCGGCAACCGGTCGAAGCCGGCGCAGGGCCAGCCGAAGAACGCCTGGTACAACGGCGGCTCCGGCACCTGCAAGGCCGAGCCGGCCGTCGAGGCGCTCCCCGACTGCGAGGGCAACGTCACGCTCAAGCTGATCAACCGCAGCACCTTCAGCGAGACGTTCACCATCACCGCCGACGGCGGCTTCTCCAAGTCCGAGACGCTCGCGGCCCGCCAGGAGCCGGTCTCGATCAAGGTGCCGGCCGCCAACGCCAAGAACATCGTGGTCAAGTCGAAGAACAAGGAGCTGTACCGCGGCTCCTGGACCAAGCCCGAGGACTGCAAGACCCCCGAGGTCGGCACCCTCGAGGCCACCGTGGACCAGACCTGCGAGGGCCTCGGCTTCACGATCAAGAACCCGGAGAACGGCAAGAGCCTGACCGCCACCTTCACCCCGAACAAGGGCGAGGCGAAGACGGTCACCGTGGCCCCGGGCAAGACCGAGAACGTGACGTTCGCCGGCGTCGAGGGCCTCACCGTCAAGGTCGAGGGTGACCTCGACTCGCTCGGCGAGGTCACCTGGGCCGGCGCTGCGAACTGCACCCCGGCCCCCTCCACCACCCCGGCGCCCTCCACCACCCCGGTGCCCGGCACCGGCGGCGGCGAGCCGGGCGAGCCCGAGCTCCCGCTGACCGGTACCGCAATCGGCTCCATCGTCGCCGGTGCGGCGGTGCTGCTCGCGGTCGGTGGCGGCCTCTTCCTGATGGCCCGCCGCCGCAAGCTCAACTTCGAGGCCTAACCGCCTTACGCACCACAGGGCGCGCCGACCGGCAACGGTCGGCGCGCCTTTCCGCGTCTGCGGGCCGGATCGGCAGCGGGCGTCGCGCGGTTGACGTCACCCGATCGAGGTCCGCGTCACATCGCCGGGCGGGCGCTTCGATACCGTTGGTTCCCGTGGCGCGATTGGCACTGACCCAGGATGAGGCGGCGATCTGTGAGGCGGTCGGTACCAGGAGCTTTCTGGCCGCGCGCGCGATCCTGGCCGACGGAGACCTGACCGGCGTCCGGTGGAACCCCACCGCCGGACAGGGGCACGCGGTCGTACGGGGTCCGGCGGGCGGGGTGACGACGGCGGCGGTGAAGACCGAGGCGAACGGCACGGTGCGTGTCGACGGCGACTGCACCTGCGAGGCCGCGCCCGGCTGCTCCCATCCGATCGCGCTGGCGCTGGCCGGCTATCAGAAACCGGCGGCCGCGGTGTCGACGCCGCCACGCAAGAAGGCGGCGTCCTGGGAGCCGTTACTGGCCGCGTTGATGGGGACCGATTCGCGGCCGGACGAGCACGACGTCCCGGACCTCGCGCTGCAGGTGGAGCTGGAGGGCCGCCGGGTCGGGCTGCGCCCGGCCGTACCGGGAAAGAGAGGGTGGGTACGTACCGGCATCTCGTGGTCGACGCTGCACTACGCCTACCGCGCCACGTCACCCAGGGCGAAACACCATGTCCGGCTGCTCCAGGAACTGCGCGCGTTGGCCGAGGCCGATGAGCGCGAATTGCATCGGTACGCCTACTACGGCGGTGGCCAGCGGGTCATCTACCTGGACGACTTCCAGACCCGGCGGGTGTGGGACGTGCTGGCCGAGGCGCAGGAGGCCGGGCTGCCACTGGTGCAGAGCGGCCGGACGCCGGCGCCGGTGACGGTGTCCGCGCCGGTGAGGTTCTCCGTGCATGCCGACAGGGACGGCGCCGACCTGCGGCTGCGCCCGATGCTGATGAGCGGTGGCGAGGTGATCGATCCGGCGGACTCCGTCATGATCGGCGATCCGGCACACGGCATCGCCTGGTGGGGTGCGGGCCCGTTGCGGCTGGCACCCGCGGAGCGGCCGTTGACCGATCAGGCTCGGCGGGCGCTCGCGGTCCCGGCGATCGTCATCCCGGCCGCCGACGAGCAGCGCTTCCTACGGCAGTACTACCCGGGCATGATGCACCGGTCCGAGATCGTCGCCGCGGGCGAGGCCGGGCTGCCCGACATCGCGCCGGCGCTTCTGACCCTCACTGTGCACCGGCTTCCTGAGCATCGCATGTCGCTGACCTGGGACTGGATCTCTACGATCGGCACACAGATCCAGCGCGAGCCGCTGAGGGACGGCAGCGGCGAGACGGCCGACCGGGCCGCGACGGTACGCCGCGCGGCTGAGCTGGTGGCCGGCCCTGAGTACGGGATGACCGAGCCGGCACCCGGCGGGCAACGCCTGCGTCGCCACGTCATGGCCGACGGCGATCTCATGCTCCGCATCATCCGCGACATCCTCCCCCGGGTGGCCGAGGCGGACGGCCTCGCCCTGGAGTTCGACGCGGACGGCGACCTGCCGGATTACGTCGAGGAGGAGTCGGCGCCTGTCGTCTCGTTCAGCAGCGACGGGCAAGCGGACTGGTTCGACCTCGCGGTACGGGTGACTGTCGGAGGCGAGGACGTCGGCTTCGACGCGCTGTTCCTGGCGCTCGCGGCCGGACAGCAATTCATGATCTTGCCGAGCGGCAGGTACTTCACCCTCGACCGGAACGAATTCCGGCAGCTTCGCGAGCTGATCACGGAGTCCCGCGAGCTGCAGGACGCGCCGCCGGGCGTGCTCCGGGTCGGGCGGTTCCAGGCAGGTTTGTGGCAGGAGCTGTCCGAGCTGGGCGTCCTCACCGGGCAGGCGGCCGCCTGGCAGGAGTCGATCCGGGCGCTGAGCGTGACCGGTGCCGGCGACCGTGCCACGGTGCCGGCCGCCCTGCAGGCGACGCTCCGGCCGTACCAGCTGGAGGGCTTTGAATGGCTTGCCGCCCTGTACCGTCATGGGCTCGGCGGCGTGCTGGCCGATGACATGGGACTCGGGAAGACGCTTCAGGCGCTCGCCCTGATCTGCCATGCCGGCGCCGGCGTGCCGTTCCTGGTCGTGGCCCCGGCCAGCGTGGTCGGCAACTGGGCGCAGGAGTCCGCCCGCTTCGCCCCGCACCTGCGGGTCAGTGCCGTCGTGCAGACGGGGGCGCGCCGCCCCGGCTCGCTGCGGGAGACGGTCGAGGGTGCGGACATCGTGGTCACGTCGTACACGCTGTTCCGGCTGGAATACGACGACTACGCCGCGCTGCCGTGGGCCGGGCTCATCCTCGACGAGGCGCAGTTCGTCAAGAACTCCCAGTCACACGGCTACCGATACGCCAGGCAGCTGCCCGTTCCGTTCAAGCTGGCGATCACCGGAACACCCATGGAGAACAACCTGGGTGAGCTGTGGGCGCTGCTGTCCATCACCGCGCCCGGCCTGCTGCCCCGGCCGGACCGCTTCACCGACTACTACCGCAAGCCGATCGAGAAGGACCACGACGAGGCCCGGCTCGCCCAGTTGCGCCGCCGGATCCGGCCGTTGATGCTGCGCCGCCGCAAGTCCGAGGTGGTCACCGAGCTGCCGCCGAAGCAGGAACAGATCGTTGAACTGGAACTGAACCCGAAACACCGGAGGATGTACCAGACCTACCTGCAACGCGAGCGGCAGAAGGTTCTTGGCCTCCTCGGTGACCTGCAGAAGAATCGCTTCGAGATCTTCCGGTCGCTGACGCTGCTGCGGCAGGCGAGCCTCGACATCGGCCTCGTCGACCCGAAACACGCGAACATCCCGTCGACCAAACTCGACGTCCTCAGCGACCGGGTCACCGACCTCGTCGCGGAGGGCCACCGAGTGCTGATCTTCAGTCAGTTCACCCGGTTCCTGACCGCGGCCCGGCATCGGCTGCAGGACGCCGGCATCGACTGCCTCTACCTCGACGGCAAGTCCCGTGACCGGGCCCGCATCATCGACGGCTTCAAGTCGGGCATCGCGCCCGTCTTCCTGGTCAGCCTCAAGTCCGGCGGCTTCGGCCTGAACCTGACCGAGGCCGACTACTGCATTCTGCTCGACCCCTGGTGGAATCCGGCGACCGAGGCGCAGGCGGTGGACCGGGTCCACCGCATCGGTCAGACCCGCACCGTCATGGTCTACCGCTTCGTCGCAAAGGACACGATCGAGGAAAAGGTGATGGCCCTCCAGGCCCGCAAGGCCGAACTCTTCAGCAGCGTCCTCGACGGCGGCGAGTTCGCCGATGCCGCCCTGACCTCCGACGACATCCGCACCCTGCTCGAATGAGCATGAATCCCGCGCCGCTGACATCCCTGAGTGGTGTCGGAATCATGTGCGTCTGCCGATGCCACCGCCCTGTTCACCGACGACCTCGCATCGGCCGTCCGCGAGCTGCGCGAACCGCGGGGCGTGGCCGGACTACCGCCGTCGCCGCCCGGCCCGCCGCTTGCCGCTGAGGACCGCTGGGCGGGCGGTGTGAGTCGGTGTAACGGCGATGGGGTCAGAGGTCGAGGCCCACGTCGGCCAGGCGCCGCTGGAAGGCGGGTTTGCTGAGGTGACCGGCACGGAGCTCGGCGATCCGCTGCCCGAAGGCAGCCTCGGCACTGTCGCGCTCGCTGATGTCGCGTAGGTCGATGAGGAGTTGCACGGCCTCGTCGTACCCTCGCGAGGTCTTGGTGTCTATCAGTGCGAATACCCGCTGCCAGGCGCGGATCTGGTCCCTGGAGAGGCGGTCGAGGTGTCGTTGCCGTTCGGCGGCGGCCGACCGTTCGCGACGCTCCTGCTCCTGCCTGCGGGCCGCGGCGTCTAGGCGTTCGCGCTCGTCCCGCGCCTTCTCGGCCGAACCACGAAGCATCCCGGCGGTACGCGAGGCGCGCGCCCCGGCCCGGTCCGGGTGCTCCGCGCGATATCGGCGGAGCAGGTCACCGTGGATGGAGGCGCCGGTGATCGCACGGGTCAGCAGCGCGTCCTTCTCCGCGACCGGCAGCTCACCCACCCACGCGGTGAGTTGCACTGCGGTGGGCTCGGCTCTGGCGGCCGAGCCGGTCGCGGCGACGGTGAGGAGATCCGGGTCGAGGCGTAGGAACGCGGCGGCAGCGGTCAGCGGGCCGTCCAGCCGGTCCAGGCCGGCGGGGACGGGTGGTTCCGGCTCGTCGTCATCGAGCCTCATCAGCTGTACGTCAAGCAACCAGCCCAGATAGAGCAACCGCAGGTCACCGGCGAGCAGACCGGCCCGGGCCGGAGTGATCGCGCCGAGCAGACCGCCGCCCTCGGATTCCAGCTCGACCTCGCCCTCCTCGTCCTGGAAGACCAGGTCGATCACGACATGTGTACGGGTCTTGAAGGAGGAGGCGTTGTAGCGGATGGCGGTCGCCGGGTCGAGAGCCGTGACGGGCAGCCGGAACATCAGCTGCCGGGTGCCCCACAGCGCCAGGTACAGGTGGGCGTCGAAGTAGGTGCTCATCAGGGCGCGCTCGTCGCCCTTGAAACTGCCGTAGTTGTAGTAGTTGGTGAAGCTCGTCGTGGTGATCTCGGCGCGGGTGGAGATCGCACGCAACGCGGCCTGCCGACGCGCGGTCAGCGGCCGGTCGACGGCGACGAACTCGTAATACTGGTACTCGCTCACGGTCTATCGCCCTGTCGCCCAGCGGCGGGAGGCGTCTACAACGGCCTCTTCGATCATCGCGTCGAGCTCGTCGGCCCGCTTCTTCGGCATTCCGCGAGGATAGTGAGCCAGGGGGCGGGCGGCGTGCTATGTCACCCGTGGGTGTCCGGCGGGCGTGAGGTCGGACAGCAGCGTGTCGAGCAGCCGTTCCTCCATCACCGCCCGGCCGGTCCCGCGCATCAGCGCGCCAAGCGCCGGCTCCCACGGTGTCTCCGCGGCCGCCCCGGCCAGCGCAATTCCGGCCGTCCCGGTCGCATAGTCGGCAGCGCCCATCCGCCACGGCACCGCCCCCGGGTAACGGGCCAGGGCGCTTCCCGTCAGTCGCACGCCGGTCCAGTCGAAGTCGTTACGCCAGCGGATCACGGTGTCCGGGGTGAGCGTGCCGAGCAGCGTGTGGACGGCCGCGGACGGCACTCCCTCGGTGCAGACGAGCGGGCGCGTGCTCCTGCCCGCCGCCGCGCGGAGCACGGCCGGGTTCTCACAGACGAAGATCTCGGGGGTACGGGGTGTGAGCGGCGCGATCCGCAGCTGGTGCAGGGTCACCCGGAACGGCACGTGCGCCTCAGCGGCCGAGGTGAGCCATGCCCCGAGTGGGCCACCGGAGGCGGGCAGGTTGAGGACGAGCACCTGGCTGGCCAGATCGTCGGGGACGACGCCGGCCAGCTCCCACAGCGCCCGCTCCTGCTCCGCGCCGGCCGGGGCGGGTACGTCGTACCGGACGGCGAGCGCGCGCAGGACCAGCCCGCGCACCGGGCCGTCAGCAAGCGCTTTCGTGTCGTGGAGGATCCGTTCCGCGAAGACCGGCATCGGCTCGAACTCGGCCGGCAGCGCGTCCAGCACGGCCAGAACGTCGGGGAACGGCAGGCCGCCGCGGACGATGCGGGTGAGCGTGCCGTCCCGCCGCATCCCGTCCAGCCAGGTCTCGAACCACGCCGTACGCGCGTGCCGGCTGTCGGTGGCGAGGGAGAGAACGGCGGCGCGGCCGAGCGACTCACGTGCGCGTTCGCCGGGCCGGTCGCGGAACGGGCCCACGGCTTCGGCCAGGCCGAGGCCGTGGGCGGCGCGAAGGTATTCGTCCAGGTCCGCGAGCCGGACGCTGACCCGGCTGACCCCGGCGGGCCGGTGTGTGCCGGTCACGCCGATGACCACAAGCCGTTCGGGTTCGTCGGGCGCGGCAAGCGAGATCGCGCCGTCGAGGGCGCCACCTGTCCGTTCGAGGCTCCGCCGGGCGGCCGCGAGCAGCCGCCGCCAGCCGGGGTCGTCGGCGAGGTCAGGCATCGAGGCCGTCAAGAACGCCGGATCCCTCGGCGGCGCTGTTCGCCGGCGAACCGGAGTCGGGGGCCCGCCGGGTTTCCGGGGAGCCGAGTGCCCGCGCCAGCGTCCCGTCGAAGTCCGCGACGTTCATCGTGCCGTCCCAGACAAGCAGCACCGTCGACACCGCGTGCTCGACCGTGGAGTGTGACAGGTCGTAGTGGGCCGCACCTGTCACGGCCGGGTGGGTGGCCCACAGGTCGTACCCGGTCATGAAGAGGTCCAGGTCGAACTGTTTCGCGAGCGACATCAGCTCACCGCGGCCGTTGTCGTCGACGCCCGCGAACGCCTCGTCCAGGCCGAGCAGCCGGGGCGCATCCGGGCGGGCGGAGCCGAACAGTGCGTTCGCGGCCGCGAACAGCGGCAGGTGCAGCGACACGGACTGTTCGCCGCCGGAGAGCTGGCTGTGCCGGGCCCGGGTCAGCGCCTCGGCGGTTCCGCCCGGCCGGTGCAGCGTGAACGCGAAGACCCGCCACTGCCGGTAGTCGAGCACCTCGGCGAGCAGGTCCCGGTACGGTTTTTCCGGCGCCTGTGCGCGGGCTTGCTTGATCCGGGCCGCGAAGTGCCGGCGGAGCGTGGTGAGCTGGCCGGGGCCGAGCCGCGCCGGGTCACGTTCCAGCAGGCGGCAGACCTCGCGCTGCTCCGGGTCGAGGTCGTCGGCGAGCCGCCAGCCGACACCGACGGTGAGCCCGGACGACATGCGCCGGGCCCGCATCTGGGTGTCCATCGCGTCGACCAGGTCGCGGGCCTCGATGGTGCGGCGGTGGATCTGGCCGGCGAGCTGACCGAGCAGCGCGTCCTCGAAGACCCGCTGTTCCGCGTCGGTGAGCAGCTGTTCCTGGTCGCGGCGTTCGGCGGCGATCCGCTCGGCGAAGTGCGCGACAGGCGTGAGTCCCTGCTCGTCCGCGACCCGGACGACGATCACACCCTCGTCGCTGTCCCATTCCGGCCGGTGGTCGAGCCCGGCGGCGGGCAGCTGCGCCTGCAGATCGGTGAGCGCGGAGGTGAGCCGGGTGGCGCTCTGCTTCAGCGACGTCTCGGTCGGCGTCAGTTCGCGGGCGGCGGCCAGGATCGCGTCGTGCAGCGCGACGATCGCCGGGTCGAGATCGTCCTCGTCGGACCCGGCGGCCGGCCAGCGCAGCCCGATCGGGGCACGGATCAGACCCAGCAGATCGGCCTGCGCGTACGGCCGCAGCCGTACCGCCTCCTGCCGCGCCTCGGCCAGCGCGCCGATGACGGCCTGCTCGCCGAGCTCCACCCGGGCCGCCGCGCCCGCGTGCGCGGCGGTCGCCTCCGTCACCGCGGCGCGCGCCGTTGCAAGCGTGGCCTCGGCCGCGACGACTGCCTGCTCGGTGCGGGCGACCTCCGCGAGCACCTGCTCGGCCTCGCTGCCGATCGCCGCGGAGAGCGTCCGCAGTTCCTCGTCCTTCTCGGCGTGCCGGATCCGGGCCTGCTGCGCCTCACCGGCGGCCTCCTCCTGCCGGGCCAGCGCTTCCGCGTGCCGTTCGGCGGCCTGCTCGGCCTGCACCGCGGTCCGGGCCGCGGCCGCGTGCGCGTGTTCCAGGCGCAGTCCGGCCCGGTCGAACCGGTCCAGTGCGGCGGCGACCTCGTCCAGGCGCTCGACCGGGAGGCTGCGGTCCGCGACGGCCCGGCGCAGCGCGGCTACCGTTGCCGCACGCTCGGCGGCGGCCGCGTCGAGCGCGGACGCGGCGGTCACTGCCGCTTCCCGGCGCACCCGTAGCGTGGCGGCGGCCCGGTCAAGTGCCCGTTCCGCCTCCCGGATCCCGGTCAGCGGCGGCAGCGCGTTCCGCGCCCGGTCCACGGCGGCGAGCAGGTCCCGCACCGATGCGATGGCCGCGTCGGCGTCAGTGATCTCCGCATCGAGCCCGGCGATCCGGATCTCGCACTCGGTGATCCGGGCCGCGCGGCGGGCGGCGCGGGCGGTCGCACCGATGTATTCGCAGCGGTCCTTCACGAACCGGCCGGCCCCGGCACCCTGCGCCCACCGGCCGGCGGCGGAGACGGCGGCCGGCCCGGTCAGGTCACCGAGCGCGATGCCCGCCAGAACCGCAAGAATCCGATCCGGGGGTACGTCGTCCTGCTCCTCCGGCACGAGCACGTCCGCCAGGTTCGGCCCGGTCACCGGCGCCCCGGCCCGCAGGTAGGCGTCCTGCACATCCTCCGGAGCCGCCGCGGGCAGCCCACCGGTGCCGGCAGCGCCCGCGAGGTCCCCCTCGGCCGGATGGGGGAGGCCGGTGTCGCCCGGCCCGCCGGAGGAGTGCGTCGCCGCCGGCCGGTGGGTGCCGGGGGAGAGGCCCGCGCCGGACGGGTGCAGCCAGGCGTCGAGCAGGCCGGCCGCCTGGAGCGCCGCCTCGATCCCGGCCGCCTCCGCCTCCGGCACGCCGTCGCCGAAACGGACCAGCTGCCACAGTGGCGCGCCCGCGCGGCCCGTGCGCGATGCCGGCCGGGTCGGTGACGGTGGTGGCGCGTCGTCGTGTTCCGCCGCGATCAGGTCGCGTTCCGTGACGACCTCGCTCCGGGCGGACAGTAGCCCGGCGCGACGCGTGGTCAGCGCGGCCAGCTCGTCCCGGCGCACGGTGACCGGCGGCGTCACCGCCGATGAGTAGACGTCCCGCAGTGACGGCGCATCGAGCGATCCGGCGAGCAGCTCGGGCAGCTCCGGAAGCGCCAGCGCGGTCAGCACGTCGCCGTGGCGGGCGCCCCAGTCCCGTACCGCCGCGGCTGTCTGGGTTGTGGTCTGGGAGAGGTTGTCCTGGGCGAGCTGCGCCTGGGCGGCTGCCTCCTCGGCGGCGTCGCCGGCGGCGCGGTCGGCCTCGGCGGCGCGCGCGTGATCACGTTCGGCGTCGGTGACCCGGGCGGCGGCGCTGCGGACGGTGTCCAGATCGGACCGGCGGGCCTCGGCGCGGGCCGTCAGCCGCACCGGCAGGCCGTCCGGGGCGGCGTCGCCTGCGGTCCAGGAGATGCCTGCAGCCTCCGCCTCGCCGGCGACCTCGGTGGCGCCACGAGCTGCGGCGGAAACCGCGTCGCGGGACTCGGCGGCGGCCCTTTCCCACTCGGCGCGCCGGCGTTCGGTGGTGGACTCCTCGGCGCGGACGGCCTCTGACGCCCGGCGTGCGGCGGTGGCCAGATCGTGCACGTGACGGTCCAGGTCGGCGAGCTGCTCGTGGGAGCGGTAGGCGGCCGAGCCCTTCAGCCGGTCCAGGTGGGCGCGCAGCCGGCCGGGCTCGCCCTCGGCCGCGTCCTGACGCTCCCGGGCGGCGGTGACCTCTGCCTCCGCGGTGACGGCGGCGGCTCGGGCCTCGTCGCGCGCGGTGCGGTGCGTGCCGACCGCGGTGCGCCGGGCGGTGACCGCGTCGGCCGCGGCGCGCGCGTGGGTACGCAGGTAGGTGGCGTAGACGGAGAGGAAGGTCGACGTGGCCGTGTCGGCGGCGACCAGACCTTCGAGGGTACGGGCGACCGCCTCCATGTCGTCGAACGATCGCGCGGCCTCGACCAGCAGGTGGTCCTCGACCGGGCGGAGTCCACGCTGGAGCGTCCGGGACAGCTCGACCGGGTTCAGGTCCTTGGCCAGTTGCGGTTTGCGCAGCGTCAGCACCAGGTCGAGCAGCTGTTCGTAGCGGGCCGGGCCGAGGCCGAACAGCCGGGCGTCGACCAGGTGCCGGTACTCCTCGGCGGAGTCGCGGACCGCGTCCGCGCCGAGCCGCTCGATCAGCTCCTTGCGGGATACCGGCCGGTCGTCCGCGTCGATGAGCGACAGGTCCACGCCGACCCGGCCGTCCGCGACGAAGTGCCAGCGGGTGACGCGGTCGTTGTGCCTGTGCGCGCGCAGGCCGATGCCGATCGTGACGTGGCGGACGCCGTCGCCGAACTCCATCCAGACGTAGGCGTGTGACACGTCCTGCCCGCGGTAGAGCAGGTTCGACTTCATGGTCCGGTCCTCACCGGCGAACGGGTTGAGCCGGCGGGGCTCGATCCGCCCGTCAAGCACGAACGGGAACAGCACCTCCAGTGCCTTCGTCTTGCCGGAGCCGTTCGGGCCGCGCAGCACGAGCCAGCCGTCGACGAAGAGGAACTCCTCGTCGCGGTAGTCCCAGAGGTTGATGATGCCGGCCCGGGTGGGTGCGAAACGTGCCATCAGAACAGCGCCCTTTGCTTGATCTCGGCGACCGTGTTGCGGTAGCGGCCGACCAGCGGGCGGACCAGCACGCCGCCGGGCACCACGATGACCGCGCCGAACCGGGCCAGCAGCGCTACCGCCTCGGTGCGCAGCCGGTCCGGGTCCGCGTGCCAGGCCGCGCCGAACGCGGACCCGTACCGCCGGAGGATGTCAGCAGTTGTCTCCCGCAGGAAACTGTCAGTGACCAGGGGAAGTCTGTGCTGCTCGGCGTCCGGCACGACCACGGCGGAGGTCTCTTCGGGCAGGATCAGCGTCGCGGCAGGCAGCCCGGCGTCGACGTCGCGGACCAGGTCGGCGCGGCGCTCGGCCGGATCGGGTACCGGCATGCGGCGGTTCCGGCGGCCGTCCGGGTCCTGCGCACGGTCGGCCATCTCCACGGCCAGCAGGATCGCGGCCTGCGCCACCGAACCCGTGCCGGGAAAGCGTTCCGCGGACCAGCCGGCCGTGTCGACGAGCAGCACGCCCTCGGCGCGCCGTTCCAGCCGCAGGCCGGTCAGCCGGGCCAGGTCCGCGGGCAGCGCCTGGCCGCGCAGATGGTTGCCGATCTCCGGGCTCACGTCCGGGTAGTAGACGACCGGGCGTTCCACCGCCGCCCGCCGGGCCGCCTGCGCCGCCGCCCGCCGCTCCGCGTTTCCGCTGCTGCCGGCCTGCCGGTCGAGCAGCGCCGTCACGGACTCGACGTGCTGCAACACGCGCGGCGGCCGGAAGAGTGAGAGGACGGCGTCCCGGGCCACGTCGTAGAGCGCCTCGCCGGAACCCGGGTCGCCGGCCCACGCGGCGCTCGAACCGTCGGCCAGGACGAGCACGCCGCGCTCCTCCAGCCAGGCGACCGCGTCGACGAACGCGCGCCGGTCCGCGCCGGTGTCCGGATCCAGACCCAGGCCGCCGATCCGGTTCGCGTCGCCGGCGACCGCGTCGGCCAGTTCGCTGAGCATGATCTGCACGCCGGCCCGGCCCAGCACGGCCAGGCAGAGTGACAGGTAGGCGTAGCGCCGCCTGTCGAACGGCCGGCCGGTCCGCGACACCGCGGGACGATCAGGATCAAGAGCGTCGGCGGTACGGACCAGGCGCGCGGTCGCCCCGTGCAGCTCCAGCCGGTAGCCGAACGCCTCGGCGAGGTCGACGCGCAGCACCGAGGCGAAACGGCGTACCCGCGGCAGGGCCTTGGCGTCCGGCCATGAAGCGGTGATCAGCGGATGACGCAGCAGCAGCCGCACCGCGCGCTGATAGTCGGCCAACTCCAGGTCGGAGACGTCCGCGGCGAACCTCATGCGCGCACCCCGGTGTGGCCGGCCGCGGTGATCGACAGCTGGTAACCGTCCAGGTGCAGGCGCCCGGTCTCGGTGTTCACTGTGGTGAACCGGCCCGGGCACGGGGTGAGCGTCAGTCGCACCCCGAACGCGGCCGCGGCAAGTGGCACGCTTGTTCTTCCCGCGACCCTGGCCGCCAGCGCGATGTCAAGCAGCCGCCGTACCGCTATCGTCTGTGCCTCGTCGAGCTTGTCCAGCGGGCCGTCCGACACCAGGCGCCCGGCCGCCTCCGCCTGACGCCGCTCGTCGGACACCTGCCGCTCGCGCAGCGCCCGCCGGGACGTGTCCGACCTGTCGATCCGCGCCGGCCGGCCGTTGCCCTGACCCGGCAGCCGGCCCGACTGCACAAGCGTGCGGGACAGCTCCACCGCGGGCGCCTCCCACCACGACAGCCGGCCCGGGATCGCCTCCGGATCCGGGTGCGCGACCCCGACGTGCCGTGGCGCGCCCAGGCCGAACACCACGTCGAAGAGCGCGTGCGCGGCCTCCTCCGAGCCGGCGCCGGCGAACCAGGCCGCCAGGTGCCGCAGCTGCGACTCCCGGCTCACGCCGCCGCGCCGCGCCTCGGTGACGCGCCGCAGCAGCGCCAGCACGTTCCCGATCGCGGCCATCGTGGCGCCGGACAGCCGTTCCGCCTCGCTCGTTGTGTCCGCGCCCTGCGGCGCAAGCCAGGAGCGCAGGCCCGACCAGCGGCGTTGCCAGTCCGCCAGCCGTTCGGCAGGGGTGGCGAACAACCGCTCGTCCGCCTCGGCCGCCGCCTCGATCATCCGGTCCAGGCCTGTCGCCTCGACCTCGAACACGGCCTCCCGCAGCCGCGGCGTGTACCGCTGCAACTCGTCGTGGAAGTCGCGCAGGTGTGCCAGAAGCGCGTCCTTGTGCGAGAGGAACACCTCCGGCCGTACGTCGTGCGTACGGCTCAGATCGCCGAGCATGTGGTAGAACCGCGCGGCCCGCTCCGCCACGTCCGCAAGCGCGCGATCCAGCCGGTTCAGCTTGCGGTAGACCTCCTCGGCGTCACCCGCCGTGTTCGCCGCGGCAAGCGCCTTCAGGTCGGCCAGCAGGTCCGCGAAGACCAGCCGGGAGAGCGTGCTGTCGTCGATGCCGGCCGCGAGCACGCTCTCCACCGCCCGGTGCGCCCGGTAGCCGGCCTCGGTGAACTGGTAGACCGAGTGCCGGTTGCGGTACTCGGCAAGCGTCGCCGCGCGGGCGCCGTCCTGACTGCGGTCGAGCACACCCCACTCGACAAGCGCATCAAGCAGCCGCGACTGGTCAAGCGACGCCGGGTCCGGGCAGCCGGCATGCGTCCGTGCCAGCTCGGCGAGCGTGGTGGTCACCTCGGAGGTGTGCAGCATGACGTGATAGCTGGACCGGGCCGCGTCGAAGGCCCGCAACACCCACAGGTACGCCTGCCGGTTGTCCGCCGTCACATACCCGAACAGCCGCATCCGGTCGTCGAGCCCGAAGTCGTCCAGCCCGAACGAGGGCGGCGCGGGCTGCGACATGTGGGCGGCCTCCCATGATCGGGCGTAACGGACCGGGCAACTTTACCGGGCCCGCGATCGGCGCCGGCACACCCGGCGTGCGGCAGGTCACCAGTTGGTCAGCAGCAGGTGGTTGACCAGCAACGCGATCAACCCCTGCGCGGCCAGCCAGAACCGGCGGCGTTCCGGTGGGAGCAAGCCGGCGCCGGCGAGCAGCCACACCGCGAACGGCAGCCAGATCCGCTCGGTCTCCGCCTTGCTGTAGCCGGACAGGTCGGCGGCGACGATCGCGGCCAGGCCCGAGGCGGCCAGCAGTGCACCGGCGTAAGGACCGAGGTCGAACGGGCGGCGGAGGGTCCACAGCCGCCCCGCCGCCCGGCGTATCACCGGCGCGGCCGCAGGACCGGCGCTGACCACGAGCACGGCCAGGTTCGCCCACACCCAGTAGGCGTACGCCCGGTCCGTGGCGATGCCCTGGTAGTACCGCTCGATGACAAGCGTGTAGCCGGTGAACCACCAGAACCCGGCGGCGGTGAACGCCGCCACGACCGCGGCTGCCCCGGCCACGGCCCAGCCGGCGAGCAACGGCCCGGACCGGCCGATCACCAGCACCATAAGCGCGACCGCGCCCATCAACACAAGCCCGTACGACAGGTAGCAGCCCAGCCCGAGCAGCATGCCGCCACCGAGCAACCGGATCGGCGACCGCCGGACCGCCCCGGAGGCCAGCAGCGCCACGCCGGTCGCGGTCACGCCCGCGAACAGGCCGTCCGCGGACGCGCCCACCCACACCGCACCCGGGAACAGCACCAGGAACGGCACGGCCGCCCGCGCGTCCGCATCGGTGCCAAGCACCCTCACCGTGCGCGGTACCGCGACCGCGATCACGGCCCCGGCCAGCACACACGCCAGCCCGGCCCAGCCACCGCCGCCCAGCCCGATCCGGTCAAGCGCGACGAAGAACAGCAGCGCGCCCGGCGGATGCCCGGAGACGTGAGTGGTCCATGAGTCCGGCTGGAAGTCGAGGATCCGGCCGGTGAACCCGGCAAGCGTCGCCGGGACGTCTGTGATCCCGGGAACCTCGTGCAGGTACTCGTGCTCGGTGGTGAGCCGGCCCGCTATCCCGCGCTGCCAGCCGTCGATCAGCGCGAGCGACATCGTCCACGCCACCGCGGTCAGGTACGCGGCCACGGACAACCACCGCCACGACAACCCGGCGGCGACCCGCGGGCCGTAGACGCAGACCGCCACCACGATCCCGGCGGCCAGCGGGGTGCCCGGCCCCACGTGCGGCAGCCAGTGCGCGAACAGCGGCGCCGCGCTCGCGTAGACCGGACGACCGGCCAGATAGAGCAGCGCGCCGGTGATCGACGCGACCGCGAACAGCGCCAGCGCGAGGCCGGCCGCGGCCAGATCGGCGTGCCGCCTCATCCGCGCAGCGGGGCGTGCGTGAACTCCGCCACCCCGGCCTTCAACGTCACGGCGGCCCGGAAACCCAGCTCGGCGCCGGCGCGCGCGGGCGACGCGACCACGTGCCGGACGTCGCCGAGCCGGAACTCGCCGGTCACCACCGGCGACGGCCCGCCCGCGGCACGGGCCAGTTCGCCGGCCATCTCGCCGATCGTGGCCGGGCGGCCGGACGCCACGTTGTAGGCGCGCCACCCCGGTCGCGTCCCGGTCGACTCCAGCGCGGCCAGGTTCGCCGCGGCCACGTCCCGGACGTGGACGAAGTCGCGCCGCTGACCGCCGTCCTCGAAGACGCGCGGTGGCCGGCCCGCCTCAAGCGAGGACCGGAAGATCGCGGCCACCCCGCTGTACGGCGTGTCCCTGGGCATTCCCGGGCCGTAGACGTTGTGGTAGCGCAATGCGGCCACAGCGCCGCCGGTCTGTCGCGCCCAGGCGGCACTGAGGTGCTCCTGCGCCACCTTCGTCGCGGCGTAGACGCTGCGCGGGTCGAGCGGCGCGTCCTCACCGACAAGCCCGCCGGCCAGCGGGGACCGGCAGTGCGGGCAGACGGGCTCAAAACGGCCCTCTACCAGGTCTTCCTCGGCGCGCGGTGCGGGGCGGGCGGGACCGTGGCGGGGGCACTCGTACGCGCCCTCGCCGTAGACGACCATCGAACTGGCCAGGACCAGCCGCCGTACGCCCGCGCGGGCCATCTCGGCCAGCAGCACGGCAGTACCCAGATCGTTGACGCCCACGTAGTCGGGCAGGTCGTCCAGGTCGACGCCGAGCCCGACCATCGCGGCCTGGTGCACCACCGCGTCCACACCGGACAGCGCGTCAGCGGTCGCGGCCCGGTCACGCACGTCCACGGCGCGTACCGGCACGCCGGCGATCTCCGCCGGTGGTGGCGTCCGGTGCGCGGCTGGATTGCCGGAGTCGATGATTGTCACGTCGTGGCCGGCGCCGAGCAGCGCCTCCACCACGTGCGAACCGATGAAACCGGCGCCGCCGGTCACGAGTACCTGAGTCACCAGGCGACCGTAGGGCCGCGACAGCCCCACCGGCCCCGCCCGTCATCGGACGGTAAGGGTTCGTCATCGGACGATAAGGATTCGCCGCCCCGATCGCCAATAGCGTGCTGAGACATGACCGATGTGGTGCTGCCCTGCCGCAATGAGGCGCCGGCCCTGCCGGACCTGCTCACCCGGATGCCGCCCGGCTACCGGCCGATCGTCGTCGACAACGGCTCGACCGACGGCACGGCCGAGGTCGCCCGCGAGCACGGCGCCGCGGTGATCACGTGCATGGATCCGGGGTACGGCGCCGCGGTCCACGCCGGCGTCCTCGCCAGCGAGCCGGACGACGGCGTGGTCTGCGTGATGGACGCGGACGGCTCCTTCGACCCCGGGCAGTTGCCGCTGCTCGCGGACCCGGTACGGCACGGGCGGGCCCGGCTGGCCACCGCGCGCCGCCGTCCGGTGTCCCGGGGCGTCTGGCCGTTGCACGCCCGCGCCGGGAACGCGGTGCTCTCTCATCGCCTGCGCCGCACCAGCGGCCTGACCGTGCACGACATCGGGCCGATGCGGGCGGTGCACCGCGCGGACCTGCTCGCGTTGAACCTGCGTGACAGGCGCTTCGGGTATCCGCTCGAACTGCTTATCGCGGCCGGGCGGGCCGGATGGCAGGTGCTCGAGGTCGACGTCGACTACCACCCGCGGGCGGCGGGCACGCGTTCCAAGGTGACCGGGACCGTCCTCGGGACCGCGCGGGCCATCCGCGACATGAGCGCGGTGCTGGCCCGATGAACAGCGAGGCCACTATGAAAAGCGAGACCACGTCGACCGGGCAGACGGTGGTGACCGGCCAGATTCTGGTGTTGGCGAAGGAGCCGGTGGCCGGCCGGGTCAAGACGCGGCTCTGCCCGCCCTACACCCCGGATCAGGCGGCCCGGTTCGCGGCCGCCGCGCTTGCGGACACGCTCGACACCGTCTCCGCGTCAGCGGCGCAGGTCCGCACGCTTGTCGTCGACGGCCACTATCCGGCGCCGCCCGGGTGGGCCGTCACCGCCCAGCGCGGCGGCCCACTGGGGGAGCGGATCGCCAACGCGTTCGCCGACCGGGCCCGTCCCGGCCAGCCCACAGTGCTGATCGGCATGGACACGCCGCAGGTGACCGCCCGGCACCTCGACGCGGCGCTGACGCTGCTGAACACCTGGGGTGGACCGGACGCCACGCTCGGCCTCGCCGCGGACGGGGGCTGGTGGGCGCTCGGACTGCGGGAGCCCGCCGCCGCCGAGGGACTGCGCGACATCCCGACGTCTACATCAGACACCGGCGACCTCACCCTGACGATGCTTCGCCGCAGCGGCCTGCGGGTCGCCATGCTTCCGGTCCTGCGCGACGTGGACACCGCTGCGGATGCGGTGGAGGCGGCCGCGCTCTGCGCCGCGGACAGCAGGTTCGCGCAGGCCGTCGCGGCGGTCCGGGCATGACCGCCACCGCGGTCTTCGACGATGCGTTCCGCCGCGTCGAGGACGGCCGGCCCGCCCGGCTCACGGTCCGCGGCGTCACGCTCGACCCGGCCCTCTGGTGCCGCGACGACCTGCCCGGCGACACCACGCTGCTCGCCCCCTGCACCGGCCCGACGCTCGACGTCGGCTGTGGACCCGGCCGGCTCACCGCCGCGCTGGCCCGGGCCGGCCGCCCGGCGCTCGGCATCGACACAAGTGCGGCCGCGGTCCGCCTCGCCCGCCGCCGTGGTGCGACCGCGCTGCTGCGGGACGTCTTCGACCCGCTACCCGGCGCCGGACGCTGGCAGCATCTGCTGCTCGCCGACGGCAACATCGGCATCGGAGGTGATCCACTCCGGCTGCTGCGCCGCTGCCGGGCGCTGCTGGCACCGGACGGCCGCATCCAGGCCGAACTCGCGCCACCCGGCTCGCCGAGCTGGTCCGGCGCGGCCACCGCACAGACCGGCGCCACCACGACCGTGCTGGCCTGGGCCGCGGTCGCGCTCCCCGACCTGCCCGCGCTGGCTGCCACGGCAGGCCTGCGCGTCCTCGACACCCGAACGGAGGCCGGCCGATGGTTCGCGACCCTCACCGCGCGGTGAGCCCGGACGGCACGGCCGGCCACGCGGCGAGTCGCCGCGCCCGCGGCCTGACCCGGACCGTCATCGCCTGGCTGGCCACCCCGCTCCCGCCCCCGCCGGATCAGCTGCGGCGCGGCCCTTGGCGCGACGGCGCGTTCACCTCGGACCGCCGCTCCACAGCGCTCACCGCCCGCCTCGGCGTCCTGCTCGGCCTCGCCTTCGCGGTCTGCTTCGCGACCGGCCTGCTCAGCCACCTGATCCAGCACCCGCCCGGATGGTTCTGGTGGCCGTCCCGGCCGGTCCGCCTGTACCAGGTCACCCAGGGCGTGCACGTGGCCACGGGTCTCGCCTGTGTCCCGCTGCTCGGCGCGAAGCTCTGGTCCGTCTACCCGCGGCTGTTCACCTGGCCGCCGGCCCGGACCCCGGTGCACGCCGCCGAGCGCGCCTCCATCGGCATCCTGGTCGCGGCGGCCCTGTTCCAGCTGGTCAGCGGCGTTCTCAACATCGCTCTCTGGTACGCCCCGATGCCGTTCATCTTCACGGCCGGCCACTACTGGGTCGGCTGGCTGGCCATCGGCGGCCTGCTCATCCACGTCGCCGTCCACCTTCCGGTCACCCGCACGGCGCTGCTCCCGCAGTCCGCAGGTACCGCCGTCCCCGCCCGCCGTGAGGTCCTGACCGCCGTGGGCGCCGCCGCCGGCCTGATCACCCTGTTCACCGTCGGGCAGACGCTCCGCCCGCTCGCCCCGCTTGCCGTCCTCACCCCGCGCCGCCCCGGGACCGGCCCGCAAGGACTCCCGGTCAACCGCACCGCCGCCGACGCGGACGTGCTCGACACCGCCCGGGACCCCGCGTACCGCCTCGTCGTGACCGGCCCGAACAGCACCCACCACCTCAGCGTGGCCGACCTCGCGGCCCTCACCCAGCACACCGTCGCCCTGCCGATCGCCTGCGTCGAGGGCTGGAGCGCCACCGCCGGCTGGACCGGCGTCCGCGTCTCGGACCTGATCGCGCTTACCGGCGCCGATCCCCGTACCAGCGAGGTCGAGGTGGTGTCTCTTGAACAGCACGGCGCCTACCGGACGTCGGAGCTGACCCCGCCGCACACCGCCGACCCGAACACCCTGCTCGCGCTGCGCCTCAACGGCGAGATCCTGGACCCCGACCACGGCTATCCGGTACGACTCATCGCCCCCAACCGCCCCGGCGTGCTGCAGACGAAGTGGGTCGGCTCGATCACCGTCCGGGAGTTGCCGTGACCGCCGTCCGCACGCTGCTCGTCACCACAGGCCTCGCCGCCCTCGCCTACGCCGCGTTCGGGCTGCTCACCGACCCGGGCTCGCGTCCCGTCGGCATCGCGGTGTTCCTCGCCGCCGTCCTGGTCGCCCACGACCTGATCTGGCTGCCGCTCGTGCTCGCGGCCGGCGCCCTGATCAGCCGTTTCGTGCCGGCCAGGGGGCGGCCCGTGATCCGTGCGCTGCTGCTCACCGCCGCCGCGGTCGCGGCCGTCGCGCTCCCGCTCCTGCTCAGCCCCGGCCGCCCACCCGGCCCGGCGACACACCTGGCCCTGCCGGCCGCCGCCGTCGTCGCTGCGATCGCCGTCCTGTGGGCGGTCCTGCCGAGACGTAAGAAGTCCGAAAGCAGCGCCGCCGCCGATCCCGGCCCCGGCCCTGGGTAGCGTGGCGTGAATGGGACACCGGGTGCTTGTCGTCGACGACGACCCGACCGTCAGCGACGTCGTGCGCCGATATCTGGAGCAGGCCGGCTGCGAGGTGCGGCTGGCCGCGGACGGTGCCGCCGGGCTCGCCGCGATCGCCGCCCAGCGCCCCGACCTGGTCGTGCTCGACCTGATGATGCCCGGCATCGACGGCATCGAGGTCTGCCGGGTGCTGCGCCGCCAGCTGCCCGACCTGCCGGTCGTCATGCTCACCGCGCTCGGCGAGGAGGCGGACCGGGTCCTCGGCCTGGAGGTCGGCGCGGACGACTACGTGACCAAGCCGTTCTCGCCGCGTGAGCTGGTGCTGCGCATCCGGTCCGTGCTGCGGCGCACCACCGGGGCACCTGATGCCGGTCCGCTCACGGTGCTCACCGACGGGGACCTGACCGTCGACACCGGCCGCCGGGTCGTCACGCTCGGCGGCAGCCCGCTGTCGCTCACCGTCCGCGAGTTCGACCTGCTCGCGTTCCTGCTCGGCAGCCCGGGCCGGGCCTGGTCCCGTACGGACCTGCTCAGCAAGGTGTGGGGTTGGAACTTCGGCGACCAGTCCACTGTCACAGTGCATGTGCGGCGGCTCCGCGAGAAGATCGAGCGTGATCCGGCCGACCCGCGCCGCATTCTCACGGTCTGGGGCGTCGGCTACCGCTACGAGACGGCCGCCGGATGAACGACATGGTGCTCATCGGCGTGTACGCGCTGCTTGCCGGCGGTGTCGTCGGCGCGGCCGGCGCGGGCGCGCTCCGTCTGCTGCGTGGCCGGTCGATCCTCGTACACATCACGCTGCTCCTGGGTGTGACAGTGCTCGCGGTCGTCGCCGGCGTGGCCACTGTCGCCACCGCCATGTTCCTGTCCGGACACGATCTCCGCGTCGTCCTGGTCACCGTCAGCGCATCCGCCCTGGTCAGCCTGCTGGTCGGCGGCATGTTCGGCCGCCGGCTCGCGGCCGCGGCGGTCTGGGCGCGTGCGGCCCGCGAACGCGAACAGCACCTGGAGGCCGGTCGCCGCGAACTCGTCGCCTGGGTCTCGCACGACCTGCGCACCCCGCTCGCCGGGCTGCGCGCCATGGCCGAGGCGCTCGAGGACGGCGTGGTCGACGATCCCGCCACCGCCGCCGAGTACCACCGCCGGATCCGGATCGAGACCGACAGGATGACCCAACTCGTCGACGACCTGTTCGAACTGTCCCGGATCAACGCCGGCGCGCTCCGGCTCGCCCCCACCGCCGTACCGCTGCGCGAGCTGGTCTCGGACGCGCTCGCCGGCGTCGCCCCGCTTGCCGCCAGCCGCCGCATCACGCTTGTCGCCCCGGAGACCGGCTGGCCGACCGTCTGGGCCGGCGAACGCGAGCTGAGCCGCGTCATCACCAACCTCCTGATCAACTCGGTCCGCTACACCCCCTCCGACGGCACCGTCCGCATCGACGCCGGTCAGGGCCGCAACGACGTCTGGCTCGCCGTCTCCGACACCTGCGGCGGCATCCCCGACGCCGACCTCACCCGCGTCTTCGACGTCGCCTTCCGCGGCGAACGCGCCCGCACCCCCGACCGCACCCGCTCCAACACCGGAGCCAGCGCGGGAAACGGCAACGGCGCCGGCGGCGGCCTGGGCCTGGCCATCGTCCGCGGCCTGGTCGAGGCCCACGGCGGCCACGTCCACGTCCGCAACATCGGCGGCGGCTGCCGCTTCGAGGTCCGCCTCCCGGTCGCCTGACCGTCCCACCCGAGACCACCACTCAAGATCCAGACGAAGCAGATCTTCCCGCTCCCGGGACGGTCCAGCCTTCATGCTCCCGCGGGCAAACCTCCGGTGGCCGGAAGACTCCGCTGGCGCTCCGCTTCCGGCCACCGGAGGAGCCGGTTCCGCCGTGCCCGGGGACGAGCACGCGAGGCCCGTCGTGGGGGGGGGGGGGCGCGGCCGCCCCCCCCGGCGCGCCGGGCGGCGGCGGGGGGGGGGCCCCCCCCGGGGGGGGGGGCGGGGGGGGGGGCGGGGGGGGGGTGCGGGGGGGGGGGGGGGGGTTGGGGGGGTCGCGGGGCGCCCCCCCCCCCCGCGGGGCCTCGCGAACGCTCTGGGCGTGCCCACCCACGGGCGTGTAGCCCGCGGGAGCGTGCGGGCCGGACCACCGCGGAAGCGGGCATCTCCAGATCTGGATCTCGTCTCAGTGGTCTCCGAGGAACGATCGTGTGGCGCCCGGCCGTGGCCAACTCGGCCGGGCTTCGCACGAGGGGGTGGTCAGCCGCGGCGCCACTTCTGGTTGGCGCCGCCGTGGCAGTCGAAGAGGATGAGGCGGGCGCCGTCGGCGGTGTTCCAGTCGACGACGTCGACGCACTTGTTGGCCTGGGGGTTGACCAGGTCGCCGGCGGCGCTGAGGACGAACTGCTGGGCGGCGTTGCCGCTGCAGTTCGCGAGTTGGATGACGGCGCCGTTCGCGGTGGAGCCCCAGGCGACGTCCATGCAGAGGCCGAGCGCGCGGACCGTGCCGTCGCCGGGCCAGGTCCAGTTCTGGGCGCCGGAGCCGTTGCAGGTCCAGAGCTGCAGGTACTGGCCGTCGACGGCGTTCGAGTTGGGGATGTCGATGCACTTGTCGGCGAGGCCGATGAGGCGGCCTGTGGATCCGCCGCCGGTGGTGGTCAGGGAGAGGCCGTAGCGTTGCAGGATCTCGTTGACCGGCTGGTAGATGGTGGTGCCGCCGGAGGCGCAGTCGCCGCCTGCGCCGGACGTGACGCCCTGGGCCTGGTTGCCGGAGATGAACGAGCCGCCGGAGTCGCCGGGCTGGGCGCAGGCGGTGCTTGAGACGAGGCCGTTGACGATCTGGCCGGAGTAGTTGACAGTGACGTTCTTCGCGGTGATGGTGCCGCAGCGCCAGCCGGTGGTGCGGCCGGACCGGCAGACGGACGCGCCGACAGCGGCCTCGGTGGAGCCGGCGACCGTGGCCACGCCGCCGCCGTAGTTGTTTACCCACGGCCGGGAGACCCAGTTCGAGTTGGTCTGCACCCAGGCCATGTCGTCGCCGGGGAACGTGGAGCCGCGGAACGTGCCCTGGGCGGCGCCGCTGCCGGTGGTGGTGGCGCCGACGCCGCCGCAGTGACCGGCGGTGACGAAGCCACCGGAGACCGCGAACCCGACCGAGCACAACACGCTGTTGTTGATCACGTACTGGTCGCCACCGCGGAGGTCGTAGACCGGCTGGTACGCATCCCGGGTCGCGACCGTGCTGACCGCGTCCGCGGGGAGCCCGGCGGTGCGGGCGAACGCGCCGGCCGCCGCGGTGCTGGCCGCCTCGATGGTGACCGTGTTGGTGACCGGATCGACGTACCAGGAGCGCACGTCCGGCCCGGGGGAGGACAGCGTCGCGGCGAGGCGATCGAGCGTGGCGAGGTTGCGGGTGACCACCGTCGGCGTGGCGCCGGCCGCGCGGACCTGTGCGGCGCGGGCCGGGTCGGTGATGCCGGTGATCACGGTGCGGCCGTCCTCGGCGACCCAGGTGCCGGCGTACGCGCTGCCGAGCGCCGCCTGGAGCCGCTTCTCGATCGGTGTGGCGGCGGCCTCGGTGACCAGCCGGGTGGCCAGCTGCCCGTCGGTGATCCGCAGGTCCCGGAGCAGCGCGTCGACCTGGCCGGGTGGGAGGTCGGGCGCGGCGAGTGCGGGTGACGCGGTGTGGACCACGCCGAGCAGGCCGACGCCGAGGACCAGGGTGGAGAGCGCACACAGCTTCCGTTTCATCAACATACCTCCGTGGCGGGTAGGTGTGTGAGAGCGCTCTCTGTTAAGAGAGTTTACGGATAGCGTGAGGGCTGTCAATATCTAAAGTCGTCTATTGTGCGAGGTGGAGCGGGTTTTACCTCGGAAGGAGGTTAAGTCGCGCGCGCAGCAGGTCGAGGAAGACCTCCACGTCCGCCACCTGATCCGGCTGCTCCGGGCAGGCCGGCCGCTCCAGCGCCCGCCGCAGCACCGCGCCCGCCTCCGCCGGTGAATGGTCGTGGAACAGGATTCCGGCCTGCCGCGACGCCGAGCGGAACCCGGCCCGCAGCACGTCCGGCTCGGACGCCGCCCAGATGTCCTTGACGCCGCCGCCGAGGTGATGATCGATCAACACCGCGATCGCGTGCTCGTTCCGGCCGTACCGGAACGTCACCGCGACAGTCTCCTGCGATCCGAGATCGTCGCCGTACCCGAACGCCGTACCCACCAGGGGCCGGCCCAGCCCTTTCACCCACGGCCGGTCCCGCAGACCGCCCGCGACCAGCCGATCCGCCGCCTGCGCCGCCGCCGGGCGGGCCCGCTTCGGCCCGATCGCCGCCAGCAGCCGCAGCATCGCCAGCGCAGCGGGCCCACCGTGCATCTCCACCTGCCCGGCCAGCGCGATCAGCATCTCGATCTCATCGTCACCAGCCGGCGCGTGCGGGGCGGCCCGCATCGCGGCCAGGAACTCGTACCCGCTGATCTCCGCCTCGAGCGCGCCGATCCCACGCTCGGTGAGCGGCGCAAACCCGCCGACCAGACCCGCCACCGCGTCGCCCTGCCCCGGCAGCAGCCCAGCCTCCGCGAGGTGCGCCATGATCTGGTCCGGATCGGTGATCCCGGCCAGCCCGTCCAGCACCTCTTCCGGCACCCCGGCCTCGGCCAGCATCCGAATCAGCTCGGCCGCGGGGTCGCCGCCGCCTTTGATCACCGTGAGCCGGGGTCGCGATTGTGCTTCAGCCATCCGGGAATCGTGTCAAAACAAATGATCAAGAACATAACGGGGGTACGCCCTCGCGGCACCGACCACCCGGCATGGGAGGAATCATCCGCGTTCACGACGCCGCGGTCTCCCACGGATTCACAAGGGCCACGCCGGTCTCGGCGAAGTCCTTGATGTTGCGGGTCGCGAGGATCGCGGACTGCGACCGGCAGATGGCGGCGATCTGCGCATCCATGCTGTCGATCGGGGCGCCCAGATTGCTGCGGGTGGCGGCGATGTCCGCATACGCGCCGGCGGCGGCCAGGTCGAAGGGCAGGACCTGCCGTGGGAACGCGGCGAAGATCTCGTTCGCCGCTTGGTGCAGGGAGTCACGCCGCCGGCCTTGCGGTAACCGAGCGATGCCGTAACGAATCTCGGCGATGGTGATCGCGGTGGTGTAGAGGGCCTCGCCGGTGTTGGACTGCAGCCACTCGACCACGGAGCGGGCCGGCTCGGACCGCATGAGTTCGGACACGACGTTGCTGTCGAGGACGATCATTCAGGTAGATCCGCGGCACGCGCGGGAACGGAACGGGTCGGAAGTTCCAGGTCGTCGGCGCCGCCCAGCTGCGAGAATCGTCGTGTCAACGCGCTGAAGAGATCGGTCGGCGGCTCTTCGGCGACAGCGTCGGTCAGAATCGCGCGGGCCTCGGCCTCCATCGACCGCCCGTGTCGCGCGGCTCTGCGTCTGAGACTTTCTTTCACGGAGTCATCCAGATCGCGGATGCTGAGAGCGGCCATGATGCTCACCTCCGGCGAATGGTCTGCTGGCAATGCGATCAGACTGCTCGCAATGCTAGCGCCAACTTTGCCTGGGCGTCGCTCGCCGGTCACTCCTTCGAGGCCGCTTCACACCTGCTTACCCGCTGGGGTCCGGAGGAGGCTTTGCGGCGCTGCCCAGCCCGGACGGACCGTCCGGCAACGCGGCCCCTGTTCGGCCTACTGATACGCGAGAAGGCCCGCGAACGGCGGGCCTTCCCGGAACTTCTGCGGGGTCAGGAACGGCCGATGGCGGTCTTCTCACCCTCGATGACCGGAGCGTCGTGGCCGCCGGAGTTGATCGCGATCCGGCGCGGCTTGGCCGCCTCGGCGACCGGGACGGTGAGCGTGAGCACGCCGTCCTGCCAGGTTGCGGCGATGCGGTCCAGGTCGAGGCCGTCGCCCAGCTGGAGGCGTCGCTCGAACGTGCCGGTGGCCCGCTCGCGGCGCACCCACTGCACGTCCGCGTCGGTACGCGGGGAGCGCTCGGCGCGGATGATCAGCGCCCGGCCGTCCACGTCCACCTCGACCGAGCCGGGGTCGACACCGGCCAGGTCGCAGTGCAGGACGAAATGGTCACCGGACCGGTACAGGTCCATCGGCATCGCCATCGTGGCGGGCGTGCCGAGCATCTGACCGGCCAGCCGGTCGAACTCGCGGAAAGGATCGAAAGTCAGCACCACGGGACCCACCTCCTCGAGGTTGCCTGCCGGGCCGTCCGGCGAGGCGTGTGGCGCTCGGCTCCAAACCTGGTTCTGCCGAGGAGCTCGCCGCCTTAAGCGGGGTTCTTCACCCGCCCTCAGCAGCGGCTACATCTCTTTTTTTAGCACTCGACGTGGAGAGTGCCAAGTCCTTCCGGAGGAAATTTCCGTCACCGGCGCGGCCGGTTCTTGGGGCGCCGGGCGGACACCGCATGCGGCCGGGCGGGCGCGCGCCGGACGCCGCCGTACGTCTCGGCCAGCGCGCGATGCTCCGGGTCGTCCGTACGGTCCGCGAGCGCACGCAGCTCGGCCACGCCGGCCTCCGCGTGGTGGTCGCGCCAGCGGGTGAGCAGCGGGGCGGCGAGCGCCGGGGTCTCCGCGGCCAGCGCCACCACCACCTCCGCGGTCTCCCCGAGCAGGTCCTCGAACGTCGGCACCTCGACGTCCTCGCCCCTCAGGTGCGCGACGAACAGCGCCGTACCGAACGGCGTCAGCGCGGTCCGCTCCGCATCGTGCCGGACCACGCCGAACAGGTGCAGCTGCCGCAGCAGGAGGTCGATGTCGCGGCCGTCCGGGTCATCGTCGCCGTTCGGGTCCGCCTCCCCGCCGGGTGCGAGAGCGATGAACTCCTCGACCAGGCCGCCGGTGATCTCGGACCGTTCCTCCGCGTCGATCGGGCGCTGCGCGATGAACATGGCCATCAGCAGGGCGAAGACGAAATCGTCGGCGCGGAACGGCACGATCGAGTCGATGTCGCCGGCCGTGCAGACCGCCCGGCCGATGTGGAAGAACGCCTCGAACGCGCGGTGGGCGGCCGAGACCGGGTCCTTGAGCGTCTTCGCGGACGACTTGTTCGGCAGCAGCCGTCCCTTGACCACCCGGACGAACCGCGCCTCCTTCGCCCATGCGAGGACGACACCCAGCTCGTAGTCCGGGTCGTCCAGGTCGAGCAGCGCGCTCACCTCGGCCGCGTCAGCGGGTGTCAGAGCGCCCGCCGGGGCCGGCGCGCCGCCGTCGCCGACCCACGCGGTGAAGCGCAGCAGCCGGGTCAGCCCGGCCGAGCCGGTCGCCGCGGCCGCGATCACGTCCGGGGACGGTGGGTCGAACGGCGGCAGCGGCGGCAGCGTCTCGTCCTCGTCGGTCAGCTGGTTCTCGACGACCTTGGCGAGCACCGCCTCGTCGTACGGCACCCGGCCGTCCTGCACGTCGGTCATGAACGCGGCGACCGCGGCCTCGTTCTCCAGGTTGATGCCGGCCGCGAGCATGCGCATCGACCAGTACTTGGCTGGGCCGTACCGGGTCTCGTCCGCCATCGCGACGTCGAAGTCAGCGGCCATCGAGTCAAGCGCGGTGTGCAGCACGGCCGCGTCCGCGCACTTCGCGTCCGCCAGGTCCGTCTCGAACAGGAAGTCGATGAACGCGTGCACGGTCGGGACCGTGTCCGCCCAGTCCGTAATGGTCACGCCGCGCGGGAAGTACTCAAGCAGCGCGTACCGCAGGTCGTCCGGCTGCCAGCGGCTCAGCAGCCCGTCGCCGACGCTCCACCGCTGCTCGACAAGCACCTCGGCCGCGAACAGGTCGACGCCGCGGCCCGCACGCCGGGCCCAGCGCTCGAACGCGTCGACAAGCCGATCGCGGGCCGGGTAGAAGTCCTCATCGGGGGCGTAGGTCCAGACCATGCGCATGAGGACGAACCGTACCCCAGGTCAGACACCCAGCCGGTCGAGGATGGACGCACAGCTCTCCACCACGATCGTGGCGGCGCGGCGCTGTTGACGGTCGGCGACGCCGCCCTCCGCGAGGACCTGCCAGCGCAGCAGCGCCTCGTCGCAGTGGCGGCGCATGCCGGGGGCGTCGGTCGGTTCGTCCAGGCCGAGCCGGGCCGGAATGTCGGTGCCGTCGCCGCCGGCCAGCCGGTGTGCTTCCGCCTCCAGCTCGGCGGGGAACCGTACCGGCAGCTCCGGCAACGCCGCCACCAGCCGCATCTCGCGGAACTCGGTCGCCTCGGCGAGGATCCGGCCGAGCCGGACGCGCAGCGCGTCGGTCTTCGGCGTCCACTGACCGTCCAACGCGGACTCGATGGCTAGCAGCGTCGCGCGCGCCTTGAGCGCCTCGGTGCGTGCGACAAGGCTGTGCGCGATCGTGTCCCGCAGGTCGGTGAGGCCGCTGCGGCGCGCGAGTTCACCCGCGAGCGTGAGCCGTGTGTCGTGCCCGGTGCGGGCCAGCACGGCCGCGAGTCGGATTCCGGGCAGTCCGAGCCGGTGCAGCAGGTCCGCGGGCAGGCCGGCCGCCAGGTACCGGTCCGTGCTGAGCAGCGCGCCGTCGGTGTCCGTGCGGGGGAGCGCGGCCAGGTGCGCGATCGTCTCGAACTCCGCGTCGGTGAGCGTGCGCGCGGTCGCGGCCGCCAGCCCGCCGAGCGGATGCACGCGCAGGCACAGGTCGCGCACGGCCGGGTCGCGGCCGTGCCGGCGGGCGATCTGCCGGGCGGTGACGAACGCGTCGGTCCGCCCGCCGTTGATCTCATCGGCCCGGGACAGCACCAGCACCGTCGCGACCGGCGTGGCGCGTGCGACCGCGCTGCTCTGCAGGTCGCGCAGGGGCGTCAGGTCCGCAGGACGTGCCGCAGGCGTCAGGTGCAGCACCGCGTCCGCGTCGTCGAGCGTCGCACCGTCCGAGGGCGTGTCGAGAAGCGTCATCTGCCGCAGCACCCGGCTCGGCCAGTGGATCACCAGATCGCCGTCGACCTGCCCGGTGCGCGGCCCGTCCGGCGTGATCGTCAACGGCAGGTCATAAGGATCCAGATCCGGCGGGTACGCCGTGGCGCGCGGGCTGGTCCCGTCCTGGTACCAGACCGTGTAGCAGTCACCGGAGGCCGCGACCGGCGCGACCCGGTCCCCGACCAGCGCGTTGACAAGTGTGGACTTCCCGGTTCCGGCCCGCCCGGCGACCGCGATCCGCAGCGGTTCTGTCCACCTGTGCCGCTGATGCCGCAGCGAGGTGACCTGCGGATAGGCGTTGAGCGTGTCGTCAAGCAGACCCTGGGCCGCGGAGGCCAGGCTCATCCCGTCGCCTCCGCTGCTCTCCGGCGCCGGGCTGAGCCTGTGCGCCGAGCCACTGATCTGCTCGCGCGCCCGCTCATGCCGCGGACTGCAGCTGCTGGGCCCGCCGGTAGAGCCCGGCCAGCTCGCGCAGGCTGATCTCGATCTCCCGCTGCCGTCGCTCGGTCTCGGCCACGTCCGCGTCGGCGGCGAGTTTCGCGGTGCGCACGGAGTGCACGATCGCGTCCTGCAGCCGGTCCGTCAAGTCGATGAAATGGTCGCGCAGCAGGCGGTGCGCCTGCCGGACCGTGTCCTTCGCCTCCTTGCTGACAAGCAGAAAAAAATCATCCACATGCCGCTGGGTACGGGTACGGGCCGCCGCCTGCCGCCGCTTGAGCAGCATCTTGCTCTCGTCGTGCACGGTCTTACCGCCGAGGATCGCGCCCGCGCCTACCGAGACCGGGTTGATCAGCGGCATCCCGGCGAGGCTTGTCGCCAGGCCCACCATGAGGATGCCGCCGTACGAGCCGCGCAACCCGGTCAGCGCCTTCTGGGTGATTGTGAACTTCTCCACGCCGGGCTGTTCGATCGCGGGCACCAGCCGGTCCAGGTCGTCCGGGACGTGCATGCGCCAGGTGGGCAGCGCGTCCGGGCCGTACTCGCCGAAGTGTGCGGCGACCCGGTGCGATATCCACTCGCACTGGGCGATCAGCCAGCCGAAGTTCGCCTCCGCGGCCGCCTTCAGCTCGCCGTCGAGCCAGGCCGCGTACTCGTCCCAGGCGGTCATCGGGTCCGCGCTCTCGAATGTCTGGTCCACCGTGCGCAGCAGCTGGCGGGTCCGGTCGCGCAGGTCGTACTCGATGTTCGACACCAGGTCCGAGATGTCGTCGTTGAGCGTGTTCTGCCAGCGGATGTGCCGCCGCCGTACGTCGTCGAGCGCGCTCTGCGCCTCGGTGAGCCGGGCCATCGCCTGGGACGGCGCGGACGCGGAGGTGAGCCGGGCCCGCAGCGGCGTCGCGACCTGCTCCAGCGCGGCCCGGGACGCCTGCGCGGCCGCGGTCCGGGCCAGCTCGCGGCTCTTGCCGGCCACGTCCCGGTTCAGCCGGCCGATCAGCTCGGGGAACCCGGACTCCGCGTTCAGCGCGGCGTCGCCGGTCTTGGCCGCGTGCAGCCGCAGCACCGACGAGACCGGGATGACTGCCGCGGTCAGCCCGGCCGAGGCCAGCCGCTGGCGGTTGCGGTCCGCGACCGCGCGCCAGTCCGTGGCCAGGTCGGTCTTGGTGAGCGCGACCACCACGTTCGGCACTGTGGTGGCGATGTCGCGCAGCAGGTCCAGCTCGGCGACGGTCAGCTCTGCGGTGGCGGCGGACGCCAGCACCACGATGTCCGCGGGCGGGTGTGCCCCGAGCCGTGTGTGCCAGGCCTGGCCGGGAACCGTCGCGGGCGTGTCGACAAGCGTCAGGCCGCCGGCCAGCAGCGCGCGGGGCACGCCGATCTCGGCCCGCAGAGCCTCCCGGCCGCGGATGTGCGCCGCAGCCTCCGCCACGGTGAGCGACGTGCGCGCCGTGCGGTGCACGAGCAGTGCGGTCGGCTGCTCCGCGTGGCGTACCACTGTGGGGGTTCCGGTTGTGCCCGCGTCGCCGACCGGGCAGACCGGGGCATTGATCAGCGCGTTGACCAGCTGACTCTTGCCCTGACCGGACTCGCCGAGCACCACGACCCACAGCGCCGGGTCGAGCAGTTGGGTGCGGCGGGCGCGCAGGCCCGCGGCCAGGTCGGTGCGGCCGTGCACCAGGCACGCCTGGGTGGCCGAGTCGAGCACGTCCACCCACATCGGGGTCGCCACCGAGGTCATCGGCGCTCCTTCCGGCCAGTCTGTGCTCACACGCCTGCCGCGCGGCACCCGGGACCGGAGCCGCGCGGCAGAGGCGTAGTGATCGAGCCTCGTCAACCTGGCTGGAATCCTAGCCGGGTTGAAAAAAGCTCATTAGAACAGAATGTCGGTCACGCCCGACAGGTCCGTTCCATGCTGGCCGGTCACGTCGCCGACCGTGCCGGTGAGCGAGCCGGTGACATCGTCCAGGCCGGTGCCGCCGGTGACCGAGCCGAGGGTGTCGCCGGTCAGGCCGTCCACCGAGGAGGTGACGCCGTCGAGCGTGTGGTCCAGGCCGGTGCCGTGGGTCAGGTGGTCGGTGAGGCCGTTGACGCCGCCGGTCACGCCGCTCACCGTGCCGGTCACGCCGTGCAGTGTGCTGCCGACCGTGTCCAACCCGAAGCCGACCGAGCCGAACACGGTCCCGCCCAGCCCGTTGATCGTGCCGTCCAGGCCGCCGACCGTGCTGCCGACGCCGGTCACTGTGTCGCCGAGCCCGGCTGTGTCCGCCACGTCGTAGACCGTGCCTGCGACCTCGTTTACCGGCGCGGAGACCGTGCCGGCCACGTCCGCGTCGAGCTGCGCGGTCAGGTCGCCGTCCACGCCCAGGTCGACCGGCAGGTCGACGCCGACCTCGGAGACACCGCCGAGACCGAGACCGGTAAGCGCGCCGACGCCCAGCTGAACGCTGTTGTGGTCGATCGCCAGGCCGGCCGCGGCGGCCGTGTTGCCCAGATCGCCGTGCGTGGTGCCGGCGGACAGCTGCGCGGTCACCGACTGGAGCTGCGCGATCGCTGTCGCGGACACGGTGTCGCCGGCCACGGTCTCGACCGCCGCGGTCGGCAGCGACAGGTCGGCCAGGCCGGGCACCGCCGCGTAGTCCATCACCAGCGGCACCACGTCGGTCACGTCGGCCGGTGTGATGTCGCCCAGGCCGGCCGCGGTCAGCGCCGCCTCCGGGTCCAGCTCGAACACCGAGCGGGCGGTCGAGTCGGTGATCAGGTTGAGCACGAAGTCGTGAAGGGTGGAAGACATGGGAGGAAACCTCTCGTCAGCACGGTTGAAGGGCTCTGGCTGCCACCACCGAAGTTAGTGTGACGCCCTGCGGCGAACATCGGGGACGAGACCGGGTTCCGCACGCTCCCCCCTGGGGGCCCGGGGGATGGGGATAGGGGATTAGGGGTTATCGGGGCCCCTGTTTTTGTGGGGTCCGTCCCCTCGGCGCCGTCTGGTACGAACGTTGCAGTCCACCGGTGAGACGGGACGGAGCCATCCCGGCCCGTCTCCGGCGGGCGAAGGCCTTACCGTGGCCGCAGCCGGACCTCCGTCTGCCGAGCCGGCTGTGTGAGCGTGTGCCCACGCATCGCCACGGAAGGGCCTGTCCCTCCCGGGTAGGGGTGCCAAGGAGGGACACACGAGGGATGGGGAGGGCATCCGCCGGCTCATGGCGGATGCCCTTTCGAACCGGGAGGGGGCGAGACGGCGTGACGTACGTGCTCGGCATCGACATCGGCGGCACCCACGTCACCGCGGCCGCCAGCCGCCTCGTCGACGGCGCGTGGAAGCGCCCCGCCCCGGTCCGCCTGCGCGGTGACACCGACGAGGCCCCCGCGGTCCTGCACGTCGGCCCGGACGGCGGCCTCCAGGTCGGCGACCCGGCCGAGCGCGGGCCGGTGCTGCGCCCCGGCGTCATCGCCCGCGAGTTCGCCGGCCGGATCGGCGCGGACGCCCCGGTCCTGCTGCGCGGCGAGCGCTGGTCCCCGCAGACGCTCACCGCGATCGTCGCCCGCCGCGTCACCGACCTGATCCGGGCCCGCGAGGGCGACCCGCCGGTCCGGGTCGTGCTCGCCCACCCGGCCACGTTCACCGCGCACCACGTGTCCGCGCTGCGCGCCGCGCTCGCCGACGTCGGACTCGCCGCCGAACCGCTCCCCGAGCCGGTGCTCGCGGCCGAGGGACACTCGGCCCGCGGCGGCAAGAGCGCGCCCGCGCTCGCGGTCCTCACCGTCGGCGGCACCGGATACGAGGCATCAGTCATCACCAGGACCAACCCGATCACGTACGCGGTCCGCGCCACCCGCACCGGCGCGCAGCAGATCGGCGGCGCCGACCTCGACGAGGCGCTCGCCCACCACGCGCTCGAGCAGCTCCGCAAGGAGATCGGCCGCCTCGACCCGGCGGACGAACGCGAGCTGCGGATCCTGCACGACCTGCGCGCCGAATGCCGGTACACGCGGGAGCAGCTCAGCCACGTGGACGACGCTGAGATCATCCTGCCGCTGCACCCCGGCGAGACCCGGCTGACCGTCACCCGTACCCAGCTCGACCAGCTCCTCCGCCCGCTGCTCGACCATCCGGCCGCCACCCTGGCCCGCGTGGTCGCCGCGGCCGGCGTGCCGCCACACCACCTCGGCGGCATCCTGCTCACCGGCGGCGTCGGGCACACCCCGCTGCTCGCCACGCTTGTCGCCGAGCACCTGCCCGGCGTCACGCCGCTCCCGCCCGGCGGTCAGACCCTTGTCGCCGAGGGCGCCGCTGCGGTCGCGGCCCAGCTCGCGGCCGGGCTGCACGACAGCCCGCCGCCGGGCGGCCGCGGAAAAGCGGTCTGGGAGCCCGAGCCGGGCCAGGAGCCGTCAGTGCTCCCGGCGCCCGCGCCCGGCAACCGCGCACCGCTGCCCGACCCGCCACCCCGGCCGCCGGTGAAGATCAGCACCCCCGATCTGCCCGGCCGTCGCCCCCGCAAGAACGCCACGAACTTCGGTTGAGGAGAACGGTGACGATCCGCACCATGACACCGTCCTGGCTGGTACTCGATGAACAGGTCGCGCAGATCTGCGACGACCTCGCCGCGAACCCCGCCGGGCCGCTGCGCCTCTGCCTGCAGGCCCCCGGCGGACACGGCAAGACCGCGCTGCTGTCCTACCTGGCCGGACTGCTCCGCGAGCACGACGTGCCGGTCCACGACGTCTGGGCCGACCCGCTGGACGGTGCGGACGACGACGCTGTCCTGCTCGTCGACGACGCCCACCTGCTCGACGAGGGCCGGCTCGCCACGCTTCACTCGCTGGCGATCGGGCGCCGCCGCATCGTCCTCGCCTACCGCCCCTGGCCCCGCCCGGCCGGCCTTGCCTCGCTGACCTCGATCCTCCGCCGCGAACGCCCGGCGGTGCAGCTCGGCCCGTTCACGCCTGTGCAGACGACACGAGCGGTGCACGCCTGGACCGGTGGCGCGCCGGCCGACGGGCTCGCGGCCCGCGTCCACCAGCTCAGCGGCGGCGTTCCCGGTCTCGCGCAGCGCCTCACCGCGGTGCTCGCCACCAGCCAGGACCTCACCGACGCGTCGCTGCTGCAGTTCCGAGCGGACCTCGACCACCTCGAGCCGGACGTCCGGCGGCTGCTGCTCGCCACCGCGGCCGGCGGCGCGCTCCCGATCGACGTGCTCGCCGCACTGCTCGGCCGGGACACGGCAGGCATCGACGAACTGCTCGAGGCGGCCCGCGCCACCGGACTGTTCAGCCTGGACGACACGCTCGTCCCCGCGGCCCGGCAGGCCGTCACCGCGCTCGGACCGGTCGCCCACCGCGCCGACCTGTGGCAGCGCCTCGCCGCGCTGCAACTGGCCCGCGGCGACCGGACGCTCACCGTCGCCCGCTCCCTTGTCGACGCCGGCATCGGCGGCAGCGTGCTCGCGCCCACGTTCCAGGCCGGTGCGGAGGAGGCGCTCGCTGCCGCGCCCCAGGTCGCCGCGCGACTCTTCGCCGCAGCCGCCGCCGGGGGCGCCGCCACCGGCGCACGGCACGCGCTCGCCACCGCGCTCGGCGGCGACCTGGACACCGCGCTGCGCCTCGCGGACCGGCTGGTCGGCGCGCCCGGCACCGACCCGGCCGCCGAGCACGACCGGGCCGCCGGCGCCGCGGTCGCCGCCGCGGTCCTCGCCCACCGCGGCCAGCTGGCCCGCAGCGCCGAACGCTACCGCTGGTCCCGCACGCCCACCTCACGCTCGTTCGCCGCGCTCGCGGACCAGGCCACCGGCGCCGCGTTCGTGGAGACCGACGAGGGTACGGACGGGCCGCCCACGCTGCTCACCAACGCGGCCGCGATGATGGCCGAAGGACTGCGCGAGAGCATCACCGGCTCACCCGCGGCCGCGCTCGCCACCCTCGTCCAGGCCGCCGCGCTGCTCGAACCGGCAGGTCCGGCCGTGCTGCTGCCGGACAGCCCGGCCGCGCTCGCCGCGCTCGTCGCACTGCACGACGGCGAACTCGACGCGGCCGACGCGGTGCTCGGCCGTGCGCTCACCGCAGGCATGGGCTCGGTGCTGATGGCCCGCCGCCACCGGCTGCTCGCCGGATGGATCCGGATGTTCCGCGGCGACACCGCGGCCGCCCGGGACCACCTCGCGGCCGGCACCGCGGCTGGCGCGCCGATCCAGCTGCGGGACGGGCTGTTCGCCGCCGCGCTGCGGATCGGCCTGGCCCGGCGCACCGGCGACCTGCCCGAGATGCACCGCGGCTGGGCGACCGCGCGGGAGACCGTGCTGCGCCACCCGGTCGACCTGTTCACGCTGCTGCCCCTGGGGGAACTGGCGATCGCGGGCGCCCGGCTCGGGGAACGCGCGGCGCTCGACGTACCCGTGGAGCAGGCTCTTGATCTTTTGGATCGGCTCGGGCGGCCGCCGCTGTGGCACGCCACGCTGCACTGGTACCTGCTGCAGGCGGCCGTGGTGGGGGAGGACGCGGACACCGCGGCCGTGCATGTGGACGCGCTCGCCGCACACGCCGGGGCGACCGCGCACACCGCGATTCTGGCGGCCGCGGCCACCAGCTGGCGCCGCCTGCTCACCGGCGACATCGACCCGGACGAGGTCGTCCAGCACGCCCGCGACCTGCACCGCACCGGCCTCTCCTGGGACGCGGCGCGGCTCGCCGGGCAGGCCGCGGCCCGCACCGCAGACCGGCGCGCCATGGTCACGCTCCTCGACACCGCCCGGCTTCTACAGGGCCGCCAGCCCGGACCGCGCGCGGACAACACCGACAAACCGGCCGGTCCCACGCCCAGCGGGCAGCTCTCCGACCGGGAGCAGGAGGTCGCGGAGCTGATCCTGGCGGGACTCACCTACAAGGAGATCGGCGACCGGCTCTTCATCACGCCAAAGACAGTCGAACACCACGTGGCCCGCATGCGCGCCCGCCTCGGCGCACCGAACCGCGCGGAACTGCTCGCCCGGCTGCGCGCCACCAGCCCGCAGCCTCCCGCGCCGCGCGGCACCGTCTCCTGGAAGGCGCCGGAATGAAGAACTTCGCCCTGGTCATCCTGATCCCCGCCGGTGCCGGCATGATCGCCTACGCCGGCGGCAACGCGATAGCGCGCGCCGGCAGCGGTGAGATGCCGCTGACCGTCCCGATCGTGCTCGCCGCGGTGCTCGGGCTGCTCGTGCTCGCGGCAAGCGCGGTCGTCGTCTGGCTCGCCCGGCAGGTGCGCGCCGCCCACGCGTACGCGGAGGACCTCGCGGCCGTGCGCATCCCCGACCTGACCCGCCGCGTCCGCGCCGGTGAGCCCGTCGACCCCGCGACCGCGCTGCCACCACCCATGGGCGGGCCGTTCGCGCCGCTCGGCAACGCGGTGCGCGCGATCGCCTGCCACGCCGTCGACGCGGTCGCGGCCGAGACGATCAGCCGCGACGCCCAGCAGCTCGCACTGCGCGTCGGCCGGGACAACCAGACCCTCCTGCACCGCCAGCTGTCCATGCTGGACGAGGTGGAGAGCCGGGAGACCGACCCGGACGAGCTGGCCCGGCTGTTCACAATCGACCACCTCGCCGCCCGCATGCGCCGCAACGTCGAAAAGCACCTCACGCTCTCCGGCAGTACGCCGGCCCGCCGCTGGCGCAAGCCGGTGCCGATGCTCGACGTGCTGCGCGCCGCCGCCGCGGAGGCCGACGACTACCACCGGGTCGAGGTCGTCCCGGTCAGCGGCCCGATCCTGCTCGGCCGCGCGCTCATCGACGTCACCCACCTCCTCGCCGAACTTGTCGACAACGCGCTCGCGGCCGCGCCCGGCCGGCCGGTCCGGGTGGTCTGCACGCCGATGCGCGGCGAATGCCTGATCACCGTTCGCGACGTCGGCCGCGGCATCGACCCGGACACGCTCGACGCCGCGAACGAACTGTTGCGCGCGCCGGCCGCCGCCACCGCCGAACAGCGCGGGCACGGCCTGCACGTCGCCGCCCGCCTCGCCCAGCGCCGCGGCATCACGATCACGCTGCAGACCGGCCCGCAGGGCAGCACCGCCACCGTCCTGCTCCCGGCGGACCTGCTTGTCGAGGCCACCGGGCCGGCCGCCAACCGCGCGGCCACCTCCGGCCCGGCCCGGCCCCGCCGAGGCGCAGAAGCAATCCGATGACATTACGGGTATGGCGCCGACCGTACCCAGTAGAAGATCGTCATACTGTCGCCGTGGAGACGGCACGTTTCGATGCGGCGGCGGTTCGGCTCGCGGAGGACCGTGGCGACTTCGCCGCGGCGATCGCGTTGGTAAGCCCGTTCGCCGAGTGCTTCAGCGACGACCTGGACCGGCATGAGGCGCACCTGTTGCACGTCGAGCTGCTCGGCCGCGCCGGCCGCCTGGCCGAGCTTGAGGAGCTGAGCCGCACCGACGAGCACGCGCGCCGCCGCCTGAACCGGCTCCTCTACCGCAAAGGCCGCACCGCGGCACTGCGCCGCCGCGCGATGAACGGCGACCGGCTGGCGTTCTACCTGCTCGTAGGCCTGCACTACGCGCGCGGCCGGCACGCCGAGGCCCGCCGCACCATCATGGAGATCGACCCCACCGGCCGGTACGCGATCGAGGCAGATCGGCGTCATGAACCATCACACCATCGACTACATCGAGTTCACGGTGACCGACCTGGACGCGGCGAAGCGTTTCTACACCGCGGCCTTCGGCTGGCGGTTCACCGACTACGGGCCAGGCTACGCCGGCATCCGCGGTGCGACCGACGACGCACCCGAGGTCGGTGGCCTGCGCCTCGACGATCAGGTCAGCCCGGGCGGCCCGCTCGTCCTGCTCTACTCCGACGCCCTCGACAGCACGGCCGACGCGGTCCGCGCCGCTGGCGGCACCGTCGTCAACGGGCCCTACGACTTTCCCGGCGGCCGCCGCTTCCACTTCACCGACCCCAGCGGCAACGAACTCGGCGTCTGGTCGAAGAGCTGACGCCTGAATCGACGTGGCATGCCGAGCTGCGGCAGGCCGGAACCGGCCTGTGAGCGGGCCGTGCCACCTGTTCGGTGAGGGTCCGGTTACGGCGTCCAGCCCGTGGCTGCCGCCCACTCCTCGGCCGCCACGATGATCACGTCGATCACCGGGTCCTTGAGGTCGGTGTAGACGTAGATGTCGGCGACGGCGGTGCCGAGCTGCTGTTTGAAGCGGGCGTAGGCCGGGACCGCGGCCGGGTGGGCGCGGAACCAGTCGCGGAACAGCAGGGCCAGGCGCTCGTTCGGGGAGCCGGCGAGGCGGCAGTGCAGGTTGATCTGGTCCTCGCCGGGGACGCGCCGGTTCCAGTAGCGCTTGGCCCACTGCTCCTGCGGGTCGTCCCGGCCGGCCGGGACGTGGTCAAAGGTGTAGGCGCGCCGCTCGAAGCCGAATTCGGTCAAGGTCTCCCCGAAGGCGGCGGTCGCGATGTCCAGGTCGGACACGCTCACCTGCAGGTCGTAGATCGGCTTCGCGGCCATGCCCGGCACCGATGTGCTGCCGATGTGCGCGACGCGCAGCGCAAGGGGTCCCAGTGCCGCCTGAAGCGAGTCGGCGAGGGTGAGCCCGCGTTCCGCCCACACCGGGTCGTAGGGGGTGACGAACATGGAAGCCCACCCTTCCACCTGGCCGGTTCCGCGAGCATACCGCCGGACGTGGCGGCTATGGTGGCCCGATGCCGCTGACCGACGACGACCTCGCGTTTCTCGCCACGGTCACCGTCGCGGTCGCGCCCGGCCGCAGCCTGGATCTGGTCTTGCTGGTGCGCGCCTGGCGGGCACATCTGGCGAAGTTCGAGGCGGATCTGTTCGCGGCGCCGGACGACCTGTCGATCTGGGGTGCGCACGACTACATCGCGGCGCTCTGTTTCCGGGACTGGATCGCGCAGGCGACCGCGCTGCTCCCGCTCGACCTGCGCCGCGCTGTGGACAGCGTGGTCGCCGAGATCGACCGCCGCTTCCTCGCCTTCACTCAGCCCGACGTCGACAACCGTGTCGAACACGCGGCCGACGACCACGACCCCACCCACGACTGGTGGTGGCACCGCCTCCCCCGCTCCGGCCCGATCCACGACGAGCTGATGAAGGTGTGACACGGCCATATCGGCCTGCGCGACCGTCAGGCGGCCTGCTGCCAGTTTGCTGCCAGTTGTTGCCAAACTGGCAGCAAACTGGCAGGGGTGTGGCGCCGCCCCGGTGCTCAGGGACGGCACCGGGACCACTACTTGCCGGTGTAGAGGACTGCGTCGATTTCGATCTGGAAGCCTTCGAGGGCGACCGGGAGTGTGGTGCGGGCCGGGAGGTTCTCGGTGCCGAGGAACTCGACGTAGATCTCGTTCATGGCCGGGAAGTCGGCGAAGTCACGGAGGTAGACGCCGACCCGGACGGCCTGGGAGAGGGAGGCGCCGGCGGCCTCGGCGACCGCGGCGAGGTTGGCGAAGGACTGGCGGGCCGCGGCTTTGAAGTCGTCGCGGATCCAGGTGCCGTCGGGGAGGACGGGGCAGGCGCCGGCCAGGTAGACGAAGTCGCCGGCCACGACGGCCTGCGAGTACGGGCCGCCGGGCGGGGCGGCCTTGTCGGTGACGATGATGCGCTTGGGCACGGGAACGCCTTTCTGGACGGACAACCAGTCAACTAGACGGAGTAACGGGGGAACTGTTCGGACAGGCCGTCCGCGCCGACAAGCGGCTCGCGCAGCAGCGCCCGCAACGCGTTCGTGCGGTCGTGCAGCGCCTGGCGCTGGGCGGGGGTCAGCGGGATCCAGGCCGGAGGCGGCTCGGGCAGGCGCGGGGTGAGCAGCCGGCCGCCGACGTAGGTGGCGTCGTTGACCAGCCGATGCGGCGCGATCCGGCGTTGCTGGTGCGCGTCGACCACCTCGAACGGGCCGTCGCGAAGCGTGAACACGGCGAGGTCCGCGGGTGCGCCGACGGTGAGCGTGCCGGCCGGTAGACCGAGCACGCGCGCGGGGTGCACGGTGGCGCGTGCGATCACGTCCTCAAGGCTCAGGCCGAGCGCGAGCAGCTTCGTCAGTGTGGTCGGCAGGTCGAACACCGGGCCGTAGACGCTGCGCGCGTGCAGGTCGGAGCTGAGCGTGTGCGGGATCAGCCCGAGCGCGAGCTGCGCGTCAAGCACGTCGAAGGCGAAACCCCCGGAGCCATGACCGAGATCAAACAGAACGCCTCGGCGGTACGCGTCGACAAGCGCCGGATGCGCGGGCGAGGAGCCGGCCGCGATCGCGCTCGCACAGTGCGTCACCAGGTCGCCGGGGCGCAGCAGCGACACCACGTCCGTCAGCTCCGGGGGCGACGTTCCGATGTGGACCATAAGTGGCACGCCGCAGGCCTCTGCGACGGTGAGCCCCCGGCGCAGCGGCTCCAGGCCGTTGTCGCCGACGGTCTCCCGGTCCATCCGCACCTTCACGCCGCGGACCAGGTCCCGGTTCGCGACGATCGTCGAGACGGCCAGGTCCACGTCGCAGTGCGCCAGGTCGCGGGCCTCGCCGGTCCGCCCGGACAGGCCGACCGCGGAGATGTTGAGGAACGCGGCGATGCGTACCCGCCCGCGCGCCGCGGCTGCCCGGAACGCGCCGAGCGTGTAGGCGCCGGCCGATCCCGCGTCGACCCAGGTGGTGACGCCGGTGCACCAGGCGATCGGGTCCGGGTCGATGCCCCAGTAGCCGCCTCCCGCGTGCACGTGGGTGTGCAGATCGACCAGGCCGGGCGTGACGATGCGGCCGCGTACGTCGACGACCTCGCGGGCGGCGGAGACGTCAAGTGCGGGCGCGACCGCGGCGATCTTTCCGTGCCGTACGCCGACGTCGAATGCCCCGACGTGGCCACCGCCGACGTCGACGACGTGCCCGCCGGTCAGCACCAGGTCCAGTGGGGTCACGGGGCCGGCACCGCGGATGTGATCGCCAGCCGGTACAGCCGGGTCGGGCGTCCCTTGCGGCTCACCTGCGCGCTGCCCTCGTCCACCACCAGGCCGCGTTCGCTCAGCTTGCGGATCAGCCGACGTCCGCTCGGGTCGGTGATCCCAAGCGACGCGGCCAGCTCGCCCGGCGACACGGCCCGGCCGGCCAGCCCGCGTTCGATCGCGGCCAGCCGGGACAGTGTGCCCGCGCTCAGCCCGACCTCCGCGGCCAGGCCCTCAAGGCCCTCGTCGTGTGAGCGGTAGGTGAACGTCAGCGCGGTGCCGCCCGCGCCCATCGGGCCGATGACCAGCCCGGAGTCCTCGATCAGGTACGCACCCGGCACCGGTTCCTGCTCGGCGCGGGCGGCGGCGCGCTCGGCCAGCGCGACGCAGGTGCGGGCGGAGGAGCCGATGCCGAAGCCGGCGACCACCCGTACCCCAAGTGTCTCCTGTGCTCTGGCCAGCACGTTCAGGTCGACCCAGCGGTGCGTGACGGCCTCGAACAGTGCGCGGTGCGCGAAGACGACGACGCCGCGCCGGTCGCGGTTCTCGATCCAGCAGTCGGCGAACTCGGGCGTGTTGAGCAGCAGGTTCATCAGGCCGATCCGGGCGCGGTCCGGGTCGGGGGAGTTCGGCGCGACAAGGAACACGCCGGCCGCGAACCGCAGCTCGTCGGCCTGCTTGGATTTGACCCGCAGCGCGAGCTGGTGCAGTTCCGCGCGGATGGTGGCGATCTCCGGCTGCGCGCTGACCACTGTCGCGCCCTCGACGCCTGCTGCGATCACGCCGGTGCGCACGCTGATCACCAGCGGCGCGGCAGCCCGGCGGTGGAACGCGACGATGTCATCCACTGTCTGCGCCTCGTCGAACGGCCACGCGTCGATGAGCGCCCGGTCCAGGCCGAGCGCGTCCGCGACCTCGTCCACCGTGTCCTGGCCGAACGTGTCGATGCTTACCGGTACGGCCGGGCCGCCGTCCGCGAGCGCGCGGCCCCAGGCGAGCGCCAGGTCGAGCGGGGCCGGGCGGGTGACTGTGACAGGCAGGTCGGCCGGGATGACCTCGCGGGCCCGGGCGTAGGGGACCGGGCCGAGCAGCAGGCCGTCGACGCGCTTGCGCCGCAGCAGGTCACCGACGAGCGGGCGGATCTCCGGCTCGTGTTCGTAGGTGACCCACTCCAGCGAGGCGCCGGTCAGCGTGCGCGACGCCGCGTCGAACCGCGGCCGGTGGCTCGCGTGGACCACCAGCCCGATGACCATCGCCACGACAGGCCGCTCCTCACCTAGGATCGGAACCGATATTCGAGCAGGTTCGAAAATAGTGCGCTAAAGCTCGACTAAGAGTGGGGCTTCGGCCCGCGCGGGTCAAGCCCGCCCCGCGAGAAGGGTGTCACAGTGACAGCGATCGACTGGCGTACCAAGGGGTTCTTCAACCCTGGGCCGCCCATCCCGGACGAGGACTTCATCGCCGCAGGCCACGGCCTGTTCGACGGTGCTTTCACCTATCCGCTGATGATCGCCCGGCAGGCCGCGCTCGACGCGAACGTGGCCACCATGGCCGCGTTCTGCGCACGCCACGGCCTCACGTTCGCGCCGCACATCAAGACCCACATGAGCCCTTCGCTGGTACGGGCGCAGCTCGCCGCCGGAGCCTGGGGCGTCACTGTCGCGACCGCGAACCAGGCGCTTGCCGCACACGCGATGGGCGCGACCCGAATCCTGATCGCCAACCAGGTCCTCGACCCGACGGCGTTGCGCTGGGCCGCCGCCCACCAGGTGATGATCACTGTCGACTCGGTAGCCGGCGCGGAGGCGGCCGGGCGGGCGGGGCCGACCGTCCCGGTGCTTGTCGAGCTCGGCCACGCGAACGGCCGGACGGGCACCCGTACCCTCGATGAACTGCTTGTGGTGGCCGCCGCGGTCCATGATCACGCGACGTTGCGGCTGGCCGGCGTGACAGGTTACGAGGGCGGCCTGCCGGACGCGGGGGCGGTCGCGGCCTTCCTCGACCGGCTGCGTGAGGCGGCCGGCGCAGTGGCCCATCTGATCGACGGCGACCTGATCGTCTCCGCGGGTGGGAGCGCCTGGTTCGACGTGGTCGCGGACCGGCTGCCCGGCGCGCTGCCGGACGGCCGCCCGGTCACCGCGCTGCTCCGTTCCGGCGCCTACGTCTCGCACGATGACGGCTTCTACCGCGAGCGCACGCCGTTCAACCGGCTCGCGGACCAGGGAGTTCTGCAGGCCGCGCTCGGTGTGTGGGCGCAGGTGCTCTCCACGCCCGAGCCGGGCCTGGCGCTGATCGGCATGGGCAAACGCGACGCCCCCTACGACGAGGGACTGCCCGAGCCGCAGCGGGTACGGCGGTCCGGCGGCGCTCTTGAGGACGCCATCGGCATGCGTGTGACCAGGATGAACGACCACCACACCTATCTGTCGACAGGGGGCATGCGGCTCGTACCCGGGGATCTCGTGCTGTTCGGGATCTCGCACCCGTGCACCGCGTTCGACAAGTGGCGGGCCATTCCGGTCGTTGATCATGACGGGCGGGTTTCCGGCGTGCTGCGGCCGCATTTGTGACCGCCGGGGTCTTGACGTGCTGACCGGGGCGAGCCCACTCTAGGTGCCACTGAGATCAACGAACTATTTACGAACCATGCACGAAATAATTCCTTGACCGGAGGCCCGATGAAGAAGCGGATTGCGGGGATCGCCGTCGCCGCCGCGTTGCTGACCGGCTGTGCCCCCTCCACAAGCGCGCCGGCCACGTCCGGCACCGACGAGACGACAGGCACGCTGCGCGTCTGGCTCTTCGACGAGCCGAACCGCGCCCCGAAGGAAGCGGTGATCAAGGCCGCCGTCGACGAGTTCCAGGCCGCGCACCAGGGCGTGACCGTCGACGTGCAGTACATCGCGGTCGAGACGCGCGCCGAGCGGTTCAAGGGCGCGTTCAACGACCCGGCCAGCGCGCCCGACGTGGTGGAGTTCGGCAACACCGACCTCGCCGAGTACGTCAACGCGGGCGGCCTCGCCGACATCACCGCGGACCTGGACGGCTGGTCCGAGGGTGCGGACCTCGCGGCCGACCTGCGCTCCAGCGCCACAGTCGACGGCAAGGCGTACGGCCTGCCCTGGTGGGTCGGTGTCCGCGCGCTGCACTACCGCACTGACGTCTTCACCGAGCTCGGCCTCACGCCACCGGCCACGCTTGCGGAGCTGACCGCCACCGCGAAGACCATCCGGCAGCGCAAGCCGGAGCTGTTCGGCGTCGCGGTCGGCGGCAAGTACACGTTCGGCGCGCTGCCCTTCGTCTGGGCCAACGGCGGCGACATCACGGCGCTGAACTCGGCGCAGTCCCGGGCCGGCGTCACCGCCTACACGGACCTGCTCAAGGACGACAACTGCCCGCCGCAGCAGTGCGCGGACCTGACCGGCGGCAAGACCGTCGAGCTGTTCGCGAGCGGCAAGGCCGGCATGGCGATCCTCGGCAACTTCAACCGCACCGCGGTCGAGGCCGGCGCGGTCAAGGGTAAGTACGCGGTCGTGCCGCTGCCGGGCGTCACGGCCGGGAGCATCGCGCCCGCGTTCGCCGGTGGCAACAATCTGGGCGTCATGAAGAACACGCCGCGTCGCACGCTCGCCGCGGACTTCCTGGAGTTGCTCGGCAGCAAGAGCTACCAGCTGAAGATGTTCGACGCGATGGGCAACCTGCCAACGCTCACCTCGGCCCGTACCGAGATCGCGGCCAAGGATCCCACGCTCAAGCCGTTCCTGGACACGATCGCGGCCGGCACCACGTTCGTCCCGGTCGATCCGGGCTGGGGCACGATCGACAGTCAGGCCGTCATTCCGACAATGCTTCAGAACATCGTGACCGGCCGATCGACTGTGGACGCCGCGACCGACGAGGCCGCCGCCGCGGTCAGCGCGGCCCTGAACAAGTGACAACTGTGAACGCGGGCCCGGCCGTGAAGGGCCGGGCCCGCGATCTCACGCCGCTGTGGCTGCTGATCCCGGCCGCTGCGGTGCTGCTCCCGCTCTTCGCCTACCCGATCTACCAGCTCGGCCTGCTCTCCGTGCTCGACTTCCGGCAGGCCCAGGTCAGCGGCGGCCAGCCGACCCGGTTCGTCGGGCTGGGCAACTACATCGACCTGATGTCCGCACCGAAGTTCTGGTCGGTGCTCTGGGCGACGGTGCTGTTCGCGGCCGCGCTCGTGCTTGTCACGCTCGCGGTCGGGGCCGCGCTCGCGGTGCTGCTCACCAAGGTCAGCCGGTGGGCCGCCTATGCGCTGTCGCTCGCCGCGATGGCCGCCTGGGCCGCACCCGCGATGACCGGATCCACAGTCTGGATGTTCCTCTTCGACACCAACCTGGGGCTTGTCAACCGGCTGCTCGGCTGGGAGGGGCACAACTGGACCTACCAGCGCTTCTCCGCTTTCGCCCTGGTCGGTGCCGTGGTCGTGTGGCACTCGTCCCGTTCGTGATGGTCACGCTCTACGCCGGGATCAAGGCGCTGCCCGAACAGGTGCTTGAGGCCGCCCAACTGGACGGCGCGAACCCGTGGCAGTCCTTCTGGCGGGTCACCGTGCCGATGCTGCGCCCGATCATCGCGATCGTGGTCATCCAGTCGATCATCTGGGACTTCAAGATCTTCACCCAGATCTACGTGATGACCAACGGCGGCGGCATCGCCGGCCAGAACCTCACCCTCAACGTGTACGCGTACCAGCAGGCGTTCGCCTCGTCCGAGTACGGCCTCGGCTCCGCGATCGGCGTGGTCATGATGCTGATCCTGCTCGCCGTCACGCTTGTCTACCTGCGCCTGCTGCGCCGCTCCGGGGAGCCGCTGTGACCCGCCGCCTGATTCCGAACACCGTCGCGCTCCTGGTGGCGCTGGTCGTCGCCTTCCCGATCTACTGGATGGTGCTGTCCGCGCTGAAACCGGCCGGGGAGATCCAGTCCGCCTCGCCGGTGCCGTGGACGCTCGCGCCGTCGCTCGACAGCTTTCAGCGCGTGCTCCAGGTCAACGGCTTCGGCAGGTACTTCCTGAACAGCCTGATCGTGGCGCTCGCGGTGGTCGTGCTGTCCGGGCTTGTCGCGTTCCTGGCCGCGGTCGCGCTGACCCGCTTCCGCTTCCGGTTCCGGAGCACGCTGCTGGTGCTGTTCCTGATCGCGCAGATGGTGCCGATCGAGGCGTTGACAATCCCGCTGTTCTTCCTGGTGCGGGATCTGGGGGCGCTCAACACGCTGTTCTCGCTGATCCTTGTGCACTTCGCGTTCACGCTGCCGCTCGCGGTCTGGATGCTGCGCGGTTTCGTCGCCGCGATCCCGGACGAGATCGAGGAGGCCGCGCAGCTCGACGGCGCGTCCCGCTGGCAGATCCTGTGGCGCATCCTCTTCCCGCTTGTCGCGCCCGGCCTGGCCGCCACAAGCGTGTTCTCCTTCATCACGGCGTGGAACGACTTCCTGTTCGCCCGCACGTTCATCATCAGTGCGACGGAGAATCAGACGCTGCCGATGGCGCTGCTCGTCTTCTTCAAGCCGGACGAGAACGACTGGGGCGGGATCATGGCGGCTTCGGTGCTGATGACCGTACCCGTGCTGATCTTCTTCCTGCTCGTTCAGCGGCGCCTGGTGTCCGGCCTGGCCGGGGCGGTGAAGGACTGATGATCCCGCGCCCCGCGTCGGTTCTCCTCGCCGAGGGTACGTTCGTGCTGCGACCGGACACGGTGCTTGACGCGCCCGGCTCGCTCGCCACCGAGGCGCACCTGCTGCGCGCCACGCTCGGCCCGCCGACCGGCTGTTTCCTGCCGCCCACCGCGGCAGGTCCTGCCGGTCTCTCCGCAGATGAGCGGGCTCCCGGTGGGGCGATCGTGCTCCGTCTCGACGAGGCTATGCCGCCGGAGGCCTACCGCGTCAGCGTCACTGCCGAATCGGTCACGGTGACCGGCGGCGGCCGGGCGGGCGTCCACTACGGACTTCAGACGCTGCGGCAGTCGCTGCCACCGGCCGCGCTCCGCCGCGCCGCGACCGGCGCCGGGCCGTGGACGGTGCCGGTGGGCGAGATCGCCGACGCACCCCGGTTCCGCTGGCGGGGCTGCCTGCTCGACGTGGCCCGGCACTTCATGCCGGTCGCGGGCGTGTTGCGGCTGATCGACCTGCTCGCGCTGCACAAGCTCAACGTGCTCCACCTGCACCTGACGGACGACCAGGGCTGGCGGCTGGAGATCCCGGGTTATCCGCGCCTGACGGAGGTGGGGGCGTGGCGGCCGCGCAGCATGCGGGGGTCACGGGTGCACGGCGAGTTCGACGAGCGGCCGCACGGCGGGTTCTACACGGCGGACGACGTCCGGGAGATCGTCGCCTACGCGGCGGCCCGGCACGTCACTGTGGTTCCGGAGATCGACCTGCCCGGCCATGTGCAGGCGGTGCTCGCGGCGTACCCCCGGCTGGGCAATGGCTCTGGTGAGCCCTCGGTGATGGAGGCGTGGGGCGTCTCCACGCACACGCTCTCGGTGTCGGACGAGGCGCTTGAGTTCTGCCGGACCGTGCTGCACACCGTCTGTGACCTGTTTCCGTCGCCGGTGGTCGGTATCGGCGGCGACGAATGCGACCGCACGGAGTGGCGTACCAGTCCCGCGGCGATCGCGCTTGGCGTCGACGACGTGCAAGCCTGGTACGTGGCCCGGCTGGCGGGCTTCCTCGCCGAGCGCGGGCGGCGACCCTTCGGGTGGGACGAGATCCTGGAGGGCGGCGCTCCGGCGGATGTGCTGATCGCCGCGTGGCGCGGCCCGGAGTCCGCGGTGCGCGCGGCGAACGCGGGCCACGACGTGGTCTCCTGCCCGGACATGCACGTCTACCTGGACTATCGCCAGTCCGATGACCCCGGCGAGCCGGTTCCGGTCGGGAGTCGGCTGACGGTCTCCGACGTGTACGCGTTCGACCCCGTGCCCGCGGGCGTGGCCGACCCCGCACGCATCATCGGCGCCCAGGCCAACATCTGGACCGAGCACATGCCGGACGCGCGGGCCGTGGACTACATGGCGTTTCCGCGGTTGTGCGCGTTCGCCGAGGTGGTCTGGTCCTCCGGCGCGCGTGATCCCGTCGACTTCGAACACCGTCTGAACAGCCACTACGCCCGGCTGGACGCGCTCGGCGTCGAGTACCGGCGCCCGTCCGGCCCCCGGCCCTGGCAGTCACGGCCGGCGGCGCGCGGCAATCCGCTCACCCATGGGCAGCGCCGCGCCCTCATCGCCGAGATGCTGGCCCGCTAGACCGCCTGACGCTCCTCCGTGCAGAGCGGCGTCGCCTCGTCCAGCCGGGCGGTGACCTTGTCGCACAACTCCGCGAACGTGGTCAGCTCCGCCGGCGTCAGCGCGTCCACGAACCAGGTCCGGACGTGCGCCACGTGCATCGGCGCGGCCCCCTCGATCGCGGCCCGCCCGTCCGGCGTGATCACCACGTCCGAGTAGCGCAGATCGTCCGCCCGCAGTTCGCGCGTGATCAGGCCGCGCTTCTCCATCCGGGTCAGGTGGTGGGAGAGGCGGCTCTTCTCCCAGCAGGTGCGCTCGATCAGGTCGGTCGAGCGCATCCGCCCGGCCGGCGCCTCGGACAGGTGCACAAGCACCTCGTAGTCCGGCACCGACAGCTTGCCCTCGGCCTGCATGTGGGCCGCGATCTGGGCCATCAGCCGGCCCTGCATCTCGACGAAGCGGCGCCAATCGCGTTGCTCGTCATCCGTCAGCCAGTCAGTCACCTTCCCGATGGTACGCGTCACAGGTTGATGCGTCATCGATCGGGAATCTTCGATGGAGTCGTCAGGTTGATGCGTCATTAGAAGGGCCGGAAAGGCCCGGACGAGGATGCGGAGAGTGTCATGAACAAGATCATCGCGGTCGTCGGCGCCACCGGAGCCCAGGGCAACGGCCTGGTCCGCGCGATCCTCGACGACCCCGACGGCGGCTTCACGGTGCGCGCGCTCACCCGCGACGCCACCTCCGAGAAGGCGCAGGAACTCGTCAAGCTCGGGGCGGAGGTGATCCAAGCCGACAACTACGACGAGGAGAGCCTGGTCAAGGCGTTCACCGGGGCCTACGGCGCGTACCTGGTCACCAACTTCTGGGCCCACATGTCCGCCACCCGCGAGCAGGAGGAGGCGGCCAACCTCGCCCGCGCGGCCAAGACCGCAGGCGTCGCGCACGTCGTCTGGTCCACGCTCGAGGACACCCGCGACCACATCCCCGCCTCCGACCCCCGGCTGCCCACGCTTCAGGACGCCTACACGGTCCCGCACTTCGACGCGAAGGCCGAGGCGGACAGCCTCTTCACCTCGCTCGGCGTGCCCACCACATTCCTGCGCACCACCGCCTACTTCGACAACTTCATCGGCTTCGGCTGGGAGCCGGTCCGGGACGCGGACGGCACGCTCGTCCTGAACCTGCCGATGGGAGAGGCCAGACTGGCCGGCATCGCGGCCGAGGACATCGGGCGGACCGCCTACGGCGTCTTCAAGGGCGGGCCGGGGTACGCCGGGCAGACCGTGCACATCGCCGGTGAGCACCTGACCGGTGAGGAGATGGCGGCGCAGCTGAGCCGCACGCTCGGCGAGACCGTGGTCTACCGGCCGCTCAGCCACGACGCGTACCGCGCGCTCGGCTTCCCGGGCGCCGACGAGATCGGCAACATGTTCCAGTACTACACCGAGCACGCCGACTACTTCACCGGCGTCCGCGACCTCGACCAGGTCCGCCGCCTCAACCCTGGGCTGCAGACCTTCGCCGAGTGGCTCTCCCGCAACGGCGACTCGATCCCGCGCCACTGAACCAGGTTTCGAGTCTTGAGCTGATCGCATCACCCCGGGACGGCCTTCGCGGATCTCCGTGAAGGCCGTTCCGCACGTCCGGCCTCCGGGATGCCGGGGCGACTCGGACCCATCGACGGCCTCCGGTTAACCTCCTCCGGCGTAGGCGTTGCACTTGTAGGGAGCCGACATGGAGAAGCCCGAGCGGCAGCCGGATGCGGATCCGGCCGGCGGCCATGGCGGCCCGGAGGCGTCCGGTCCGGCCGAGAAGGCTGGTGGGGCGGCTTCCTCGGAGCAACCCGGCCCGGCCCTGTCCGTGCCGCGGCCGGCAGGGCCTGTCGTGACGCCGGTGTCACCGACGCGTGAGTCCACATCGGATAGCGTGCCCGCCGAGTCGGCCCCGGCCGCTTTTGTTCCGGCGGATTCGTCTTCGGCGGCGGATGTGCCCTCGGTTGCCGCGGATGCGCCTTCGGCGGCTGCGGAAACGCCGCAGAAGCTCGGGGCCCCCACAGTTGTGACGCCGCCTGTTTCGGACGGGTCGGCTTCGGGCGTGGCTACCGGGACGGATCCGCAACCCCCGGCCGCGGTCATGCCGTCATTGCCGCAGGTGGCGAAGTCTGAGCCCGCATCGGTCTCGGCTGCGTCACCCCGCCTGAGTCCTGAGCCGGCTTCTGCCGACGCTCCGCCGTCGTCGCAGACGCCCACGACGACACCCGAGCCGAAGCCCGCTTCCGCTGGTCCTGCTTCTGCTGGTCCTGCTTCCGCCGGGCAGGCGGAGGCAGGTGGTGAGGTATCGGGTGGATCGCCGCCGGCCCCGGGTGCGCTGTCGAGTGCGCGGGAGCGGTCGAAGTCGCCGATCCCGCAGCGAGCGATTGCCCTGCGGGGCCTGCCGATGACCGGCCGACCGGCGGTGTCTGCCAGCCCTGCTGCAGGCGGCGACACCCACGCCGGGGTACGTCACCCCGGCGAGGCGGGTGTGGCGAGCGCGGGTGAGCCGACCGCTCCACATGTGGGCCAGGCCGCGGCGGCGGTTCCGGATGGGGCAATGACGCAGGCCGCGCAGCCTGCCCCGGCCGCCACGTCTTCCGCGTTCGGTCCGGTATCCCCGCAGCGCACATCTTCCGCTGAGTCCAGCTCGCCCACCGCCACGGCGCCGTCAACCTTCGCCTCCCTGCCCACGACGCAGACTTTCGCCGCCCAGCCCACAACTCCCGCCGATGCTGGGCCGGGCGGTTCTGGGTTAGGCGGTGCTGCGTCGAGCGATTCTGCGTCTGCCGGTTCTGCGTCTGCCGGTTCTGCGTCGGGCACCGCTGGGCTGGGCGGTGCTGCGTCCGGCGCTGGGGCTCACACCACACCGCCTTCCGGCTCCGGGAGCCGCAGCGTGACGCCCCCGACGGGCGACGCTCCCGCCGGCTCCGACCTGGTCCTGGCCACCACCATCGCACCGCCGGCCGACCCGCCCACCGTCCCCTCCCGGCGCGTCCGCCCATGGCTGGTCGGGGTCGCGGTCGTCGCCGTGGTCGGTCTTGTCGCGGTGCTCGTGCCACTGCTTCAGGGATCCGACGAGAAGCCGGACCTCGCGGTCGCCTCAAGCGCTCCCGCCGAGCTTCCCTGGAACATCGGCTATCCGTCCGGCCCGTCGACTGTGGATGCGGCCGGTGTGACGCCGTCGCCGTCCAGTACGGCTGCCGCGTCCGTCTCGCCGACGCCCGGCCGGACCTCAGCGGCCTCGGCCAAGCCCTCGCCGAGCAAGACACCCTCGCCGAAGGCGACCGGGCCGAGGGCCAACCCGTCCGGCGCCAACATCGCGCTCGGCAAGCCGGTGTTCGCGTCGACGGAGTCGGCCGAGGTGAGCGCGGCCAAGGCGGTCGACGGCGACATGTCGACGCGGTGGAGCAGCGCCTACTCCGCACCCGAGTGGATCATGGTTGACCTGGGCGAGACCTGGAAGATCAGCAGCGTCACGCTGTTCTGGGAGACCGCCTACGGCCGTAGCTACCGGGTCGAGGTCTCGGCCGACGGCAAGACCTGGAAGTCGATTTACAGCACCACGTCCGGCGAGGGCGGCACCGTGAAGGCCGCCGCCCGCAGTGGCACCACCGGCCGATACGTCCGCCTCTACGGCACCGAGGTCGCCACCATCTGGGGCTTCAGCATCTTCGAAATGGAAGTCCGCTAGCCGATCTTGACAGCGCGTGCGACAACGGACCTGTCCGCCTCGTAGTGACAGGAGCCGCATGCGCAGTTCGACCGACTCGATCGTGATCCCGCTGGACGTGGAGACGGCCAGGCGTGCCGTTCATGCCGCCCTTACCGGCCTGCCGCGGGTGACGAGTGTCTACGTCGGGGTGAGCGTGGTCGAGGCGCGGACCCGCATGAACCTGTGGTCCTGGGGCGAGGCGATCCACTGCCGGCTGTGGCCCGAGAACGGCGGCACCCGGGTCGACGTCGAGAGCCGTTCCATCGTGCCGATGACGATCGTGGACTACGGCACGAATCGCGACAACGTCCGCCTGCTGATGACCGTGCTCGGCGGCGCCCTGATCCGCTAGCTCCGCACGCCGGCCCGGAAGCAGGGTTCGACGGTCCGGGACCGGCGTCGGGGTTTCCCGGCCACGGCGGGGCCGGTGCCCGCGGGAGCGTGCGGGCCGGACCACCCACAGAGTGGGAAAAGGGAATGTCCGGGCTTGATCTTTCGTCGCCGTGTCGTGGTCAGTTTGTTCGCAGGCCCTTGATGACCAGTTCGACCATGTGGCGGGCGTCGTAGCGCGAATCGTTCTCGGCGCCGATGCAGAGGTTGCCGACGCCGCGGAGAAGGGTGAGCGGTTCCGTGCCGGGGGCGATCTCGCCGGAGCGGGTGGCGGCGTCGAGGAGGTGGGCGCAGACCGGGAGCAGGCGGTCGAGGAAGTAGGCGTGGAGGGTGTGGAAGGCGGCGTCGTCGGACTGCAGCGCGCCGGCCAGGCCGTGCTTGGTGACCAGGAAGTCGACGAACATCCTGATCCAGCTGCCGAGGGCGGCGTGCGGGGACGGGGCGGTGGCGAGCAGCGCGGGGCCGGCCTCGGCGCACGCCTCGACCTGGTGGCGGTAGACGGCGACGATCAGGTCGGCGCGGGTGGGGAAGTGCCGGTAGATCGTGCCGACGCCGACGCCCGCGCGGGTGGCGATGTCCCGGACCGCGACCTCGACGCCGGATGCGACGAACGCAGCGGCGGCCGCGTCAAGCAGGGCCAGCTTGTTGCGCTCGGCGTCGGCCCGCTTGCGCGGTGCGGGGGTGTCAGAGGCCACTACATCACTCCGCTTGGCAAACGGAACCAGGTTCCGTATCGTTGGGTGCGGAACAAGGTTCCGCTTTGTTGAGTCTGCCAGAACAGAGGACCCCATGACACCAATCGTCTCGATGCACCCGGTGATCCTGCCCGCTCCGGAGCGCGGCGACGACCTGCGGGTACGCATCTCCGCACCCGCCACGACCGACACCCTGCCGGTCGTCATCCTCTCGCACGGCTTCGGCGAGTCCGCAAGCGGCTACGCGCCGCTTGTCGATGCGTGGACCGCGGCCGGGTTCGCGGTCCTCCAGCCCACCCACCTCGACTCGCGGACGCTTGCGCTGCCCCAGGACGACCCGCGTCAGCCGGAGATCTGGCGGATCCGGATTGACGACGTGCGCCGCGTCCTCGACAACCTCGACGTGCTTGAGGCGCTCATCCCGGGACGGCTGGACCGGGAGCGCGTCGCGGTGGCGGGGCACTCCTGGGGCGCGCAGACCGTGAGCACGCTGCTCGGCGCACGGGTGATCGGCTTCGACGGCGTGCCCGAGCGTGACCCACGGGTCTCGGCCGGCGTGCTGCTCGCGCTGACCGGCACCGGCGGTGCGGATCTGAGCCCGTTCGCGGCCGAGCACTTCCCGTTCATGAGCCCGGACTTCTCGGAGATGACCACGCCGGCGCTGCTGGTGGCCGGCGACAAGGACCAGTCGATGCTCAGCACGCGCGGGCCGGAGTGGTTCACCGACGGGTTCTACCTCAGCCCGTCGCCGAAGGAGCTGCTCACGCTGCCCGGCGGCGAGCACTCGCTCGGTGGCATCACCGGGTACGGCGTCACCGAGACCACTGACGAGGACCCGGCGCGGGTGGCAGTGGTGCAGCGCGCGACCACGGCGTACCTCCGGAGCGCTCTGGGCATCGACGACGCCGGGTGGGCCGCGGTCAGGGCGGAGGCCGGGATCGCGTCGAAATGACGTCAGGTCACGCCGTCTCGCTGACGCCGGTCCGGGCCGCCTGCCGGAAGCGGCCCGGCGCGACGCCGTACTCACGCCGGAACGCGCCGGCGAACGAGAACTCCGTCGCGTAACCGACCTGCCGGGCGATCGAGGCCAGCGGCGCCTCGGTCTCGCGCAGCAACCGCGCACCCTGATCGAGGCGGGCGGCGATCAGATATGCCATCGGCGACCGCCCGGCCGCGGCCGTGAACCGCCTGGTGAACGCGGCCCGGGACAGGCCCGCGGCCCGGCTCAGCTCCGGCACCGTCCACCGGGTCTGCGGGCTGTCGTGGATCCTGCTCAACAGCGACGTGATCGCCGGATCCGGCGTCGGTGGCCGGTCCGCCGAGGCCAGCCAGTGGGTCAGCGCATGCGTGAGCATCAGGTCCAGCAGCGCGGGCCGGACCGTGTCCGCGCCCGGCCCGGCGGGCTGCGACTCGTGCGCGTCAAGCAGCGCGACGAGTGGCGGCGCCGCGGGCACCACGATCAGGCCGGGCAGCGCGGCCAGGTACGGGTGCACGCGCCCGTGGTCCAGCCGGTAGGCGCCGCACAGGAACTCGAAGTCGGCCGGCCCCGGATCCGTACCGGCCGTGCCCAGCGCCACCGGCGGCAGCCCGCGCAGCGGCCGCGGATCCGAGCCGAGCCCGTGGTCCGCACCGGCCGTGATCAGCACGACGTCGCCCGCGCGCAGCTCTACAGGCGCGTCCGTGGACAGCAGCCAGCCGCGGCCGTGAAGCACCACGTGGAAGCCGCTGCCGGGCAGGCCGGAGAAGCGCAGTCCCCACGCGCCGGACTGCCGGAACCGCCGGACCGTCCCCCGCCCGACCCGCAACGCCGACATCGCCTGGCTGATCGGATCCACCCGCCGGATGCTATCCGCGTATGCGCGTGAGCCGCACGCGCATGTCCGCCCGGTCGCGCCACTGGTGGAGTGGGACGCATGAACGACAGCATCGTCATCGGCGCGGGCGCCGCAGGTCTCAGCGCCGGGCTCACGCTCGCCCGGGCCCGCCGCGACACCCTGATCATCGACGCCGGCGCGCAGAGCAACCTGGCCGCGACCGGGATCGGCGGGCTGCTCGGGCACGACCGCCGCCCGCCCGCGGAGTACTACGCGGCGGGCCGGGCGGAGCTCGCGGCGTACCCGTCGATCGAGATCCGCCACGGCGAAGCCGTAAGCGTCACCCGCGGCGAGGACGACGTCTTCACTGTCGCGCTCGCGGACGGCCGCCACGAGCGCGCACGGACGCTGATCCTTGCGACAGGCATGGAATACCGCCACCCACGCCTGCCCGGCCTCGGCGAACGCTGGGGCACGTCCGTGTTCCACTGCCCGTTCTGTCACGGCTGGGAGATGCGCGACCGGCCGATGGGCGTGCTGGCAACCAGCGCGGTGGGCGTGCACGGCGCACTCAACCTGCGCGCCTGGACGCGCACGATCACACTCCTGACAAACGGCGCGGAGCTGACCGGCGCCCAGCGAGATCTGCTGTCCGCCGGGGGAGTGGCGTGGGATCCGCGCCCGATCGCCGCGCTCGACGGCCCCGGCACATCCCTGGAGACCGTCACGTTCCACGACGGCGATCCGCTCCCGGTCACGGCGCTGCTGGTCAAGGCCGTGCTGTACCAGCGGTCACCACTCGCCACCGGTCTCGGCGTCACGCTCACCCCGCCGGACGAGATGCTCAGCGTCGAGGCGATCACGGTCGACCCGATGTGCCGTACCGCGATCCCCGGACTCTTCGCCGCCGGCGACGCCGCCACCTCGGTGCCGCCGTCGATGGCCGCAGCCGTCGCCTCCGGCTATCTGGCGGGCGCGAGCGCGGCCGTCCGGATCGCGGCCGGGTACTGACCGACCCTGGTCCGCCCATTGATACAGAGTGTTGCAACAGACTGTATCAACGTGCCCAACTGTCAGGCGGCGGCGCGGGCGCGGTGGCGGCGGACGGCGTCGCGGTTGGCGCAGGTGGTGGAGCAGTAGCGCTGGCGGCCGGTGCGGGACATGTCGGCGAAGGGGGCGGCGCAGCCGGGTTCGGCGCAGCGGCCGAGGCGGTGCATGCCGCGGCCGGCCAGGTGCAGGGCGGTGCCGACGCTGATCAAGGTGCGGAGCAGCCAGGCGAGGGGCAGGTTTGCGCCGCGGTAGTGGATGTGCCAGCCGTCGTCGGCGTGGTTGGAGAGGCGGGGGTGGGCGGAGGAGCCGGCCAGCAGGCGGTTGAGGCGCTCGGCGCGGGTGTCGAAGTCGGTGGCGTCGACGACCTCCAGCCATGACTCCAGGAACTCGCGGGTGGCGTGCAGGTCGCCGTCGGTGACCGGCTGCTCGATCATCAGCTCGACGGCGCGGCAGCGGGCCTCCAGCTCGGCGGCGGTGGCCGGTGGGTGGCGCAACAGTTCTATGGCGAACAGGACCGCGTCCTCGCCGTAAGGGTTGATGTGCACAAGGGCATTACATCACCGTTGTGGGCATGACGGAACAGCACACCTGGCGGACCGTTTCCAGCCACCACACCAGCACCGGCCCGATCCGCTACGAGCGCTGCCACTGCGGCGCCTGGCGCCTGGCGTCGCTGGTACCCGGCGGATCGGCCGTGAACGGCGCATCGGCTGTGGACGGCGCACCGGCTGTGAACGGCGCATCGGCCGGGATCAGCGCGGCGGGCGGCGGCCGGACGTGGATCACGTCCAGCCTGGAGACGGCCCGAGTGAGCACCACATAGAGCCGGTTCAGGCCGCGCCGCGCCGGTCTCGACGCGGTAGGCCGCGGTGTCACGCATGCGGGCCAGCGCCGCATGCACCTCATCCAGGAACGCGAGCTCGTCGCCGGGCACAGACATGCAAAAAGCTTAACCGAGTAAAGAAAATAACCAAGTAAAATATTTGCCTGGTACGCTTCCCGCGTGACGGAGATCGGTGTCGGCCTGCGCGAGCGCAAAAAGCAGCGCACCCGGGACGCGATCTCAGCCGCCGCGATCGGGTTGTTCCTAGAGCGCGGCTACGACCGCGTCTCGGTCGCCGAGGTCGCCGCCGCCGCCGAGGTCTCCAAGCCGACGCTGTTCAAGTACTTCGCCTCGAAGGAAGACCTGGCACTGCACCGCATCGCCGACCATGCCGGCGAGTTGGCCCGGGTGGTCCTGGGGCGGTCGTCGGGCACGTCCCCGCTGGCCGCGCTGCACGCCCACTTCAAGCACGGGCTGGCCGGGCGCGACCCGGTGACCGGGCTCAACGATCATCCGCAGGTGCTGGCGTACCACCGTCTGATCTTCGAGACTCCCGCGCTGGCCGGCCGGGTGGCCGCGCACGCCGCCGCGGATGAGGACTCGCTGGCCGCCGCGCTGAGTGATGACATTCCCGCCCCTGCCGACTTCGTGGCGGCCGGCCAGATCGTGGCGGTCCGCCGCATCCTGGCCCGGGAGAACTGGCGACACCTGGCCGCCGGGGTCAGTGCGGATGCCCGTCACCCCGCCGCGCTCGCCGCGGCCGACGACGCATTCGCCCTGCTGGGCGGCGGTCTGGCCGCCCGCTACAGCTGACCGGAAATATCGGCCGCCGCAGGTGTGATTTGCCCTACCAAGGGTAATTGAGCCGGTTTATCGCTTGGGTCCACTTCGCCGGGACCGCGATACCTTGCGGGCATTACCTGTGATTCGTGTGCTCTCCACCGAGGCGCCCCGCCTACTCTGTAACGGTCACGGCACACAGCGTGACGGCATGCACCTACAACACCGGTGGTTTGGAGATGTCATGCAATATCACCATCACGCGCCGCCTCCTACGGTGAGCGTGATCGTTCCGGCGCTGAACGAGGCCCGGAACCTGCCGCACGTGCTCGGCGCGATGCCCGACGTGGATGAGGTCATCCTCGTCGACGGCGGCTCGGAGGACGACACGGTCGAGACCGCGCGGCGTCTGATGCCCGGCATTCGGGTCGTCCAGCAGAACCGCAAGGGGAAAGGAAACGCTCTGGCCTGCGGATTCGCGGCCGCGACGGGCGACATCATCGTCATGATCGACGCTGACGGTTCCACCGATCCCGGTGAGATCCCGCGCTTCGTCGAGGCGTTGCAGCGCGGCGCCGACTTCGCCAAGGGAACCCGGTTCGTAGCCAGCGGGGGCAGCGCGGACATCACGGGAATCCGGCGACTCGGCAACAAGGCGCTAAGCGTCTTCGTCAACATGCTGTTCCGGACGAGCTACAGCGATCTCTGCTACGGCTACAACGCGTTCTGGGCCGCCCACCTGCCGATCTTCGGGCTCGACCACACCACGCCGCGGCCCGCGTCCGGCGAGTGGCTGTGGGGCGACGGCTTCGAGATCGAGACGCTGCTCAACCTGCGCGTCGCCCGCGCCGGCCTGCGCATCGAGGAGGTCGCCAGCTACGAACACGCCCGCATCCACGGCGTCAGCAACCTCAACGCGGTCACCGACGGGTTCCGCGTGCTGCGCACGATCATGCGCGAATGGCCCCGCAGGCCGATTCCGCACCTGGCGGTCGAGCTGACCGCGGCGGCCGCGACGGTGGCCGGCCGCCGGCACCGGGTGTCCGCGCCGATGCGCACCCGCGCCACCGCCACGTCCGGCCGCAAACACGCCCGCGCGGGCGCGAGAGGGGTCTCGTGACCCTGCTGGCTCCGGAAGAACAAGCACAGACCGGCGAGGGTACGGGCACGCCCGCGATCAGCGTCGTCATCTGCACCTACCACGAGCGGCGGTTCGGCGAGCTCGTCGCCGCCTGCGCCTCGGTTCTCGCGCAGCTCGCACCGTACGACGAGCTGATCGTGGTCGTCGACCACAACCCCGAGCTGCTGTCCCGGGTGGACCGGGAGATCGCCGGCGTCCATCCGGTCGCCAGCGCCGGGCCCCGCGGACTCTCCGGCGCCCGCAACACAGGCGTCCGGCTCAGCCACTGCCCGATCGTCGCGTTCCTCGACGATGACGCCACCGCCGCGGACGGCTGGCTGGACCGGGTTCGCGCCGGGTTCGGCGACCCGGCCGTCCAGGTCGTCGGCACCGCGGTCGCGCCGCGCTGGGCGGGAGGATCCGCACCGCGCTGGTTCCCGCCCGAGTTCGGCTGGGTGGTCGGCTGCGGATACCGCGGCCTGCCCACCGAGCCGGCGCCGGTCCGCAACCCGATCGGCGCCTCGATGGCGATTCGCAGGGCCTGCTTCTCCGAGGTCGGCGGCTTCTCCGAGGTGGTCGGCCGGGTCGGCACGCTGCCGGTCGGCTGCGAGGAGACGGAGTTCTGCATCCGCCTGGCGCGGCGGCACACGCACGCGGCGGTGGTCTTCGACCCGCGGGCCAGGGTGGACCACCTGGTGCCCGCGGAACGGCAGCGCTTCGGCTACTTCCTGCGCCGCTGCTACCACGAGGGCCGCTCGAAGCGGGCTGTGGCGGAGTTGACCGGCCCGGGCGACGCGCTCGCGGCCGAGCGGCGGTACGTCCGCCTGGTCCTGCCGCTCGGCGTGGCCCACGGTCTGGCCGGCGCGCTCCGCAGGCCGAGCGGTCTGCTCCGGTCCGGCGCGATCCTCGCCGGGCTGACCGTGACTGTGCTCGGATATCTGGCCGCCACGCCGCCCGCCCGCTCCGGTGACCGGAGAGCCGTTCGATGAGACGCGTTTGGAGAGTCACACAGTGACCGACGCCCGGCTTGACGATCCCGTCCGCGCCCTGACCGCGCGGACGGGAGCGATCCTGCAGGACCTGCTGCCCGGCGGCCCGCACGTGGCGCTGCTCGACTTCCCCGCTCACGACAATGCCGGCGACTCGCTGATCCATCTTGGACAGATGGCCCATCTGCGGCGGCTCGGCCTCGTGGTGCGGTATCTCGCCGATGACCGGACCTACAGTCCCACCGTACTGCGCAGACGACACCCCGATGGGCCGATCCTCATTCAGGGCGGGGGAAATCTGGGCGACCTCTGGCCGCTGCGCCAGGACTTCCGGGAGCGCCTGCTGCGTGACCTGCCGGACCGGCCGATCGTCCAGCTGCCACAGTCCATGGACTTTCGGGACCGGGGGCGGCAGACCCGGGCGTGCGCCGCGTTCCACGCCCACCCGGACCTGACGCTGCTGCTCCGCGACGAGATCAGCCTGGGCCGGGCCCGCGACGCGTTTCCGGGCGTCCGCGCCGAGTTCTGCCCCGACCTGGCGCCGGGGGCGGGGCCGCAGCAGCGCATCGGACCGGTCACCCACGACGTGGTGCAGCTGATGCGCACGGACGGTGAGCAGACCGGCGAGCACCGGATCGCGGTGCCGCGCGGCGCCACCATGCTGCGCACCGACTGGGGGTTCCGGGGCGCGGACCGGCTGCGCTGGGACCTGCTGCGTGTGCCGTCCGCGGTCGCCCGGCACGCGCCGGCGCTGCGCGGGCCGTTGCAGGCCACTGTGGAGCGCACGTTCACCGCGATCGCGGCGCACAACGTGGACCGGGCCCGGGCGGTGCTGTCCCGCGGGCGCGTCGTCGTCACCGACCGGCTGCACGCGGCGGTGCTTGCCGCGCTGATGAGCATCCCGGTCGTCGCGCTTGACAACTGCTCCGGGAAGATCTCCGCGGCGTACGACGCGTACCTGCACGCACTGCCCGGACTCACCTTCGCCCGCACCGCGGACGAGGCCGCCGCCCAGTTGGACACGCTGCTCGCCGGGGCCGCGCGATGACGCTCACGGTGTCCGCGCGCGGCACCGGCGTCTGGTGCTGCGAGCTGGAACTCTCCGGATCGGGCGGACCCGCCGCGGTGGTGCCGCCCCGTGACGAGCCGGCCATGCGTGTGCTTGTCCGGCTGCACGGCGAGCCGCTCGGCTACCTCACCCGCCCGGCCGGTACGCCGGTGGACGGACTTGTCGAGGGCGCGTGGCGGACGTTCGGGCCGAAGGCGCTCGAGCATCTCGCGGCCGAGGGTGCGCCGCCGGCCGTGGGGGAGCGGCCCGGTCCGGCCACCGCGTCCTGCCCGAACCGGGTGGCCGAGGACGCACACGTGTCGGTGGTCGTCTGCACCCGGGACCGCGCCGAGCAGCTCGGCGCCTGTCTCGATCGTCTGGCGCGCGTCGCGTACCCCCGGCTGGAGTTCGTGATCGTCGACAATGCGCCGTCCGACGACTCGACGAAACGGCTCGTCACGGCGCTGGCTGAGCGGGACGAGCGGTTCCGGTACGTGTGCGAGCCGCGCCCCGGGCTGTCACCGGCGCGGAACAAGGGGCTGGAGGTGGCGCGCGGGACCTACGTCGCCTACACCGACGACGACGTCTCGGTGGACCCCGGCTGGGTGCACGGGCTGGTCCGTGGCTTCGCGACCCGCGCGGACGTGGCCTGTGTGACAGGCCTGGTCTGCACGGCCTCGATCGGCAACGAGGCGGAGGCGTATTTCGACGCGCGCAACTCCGGCTGGTCGGGCCGGATCGCCGCGAAGCTCTTCGACCTGCGCACCGACGGCGGGCCGCTCTACCCCTACTCGGCAGGGATCTTCGGTACCGGTGCGAACGTGGCGTTCCACCGCGACCGGACTGTGGCGCTCGGCGGGTTCGACGAGGCGCTCGGCGCGGGCTCGCCGACCCGGGGCGGCGAGGACCTGGACGCGTTCGTGCGGGTGCTCCGCGCCGGGCACGCGATCGCCTACCAGCCGGCCGCGGTCGTCTGGCACCACCACCGCGCCGACCATGACTCACTGCTGCGCCAGATGTACGGGTACGGCACCGGCCTCACCGCCTACCTCACCAAGCTGGCGCTCACCCGGGACACCCGCCGTGACCTGCTGCGACGCATTCCGTCCGGGTTGGTGCGGCTGGCCCGGATCCGCACGGACACGCACCGGAGGCTGGACGGCGTGGCCGCGCCCCGGGCCGCGCTGCGCCGCGAGTTCGCAGGCTACCTGGCCGGTCCGTTCCTCTACCTGCGTGCCCGCCGCGCCGGGGGCACGCCGTGACCGCACTGAGGACCACCCGCACCGCCGATCCGGACGTCACCACGCGGCTCGCGCTCTCGGCGGGCAGCCTGATTCTGCTCCCGCTGGCCGGGTTGCTTCAGCTCTGCGGCGCGCCCGGCCCGCGCAGCGCCGCGTTGCTCGGGTTCGCGCTGTGCGGGCTCGGATCGGCGCCGTGGGCACTCGTCACAGGTCTGGCCTGTGGCACCCGGCTGGCGCTCACCGCGCTGACCGGGCTCGTCCTGCCGATCGCGGCCGGCGCCGGGTTGCTGTTCACCGGCCGGTGGCATCCGGTAGTGCTGTTCGTGCTGCTCAGCGTGGCCGCGACGGTGGTGCACGGGCTCGCGCTGTACCGGGAGAAACCGGTGCTGCCGGCCGTGGACGGGCTGGTCGCGGTGCTCGGCGGCGCGCTCTGCCTGGTCGCGGCGCTCACCCACCGGCACCTCGACCCGGGGCTGTGGGGCTTTCTGACCCAGATCGGGCCGGTCTGGTACGCCGGGCTCGCGCTCATCCTGATCGGCCTGGTCACCGCGCGCGGCGGAGGGCAGGGCGGGCTCGCGATCGCGGTGCTTGTGCTGGCGCTCGCGCTGACGGTGACGCCCGCGCTTGTGTACGACGGGCCGCGCTCGCAGTCCGCGAACAAGCACGTCGAGCTGGTGCAGCAGATCCGGGCGACGGGTGTTCTTGAGTCGTCGGTCAGCGCGTACAACGCGTGGCCCGGGTTCTTCGCGGCGGTCGCCTGGCTCTGTGACGCGGCCGGGCTGCGCGATCCGATGTGCCTGGCGATCGCCTGGCCGCCGCTGCTCGCGGTGTTCCGGGTGATCGCGTTGCGGCATCTCGCGGGGCGGGTGCTGAGCTCGCCGTATCAGGCGTGGGTGGCGGTGGCGCTGGCGGTGCTGGCGGACCCGATCGGGGCTGACTACTTCTCGCCACAGTCGCTCGGGTTCGTGCTTGGGCTGCTGGCTTTCGGCATTGCTTTGTCCGATTTAAAGCGAAAAATCATTCTACTAACCATGATTGGCGGCGCGCTCGCGGTCACCCACCAACTCAGTCCGTACCTCACCGGCGGCATCCTCATCGTGCTCGTCGCATTCCGCCAGATCCGCCCGTGGTGGACGCCCGCCACCGTGCTGCTGCCCGCGGTCGTCTGGACGCTCGCCCACTTCTCCGCGGTTGCCGCCTTCGTCAGCCTCGGCGGCGTCGGCAACGCCACGAACTTCAGGCCGCCGCGCACCACCGCGGCCGACGACCTGGAACGACTTCCGATCGTCACGGTAAGCGTGGTCGCGCTTTGCGCCGGGATCGTGCTGCTCGGCCTGGTCGCGGCCGGCGTGCTGCTCACCCGGCTGCGGGACGAGCGCGCCTGGGCGATGGCGGTCTGCCCGGCCGTCGGCCTGATCATCATCGCCGGGAACGCGTACGGCAACGAAGGCATCTTCCGCGCCGCGCTCTTCGGCATCCCGTGGCTGGCGATGCTTGCCGCGGGCGCGTTCACCGAGCGGCGGCGGCCGTACCTGCTGGCGTTGACCGCGACGCTGACCGCCACCTTCGTCACGGCCGCGTTCAGCATGGACGCCACAAACGTCAGCAGGCCCACGGACCGGGCGGCATTCCAGTACTTCCTGTCCCAGCCACGCGGCAGCTGGATGCTCATCCTCGGCGCCGGCGACCTGCCGAGCGTGCCACCCACCCGGGAGCGCACGCACGTCTCCGTCTACCGGCCGAACCTCGATCCGGTCGCGGACCGGCCGGCCGGCGAGACCCCCGCACAGGCCGTCCCACGACTCACCACACTGCTGCAGGGGTACGCCAACCAGCAGGCCAACTGGGAGCACGACCACTTCTACGCGCTCTGGTCGCCTGTCACCTCCTACTACGGCTGGGAGTACGGACTGCACACCAGGGACGACTTCGCCGCGCTCCGGGACGCGTTCGCGACCACGCCCGGCTGGACGGTCGCGTTCCGCTCCGGCGAGACCGTGGTCTTCGCGTACCGGCAGAGCGCATGAGCGTCGACGCCCACGTCTCCCGGCTGTTCGGGCGGGACTCGCTGTACATGGTGCTGTGGGCGGTGCAACTCGGCTGTGCCGCGCTGCTCACCCCGGTGCTCACCCGGTTCCTCGGCACCGGCGAGTTCGGCACGGTCGCGGCCGCGAACACGGTCATGCAGGTGCTGTTCGTGGTCGGCGGCTTCGGCCTGCAGACCGCGATCCAGCGCGCCTACGCCCGCAACGGCCCCGCGGACGCCCGCCGGATCGTCGCGCTCGCGATCGTGCTCGCGTGCGCGGTCACCGCGCTCGCGCTTGTCACCGCGAGCGGCTGGGCCCGCCCGCTCGGGCTCACGGGCGAACTGCCCGCGCTACGACTCGCGATCGTCTGGGCCGGCCTCTCCGCCGTCACCAACGCGTCGCTCGGACTCCTCCGCAGCCAGGACCGGCTCGCCGCGTTCGCGCTTGTCAGCCTGGCCCAGTCGGCCGTGGCCGAGGCCGCCAGCCTCGGGCTCGTCGCGCTGGTACGGCCGACCGCGGAGAACTTCCTGCTCGGCCAGGCGCTGCTGCAGGTGGTGGCCGCGCTGATCGGGCTGGCGCTCGCGCCACCACACCGGCTGCGGCTCGCGGACGCGCCGATGCTCCGCGCCGCGCTCACCTACGCGTTGCCGCTGGTCCCGGCCGTGCTCGGGCTGCTCATCCTCTCCACCGCGGACCGGTTGATGATCCAGGCCGCGCTTGGGGCGGACGCGGTCGCGCGCTACCAGGTCGCGTACAACGTCGCGTCCGGGCCGATCCTGCTCCTGGGCGTGCTCAACACCGCGTGGATGCCGCGGTTCTTCGCGCTCGCGGAGGACGGCGAGCGGGCGGCAGTACTCGCGGCCAGCCGAGACCTGCTCTACCGGCTGCTGGTGCCGCTCGTGGCCGGCGTCGCGATCGGCGCGCCGTTCGTGCTGCGGGTGTGGGCGCCCCCGTCGTACCGGCCGGAGGATCTGTACTGGGTGTTCTCCCTGGTCGTGGTCGCAGCCGTGCCGTTCGCGGCGCAGCTGGCACTGCACCGGGCCCTGGTCGCGGCCGGGCACACAGGCGTCGTCGCGGTCGCGGTCTGCGCCGCCGCAGCCGCGAACCTGCTGCTGAACCGGTTACTACTGCCGCCGCTCGGGCTGGCCGGGGCCGCGCTGGCCACCACGCTCGCCTACGGCCTGCTCTACCTGGGGCTGCGCCGGGGAGCTGCGGCCACCGCACCGGTACCGCCGCCGCCCGGCCGGCTGCGGGTGTTGATTGCGGCCTCGGTGGTGGTGAGCCTCGCGGTCGCGGCGGTGCCGGACATCCCGGTGCTGTTGGGGGTGCGTGCCGCGCTGGTCCTCGGCACGATGATCTGGTTCTTCCGGGTGCTGGCCGGCCTGCGCCGCCTGAGCGTCCCCCGGACACCGCATGCCGCCCCGTCACCGTCCGGGAACAGTTCGCCTGGGGTCGGTGCTGGGGCCGGTGTGCCCGTGGCCGGTGCTTCTGTGAGCGACGCGCCACAGGCCCGCGTGCCCGGAGAGGCGCGGTGCGCCTGCGCCCACGCGGACACCTGTACCTCGCGGACCGCCTGCGCTTCGGTAGCCGCCTGTACCTCGGGGGACGCCTGCGCTTCGGCAGACGCCTGCACCTCGCCGGACGCCGGTGTCCCGTCCGGCGTCTGCGTTCCATCGGACGCCTGTGTCTGCCGGGCCGTCTCATGACCGAGCCGCTCGCCGTCGTGCTCCTCGCTCACGCCGACCCCGCCCAGGTCCGCCGCCTGATCGACACACTCGGCGACGTCCCGATCTTCCTGCACTGCGACGCCCGCACCCCGCCCACGGTCTACCGCGCGATGACCGCCGGCCTGCCGTCGCGGGTCACCGTCGTCGACCGGGTGCGGACGGCGCTGGCCAGCTGGTCGCTCGTGCAGGCGGAGCTGACCGGGCTGCGCGCGGCCGTGCGCGGTTCCCGGGCCCGCCACATCGCGGTACTCTCCGGCGCCTGCTACCCGCTGACCGGCGTCGACGAGCTGGTCCGGGAACTCGCGGTCTGGCAGGGCCGGTCGTGGATCACGAACCTGCCGCTTCCGCTGGACCGGTGGAGCACGCCCCGGCACCCGGACGGCGGCCTGTGGCGACTCAACCGCCGCTACCTGACCCGCCGCGACCGGGTGCTGCACCTCGGCGGCGTGCCGTTGCGCTGGCCGTGGCCGCGCGAGATCCCGGCCGACTTGTCGCTGCGGGCCGGCGGCCACTGGAAGATCTACTCGGACACGCACGCGCGCCTGCTGCTCGACCTGATCGACTCCCGGCCTGACCTGATGCGCTTCTGGCGTACCACCCTGATCCCGGAAGAGACGTTCGTCCCGACCATGCTGGCCAGCCCGGCGCTGGCCGGCGGAGACGCGCTGCCCGGCTGCGAGACCGGCGCCTGGTACATCGACTGGGCCGGCAGCCCGGACGGCCACCACCCGCCGTGGCTGACCGGAACGGCCTTCGACCGGCTCGCCGCGGCCCGCTGGGCGCCGCCGCTGAACCCGTCCTCGCCGCCCGCTTCACCCGACACCCGGCGCCTCTTCGCCCGCAAGTTCCGATCATCCGACCCGGCCGTCCTCGACCGCATCGACGCCGAACTCCACACCTCACGATCAAGTTCAAGATCTAATTGATTTTCCCGCTCTGCGGGTGGTCGCGACCCGCACGCTCCCGCGGGCTCACCTTCCGCGCGTGGCCGGGAAAAGACCCGCACGGGTGTCCACCCGCCCCCACAGCGGAACCGGCCCCTAGCGCCGTGCAGCAGACCGAGCCCCGGATCGCCGCACGTCGCTATGTGCGGATCGCCGCCCATAGCGACGTGCGTAGCGCGTGTGGAGTGGGCCCGCGCCGACGTGCGTAGCGCGCGAGGAGCGACGCCCGTAGCGACGTGCGTAGCCCGCGTGGAGCGACGACCGTAGCCGACCTGCGAGCCCTTGCGCGGAGCGAGGCCCGTAGCGACGTGCGTAACCCCGCGCGGAGCGAGGCCCGTAGCCGACCCGCGAGGCCCTGCGCGAAGCGAGACCCGTAGCGACGTGCGTAGCGCGTGTGGAGCGTGGCCCGGAGCGCGTAGCTATGTGCGGAGCGCCGGCCGTAGCTATAGCCATGGGCCGAGGGACGGGCGCTCCGCGCCCGAAATTTCAGCTTTTATTGGTCTGGGTGGTGTTGGTGGCGGTTCTTTTGCCTCCGGCGGCCCTCCGGGAGGAGCGCTCCGGCTCCGGGGCAACCGGAAGCGCAGGTCAGCTTCGCTGGTAGAGCTTTGTCGGTGGCTGGGTTTGGTGTGGCCTGTCTGCCCCGTCTGTCATCGACTCGGGCAGAGCCGAGCAGATCATCGGCAGGACCGCCAGCCTGAGTGGTGATGGCGCCGGTTCGGCGGTACCTCACGAGTCTGCTGGTCACGTTGGGTGCGCCGGGCTGCGGTTTCGTGGGTGGGCGCGTGCCGTTGGTCGCGTTGGGTGGTGTTGGTGCGGTTCGTTGGTGGCGGCCCTGCCGATGATCTGCTCCCCGTTGGGCGGGTCGATGGCAGACGGGGCAGCCAGGCGGTCACTTTTGTGTGCTCCGCACACCGCGGGGGCAGGTCAAGAGCGGGGGTGCACCGCGCGAGTGAGGAAGTAATCCGCTGCGTCCTCGGATGTGCGCTGGTTGTTGCGGTCGAGGTGCCCGGCGCGGTCTTGCTGATCGACGGATACGTGCGGGCTGATGAATGCGCTTCGGCCGCCTGCACGCAAATCTGGGTCATCGGTAGAGCAGCAAGTTCCGCCGCCAGTGAGATCTTGGAACCCACGTAGGCCTGCCGCGAGCAAAAATCGGTGAGTGGAACGAAAAATAGATCAACTTCGCTAGTTGACCTACGTTTCGTTCCACTCACCGATTGTTTGCGCGCGGAGGTTGGGTGGGGTGGGTGCTTGTGGTGTGCGTTATGGCGATATGTCGGACAGAAGGACTGGACTGACCGGAGCGGGACGAGCGGGCGGGCGGCGAAAGGGAAGCAGGAGGGCGGGGAGATGACGCCCCCGGCGCAGCGGGCTGCGCCGGGGGTGTGGTCGAGGGGTTAGAAGGGGGTGCCGCCCTCGTGGATGGTGATGTCGCCGACGGTCATGGTCTTGGGGAATGTCGCGGTCACCGGGTTGGCGCCGTTTGAGACGGCTACGTTGAGGACGAGGAACTGGTCGCCGCCGAAGGGCCAGGTGCGGCCGGCGGAGATGGCGTCGCCGGCCCATACGGTCAGCGTCGGCTTGCGGTCGATGTAGAAGCGGACCACGTTGCGGTCGAAGTAGACGCCGTAGCGGTGCGGGCGGGCGTCGAGTGACTCGCCGACGTTCGTGGTGGCGCCGGGCTCGCCCCAGCCGTAGGGCAGGTCCGTCTTGGGGGCGCCGGCCTTGGCCATGTGCATGGCGCTGTGTGCGACGGCGGGGGTGGCGCCCCAGCCTTCCATGATGTCCAGCTCGCCGGCGGCCGGCCAGCCCTGGGTGCGGGTGTTCACGCCGACCGTCCAGAACGCGGGCCAGACGCCGGCGCCGACCGGGGCGGTGATCTCCGCCTCGACGTAGGAGCCGGCCTCCACCGTCACCTTGCCCTCCGTGGTCAGGCGGGCGCTTGTGTAGTCGCGGGTGATGCCGTCCGCGCCGCGCAGGGTCTGGCGGCGGGCCGTGATCGCGAGCTTGCCGGCGCCGGTCAGCGACGCGTTGCCGGTGCCGGACGTGTAGGTCTGGAGTTCCTCGTTGCCCCAGCCGTTGCCGCCGGTCTCGAAGTTCCACTGCGCGGCGGCGGGTACGGTGCCGGCCTTGCCGGTGAACGAGACGACCTTCTCCGGGAGCGTGTCGGTCTTGGCGGGCAGCGCGGCGGCGTACTCCTTGACGCTCACGCCGGTGACCTCGAACGCGAATGCGCCGGTGGCGGGCAGGCTCAGGTAGACAGTGGTGTCCGACCAGCCGGCCGAGGTCGCCACGAACGTCCGGGTGATCATGTGCCAGCCGGCGTCGGTGTACTTGCCGTAGACCGCGGCCTCGCTGGGCCGGTGCCCGTAGTTGTTGTTGGCAAGCAGCATGCCGATCGACCCGCCGGACATCTTCGTGTCCCGGACCCAGGCCTCCATCCGGTAGACCTTGCCGGCCGCGAAGAACGTCTGCGGGTTGCGCAGCGGCACCTGGGCGAGTGCCCAGCCGCCGGAGCCGGAGCCGGCCGCGGTACGGGTCAGCCCCATCGCGGTCTTCGCGGTGAACGGGCCGGACACGCCGGTGACCCGGCGCAGCGTGACCGGTCCCGCGCTGGACGCGGCGGTCCAGCCCGGCGCCGAGGTGGTGCCGGAGCCGTCGACGACGCCCTCGGCGCTGGCCGCGTCCGGGGCGGCGGAGGTGACAGTGATGGCGCGGGCGCTGTACGGCTTCGGCGTGGGCTGCACGGTGGCTATCGCGCCGACGGCGGCGACGGAGAGGGTGACGGCGGCGAGCGCGACGACGGTGACCGTACGTCGAGTCCCGCGCCGGGTGATATGGGCGCGCATGGCTATGGAGACCTTTGATAGGGGGGGAATGCGAGGGGGATGGCGACGAGCCCTATCGGGGAGCGCGGGTGTGCCCTGAGCGCGGCACCGAACGGCAACCGGCGGACACCGCGATTACTCGCGGTGCACCGGACACCCCGGACTTTTCAGGATTCGCCCCGGTGTGCGACCGGCCCGACCTACCCTGCGGAGAGCCGGACGGCCGGACGGCCGGACAGCCGGGGAGTCAACATCTGAACGGTTGCGGCCCGGTTGTCTCAAGGTTGTCTTTCGGGTGCCGATGAGGCGTCTGGAAGCAGGGCGGAACCGCGCCGAAAGGGAGCAACACAGTGGCTGATTCCGGTTCGCTGATCAACGCCGAGAGCGGCGCGATGCTCGAGGGCGCGGCGTTGCGCCTGTTGCTGCAGGAACGCCTGGTACTGACGCTGCACGCCAAGTCCGGCTCGATCCTGGCGGTGAATCAGCGCGTGCTTGACGTCGCCGACATGCCGATCAACAAGGTGGTCGGGATCAAGCTTGAACACCTCTGGAAGATGCCCGGCCCGCTTGTCGACCGGATGCTTGAGACGGCCGCGCGCGGCGAGTTCATCGAGCAGGTCACGTCGATCTCCGACGGCAACAACCGGCAGCGCTGGCTGCGGCTCAACTGCGGGCCGGTGTCCGCCACCGCCACGCCCACGGTGGTGAAGGCCGCGCCCGCCAAGGCCGCCGGTACGACCGCCGCTTCGGCAGCGGCCGCCGCGCGGGAGGCGGCCGGTGCGACAAGCGCGTCCTCGGCCTCGGCGGCGCCGGTCGAGGTCCCGCAGGAGGCGAAGCTGTCCGACACGGTGCTGGTGACCGCGTACGACATCACCGAGGACCGGCGTCAGATCGGCGAGTTGAAGGGCAAGTACGCCGCGATCGACCGTGCCCAGGCCGTGATCGAGTTCGACCTGACCGGCACGATCCTGCACGCGAACGACAACTTCCTGAGCCTGGTCGGCTACTCGCTCGGCGAGGTGGTCGGCAAGCAGCACCGGATGCTCGTGGAGGAGAGCTACGCGAACAGCCCGGAGTACGAGAAGCTCTGGGATCGGCTGCGGGCCGGCGAGTTCGAGTCCGGTGAGTTCAAGCGGGTCGGCAAGGGCGGCAGGGAGCTGTGGATCCGGGCGTCGTACAACCCGATCTTCGATCTGGACGGGCGCCCATTCAAGATCGTCAAGTACGCGATGGACGTCACCGAGACGAAGCTGCACACGGCCGAGTTCGAGGGCAAGGTCAACGCGATCTCCCGTGCGCAGGCCGTGATCGAGTTTGACCTGTCCGGCGTGATCCTGGATGCGAACCAGAACTTCCTGAACACCACCGGGTACGAGCTGAACGAGGTCGTCGGCCAGCATCACAAGATGTTCGTCGAGGAGGAGGAGGCCCGCAGCGCCGCCTACCGCAACTTCTGGCAGGCGCTGGCCCGCGGCGAGTTCGAGTCCGGTGAGTACAAGCGGGTCGGCAAGGGCGGCAAGGAGATCTGGCTCCAGGCCACGTACAACCCGATCTTCGATCTGAACAACCGCCCGTTCAAGGTGGTCAAGTACGCGACGGACATCACGGACGTGAAGATCCGGAACGCGGAGTTCGAGGGCAAGGTCGCCGCGATCGACCGTTCCCAGGCCGTGATCGAGTTCGATCTCAAGGGCAACGTGCTGCGCGCCAACCAGCTCTTCCAGGAGACGATGGGCTACTCCGAGTCGGAGATCACCGGCAAGAACCACCGGATGTTCGTCGACGCCGGCACCTCCTCCAGCGGCGAGTACCGCGAGTTCTGGCAGCGTCTCGGCCGCGGCGAGTTCGAGTCCGGTGAGTACAAGCGGGTCGGCAAGGGCGGCAAGGAGGTGTGGCTGCAGGCCAGCTACAACCCGATCTTCGACATGGCCGGGCACCCGTTCAAGGTGGTCAAGTACGCGAGCGACGTCACCGACCAGAAGATCCGCAACGTCGAGTTCGAGGGCAAGGTCAACGCGATCTCCCGCGCGCAGGCCGTGATCGAGTTCGACCTGCAGGGCCGGGTGCTCGCCGCCAACCAGAACTTCCTCGACCTGCTCGGCTACTCGCTCGAGGAGGTGCGCGGCAAGCATCACCGGATGTTCGTCGACGAGGATGAGGCGAAGTCGTCCGAGTACGCCGCGTTCTGGGAGAAGTTGTCCCGGGGCGACTTCGACGCGGGCGAGTACCGGCGCCGTACCAAGGGTGGCCGGGACGTCTACATCCAGGCCACCTACAACCCGATCTTCGACCTGGACAACCGGCCGTACAAGATCGTCAAGTACGCGGTGGACATCACGGATGCGAAGATCCGCAACGCGGAGTTCGTCGGCAAGGACCGGGCGATCAACCGTGCGCAGGCCGTCATCGAGTTCGACCTGGAAGGCACGATCCTCGCGGCGAACGAGAACTTCCAGCGTGCGCTCGGCTACTCGCTGCGCGAACTGGTCGGCCAGCACCACAGCATGCTCTGCGACAGCGACTACATCACCTCGGCCGAGTATCGCGACTTCTGGCTGCGCCTGCGCAAGGGCGAGTACCTGTCCGGCCGCTTCCACCGGGTCGGCAAGTACGGCCGCAACGTGTGGATCCAGGCCAGCTACAACCCGATCTTCGACATGCGCGGCGTACCGATCAAGGTGGTCAAGTACGCGCACGACATCACCGAGCAGGTCGAACTGGAGCAGCGCCTGACCACCAAGACCAGGGACATGGCCGTCTCGATCAAGGCGCTGGCCGACTCGATCGACGAGATCGTGGCCAACGCGCAGCAGGCCAGCGGCCTCGCCGGGGAGACGCAGAGCAACGCGGAGCAGGGCTTCGAGGAGCTGCGCAAGTCCATCGAGGCGATCGATCTGATCGAGAAGTCCTCCGACCAGATCGCCGCGATCGTCAAGGTGATCAGCGAGATCGCCGGCCAGACAAACCTGCTCGCGTTCAACGCGTCGATCGAGGCGGCCCGCGCCGGCGAGCACGGCGTCGGCTTCTCAGTCGTCGCAGGTGAGGTCCGCAAGCTCGCCGAACGTTCCTCGGAGGCGGCCCGCGAGATCAGCAACCTGATCCACGAGTCCGCGGCCCGCGTGGGCCAGGGCTCCCAGGTCTCGCACCGTGCCCAGGCCGCGTTCGCCGACATCCTGAAGAGCGTCGCGTCCACCGGCGAGTCGATCCGGCGCATCGCCGACTCCACCCAGAAGCAGCAGTCCGCGTCGATCACGGTCAGCAACCTGATCAACGAGCTCACCGGGCCCGGCACCCAGCGCGAGATGGGGGAGCAGATGCTCCAGTCGAGCGGCCAGTCATGACCGCCACCATGTTCGACGCGCAGCTCGGCGAGGCCGTCCTGCACGCGAGCGCGGACACGCTCTTCGGCGTCTTCCGGATCTCCCGGATCCGGGTCGCGCTGCCGCTCACCGAGCTGCGCGAGGTCATTCCGTGCCCGCCCGCGTTCAGCCCGCTGCCGGCCCGCGCGCCGGGCCTGGTCGGCGCCGTCAACCTGCGGCACCTGGTCATCCCGGTTCTCGACCTGCGTCAGCTCACAGGCATCGAGGACACCGCGGACGACCAGGTCATCGTGATCGTCGCCCAGCAGGGCCGGGTCTTCGGCCTGATCGCGGACGAGATCGAGGGCGTCAGCCGGGTCTCCGGTGACGCGCTAATGCGGATGAGCGTCGGCGGCGAGCTGCCCTCGCTCTTCTCGCACAGCTTCGAGCGGCCGGACGACGGCGCCGTGGTCTCGCTTCTCGACGCGGAGGCGATCGCGGCACTGCCCGGCATGCCTGTGGTCCAGGACACCGGGCCGCGGGGCGTGCCGGTCGAGGCGGAGGGCGTGGTCGCGGACGCGTCCCGCCGAACCGTGATGCTCATAACCTGTGGCGAGATCGGCCTCGCGATGGAGGTCAACGACGTCCACTCGGTCATCCCGACGCTTACCGTCCGCTCGTCGCCGCTTGACGGGCCGGCCTGCCGCGGCGTCGTCCACCTGCACGGCCACGCGGTGCCCGCGGTCGACCCGCTCGGGCTGCTCGGCCTCGGCGCGATGAGCGAGGACGGCACGCTGCGCGGTGTGGTGCTCGCGCTGCCCCGTGGCCTGATCGTGCTCACAGTCAACGACGTCGCACACATCGCCTCGGTGCCGAACGCCGACGTGCTGCCGCTGCCCCCGCTCGGCATGCCGAAGTCCGAGTTCCTCTCCGGCGTCCTGCAGTACGACGGCGCCCAGCAGTACGTGATGGTCGACGGCGCCGCCATGCGCCGGGACGCGGAGCTGGACGCGCTCGCCGCGCTCGGCCTGCCGCTCGACCCGCGAAAGGCCGCGGCTGCCACCGCGCTGGCCAACGGCGTCACGCCCACGCCCGAGGTGGAGGAGAGGCCGCACCCGGTCGGTGAGCAGCGCGCCGGTGGAGGCCGGCACGTGGTGCAGAGCATCCGGAAGTTCCTCACCTACAACGTGGGTGTGGAGGCGGCGACGCTGCTGTCCCAGATCGGGGAGATCCTGCCGTACCCGCGGGAGATCATCCCGCTCGACTTCGGTGGCGCGATCAAGGGCGTCTTCACCCACAGGCGTACCTCCGTGCCGCTGCTCTGCCTGCCCACGCTTCTCGGCCGGTACGAGGAGATCCATCCGGAGACGTCCCGCGTGCTGCTGGTGGCCGTGGAGCGGGAGGACGGCTCCAGCAGCGCGGTCGGCTTCGTCGTCCCGGCGCTGCACGCCATCGAGGACTCTGTCTGGGAGGAGTCCGGCGGCGAGAACGAGTACAGCGGCCTGTCCCTCAGCAACAGCCCGCTCGTCAAGATCGGCACCGAGGATCAGGGCCGGATGATGCCGCACATCGACCTCCATCGCATCGCGGCGGCCGAGCTTTCCTATTAGCAGTCCGAGGGGGTACGGCGCGGGTGTTGAACCGATTCGTCAGGTCCGAGTGGCGTCATCTCGTACTGCCGCTTGCCGTGTGGTTCGTGCTCTGCGCGCTCGGCACCTGGGGCGTTATCTGGGTGGAGCAACGCGGCGAACGCGAGATGCGGGACCGCTTCGACGGCCGGGTGGCGCTCACCGCCGACGCGGTCGCGGAGCTGGCCACCAGCGGCGACGGGCCGACCAGCCCGCTCGGCGGGTACCTCAGGCACGCCATCTCGATAAGCAGGTCGCAAGTTTTTCTGCTCAACTCGGACGGCACGCTGGCCGGCAGCAGCGACGAGATGCCCGCCTGGTCGCTCCCCCTGGCCAGCCACGACCCGCTGCTCGCCGAGGCGATGAACGGCGCGACCACCGGCTTCTACGGCCCGGTGGAGGACGAGCGGTACTTCATCGTGCAACCTGTCGGACAGCGCTGGCGGCTGGTCGCGTCCGTCCCGGTCGACGGTCTCTACGGCCCGATCCTGGACGCGAACGCCGTGCTTCAGTCGACCGCCGGCGGGCTGGCCGTGCTGAGCCTGCTCGCGGTCTTCACCGCCGCCCGCTCCGCCCGGAACCGCGCCGCGCTGCGCGCAAGCGAGGCCGAGTTCCGCGGCCTGTTCGACAACTCCATGCTCGGCATGGTCGTCACCCGCCCGGACGGCGAGATCGAGCGGGTCAACCACGCGTTCGGCACGCTGCTCGGGCACCCGCCGGAGACGGCGCCGGAGGGCGGCTGGGCGGAGATACTGCATCCGGACGACGCGCCGGGCCTGTCCGCGCTGGCAGCCCGGGCGCTTGCCAACGAGATCCCCGGCTTCACCGCCACGGTCCGGCTGCGGCACACCGCCGGCCGCCTGGTGCCGGTCGAGGTGACAAGCACACTGATCCGGGACGAGCTCGGCGAACCGGTGCACTTCAGCACGCAGCTGCTTGACGTCTCCGAGCGGACGCGGCGGCAGGAGGAGCAGCGCGCGTACCGCGAGGAGCTGGCCGCGCGGGCCCGTGACCTGCAGTCCGCCAACGCCGGTCTGCAGGCGGCGAACCAGCGGGTGGCCGACATGGTCGCGATGCTCACCCACGACGTCCGGCAGCCGATCGCCACCATCGCCGGCTACTGCGAGCTGCTCACCGAGATGTGGGACGACACGGACGACCGGGCCAAACGGCGTGACGTGGACCGGATCGCCGCCACCGCCGCAAGCATGAGCGGGTACGTCGAGGAGATCCTCACGCTCACCCAGGTCGATGCGGACACGCTGTTCGCCCGTCCGGCGCCGCTCACCGTGTCGGACGTGATCACGGAGGCGCTGGCCCACCTGACCGCGGCGGAACGGGCCGGCGTGAGCGTCACGCTTGACGAGCAGCTGCGTGTCTTCGCCGACCCTCGCCAGCTGCACCAGATGCTTGTCAACCTGATCGGCAACGGCCTGAAGTACGGCGAGCCGCCGCTCGCGGTCCGCGCCCGAGCCGTCGGTGGCAGCGTGGAGATCGAGGTCAGCGACTCCGGCGAGGGCGTGCCCGAGGACTTCGTGCCGCACCTGTTCGACAGGTTCGCCAGGGCCAGCAGCGGCGTGGCGCCGACGAAGAAGGGGACCGGGCTCGGGCTCTACATCGTCCGGCAGTTGGCGCTCGCGAACGACGGCGTCGTCGAGTACCGGCCGCACCGGCCGTCCGGCGCCAGCTTCGTGCTCACACTGCCGACCGTCAAGGCCGAGCTGCACGCGGCGGTGTGAGGGGGCCCGCGCCCCCTCACACCCACCCCTACTTGCCGAACTCCTGCGTCCAGTAGAGGACGCCGTCCGAGTTGCGGACCGCGCCCACGCCGATCAGCGTCGACCGGCAGTTGAGCATGTTCCGGCGATGGCCGGGACTCCGCAGCCAGCCGCGCGTGACGCCCTCGGCGTTCTTGTAGCCCCAGGCGATGTTCTCGCCCATCGGCTGCGCGGTGAACCCGGCCCGCTTGGTGCGCTGGGTGAAGCGGCTGCCGTTGGCCCCGGTGTGGCTGAAGAAGTCCCGGCGGGCCATCTCCGCGCTGTGCGCCTCGGCCGCCTTGGCCAGCGACCGGCTGACCCGCAGCTTCTCGCAGCCGGCCCGGACTCGGGCGGCGTTGGTCTGCGACACGACCTGCGCCTCGAACACGGCGGTCCGGATCGAGACGTGCCCTGATGAGGATGATGCGGAGGCCGAGGACGCCCCGGCGAGGGTCAGGCCGGCAGCGGCGGCGGGGGCGAGAACGGCAAGGGCGCCCATGCGAACGATTGCGCGCAAGAGTGTGTCACCTCTCGGTCGGTGTCGCTTACACCTGTTCATTCGACGGTGCCGTACGGGCGCCGTCGAATCACCCGGATGCAGTGCCATGAGCCTTCGGTTCACGCCCGGATGTCGCGACAATTCAGTACAGACAGCAGACACTTTTTCCCGGCTGTCCGGACACTTTTTCGCCATTTTCCGGACAGGGCGACCTGCGTGTGCTGCGGCGGACACGCAGCGTTAAATGCGTCCGCCGATGTGTCGGCGTACCGATGAATGGTTGCCCGTAATGGCGTGGGCCAATTCCGGACTGAGACGTGAACATCATTCACTGCTCAAAAAACTTCTGATTTATCTCGCCCGCGGGTGAACCGCGGCGGGCCCTTCATCCGTGTTCGGTGGCGGTGGTGTTCTCCGGAGCTCCGCCGCAATTGACCCGGAACTTGTCCCCTGGAGGACACGTGAACAAGACCACGTCGCGCACGATCAAGATCGGTGCCGCTGTGGCGGTCGCCGCGGCGCTCGTCGGCGGCACACTCGCCTCCGCGAACGCGGCGGAGCAGGCCCCGGCCACCTCCGACCTCGCTGCCACAGGCGTCACCGCCGCTGACGTCTCCGCTGCCGACGCCGCCGCCCGGGGGCGTGGCCCGAAGATCCCGACGGAGATCGCGGTCCCGGCCGGCAACAAGCTGATCGGCGTCATGCAGGCCCGCGGCCAGCAGGTCTACACCTGCACCGCCGGCGCCTGGGTCTTCACCGAGCCGGTCGCCTCGCTGGCCGGCCTGGTCAACGGCCGCCCGGCCACCGCCATCCACTTCAAGGGCCCGAGCTGGGAGTCCGTCGAGGACGGCTCGCTCGTGACCGCGGTCGGCGACGGCACCTCGGCCGTGGCCGGCTCGATCGCGCAGCTGCGGCTCAAGGCCACGCCGGCCGCCGGGTCCACAGGCGTCTTCGGCAAGGTCACCTACATCCAGCGGCTCGCCACGAGCGGCGGCGCGGCCCCGGCCGGCGCCTGCACCGACGGCACCCGGCTGGGCGTCGCCTACCGCGCGGAGTACCGCTTCTACGCGGCCGGCTGACGCCGCCGAAGACCTGCCGCACGCGCCAAGGGGGAGAGGGGCGCCCGCGTACACCGCGGGCGCCCCTCCGCGCGTTAACCTCAGGCGCGGCGCAGGTCCGGCGGGTCCTCGATCAGCTCCTCCCACCGCACGTGCTCCTGGGCGAGCACGCTCTCCACCGCGGTCACGTACGCCTCGACCACGGCCGGATCGGCCTCGGACGGGTCCGGTTCCACCGCGCGCAACGCGTACAGGCGGTCCGCGGTGTTCTGGTACAGCCCGCCGATCGACTCGAAGCCGAGCAGCGCGTCATAGCCGGTGAGGAACGCGGCCGCGCCGGCGAACGCCACCGCGAGAACACCCCAGCCGGACCGGAACGCCCACACGTCCGCCGCGCCCAGCACGCCGCACGCGCCGGCGGCCAGCAGCAGCACGGTGCTCGCCACCACTGCCTGGCCGTGGGCGGACGCGTACTCGTCCGCGCGGCTCTCGTAGTAGGCGCACTGGTCCGCGTACCGATGCTGCAGGTAGGCCCGCAGCGCCTGCGCGTCCCGGTCACCCATGCGAGGCCGCCCGCGCCCGCGCGATCGCGGAGATCAAGGCGGCCCGGCCGGAGGCGCCCCCGGGCGGTGGGCCGGTCAGGAACCGGAAGTAGACGGTACGCAGCGCCTCCGCCTCCCGCCGGCACCGCTGGAACTCCGGAAGTGACCGGCGGCGGAACGCGTACCCGGTGAAGACCGTGGCGGCGGCCGCGGCCAGGCCGGTCACGACGCCGGGCCACAGTGACGACTCCCACGCGGCCTGCGCGGCGCCGCCCACCGCGGTCAGCATCGTCAGCGCCAGCATCGCCGCCTGCTGACGGCGGTGCCGCCGCTGATGGCGCTCGGCAGCCCGCTGTACACGCAGCAGCGCGGGCACCAGCTCGCCGCGCAGCAACGCCAGCTCCGCGGCGAGCGCCGGATAGCCCGACTCCTCCTCTGTGGACATCGGCGGGCACGGCGGATCCGCCCGGCCCCACGGCAGTCTGCGAAGCAGTGCCGGTCTCCGCCGGCTTCCGGAAACCCAGGTCACGCACGGCAGCGTAGCGGTTACCCGCATCCACGACCGGGGTCGTTCGATCGACCGATGGCATCTCAGCCCGAAAAACCACGCCGTGTCCCCCCGAAAGCGTTCGCAATCGTCTAATTTGGCGCGGTGAAGGCTGGACGCCCGCCGACCCCCGAACAACGGGAGGCCGAGCACCGGATCTGGGTGACCCGCGCGGAGCGGGTCGCCGAGTTGATCGACGGCCACACCCGGCGCACCGCCGACCGTGAGCCCGCCCCGCCGGTCGCCGAGGCGGAACTGTTGCGCCAGCATGGTCTGCTGACGCTGCTGACTCCGGCCGCGCACGGTGGCGCGGGACTGACCTGGCGCACCGCGCTCGCGGCGGTCCGCGTCCTGGCCCGCGCGGACGGCCGGATCGGCTACCTGCTCGGCGACCATTACGTCAGCAACGCCTCGATCTGGCTGGCCGGCGGCCCGCGCGTGCAGCAGCTGCTCGGCCGCCCTTCGGCCGAACGCCAATGGCTGTGGAGCGACGTCGTGGTGCCCGGCGCGACGCCGCTCGACCTCACCGCGGACGGCGACGGCTACCGGCTCTCCGGCACCCGGCTGGCCCCGATCGGCGTGGCCGTGGCGGACATGACAGTGGTCGCGGCCGCGGTGGCGGACAGTGCGGAACCATTGCTGGTCGGTGTGCCGCGGGACAGCAAGGGCGTGACGTTCACGTCCGGGCCGGAGAGCACCGTGCCCCGGCCGGACGGCATCACCGTCCGCTACGACCGGGTCTGGATCCCGTCCGAGCACGTCGTCTGCTCGCTCGACCCGGACCGCGCCACGCCCCGCGCGTCGCTGCTCGGCCTCGCGGTGCAGGCGGTCTCCGGCCACCTCTGCCTCGGCATCGCGGAGGGCGCGATGGGCTACTGCCGCACCGGCCGGCCCGCGGACTCGATGCCCGGTACCCGGGCCCTCGCCGGTTACGGCACCTGGGTCGCCGCGCTGGACGCGGCCGGCGGGCTGGCCGACCGGATCGCCGAGCGGCTGGGCGACGCCGCGCTGCGGCCCTCGCTCACCTGGCCGGAGCGGGCCGAACTCGCCGTACGCGTCTCCCGGCTGCCGATCCTCGCCGCGGACCTGGCCACCGAGGTCACCTTCGGCCTGTACGAGACGACAAGCGACTGGCCGACCGCGGCGCAGCAGGGCTTCGACCGATTCTGGCGGGACGCCCGGGCCTACACCGCCGGCATGGCGATCGACAAACGCCGCCGCGAGGTCGCGCAGCACTACCTGACCGGCGCCGAGCCGGCCCGGACCGATCTCGCCTGACACGATCCACCCCAGACCGAAGAACTCATCAATGGGTACGAAGAGGAGCTGATCGGGCACCGGCCGCGTCGCCGGCACTAGGGTCGGCAGCCATGAGACCCGCGATCGACGCAGCTCCGGGCGGTTCGTGGCGGTCCGGCGCCAAGGTGCGGCTCGGCCAGGCCGCGTTCCTGCTGCTCGATCCGGTAACCGTCGAGCCCGCGCCGGACCACTGCCACGAGGTGCGCCGCGCCCGTGCCCGCCAGCTCACCCCGGTCGCCCGGGACGTGTGGCTGATCCAGGCCCACTCGTTCCGGCCCACACCGGGGGCGGAGCGCGCGCTCGGCGACCTGACCGCGCAGGGCCTCCTGATGGAACGGCTGCGGATCCTGCCCGGCCTGCCGCGCCTGATCGACACCGTGCCCGCGCCCGGCAGCGTCACGCTGATCGTGGCGCTCCCGGCCGCCGGCACGCTGCCGGAGGTGCTGGGCGCCGTGCCGTACCCCCGGCAGGTCCTTGACCTGCTCTGGCACGGGATGCCAGCGCTCTGCGCAGCACTTGAGGCGCTGCACGCCCGCGGCTTCGCACACGGCGCGCTGGAGGCGGACGCGCTGCTGATCACGGTGGACGGCCGGATCCTGCCGCGCGACCTCGGCCGGGCCGCGTTCCAGGACCCGGCCGCATTTCCGGGGCCGGCCGCGGACGTGCGCGACCTGGCCGCACTGCTTTACGAGGCGGTCACCGGCGTGCTCCCGGGCACGCCGCCGATCCCGCCCGGCATGCTTCGCCCGGACGCCGCCGAGCTCGACGATGTGCTGCTCCCGGCGCTGGACCCGGATCCGCACGCCCGCCCGCCGCTGGCCCGGCTCTCCCGTCGCCTGCGCACGCTCGCGGTGCGCCGGGCGGCGGTCCTGTAGAACTGTGTGGTCTTCCCGGCCACCGCGGGACCGGTGCCCGCGGGAGCGTGCGGGCAGCACCACCCGCAGAGCGGGAAACGCTTCTAGATCTTGATCTTCAGGGCTTGGTGCGGCGCCCTAGACCGCCAGCCGGCGCTGTTCCTCCGCGATCACGGCCTTGGCCAGGTCGACGTCCACCGCGTCCGGGCTGGACCGCGCGACCTCGCTGTGCCTGGCGTACTCGTCGAAGATCTGCCGCTTCTGTTGCAGGATGTCGAGGATTCGCTGGTCCGGGCCGTCCTCGGTGAGCAGTCGGTGCACCTGTACGGATCGCACCTGGCCCATCCGGTGCGCGCGGGCCACGGCCTGGTCCTCGATCGTCGGCTTGATCTGCGGCTCACAGATGATCACCACGGAGGCGGCCTGGATGTTAAGTCCCACGCCGCCGGCCTGGATCTGGCTCATCAGCACGGAGTGGCCGGGGACCGCGCTGAACGCGTCCACGAGCTTCTGCCGTTCCTCGACCGGTGTGGAACCGGTCAGCGGCCCGAACGCGGACGGGCCCAGCAGCTCCGTCACCTGGGCCAGCACCGAGCGGAAGTTTGAGAAGATCACCACCTTGCGGCCGTTCTCCTTGGCCTCGGTGACCAGCTCCTTCAGCCGGTTCAGCTTGCCGCCCTTCGGGTCTGCGGTGAACGCGATCTGCCGCATCGCCATGAAGTTCCCGGCCGCGACCGCCTCCCGGTAGTCAAGCAGTTCCGCCCGGCTGAACCGTGACCATTCCTCGGCCTTGACCAGCTCGGGCAGCTCCTTGAGCACGTCCTCCTGGTTGCGCCGCAGGTAGACCGGGGCGACGGCGCGCCGGAAGGACACCGGGCCGGCCGCGGTCTCGGACAGGTCCAGCCCGTCCGACACCCGCGGTTGCAGGTACTCGATCAGGTTGCGGAACTCGTCAAGTTTGTTCTCCATCGGCGTGCCGGACAGGAAGATCACCCGTGGCACCCGGGCCGTCCACTCGCGGACCGCCTTCGACCGGCGGGTGTCCGGGTTCTTCACGTAGTGCGCCTCGTCGACGACCATCAGCGCCACCCGTGCGCGCTCCGGCACGTCAAGCGTGTGCAGCGAGTCCACTGTGGCCACGCCGACGCCGCCGTCCTCAAGCCAGGTCCGCAGGTTCGGGCCGCGCTGGCCGCCGTGCAGCAGGTAGGCGTTCAGCTTGCTTCGCTCGGCGACCTCACGCGTCCAGTTGACCATCACGCTGGCCGGGCAGACCACCAGGAAATGCGTCTCGCCCCGGGCCCGCAGGTGCGCCATCGCGGCTATCGACTGGACCGTCTTGCCGAGGCCCATCTCGTCCCCGATGATCACCCGGCCCTGGGCCAGCGCGAACCGGGCGCCGAAGGATTGGTAGCCGCGCAGCGTCACGGTCCGGAACGTGTCGTCGAGTTCCTGGCGGCGTACCCGCCCGGTGATGTCGGTCGGCAGGAAGCCCTGGGCCGAGTCCAGGTCCGGCTGCTCCGCGCCAAGCTCGCCGAAGGCCGTGTAGTACTCCGCGGACCGCTTCTCGAAGTCCTTCCACACCGTGCGCGGCGTGGCCGGGCGCTCGCGGATCGCCCGCTCCGCCTTGGCAAGTGCGGCAGGCAGCTTCTCCCGGTCCGCGTCCTGGACCATCCGCCGCAGCTGCTCGACCGCGGCGCCGGCCCGCTCCCGCCCGGCCCGGCCGGCGAACAGGCTCCGCAGCAGGCTGCCCGCGACCGTCGCGGACCGCAGCGCGGACTCCAACTCGTCCACGAGCCGCCGGGCCGGGCCACGCGCCGGCGCCACCGCGGGCTCGGCCCGCAGCACCCGGTGAGTAGCCGTGAGCAGCGCGGTCGCGGCCCGGTCCTTCTTGTCGACGTTGACGCGCACCGCAAGCGACCGCTCGGCCGCCTCGGCGACCTGTTCGGCGGTCTCCTTGAGTTGCCGCGCGCTCGCCGCGCTCAGCCCGGGGATCTGCGCCAGCTCAGCCTCGGACCGGCTCCGGACCGCGCCGACAGTGGTCAGCCCGGCCTTCTCAAGCGGCCCGGTCCGGACCTTCGCGCCGCCCGCGTCGCGGAGCGCCGAGATCGGCAGCGTCTCCAGCTGCGCGGCCAGCAACTGGTCGCGTTCCTGCAGGTAGGCGTCGCGTGCCTCGCCCCTGATGTGCCGATCGCCGTCCGCGACCCGCTCGGCGGCGTCCCGCAGCCGGCGTCCCGCGGCCAGCACCTGCCGCGCTTGCGCCCGCTCTACCACGCGGTACAGGTTACGTGCCCCGCGCATCTGCTCTTAATCTGCTGGGATGACGGAGTTGGTCAAGGCACGATTCGAGGTCCTGGACGACAGGTTCGCGCGCATCAACGGCGACGAGTGGATGCAGCGACTGCACACCGGCTGCCGTTGGACGGAGGGCCCGGCGTACTTCCCGGCCGGCCGTTACCTGATCTTCAGCGACATCCCCAACGAGCGGATCCTGCGGTACGACGAGACCACAGGCGTGGTCGGCGTGTTCCGGGAGCCGTCCGGCTACGCGAACGGCCACACCGTCGACCGTTCCGGCCGCCTGGTCAGCTGCGAGCACGGCAACCGGCGCGTCACCCGTACCGAGCATGACGGCAGCCTCACAGTGATCGCGGACCGCTGGGAGGGCAAGCGCCTGAACAGCCCGAACGACGTGGTCGTGCAGTCCGGCGGCGCGATCTGGTTCACCGACCCGAGCTACGGCATCGACAGCGACTACGAGGGTCACCGGTCGCCGAGCGAGATCGGCGCCTGCCACGTCTACCGCGCCGATCCGGACACCGGCGAGGTGCACCGGGTCGCGGACGACTTCGCGAAGCCGAACGGCCTGGCCTTCTCCCTCGACGAGACCCGGCTCTACATTGCGGACACCGCCCGCCGGCACCTTCGCCGCTTCGACGTCACCCCGGAGGGCACGCTGACCGGCGGCGACGTGTTCGCCACCTGCGACAGCGGCAGCTTCGACGGCCTGCGCCTGGACGCCGACGGCCGGGTCTGGGTCGCGGCCGGCGACGGCCTGCACTGCTTCGACCCGGACGGCACGCTTATCGGCAAGCTGCACGTCCCGGAGACCGTCTCCAACTTCACGTTCGGCGGCCTGAAACGCAACCAGCTCTACATCACGGCGACGTCATCGCTCTACGGCCTCCGCCTCACCATCAACGGCGCGAAGCCGCTCTGATTCGCGCGACCGGCATCGATCAGGCCACCTCGGTACGGCGGAAGGCGCGGCGGTAGGCGCTGGGGGCCACGCCGATCGCGGTGTGCAGGTGTTGGCGGAGGGAGGATGCGGTGCCGAGGCCGCAGCGGCGGGCGATCTGGTCGACGTTGAGCGTGGTGGTCTCCAGGAGTTGGCGGGCCAGGTCGAGACGGCGTTGGAGGAGCCAGCGGTTGGGGCTGACGCCGGTCTCCTCCCGGAAGCGGCGGGTGAACGTGCGCACGCTCATCCGGGCGTGGCCGGCCAGGTCCGGCAGGGTGAGCGGGTCGGCGAGATGTTCCAGCGCCCAGCGGCGGGTCGCGGCCGTGTCCGCGCCGGCCGGGGAGGTGGGGACCGGGCGCTCGATGTACTGGGCCTGGCCGCCCTCACGCCAGGACGGGACCACGCAGCGGCGGGCGGCCCGGTTGGCGACCTCGCTGCCGTGGTCGGTGCGGATGATGTGCAGGCAGAGGTCGATGCCGGCCGCGACGCCGGCCGAGGTGAGCACCTCGCCGTCGTCCACGAACAGCACCTCCGGGTCCAGCTTGACCTGCGGGTAGAGCCGCCGGAACGTGTCCACCCAGCCCCAGTGCGTGGTGGCGGGGCGGTCGTCGAGCAGCCCGGCGGCGGCAAGCACCATCGAGGCGGTGCATATCGACACGATGCGGGCGCCGCGCGCGTGTGCGGTGCGCAGCGCGAGGTGGACGGCCGGGTCCAGCGTGCCGTCCGTGACAGGTGGCCCGGAGTCCACGCCCGGCACCACGATCGTGTCGGCCACCGCCAGCAGGCTCAGGTCGGCGCCGTCCTCCGGGCCGATCAGGATGCCCGCGCCGGCCGTGATCGGGCGCCCGTCCGGCGTACACACGCGGGTCTTGTAGAGGCGCCGTTCGGTTGTGTCGCGGGCGGAGCGGAACAGCTGGACGGCCGTGCCGAGGTCGAACGGCACGACGCCGGGCAGCGCGAGCACGGCCACGATGTGCCGGGCGTCGCGCTCGCCGGTCGGGGGCCGGTGCTGAGAATGCATGGCCCAATTCTTGCGCACACTGGCCTGTGGGCCACTAGTAGTAACGGCCGGTCATGAAGAAACTCGTTACCGTGCGGAACTACCGAATCCATCCCGCCTGGTTCGTCGCCGTGGTCGCGTTTGTCGCGCTGATCGGCGCCGCCGGCTTCCGGGCCACGCCCGGTGTCATGCTGCACCCGCTGCACGCGGAGTTCGGCTGGCCGCTCGCCGTGATCTCCGCGGCCGTCAGCGTGAACCTGCTGCTCTACGGCTTGACCGCGCCGTTCGCGGCCGCGCTGATGGACAGGTTCGGCATCCGGCGGGTCGCGGCAGTGGCGCTGCTGCTCGTCGCGACCGGCAGCGGGCTGACCGTGTTCATGAACGCGAGCTGGCAGCTGCTGCTCTGCTGGGGCGTGCTGGTCGGGCTCGGCACCGGCTCGATGGCGCTGTCGTTCGTGGCGACAGTTACCGGGCGCTGGTTCGTGAAGCGCCGCGGCCTGGTCACCGGCGTGCTGACCGCGGGCGGCGCGGCCGGCCAACTGATCTTCCTGCCGGTCCTGGCCGTGCTTGTCCGCGACAACGGCTGGCGCACCGCGTCGCTCACCGTCACCGTGGCCGCGCTCCTCGTCGTACCGCTGATCTGGTTCTTCCTCCGCGACCACCCGCGCGATCTGGGCGTGACCGCTTACGGCGCCTCGGCCGAGGGGGAGCAGGTGCCACAACCCCAGGGCAACGCGGCGGTACGGGCGGTGCGCGCACTGCGCCCGGCCGCGCGGACGCGTGCGTTCTGGCTGCTCGCGGGCGGCTTCGCGATCTGCGGTGCTACCACGAACGGACTGGTCGGCACGCACTTCATCCCGGCCGCGCACGACCACGGGATGACCGAGGCCGCGGCCGCGAGCCTGCTGGCGCTGATCGGCGTGTTCGACATCGTCGGCACCATCGCGTCCGGCTGGCTGACCGACCGCTTCGACAGCCGGATCCTGCTCGGCGCGTACTACGGGCTGCGCGGCCTGTCGCTGATGGTGCTGCCGCTGCTGTTCGCGCGGGAGACCGGCCCGAGCATGCTGGTCTTCATCCTGTTCTACGGCCTGGACTGGGTGGCCACTGTCCCGCCGACCGTGGCGCTGTGCCGGCAGTACTTCGGCGCGGACGGCGCGGTCGTGTTCGGCTGGGTCTTCGCCTCGCACCAGGTGGGCGCCGCGATCGCGGCCACCGCGGCCGGCCTGGTCCGTGACCGGCTGGGCGAGTACACGCTGGCCTGGTACGTCGCGGGCGGTCTCGCACTCGGCGCGGCCGTGCTGTCACTGCTGCTGTTCCGCGTCCGCCGCCACGACCGGGTGACGCCGCCGGTGACGGGCCTCGCGGAGCCGGGCCGCTGGTCCCTCAAGACCACGTGACGTCCGGCGGGCGTGATGTCGGAGACGGGGCCGAAAGACCCGAATGGCGGGGCGGAGACCGGGGTAGAACAGAGGTCATGGAGCACTACACGATCGCCACCGTAGCAGAGCAGTACTCGGATTTCCGTCGCGTCCTCTGGACCGGCAAGCACACCCAGGTCGTGATCATGACGATCCCGACCGGCGGCGAGATCGGTGAGGAGGTCCACGAGGTGGACCAGATCCTCACGTTCGTCAGCGGTGTCGGCCAGGCCAAGGTCAGCGGCCAGACGCGCAAGGTCACCCAGGGCGACATGGTCATCGTCCCGGCCGGTGCCAAGCACAACTTCACCAACGAGGGCCCGAACCCGCTGGTGCTCTACACGGTCTACGGGCCGGCCGAGCACGCGGACGGCGCGGTGCACGCCACCAAGGAGGAGGCGGACGCGCTCGAGGAGGCCGGCAAGGACGAGCCGCCGACCTCCTGAGACGCGTAGCGCCTGATCAGCTGAGGATGTCGGTGTCGCCGGCGACCGCGCACTGCATGAGCGCGGCGCTGGCGGCCAGCTCGCGCGAGGCCGCGGACGCCAGATCGAGCTCCCGCTCGGCACCGCTGACGTGAAGTGCGCCGTACAGGGCGACGGCCACGTCCGCGGTGCCGCCCGTGCTCAGGTGGGTCAGCAGCAGGTCGCTGATGTACTGGTCGCTGATCTGGCCCGGGCCCGGGTGCCGGTAAGCGATGAGCCGCCGCCACAGGTTGCCGGTCTCGCCGACGAACGTGCGGTGCCCGCAGATCGGGTCGACCCAGGTGAAGCGGTAGAGACCGGGCCGGTCCGGCAGTACCGGGAAGGCGAGCCGTCCCAGGCTGTCCACAGTGATCTTCCCGGAGTGGCGCCAGCCCATCGTGATGCGCAGATCCACGGTGCCGCCCTTGGGCCTCGGTGCGTCGTACCCGCGGTAGCCGGCGCCGAGGTTCGGCCGATCCACGGTCGCCGTGCCGGCCGCGAGCAGCTCGGCCAGCGGATCAGTGTGGTTGCCGGGCATCGAACCCGCCCCCTTCGTCCTCCGGGAGCGGCCGGTCGGGCCGCGTCTCCGGACAGGTTGCCTGCCGTCGGTAGGTGGCGGCGACCGATCGTGCCGGGTGGCCGCGCAAGGCTAATTCTGCTCGCGTTCGCGCCCGTGCCGACTCCGCTGAGCGGTTCGCATGCCCACCGGCTCGGTGACCCGGCATCGGCTATGCGGCGGACGGTTCCGACCGTCGGTCGCCCCCGGTGTCGAACATTCGCCTTAACTCGATCCGGGCCCGTTCAATGGCCGCGCGCAGCCGCCCGGGGGAGGCGTCCACCGGGGCGTTCGCGGGAAGATCCAGGTCAACGCCGGTAAGATCGCGCCGGAGCCAGACCCGGACCGCCTCCCGATCACGGAGCGTGTCCCCATGATCGGCAACGTTCCAGGTATCGGTCAGATACGGCGTGTTGTCACGGCCGAGCGCGGCCAGCAGCCCGGCACGGCGGGTGAGGCAGGCCGGGCAGTGCCCGCAGTGTGCGGTCGTCGACCGGGCGTCCGTCAGCAGCAGCGGTGCCCGGGTGCAGCTGATCGTCCGGGTGAGCACCGGCGCGGGCAGGCCGGCCCGGCGACCCTGCCAGAACGTCTCTCCCTGGGTCATTAGCAGGTACGGGTTGAGCGCCCCGGCCGGCGCCGGCTCGACGCCCGGCGGCATCGCCATCGCCCGCAGCACGTGTGCGGGCACGATCCCCGGACGGTCGCCGGAACTGCGCAACGTGACCGGCCGGACCGCGATCGACTCGACTGCCGCGAACAGTTCCCGGATGCGTCGTGCCTGACCGTCAGCGACGTCGTCCGGGCCGATCAGAATCAGTGGATGCGACCCGGCGCGCGCCCGCTCGGCTGCGTATGCGGTCGAGTCGGGGTCGCCGGTGAATGGCACCGTCTCCTCCGCCACCAGCACCTCCCGCGCTCGCCGCCGACCATAGTAAATACCCGTAGTCATTGGCTAGTGTCACTCAGTTGCGAGAAGCTGTCTTGCATGGGAATTGCGTGGAAAGGTCTTCCATGGCGTCCGAAACGGGACACGTGCGAATCGGCATTTTATGTTGTCAATGCCGCTTCCCGCACTCGAAAATGCTTCCGTGACCAGTCAGCCGCCGACCGATCCACCCGCACGCCCCGCCCTCAACCAGATGTCACGCCGGTACCGCGGCGGCCAGGGGCGCAACGCGAAGCCGAGCCCGCGCCCCGCGCCGGAGGCCGTCCCGCCGCCACCGGACCCGTGCCCCGACCGGCGCCGTCACGACCGCCGGGTCCTGATCCAGCAGCGCCTGGGATATGCGGCCCTCACGCTGGCCCTCATGATCGCCACCGGCGCCACCGTTGCGCTGGCCTGCACCCACGGCTGACCGATTTATCCCCGATCCTCGACTCCCCGGATAAAGACGGCGCGGGAAACCACGACGGCAGAGGCCAGACTGGGATCACACCGCACCACGAGGGGAGGAGGACACCGTGACCGGACTCGACGAGCTGGGCCGGTTCCTGCGCAGCCGCCGGGAGGCGCTGCTGCCGGAGGACGTCGGCTTCCCCGGTGGCGGCCGGCGGCGTACCCCCGGCCTGCGGCGTGAGGAGATCGCGCTCCTGGCCGCCCTCTCCGCCGACTACTACTCACGGCTGGAACAGGGCAGGACCGGCAGCGTCTCCCCGGCCGCGCTCGCCTCGCTGGCCCGCGCCATGCGGCTGTCCGCGGACGAACGCGACTACCTGTTCCGGCTCGGCGGGCACCAGCCGCCACCCCGGAACTCCGCCCACGCGCACGTCGATCCGGCCATGCTGTTCCTGCTCGACGCGCTCGGCGACACTCCCGCCCAGGTCACCGACGACCTGTGCACAGTGATCGCGCAGAACCGGGCCGCCACCGCGCTGCTCGGCCGCTGGGCCGGGCTGCCGGACCACAAGTCGAACGTGATCTGGCGCTGGTTCACCGACCCGTCCTCCCGCGCGCTCAACGATCCCGCGGAACACCTGGCGATCGGCCGGGCGTACGTCGCCGACTTCCGGGCCGGGCTGGCCCGGCGGCCACCGGGGGACAGGTACGGCCAGGAGATCGTCGACGAACTCCTGGCCCGCAGCCCTGAGTTCGCCGAGCTGTGGGCGGCACACGAGGTCGCGCCGCTTGCCTCGGTCCGCAAGCGGCTGCTGCATCCGGAGGCCGGCGCGCTCGACCTGCAGTGCGACGTGGTCCTCAGCCCGGAGACCGGCCACCGGCTCCATCTCTTCCGGCCCGCGCCCGGCTCCGGCGCCGGCGAGCAGCTCGCCTTCCTCTCCGTCCTCGCCGGCCAGCTCTTCCACTAGATCCGTCCATCCGTCCCGACCCGGCCGTACTGGTTCGGGTGATCCACCATGCCCAGAACAGGAAGATCATGAAGCTCACCGGAAACACAGTCTTCATCCCCGGCGCCACGTCCGGCATCGGACTCGGGCTGGCGCTGCGGCTGCACGAGCGGGGCAACACCGTCATCATCGGCGGGCGGCGGACCGCGCTGCTGGAGCGGATCGCGGCCGAGCACCCCGGCATCGACACGGTGGAGATCGACACGACCGAGCCGGCGTCGATCGCGGCCGCGGCCGCCGCGCTCGCGGACCGTCACCCCACGCTTGACACGCTTGTCACGGTGGCCGGCATCATGCTCCCGGAGAACCTGCTCGACCCGGCGTCGCTGGCGACCGCGGAGGCCACGATCGTCACGAACCTGCTCGGGCCGGTCCGGCTCGTCGCCGCGTTCCTGCCGATCCTCCGGACGCAGCCGCAGGCCACGATCGTGACCGTCTCGTCCGGGCTGGCCTTCGTGCCGCTGCCCGCGACGCCGAGCTACGCCGCGAGCAAGGCCGCGATCCACTCGTACACCGAGAGCCTGCGGGTTCAGCTGCGGGACACGGCGGTCCAGGTCATCGAGTGGGTACCGCCGGCCACCCGGACCACGCTGATGAACCAGCAGGACAGTGAGATCGCGATGCCGCTCGACGAATTCCTCGACGAGTCGCTGAGCCTGCTTGAATCGCAGCCGGACGCCTCCGAGATCCTGGTCGAGCGGGTCAAGTGGCAGCGCAACGCGGTGGCCGAGGGCCGGTACGACGAGGTGCTCGGCGTGCTCAGCAGCCGCTTCTGATCCGCCCGCCGGCCGGCGCTCAGGCGTGCGCGCCGGCAAGCATGCGGACCGAGGCCTCGACGTGGTCCGGGAGCAGCCGCCGGTTGCGCAGCGCCCACGGCAGCAACCGGGCCGCGTCGCCCAGCCCGGCACGATCCGGGCCGCCCGCGCGCCAGGCCGCCCGAGCTGCGGCGGCGCCGATCGGGAGGGGGCGGCGCAGCCACGCGGTGAGCAGGTCGTTGCGGGCCTGCCGTCGTCGGCGTCCTTCGATGTCCCGGCCCGTGGGCAGTGGCAGGTGCCGGACGGTCAGCGCGGGTACGTAGGCCAGGCCCCAGCCGGCCGCGGCCAGGTCCATGGCGAGCAGCGCCTCCTCGCCGTACACGTGAAGCGTGGGGTTGAATCCGCCCACGGCCAGGAACGCGTCCCGGCGGACCACTGCCGCGCAGCCGAGAAAGCCGAGCACGGCCGGGCCGGGCAGATCCGGGGGTGAGCCCAGCGGGGCCGCCTTCATCGCCGCGGAGATCGGGTCGCCCCGGCCGTCCGCCCCCACAAGCACCTGTGCCGCGAGCAGCGCGACGTGCGGATGGACGTCGAGCAGCGTCGCCGCCTTGCCGAGCGAGCCCGCCTCCCAGTAGGAGTCGTCGTCAGCGAACGCCACGTAGGGCGTGGCCGCCAGCTCCGCTCCCGCGTTCCGCGCCGCCGCGCCCATGTTCGTGTGCGCCCGCACCACGTGCACGTGCGGCATCGCCTCGCTTACCGCGTCCGCGGTCCCGTCCTCGGACGCGTTGTCCACCAGGATCACCGGCACCTCATGCCGCGGCAGGTAACGCAACAGCTGATCACGGCGGTTCCGGCTGGCCACGACCACTGTCACATCGTCCACCGGTGCCGCTTACCCGCCTTTTCCGCCCCTATGCGAGCCGCAGTCGGTTTTCCGGGCGCACCCCGTACCCCCGGGGAGGCACTTGATCTTCAGTCTGGGCTGCGGCGAGCGGCGGGAATGGAAAGGAGGGGCCGGTGCGGGCCGGCCCCTCCTCTGTGGGAACTGCGCGGGGTTAGGCGACCGCGCAGGCTGTGCCGTTCAGCGTGAACGCGCCCGGCTTGGCGAACGCGCCCGCCGAACTCGCCTGGAACCCGAACGATGCTGAGGCCCCGGCGGCGATCACACCGTTCCACCCGATGTTCTTCGCAGAGACATTCTGCCCGTTCTGGGTAACGGTGGCATTCCAAGAATTTCCGACCTGCTGGCCCGCCGGGAGCGCGAATCCGAGGTCCCAGCCGTTGATCGGCGAGGTGCTCGTGTTCCGGACCGTGACGTTCGCGGTGAAGCCGCCGTTCCAGCTGTTCGCGTCATAGGTGACCGCGCAGCCACCGGCCGGCGCGGGTGGCGTCGTGGTGGCCGTCGGGGTCGGCGACGGGGACGACGTGGTCGGGACCGTGGTCGGGTTGGTGCCGGTCCCGTTGACCGAGGCGGAGAACGAGTTGACCGCCAGGCCCGCGCCGCCGATCCACGGCTCGAAGCCGGCCTGGATGCTGGTCAGGTACCACGAGTTGGTGATCGCACCCCGGTTGCGGGTGTCGTTGATGAAGTCGAGCACGCTGAAGTTCCAGGACGGGATCGCGGACGGCGCCACGTAGGAGATGACGTTGTTGGCGCCGTTGCTGCCCTGCCAGACCTCCCAGGTCCGGCCGCCGATCGTGGTGTTGCCGACCGGGGAGCCGATCGGCTGGATGTTCCCCTGCCTGTTGAACCAGATCATGATCTCCATCTGGTTCACGCCGTCCCGCTTGGGCGACGGATCCAGCCAGATGTCGTACGCGGCGTCGTAGGTGCCGGAGACATAGGTGAAGTCGATCGAGCTGGTGGCGTTGGTGATCGCGCTGACCTGGATCGGCAGGTTCGTGCCCGGCGAGCACTTCGTGTAATGACACCCCACGAAGATCGACGGGTACGAGACGGGCGCGCCGCTGGTGTTGCCGACGCCCTGCTGGCGGGTGATGGAGAAGCCGGTGCCTGTCACGTTGATGCACTGCTCGGCCGAGGTGCCCCAGCGGTTGTTCTGCACGACGTACCGGTTCTGGATCGTGGCCGTGCCGTACTGCTCGCAGATCTGCGTGTCGGCGTGGGCGACGCCGTTGGTCACGAACGCGGTGGCCGCACCCGCAATCAGCAGGGCGGCCGCCGCGATGGCGCGCATCGGTCGTTTCATGAGTACAGTCCTTAAGGGTGTCCGTGGAGCCGGATGGTGGGGTTCCGGGTAGCACCCCTGGCGCTGTAACGGCGCGCAGACTGCGCTGCGCCATTTCCAGCCCAGGCTGGGCTGCGCTTATTCGGCTCAGGTTGGCTGAGCTGATTCGGCCCAGGTTGGGCGACCTGCACCGGGAGCGCTCCCAAGGGCCCCCACAGATTTACACGCCTGAAAACCACAGGCAACCCAAAGCCGCCTTTTGTTCTTCTTAAGAAAGAAGAGCGCGCGCCGCCCGTACGCCGCCGAGGGCGCTCCGCAGCACGTCAAGCACCTTCTCCTGAGTGGACGCGGTCACCCGCGCGGCCGGGATCGAGATGCTGATCGCGTCCGTGGCAGGCGTCCGCAGCGGCACCGTCATCGCGAAGCACACGATGCCCTCCGTGTTCTCCTGCCGGTCGATCGACCAGCCCTGCCGCGCGATCGCGTCCAGCTCGGTGCGGAGCGCGGCCGGGTCGGTGATCGTGTGCGGGGTCAGCGCGGCCAGCGGGCGGGGGAGCAATGCGTCCACCGCGGCCGGGGACAGCCCGGCGAGCAGCGCCTTGCCGAGCGCGGTCGCGTGCGCGGGCAGGTGCCGGCCGATCGCGCTGTAGAGCCGCAGCGGGTGGATCGACTCGCGTTTCGCCATGTAGACCACGTTCGGCCCGTCGAGGCGGCCGAGGTGCACAGTTTCACCGAGCTCCGCGGCCAGCCGGTCCAGGACCGCGGACAGCATGCCGACCGCGTCGTCCGCCTCCAGGTAGGCGGCGCCGACCTGCAGCGCCCGCATGCCGAGGCCGAAGCGGGTGCCGGTCGGGTCCGTCTCCACCCAGCCGCGGCGGGCCATGGTCCGCAGGATGCCGTGCAGCGAGCTCTTCGGGATGTCCAGCTCGCGGGCCAGCTCGACAAGGGACCTGCCGGGGTGCGCGGCGAGGCGCTCCAGGATCTCCAGCGTCCGGTCGGCGGACTTCACGGGCTGCCAGTCATCGGTCACAGGGGGCTCCTCACGGCGTACCCCCTGATTGTCGTTTGTCTTGACAGGGTCGGAGGCACGAGGGCTATGGTCACATACGTGACTGACGTTCGCCATCTTGAACAGACGATTGAGGCCGGCCGGATTCTGCCGGTGGTCGTGCTCCACGACGCGGCCGCCGCAGACGGTCTGGCCGACGCGCTCCTCGCCGGCGGCCTGCGCAGCGTGGAGGTGACCTTCCGCACCGACGCCGCGGCCGACGCCATCCGGGCCATGGCCCGGCGGCCGGAGCTGCTTGTCGGCGCCGGCACCGTGACCCGCGTCGAGCAGGTCGACCAGGCGGTGGAGGCGGGCGCGACGTTCCTGGTCAGCCCCGGCTTCTCGCCGAAGGTCGTGGCGCGCGCGCAGAAGCTGCAGGTGCCGATCTTCCCGGGCATCGCCACCGGCACCGAGATCCAGATGGCGCTCGACGTCGGGCTGACCACTGTCAAGTTCTTCCCGGCCGAGCAGCTGGGCGGCGCGCCGATGGTCAAGGCGCTCTCCGCGCCGTTCGCAAACGTCCGGTTCATCCCGACCGGCGGCGTCACCACCGCGAACCTCGCCGGTTACCTCGGGCTGCCGTCAGTGCTCGCGGTCGGCGGCACCTGGATGGTCGCGCCCGACCTGCTCGCCGCCCAGGACTGGGCCGAGGTCACCGCCCGCACCGCCGCCGCGCTCAAGGAGGCAGCCGCATGCTGAACATCCGTACCGACGCGGCCTTCGATGCGGTTTCGCTCGGCGAGATCATGCTCCGGCTCGATCCGGGCGAGGGGCGGATCAAGACGGCCCGCTCGTTCCGCGCCTGGGAGGGCGGCGGGGAGTACAACGTGGCCCGGGGCCTGCGCCGCGCGTTCGGCAAGCGCACCGCAGTGGTCACCGCGTTCGCGGACAACGAGGTCGGCCGGCTGCTTGAGGATCTGATCCTGCAGGGCGGCGTGGACACGTCCTTCATCCACTGGGCGGCGTACGACGGCATCGGCCGCACGGTCCGCAACGGCCTCAACTTCACCGAGCGCGGCTTCGGCGTGCGCGGCGCGGTCGGCGTCTCGGACCGCGGCCTGACCGCCGCGGCCCAGCTCAAGCCGTCCGACGTGGACTGGGAGCACCTGTTCGGCACGCTCGGCGTCCGGTGGCTGCACACCGGCGGCATCTACGCCGCACTCTCCGAGACCACGCCGGACGTGATCGAGGCCGCGATGGACGCCGCGCACCGGCACGGCACGATCGTCTCCTACGACCTCAACTACCGGCCCAGCCTCTGGCAGGCGATCGGCGGCAAGGACCGCGCGCAGGAGGTCAACCGCCGCCTCGCCCGGTACGTCGACGTGATGATCGGCAACGAGGAGGACTTCACCGCCTCGCTCGGCTTCGAGGTCCAAGGCGTCTCGGAGAACCTGGACACCCTGGAGACCGCCGCGTTCCGCGCCATGATCGAGGCGGCCGTGAAGGACTATCCGAACTTCCAGGTCGTCGCGACCACGCTTCGCACAGTGAAGACCGCCACGGTCAACGACTGGGGCGCGATCGCCTGGCAGGACGGCACGTTCGCCGAGGCCACCCACCGGCCCGGACTGGAGATCATGGACCGGGTGGGCGGCGGTGACAGCTTCGCCTCCGGGCTGATCTACGGTCTGCTCGAAGGGTTCGGCATCGACCAGGCCGTCGAATATGGAGCCGCGCACGGCGCGCTGGCGATGACCACGCCCGGCGACACGTCCATGGCGTCGCTGCGTGAGGTGCGGGCGCTCGTCGGCGGCAAGGGCGCGCGCGTTCAGCGATAGAACTTCCACCGGTGTGGCCGTGAGCTGAACTGCGGAAACGCGCGAGTTCATGGTCACCCGGCGGCGGGACGGGCCGCAATGCGAGTCATACGCCTCTACCATGGTGCCGTTCGCGGCGAGTAATCTCTTGGCTTCAACGCGTGCCCACCCCTCGGAGGCGTCGCTCACATGGCCGGTACCACCCTGCGGATCCTGATCGTCGGCGCCGGCATCGCCGGTCTCGGTGTCGCCCGGGCTCTGCGTATGGCCGGTCTCCGGCCCGACGTCGTCGATCGGGAGCCACCCGCGGCCGGCCCGGCAGCCGCCATATTCCTGCCCGGAAACGCGACCCGCGCGCTCGCCGGCCTCGGACTCACCGGCCCGCTCCGCCCGCTCGGTGCGGTGATCAGCCGCCAGTCCATCCGCGACGCCGCCGGTGATCCCCTCTGCGAGCTGGACCTCGCCGCGCTCTGGGAGGGTGTCGGCGAGTCCCGCGCGCTGCCCCGCACCGACCTGCAGCGCGTGCTGCTCACCGCGGTCGGCGGAGTCGTACGTCACAACACCGCGGTCACCGGCCTCGAACTGGACGAGGACGGGCCGGTCAAGGTGGACTTCGCGGACGGCACCCGCACCGACTACGACCTGGTCATCGGCGCGGACGGCAGGCGCTCCACGGTCCGCGCGCTGGCCGGCCTGGGCGGCGCCGCACGCCGCACCGGGCAGTTCGTCTACCGCAGCGTCGTTCACGGCGGCCCCGCGGTCCCCGAGTGGACCGGCCTGCTCGGCGAGCACTCCAGCTTCGTGGTGATGCCGATGGGCGACAGGCGTCTCTACTGCTATGCGCACGAGAGCGTGCCGGAGGGCGCGGCGCTCCCGGCCGACGGGCTGGCCCGCGTCCGCGAGGTCTTCGGCGGCTACGGCGGACCCGTGCCCGCGGTGCTCGACGCGCTTGAGAAAGTGCAGCTCGCCGCGCCGGAGGAGGTCGAGGTGGCCGGCTGGTCCCGCGGCCGGGTGCTGCTTGTCGGTGACGCAGCGCACTCCACATCGCCCACGCTGTCGCAGGGCGCGGCGATGGCGCTCGAGGACGCGACGGTCCTCGCCGAGGTGCTGCGCGCCCATCCGAACGATCTGCCGGCCGCGCTTGATGCGTACGAGAAGCGCCGCCGCCCGCGCACCAGATGGGTGCTGGACCGCACCCGCGACCGCGACCGCACCGGCGACGTCGCGCCGGACACGCGTGACCCGCTGCTGCGTAAGCGGGGCGACCGTATCTTCCGGGAGTACTACGCGCCGCTGCGTGATCCAGCCTAGGTCTCCGAGGCGATGCACACGTCCTTAACGGCGCGTTTGGTCACCCCGTGCCTACAGGAGCATTCGGAAGGATTATTCTGCCCGAGAGGTACGTCTGCAGATCAACTGTGCGTCGTGCCCACGTGGTGAGCTAGAAGACCGGAGGCTGCTCGTGACCACCGTCGCACCGAAGCCGATTGTCACCCGGCCCTGGCCGGTGCATAAGCCCGTCAAGGGGTCGGCGTTCGCGCGAGTCCTGCGCACGACGGATGCGAAGCAGATCGGGATCATGTACCTGATCACGTCCTTCGTGTTCTTCCTGCTCGGCGGTCTCATGGCGCTGCTGATCCGTGCCGAGCTGGCCGCACCGGGCCTGCAGTTCCTCTCGCCCGAGCAGTACAACCAGATGTTCACGATGCACGGCACGATCATGCTGCTGTTCTTCGCGACGCCGATCGTGTTCGCGTTCGGCAACTACATCGTCCCGATCCAGATCGGCGCGCCGGACGTCTCGTTCCCGCGGCTCAACGCGTTCGCCTACTGGCTGTACCTGTTCGGCGGCACGATCACCATGGGCGGCTTCTTCACGCCCGGTGGCGCCGCCGACTTCGGCTGGTTCGCCTACACGCCGCTGTCGGACGGCATCCACAGCCCCGGCGTCGGCGCGAACATGTGGGTCGTCGGCCTGGCGCTCTCCGGCCTCGGCACCATCCTCGGCGCCGTTAACCTGATCACCACCATCCTGACGCTCCGCGCGCCCGGCATGACGATGTTCCGCATGCCGATCTTCACGTGGAACATGCTTGTCACGAGCCTGCTCGTGGTGATGGTCTTCCCGTTCCTCGCCGCCGCGCTCTTCGCGCTGGCCGCGGACCGCATCCTCGGCGCCCAGGTCTTCAACCCGGAGACCGGCGGGCCGATGCTCTGGCAGCACCTCTTCTGGTTCTTCGGGCACCCCGAGGTGTACATCATCGCGCTGCCGTTCTTCGGCATCATCTCGGAGATCATCCCGGTCTTCAGCCGCAAGCCGATCTTCGGCTACAAGGGCCTGGTGGCCGCGACGCTGCTGATCGCCGCGCTGTCGATGTCCGTGTGGGCGCACCACATGTTCGCCACCGGCCAGGTGCTGCTGCCGTTCTTCAGCTTCCTGAGCTTCCTCATCGCGGTCCCGACCGGTATGAAGTTCTTCAACTGGATCGGCACCATGTGGCGCGGCCAGATCAGCTTCGAGTCACCGATGCTGTTCGCGATCGGCTTCCTCACGACGTTCCTCTTCGGCGGCCTGTCCGGCGTGCTGCTCGCCAGCCCGCCCATCGACTTCCACGTCTCCGACACGTACTTCGTGATCGCCCACTTCCACTACGTCCTCTTCGGCACCATCGTGTTCGCCGTCTACGCCGGCGTGTACTTCTGGTTTCCGAAGATGTTCGGCCGGATGCTTGACGAGCGCCTCGGCAAGCTGCACTTCTGGCTGACGTTCATCGGCTTCCACACCACGTTCCTGGTGCAGCACTGGCTGGGTGCGGAGGGCATGCCCCGCCGGTACGCCGACTACCAGGTGGGCGACGGGTTCACCGAGCTGAACGTCATCTCCACAGTGGGTGCGTTCATCACCGGCCTCTCCACGCTGCCGTTCCTTTACAACTGCTGGAAGTCGTACAAGTCCGGCAAGCTGGTGACGGTGGACGACCCGTGGGGCCACGGCAACAGCCTCGAGTGGGCCACCTCCAGCCCGCCCCCGCTCCGCAACTTCGACCGCATGCCGCGCATCCGCTCCGAGCGGCCGGCCTTCGACGCGAAGTTCCCCGAGCTCGCCGCCGGACACCAGTCCGTCGCGGGCCCGCCGGAGGGCGGCGCCAAGCCGCTCAGCGCCGAGTCGGACGGCGGCGCCACGTACCAGGAGAACAAGGACCACACGCTCGACTAGCAGGACCAGGATTTTCCGGCCCTCACCCGCTTTCCGCGGGTGGGGGCCTTTTCATTCAGGTGCCCACTCCCGGCGTGGTGCAGCCCGCACGCTCCCGCGGGCCGCGGGCCCGTGGGTGGCACAGGCCGCGGCTCACGCGCTGCTCACGACATGATCAGCGCTTGTGGGCGGCCGGTGGAGTGACCGAGGATGCAGGGCATGACCTTCTGGGAGGACGCCGGGCGCCTGCTCATCAGGTACGGCGCGAGCTTCACACCGCGGATCATCGAGCGGGCGAGCGGCGCGTACGTCTACGACGAGCAGGGCCGCGCGATCCTCGACTTCACGTCTGGGCAGATGAGCGCGATCCTCGGTCACGCGCACCCGAACGTGGTGGCCACGGTCTCGTCAGCGGTCGCGTCGCTCGACCACCTCTACAGCGGCATGCTCAGCCGCCCGGTGGTCGACCTGGCCGCCCGGCTGACCGGCACGCTCCCGGTCGGGCTGGATCGGATGATGCTGCTCAGCACCGGCGCGGAGGCGAACGAGGCCGCGATCAAGATGGCCAAGCTCGCCACCGGCCGGTACGAGATCGTCTCCTTCGACAGGTCCTGGCACGGAATGACACACGGCGCCGCGTCCGCGACGTTCTCGGCCGGGCGGCGCGGGTACGGCCCGGCGGCCCCCGGCAACCTCGCCCTGCCCGCGCCGAACGGCTACCGGTCGCCGTTCCGGACCGCTGACGGCGACTACGACTGGGCGGCCGAGCTGGCCTACGGCTTCGCGCTCGTCGACCGGCAGTCGGCAGGCAGCCTGGCGGCGTGCCTTGTGGAGCCGATCCTGTCGTCCGGCGGCATTCTCGAACTGCCCCTCGGCTACCTGCGGCGGCTCCGCGAGCTGTGCGACGAGCGCGGCATGCTGCTCATCCTGGACGAGGCGCAGACCGGCCTCGGGCGCACCGGCACCATGTACGCGTTCGAACGCGACGGCGTCACCCCGGACCTCCTGACGCTCTCCAAGACGCTCGGCGCCGGGCTGCCGGTCGCGGCCGTGATCGCCTCGGCCCCGGTGGAGGAGACCTGCCACGAGCGCGGGTTCCTCTTCTACACCACGCACGTCTCCGACCCGCTTGCCGCGTCCGTCGCGCTTACCGTGCTCGACGTGGTGGAGCGGGACGGCCTGGTGGCCCGCGCGGCCGAGCTGGGCGAACGGCTCGGCGAACGGCTGCGGGCGCTGCGCGGCGCGTGCGAGGTCGTCGGCGACGTACGCGGCCGCGGCCTGCTGCAGGGCATCGAGCTGGTCCGCGACAAGAAGAGCAGGGAGCCGGCCGAGGCGCTCGGCGCGGCCGTCACGTCCGCCTGCCTTGACCGAGGCCTGCACCTGAACATCGTGCAGCTGCCAGGTATGGGCGGGATCTTCCGGATCGCACCGCCGTTGACGATCACCGACGCCGAGTTGAACACCGGCCTCGACATCCTTGAGGCGTCCATCCGTGCGTGCACTGAGTGACGATCTATAACTTTCGGCCGAGGTGGACGGCTCTGGTTCCCCTCCTCTGGACAGAGGCGCCTCGATGTCTCATCGGGCAGTCTTAGTGCCGGACTACACCGTGTGTATACATGGAGAGGGTAAACCGATGAGCAGCACTAACGCGACCCTGGCCGGATCGCCGGCAGGCGCGCCCCCGGGCGTCCGGCCGCTGGCAACCGGGCCGGTGGCGGCGGTCGGCGCGCTCGCCACCTCCGCCCTCGCCGCGGTCACGGCAAGTAGTCGTCTGCCGGAGATCGTCGCCATCACGGCAGGCCTGATCGCGATGGGCGCCGTGGCCGGTGCGTGGCTGATCATCGGGCGCCGGTCGGCCGGGCCCCGGCAGCTCTATGCGATCGCGGCGGCCTGGGGCGCGCCGCTGCTGCTCGCGCCACCGTTGTTCAGCGGGGACGTGTGGAGCTACCTGGCGCAGGGCGCGACCGCGGCGGCCGGACTGGACCCGTACCGGCTCGGCCCGGCCGCCGCACTCGGCGCCGACTCGGTCTTCACCCAGCAGGTCAGCCACTACTGGCTTGACACGCCGGCGCCGTACGGGCCCGCCTGGATGCTGCTCTCCCGCGGCGTGGCGTTGCTGACCGGCGAACATCTGACCGTGGGCGTGCTCGTCTACCGCCTGATAGCGGTGTCCGGCCTGGCGCTGATCGCGTGGGCGCTGCCCCGGCTCGCCGCCCGGGCCGGTGTCGCGCCGAGTACCGCGCTCTGGCTCGGCCTGCTCAACCCGCTTGTGCTCTGGCACCTGCTCGGCGGCGTGCACAACGACGCGCTGATGCTGGGCCTGATGCTGGCCGGCCTGGAGCTGGCGCTTGCCGGCGTCGGCCGGCTCGGCGTCGAGCGGTCGATCGGGGTGCTCGCGGCCGGCGTCACGCTGCTCACGCTCGCCGCCACAATCAAGTTTGTTGCCGGTGCCGCGTTCTGCGTCGTGGTGATCGCGCTGATGCACCGGCCCGGCCGCCCGGTCCGGCCACTTGTCGCGGTGGTGGCCGGGGCGATCGCCGGTACGGCCGCGCTCTCCGCCGCCGCCGGGTTCGGCTGGATGTCCAGCCCGCTTGGTGCGCTCTCCGTCTACAGCTGGATGTCCCCGACCACCGCCACCGGCATGCTGATCGGCGCGCTGGCCGGTGGCGACGCCACCCCCCTGGCCGTGCGGGTGGCCAACGCTGCCGGGCTGCTGGTCTGCGTACCAGTGGTGGCCGCCCTGCTCGTCGCCATGGCCCGCCACCGTGTCGCACCTATCCGCGGTCTGGGCCTGATCTTCACAGTGGCCCTGCTCTGCGGCGCGGTCGTCCAGCCCTGGTACGTGCTCTGGGCAGTCCTTCCGCTGGCGGCGTCCGCGGGGACCGCACGTGCCCGGCACCTGATCGCGGCGGTAAGCGTCGCGTTCGCCTTCGCCGTCCCGCCGCTGGTCGGCAACGCGCCCGCGATGATCGCCGGTTACGTGATCGCCACGGCAGTGCTCGGCGCCGCGGCGCTCGTGGTCCACCGCCGTGCGGTGCGGCGCGCCCCGGTCGCCGGGCAGGACGTGGTCATTCCGGTGCCGCGGCGGTCCGGGGTGGTCGTGTCGCGGCGGCCGTTCGGCGGGCTGAGCGTGCACACCGAGGCCGAGGCGTTCCCGCGCCGGTGAGGTGCTGTCTATCGCGCCGGAACCACGGAGGACGCATCCGGTGCCACCGAAGCGGGCTCCTCGTCCGGGCCGGGCCCGCGGGTGCGGCGGAGCACGAACGGGAACGCGGCCAGCGCGATGACCAGCCCGGCCAGCCCGGCTGCGGCGAACCCCCAGCCGCCGCCGAACCTGTCGATCACCCCGCCGGTGAGGGGTGCGCCGATCGCCATGCCCACTGTCAGCGACGATCCGTGCAGTCCCAGGGCCTCACCGCGGGCGGACGCCGGGGCGAGCGCGCTCACCTGCTCGGTGGTGGCGGTGAGCGTGGGTGCGCAGAGCGCGCCCGCCGGAACGAGCGCCAGGGCCAGCAACCACCAGGTGTCCCCGGCCAGGCCCACCGGGATGGTGAGCAGCGCGAGCGCGCCGAGCAGCCCGACCGCGCCGGCCGGGCGGGGCAGCGTGCCGTAGACGAAGCCGCCGATCAGCGACGCGCCGGCCCAGACGATCAGGACCAGGCCGCTCCAGCGCAGCTCGCCGCCGTCGCGGAGCACGGCCACGACCGCGACGTCGGTACCGCCGAGGACGATCGTGGAGGCGGCGGCGACCGCGTAGGCCATCAGCAGCGGCGGCCGCAGCCAGGTGCGGCGTGGGACGCGGATGGTGGAGGCGACAGGCTTCTCGTGGGCGGCGCGGGCCGGCGGATCGAGCAGCACAAGCAGCACCGCGGAGACGGCGAGGCCGAGGCCGATCGCGTACATGGCGGCGCTTGCCGAGAGCGTGGTGGCGAGTAGCACGGCGCCGGCCGGGCCGGCCATGTACGACAACTCGACAGTCATCGCGTCGAGCGAGAACGCCTGGCGGCGCTGTGCCTCCGGGACCATCGCGGTAAGCGCCTGCCGGACGATCGAGAACGCGGGCAGGGAGAGCAGACCGCCCGCGGCCGCGGCGATCAGCAGCGCGAGGTACGGCAGGCGCGGCGAGAGCAGCCAGAACGCGCTGCCGGCCACGCCGGTGAGCATGATGACCGGGCGCAGTCCGACGCGGTCGGCCCAGGTGCCGAGCAGCGGGCTGCCGAGCGCGCTGCTGACGGTCATCGCGGCGCCGACCAGGCCGGCCTCCAGGTAGCTGCGGCCCTGCTCGCCGGCGACGTGCAGGGTGAGCGCCATCGAGGTCGCGGTGATCGGGACGCGGGCCAGGAAGCCGATGAGCAGCAGCGCGAACACGCCACGCAGTCGCAGCACACTGCCGTACCCCCGGAGACCCATGCGGACATGGTGCCGCATGGGTCCGGCAGGTTACGAGCCAATTACCACTGGTGTGCCGGTCAGCGTGACGGACGCCTCGTCGAGCTGGACCAGGGCGGACGCCGTGGTGGCCGGTGCTACGCCCGCGGTCAGGTCAAGCAGCACGGTGGTGGTGAAACCGGCCGCGGCCGCGTCGAGCGCGGTGGCGCGCACGCAGTGGTCGGTGGCGATGCCGACCACGTCCACGTCCGTCACGTCGCGGCCGCGCAGCCACTCGGCCAGGCGCTCACCGGCGTCGGTGTGGCCCTCGAAGCCGGAGTACGCCGCCGCGTGCTCGCCCTTGTGGAAGACCGCCTCGACGCGCGAGGTGTCAAGCGCGGGGTGGAACTCGGAGCCGTCCGTGCCGACCACGCAGTGCGCGGGCCACGAGTCGACGAAGTCGGGCGTGGGGGAGAAGTGCGCGCCCGGGTCGACGTGGAAGTCCTTGGTGGCGACCACGTGGTCCCACCCGCCGCCGGCGAGCGCCTCGGAGATGGCCGCGGCCACCCCGGCGCCGCCGGTGACGGCAAGTGAGCCGCCCTCGCAGAAGTCGTTCTGGACGTCGACAATTATCAATGCGCGAGACATGGTTGACCCTTCAGGACGCGGAGACCATGACGACCGGGATCGCGGGATCGCCGGCCGAGAGCTTGAGACCCTCCCACGGGATGGAGATCAGGCACTGCCGCAGGTGCTCCCGCGCCTCGGCGAGCGTCGGCATGTCGAGGAATTCACCGTTTGCCACGTACGAGTGCTGGAGCAGCCGGTCGTTGGCCTGGTGGTCCGGCACGCCCTGGGAGACCACGATCTCCTCGGTCGCTGTACCGGTCGGCTTGTGGCGGCGCACCGCGGTCTTGCGCCCGCCGACCGTGCCCTTGTTCTCCGAGCGCTTCACGACGGGGCGGCCCTCGACCTCGACCAGCTTGTAGACCAGCCCGGCGGTGGGTGCGCCGGAGCCGGTGACGACCGAGGTGCCGGCGCCGTAGATGTCGACCGGCTCGGCGGCGAGCGCGGCGATCGCGTACTCGTCCAGGTCGCCGGAGACGACGATCTTGGTCTCGGTGGCGCCGAGCGAGTCGAGCAGCTCGCGGGACTGCACGGCGAGCACCGACAGGTCGCCGGAGTCGATCCGGATCGCGCGCAGCTCCGGCCCGGCGGCCTGGATCGCGTTACGGATGCCCTGGCTGATGTCGTAGGTGTCGACGAGCAGCGTGGTGCCGGTGCCGAGCGCCTTGACCTGCGAGGCGAATGCGGCCGGCTCGTCGTCGTGGAGCAGCGTGAACGCGTGCGCGGAGGTGCCCGCGGTCGGCACGCCGTAGCGCAGGCCGGCCGCAAGGTTCGACGTGGCGGTGAAGCCGGCCAGGTAGGACGCGCGGGACGCGGCGGTGGCCGCCTCCTCGTGGGTGCGCCGGGAGCCCATCTCGATCACGCTGCGGCCGCGGGCGGCGGTGACCATGCGGGTGGCGGCGGCCGCGATCGCGCAGTCGTGGTTGAGCACGGAGAGGATCAGCGTCTCCAGGATCACGCACTCGGCGAACGTGCCGGACACGGTCAGGATCGGCGACGTGGGGAAGAACAGCTCGCCCTCGGCGTACCCGTCGATGTCGCCCTTGAACTCGTAGTTCGCAAGCCACTCGGCGGTCAGGTCGTCGACGACCCCGGTGCGGCGCAGGAACGCGATGTCGTCTGCGGAGAACCGGAACGCTTTGATCAACTCGATCAGGCGGGTGGTGCCCGCGACGACGCCGTAGCGGCGGCCGGTGGGTAACCGCCTCGCGAAGACCTCGAAGACGCACCTGCGGTCGGCGGTGCCGTCGCGGAGCGCCGCGCTGATCATCGTCAGCTCGTAGTGGTCGGTCAGCAGCGAGGTGGTAGCAGTCACGGATGCAGCCTATGCGATGAAACGCTGGTTAGCGCTGTGAGGAGTCTAACTCAATCTGAGATTGATCGGAGCGCGTGCGGCAACTCCACCCGGCCGCTCACGCCGAGCTTCACGTAGACGCGCTGCAGATGGTTCTCCACCGTGCGGGCGGAGAGAAACAGCTGCTCAGCGATCTCCCGGCTCGGCGTGCCCATCGCGGCCAACTCCGCGACCTGGCGTTCCCGCTCGGTCAGCCGCACCCGGTCGACCCGCAGCGCCGGCGTGTCGATCAGCTGGCAGCGCGCCTTCAGTTCGGTCAGCTTCGTGTTGATCAACTGGGTCTGCGGCGAACGCTGATCGCGCAGCAGCCGGAGCGCGGTCGCGGTCGCCTCCGCCGCGTACAGCAGGAAGTCCTGCCTGGCGAACTGGTCGGCGACCCAGAGCAGCTCCGCGACCGACTCACCGGCCGCGGCCTTCGCGTGCCGGGAGATCAGCGACGGCATCGGGCCGTCGACCTGCCGGGCCAACTCCGCAAGCCGTTCCGCGACAGTGCTCAGCCCGCCGTCCGGCAGCGACAGCGGCAGCGCCGGGAAACCGAACCGCACCAGGTCGTGAAGCGCGTACACCTCGTGCCCGGCCATCCTGTCCCGGCGCAGCCGCTCCGCAAGCTCCCGCAGCGTGCCCACCGCGCCGGCCAGGTCGCCGCCGGCCGCGTGCGTCCAGGCCCGCGCCTGTTCCCGCCACGGATACAAGACGATCAAATTCGTGCCGTGGGTACGGTCGGAGTCCGCCATCGCCTCGGCCGCGAGCACGGCCTCGCCCCGCAGGGCCGCGGCCATCGCGCGTTCCGCATGGGCCAGACCGGCGAAGACCTTGCTTGCCGCGAGCATCGCGCACGCCTGCAGGCTGTGCCGGAGCGCGTCGCCGGTCCGCCCACGCAGCCGCGCCGCCTGGGCGCGCAGCACCGACACGTAGCCGGAGCCGAGCCGGAACTCGCCCGCGTCCGCCAGGTCGGCGAACTCGTCCGCGACGATCTCGTCGATGCTGCGCAGGTCGCCGCCGAGCACCAGGCGGGTGCCCCGGCCCAGCTCCATCGCGACCTTGATGTACGGCATCTCGGTCTGCCACGCGGCCAGGTCGGCAAGCACCCGGGACGCGGCCCGGTCGCTGTCGGCCAGCTCGCCGCGGGCGGCCCGCAGGTGGGTGAGCATGCTGTAGACAAGTGCGCGGCTGATCCCGTCCGTGGCCGGGCGGTCAAGAACGGCGCGGCCGATGTTAAGCGCGTCCTCGTGCTCCATCTGGTGGAAACGCATCATCGACTCGAACGCGCGCAGCCGGGACCTGTGGTTCGGGTTCTCCAGTCCGCCGACCGCCTCGGAGATCTCGGTGACGGTCTTCTCGTGGCTCAGGCCCCAGAAGCCGATCAGCGCGCGCGCCGAGTACCAGCGCGTCTTCCGCTCCTCGTTGTCCGCCTCGTGCTGCACGGACTCGATCACCTGCTGCGCGTCGTCCGGCTGGTCCGCGAACATCAGCAGCGTGGCAAGCAGCTCCGCGGCCGGGAAGCCGCCGCCCGCGTCCACCGAGGCCTTGGCCAGGCGCAGCGCGAGCGGCACGTCGAACCGGCTGTACGCCTGCATACCCGCGTTGAGCAGCAGCTGGGGATCCTTCGCGGTGCCGGAGTCGATCCGCCACACCGCGACCCGCAGCAGGTCGTCGCGGCGGCGGGCGCCGACACCCTCGACCGCGTCCGCGAGCTGCGCGGTGAGCCGGCGGCTGCGGCTGACCGGGCAGCGGCGCCGGACCACCTCCCCGTAGAGCGGATGGGCCAGCCGCACGTTGTGCCGCCGGTCGTCGGAGGTGACCCGGATCAGGCCGCGCTCCTCGGCGATCTCCACCTCGGCGGGCCGCACTATCTTCGTCAGCAGGTCCAGGCCGAGCGGCTCGCCGAGCGCGACAAGTTCCACGGCGGTACGCACGTCCGGGCTGAGCCGGCCGATCCGGGTGTCGATCAGGTCGGTCAGGTCCGGCGCCAGTTCCAGCCGGCCGGTCCACCGCCACACGCCGAAGTGCTGGATCATCTCGTCGCCGGACTGTGCCGCGATCACCAGCTCACGCAGGAACAACGCGTTGCCCAGGCACATCCGCCACAACCGCTCCGCGGACGCGGACTCGACCTCGCCGCCGAGCATCTCGCCGAGGATGTGCGTGGTGTCCGCTATGGTCAGCGGCGACAGCTCCGCGTGATCCACCAGATCGTCAGTCCATAGTGCCCGAATGGGCAGGGGGACCGGCTCCCCGCTACGCAGCGTGCCGAGCACTGTGGCGTGACCGGACCGGGCGATCAGGTAGACAAGCGCGGCCGAGGTGGGATCGAGCAGGTGCGCGTCATCGATCGCGAGCACGATCGGGCGACCGGCCGCGCGTTCCACCAGGGAATCCATCGCCCAGCGGAGCAGCCCGGCAGGCGAGAGGCCAACCGGCTGGCTGGGCGGCAGGACCTGCGCGAGACCGCCGAACGGGAGCCCGGCGGTGGCGATGTTCGCTGACGCATACCACGTGGCGTAACCGTCTCCGGGTAGCACGTCGACGCCCTCGCGAAGAAGGCGGCTCTTGCCAATACCGGCGCTACCGCTGAAAATGAGGCCGCGTTCGCTTCCGCTGGTGGCGGCCACGACGAGGCGCTGCAACTCCTGGGTCCGGCCGACGAAGCTCCACGGACGCACCCGACCAGCATATAGACCTGGCATCGCTCCGCACAGTTACCGTAATGGCGGAATTGAGTAATGATCCACGAGTCCATTGAGTACCGCAGCATCTGTGGCGTGAGCGCGCCTTCACGTAGCGTCTTTCATGCCGTGCGGCTCGCCCTGCCCCGGTTTGAATCTCCGCACATCCGTTGAGGAGCCGCACCATGCAGCAGAGCGGGCCCACTCAAGTGCCCCACACCGCGCCGGCCCACAGCGCGCCGGCCCACAGCGCGCCGGCCCACAGCTCGGCCCCGGCGCCGAAGCAGCGGAAGCCGGCACGCGCCCGGCCCGCCCACGCGGACCCGGTCCCGGACGAGGCGATCGCCCTCATGATCGTCGGCGCGAAGGGCAGCGGCCGGGACGGTGTGCTCGGCGCGCTCCTCGACGCACCCGGCCCGCTCCTCGACCGGCCCGGCGACAGCTACCTGGTCGTCACGTACGGGCACAGTCGCGACGTGTGCGCCTACGTGCCCGGCAACCGCCAGCCGCAGCCGTTCACCCCGGCGCCGCCCGGCGAGGAGTCCGGCGCCCGCCCGCCGCGCCGCATCGAGCTGACGCTGCCCAACCCGCTGCTGCGCCACTTCGCGCTCGTCGACACGCCGGACGCGGAGCGCCTCTCCGCCGCCGGCACCCGGATCCTGCTCGACGCCGCCACCCGCGGCGGCGCGGTCCTCTACGTCGTCTCCGCCGATCACCTGCTGGAGCCGGCCGAGGCCACGCTCCTCGCCGAGCTGCACAAGGCCGGCGTCCACCTGTTCTTCGCGCTCACCCCGGCCGTGGACGGCGCCTGGGGCGACGGCACCGTCGAGACCGCGATCAGCGACGCGCGCGATGCCGTGATCGCCGCGGTCCCGTCCGCCGTGGACGCGAGCTGGCACACGGTCGACCCGGCCATGGGCGACACCGCCTTCCTGCGCCGCGCGCTGAGCGAGTGGTCCGGGCTGGAGGCGCTGGAGCGGGCCAGCATCAACCCGCCGGTGCCGCCCGGCGCGGGACGCACCGTGCGGATCGCCTCGGACGCGCACCGTTCCGGCTGGGCGGAGCGCCTGGAGGAGATGACCCGTACCAGCGCGCAACTGATCCGGCAGCGGCTTGCCATCGAGGTCGCCAACATCCACCTGCGCTGCGTGCAGGAGATCGTGTTCGGCGACGGCTGCGCCGGGCTCCCCGGCGCGCTGGACCGGGAGATGCACGCGCTGTCGCTCGCCGCGGTCACGGAGTGCGACGCCGCGGCCGAGAAGATCATCGACGACCTGCTGGAGCTGGTGCTCGACGAGCCGGCCACCGAGGCGGCCCGCCGCCGGGTGATCGCGGCCGTCCGGGACGGGTTCGCCGACGACCGGGCCGCCCGTGATCTCGAACGGGTGCTGCTGGTGACGAACACCGGCGGCGTGGCGACAGTGGCAGGCGAGGGCGCGGTGACCGCTCTGACGGCGTACCACACGCCCGGAATTCCGCGCCCGCTTCCGGGGCTCGGCATCGGGCTGTCCGGCGCCTGCTACACGTACTGGCGGCATCCGGCGAACCGGGACAACAACCGGGCCCGCTCCTGGCTGCAGCTGGCCATCCGCGGCGTCGAGCTGGAGTTGCTGCGGGAGATCTCCCGCCGGTTCGAGGCTGTGCAGCGCTCGCTGGGCGGCGTGCTTACCGACGCGGTCGACCACGGCATTCTGCTGAGTTGAGCGCTCGTCGTTCGGTCGGTTCCTCACCACAGCGGACTCGGTGGCACGATGGGGACATGGCGGCGCCGCAGATCGCACCGGAGAAGACGCCAGACATCGAAGAACTCCCGGCCGAGGACCGTCCGTGGGTCACGATCGTCTGGGACGACCCGGTCAATCTCATGACGTATGTGACATGGGTTTTCCAGAAGCTGTTCGGATACAGCAGGGAGAAGGCCGAGGAGTTGATGCTGGCGGTCCACCACAAGGGCAGGGCCGTCGTGTCCACCGGCACGCGCGAGCGCATGGAGCACGACGCCTCCCAGCTGCATGCCTATGGTTTGTGGGCGACGGTGGACCGGCAGTGAGCAATTTTCAACCTGGCGAGCGGGCCGACGCCACGGAGGAGTCCACCGGGCGGGCGCGCACGAGTCGGGACCGCGTTGAAAAAGGCTCAGTGACGGGGGGAGACCGATAATGTTCCGGCGCCAGGGGCCGCATTGCGTGGCCAGCTTCGCCCAGGACGAGGTGCGCGTGCTGCGCAAGGTCGCGGGCGAGGTCGTGGGCCTGCTCACGGACGGCTTCGACCACGACGACCCGGTTGTCGACCGGCTCTTTCCGGCGATCTACCCGGACGAGCCGGCCGAGAGCGAGGAGGTCCGCCGCTACACCGAGGGCGACCTGAAGACCGCGAAGATCGACCAGGCCGGCGCGATCCTCGCCGGGCTGCCCTCCGAGGGCTCGGGCGACGTGGCGCTCGACGCGGAGGAGGCCGAGGCCTGGCTGCGCGCGATCAACGACGCGCGGCTGGCGATGGGCATCCGGCTGGAGATCACCGGCGACACCGACCTGGGCGAGGAGCTGGACGACGCGGTCCTGCACGACCCCACGTCCACCCGGGTCTTCCAGCTGTCGGTCTACGCCTATCTGGGCTACCTGCAGGAGTCGCTCCTGCACGCGCTCATCGACGGGTGACGGCCGCCACGGGCCCGTACCGGGGCGCTCACAGCGAGGTAAAGTGGCCGTCGTGCTGACCATTGACCGGGCGATCCTCGATGCGATCGTCGCGCACGCCCGCCGGGACCACCCGGACGAGGCGTGTGGCGTCGTCTCCGGCCCGGCCGGCAGCGACCGGCCCACCCGGCACATCCCGATGGACAACGCGGCCCGGTCGATGACGTTCTACGAGTTCGACTCGATGGAGCAGCTGCGTGTCTGGCGCGAGATGGACGACCGCGACGAGGAGCCGGTGGTCATCTACCACTCGCACACCGCCACTGAGGCGTTCCCGTCCCGCACCGACATCTCCTTCGCCGGCGAGCCCGGGGCACACTACCTGCTGGTCTCCACCCGAGAGCCGGAGTCGGAGGAGATCCGCTCGTTCCGCATCGTGGACGGTCAGGTCACCGAGGAGCCGGTCGAGGTGCGGGATGGCACCATTGAGCCCATGGAGCTGTTGCCCCATGGTGCCTGATCCCCACGCGGTCCAGTCGTACATGTTCGGCCAGAGTCCGACGACGGTCGATTACGAGTGTCGGCGCTGATCCCACGCGCCCGCACGTCGTAATCGGTCCCATTCAATCGTCGTTTGTCGATTCTTCCTTCAGGAGTACGTCACCATGGCCATCGAAGTTCGCATCCCCACCATCCTGCGCAGCTACACCGGCGGCGCGAAGGTCGTCGAGGGCTCCGGCGACACGCTCGCCGACCTGCTCACCGACCTCGACGCCCGGCACTCCGGCATCCGCGGCCGCCTGGTCACGCCGGAGGGCGCGCTGCACCGGTTCGTGAACATCTACGTCAACGACGAGGATGTCCGCTTCCTCGGCGGCCTCGAGGCCAAGATCTCCGACGGCGCCTCGGTGACCGTGCTGCCGGCCGTCGCCGGTGGCGCGTTCGGGTTCGCCGCCGCGGCCGCGCTGCTCGGCCACAGCGGCCGATAGACTTTTCGGCCCTGGAAGGAATAGCCATGGCGCGGTACGACAGCCTGCTGGACCTGGGCGGTGACACGCCGCTGATCGGACTGCCTCGCCTGTCGCCGGTGGTGCCCGAGGGGGCGCCACCGGTCCGCCTGTGGGCGAAGCTCGAGGATCGCAACCCGACCGGCAGCGTCAAGGACCGCGCCGCCGCGTTCATGATCCGGGCGGCCGAGGAGGCCGGCCGGATCCGCCCGGGCGACACAATCCTGGAGCCGACAAGCGGAAACACCGGCATCTCGCTGGCCATGGTGGCGAAGCTTCGCGGCTACCGCCTGGTCTGCGTGATGCCGGAGAACGTCTCCGCTGAGCGCACCCAGATCCTCCGCATGTACGGCGCCGAGATCATCTTCTCTCCGGCGGCCGGCGGCTCCAACCAGGCCGTCGCCACCGCGAAGCAGATCGCGGCCGAGCACCCCGACTGGGTGATGCTCTACCAGTACGGCAACGAGGCGAACGCCCGCGCCCACTACGAGACCACCGGCCCCGAGCTGCTGCGCGACCTCCCGTCGATCACGCACTTCGTGGCCGGCCTCGGCACCACCGGCACCCTCATGGGTACCGGCCGCTACCTGCGGGAAAAGGTCGAGGGCATCGAGATCGTGGCCGCCGAGCCGCGCTACGGCGAGCTGGTCTACGGCCTCCGCAACCTCGACGAGGGCTACGTCCCGGAACTCTACGACGCGACAGTCCTCACCCGCCGCTTCTCGGTCGGCACCCGCGACTCGGTACTCCGTACCCGCCAGCTCGTCGAGGTCGAGGGCCTCTTCGTCGGCTTCTCCACCGGCGCAGTGCTGCACGCGGCGCTCAACGTGGCCCACGAGGCGGCCAAGGCCGGCCGCCGCGCGGACGTGGCCTTCCTGGTCGCGGACGGCGGCTGGAAGTACCTCTCCACCGGGGCCTATGGCGGCACGCTCGCCGAGGCCGAGGAAGCGCTCGACGGCCAACTCTGGGCCTGACCTGCAACGACGTGAACCGCCGGGCGGCGGAGGTCCTCAGCCACCGCCCGGCGACGCGCACCACTTCATGTTCGAGGGCTTCGACGTGGCCCCGTGTACCAGGTGTTCGGAGCGCGCGGTCGGCCGTGTGAGCCCCGCTGTCGCGCTGGGCGATGCCTTTGTGGAGCGCGTCTGACGGTCAGATCGCCACCGCGGTCGCGGCCATCGCGGCCGACAGCGGGAACGTGGCCAGCGTGAGCATCAGCCACGGCAGGTGCCGCCTGTGGATCGAGGCGAACGCCCCGACCGTGAATGCGATCCCGGTCACACCGGTGCCCACGATGGCCGGCTCGTACCAGGAGGGTGCGGCACCGGCGAAGATGGCGGCCAGGCTGCGGATCGCTACCGCGAGGCCGAGCACGCCGAGCGTTCCGGCCCAGCAGGACATGGCGAGCAGGCGGCGGGACGACGGCTCGGGGTCGGTCTCGGCAGGCATGCGGAAGGCCCGCCCGGTGACCGGCTCGCGGCGCTGAGCAGGAAGATCGGCCGTTTCCGTGAACATCGGGAGCCAGCCGGTAGTGGGAGCGTCAGGCACGTGTCGTTCTCCGATCGCGGTAGGTGTGGTGGCCGTGCCGGGGGGAAACTCCTCACCCTGTGCAACGCCGCATGCGCACGGCGCGTAACGAGGGCGCGTGCGGGAGCGCGTTAAGCGGCTGTCGCAATCCGTTGTCACCTTCGTGACAAGTTCGATCAGACCTTTCTGTGCCGCACTGGTCACGGCGTAGGCTGCGCAGCGTGGTGGATTCTCGGCGGGCGATCTCCGGCGAGGTCGGGTTCGGGTACTCATCGACAGCGCAGCGTGACAACGGGGTAGCAGAATGCGATTGACCGTGCTTGGCTGTGCCGGCAGTTTCCCCGGTCCAGAATCGGCATGTTCCGCATATCTGCTCTCGGTCGACGGCTTCAATCTGCTGATCGACTTCGGCTCCGGCTCGATGAGCGCGCTGCAGCGCTACGCCGGCCTCCACTCGGTCAACGCCATCCTGATCAGCCACCTGCACTGCGACCACGTGCTTGACGCCTGCACCTACGTGGTGGCCCGGCGGTACGCGCCGGACGGCCCGCTGCCGCCGCTGCCGGTCTACGCGCCGGACGGCGCCCCGGACAGGATCGCGACCGCCTACAGCCTCGACGAGGGCCCGGTCGACGATGTCTACACGTTCTACAGCCTGCAGCCCGGCACGTTCCCGATCGGCCCGTTCTCGGTGACCGTCGACCGGGTCAACCACCCGATAGAGACCTATGGGGTACGCGTCGAGCACGAGGGCCGGGTGCTTGCGTACTCGTCGGACACCGCGCCGTGCGACGCGCTGCTGCGGCTGGCCCAGGGCGCCGACGTGTTCCTCTGCGAGGCCAGCTACCTCGACGGCGTCGACAACCCGCCGGACCTGCACCTCACCGGCCGCGAGGCGGGCGAGATCGCGGACAAGGCGGGCGTCGGCCGCCTACTGCTGACCCACCTGGTCAATGCGTGGGGCAGCGAGGCGCTCACCGAGGAGGCCGCGAAGTCCGCGTTCAGCGGCGAGGTCGAGATCGTCAGGCCCGGCGCGCGGTACGACGTCTAGCGCCTGGGGCAGTGAGCAGGGCGGCGACGCATCCATCGACCGCAATGGCGTTTCTTGCGTTACTGTTCGCCGTTTGGACAGCCGGTCGTAGTCTGCCGCACCTCCCATGACCTCACGGTGAGCCCATGCGTATCGCGATCATCACGGAGTCGTTCCTGCCGGACGTCAACGGCGTCGCGCACTCCGTCGTGCGCGTAGCGGAGCATCTCGTCAACCAGGGGCACGAGCCGCTCGTCATCGCGCCGACCCCCTCGATGAACAACCGCCGGATCATGCCCAGCACCGACTATCCGGTGGTCCGCATCCCGAGCTTCCCGATGCTCGGCTACAAGGAGGTCCGGCTCGGACTTCCGGTGCCGAGGATCGCCGAGGCGCTCGACGCGCACCAGCCCGACGTGGTCCACCTGGCCAGCCCGTTCATCCTCGGCGGGCGCGGCTCAGTGCTCGCCGCCCAGCGCGGGCTGCCCACCGTCGCGGTGTACCAGACGGACGTGGCCGCCTACGCCCGCCACTACAAGCTGGGCTGGGGCGAGGCCACGGCCTGGAAGTGGCTCAGGCAGATCCACAACACCGCGGACCGTACGCTGGCGCCCTCCACCGCGTCCGCCGAGGCGCTCATCGCGCACGGCGTCTCCCGGGTGTGGCTCTGGCGGCGCGGCGTCGACGTCGAGCGGTTCCGCCCGGACCACCGCTCCGAGATCGTCCGGAACACGCTGGCGCCGAACGGTGAGCTGATCGTCGGGTACGTCGGCCGCCTCGCCGTCGAGAAGCGGGTCGACCTGCTCGCGAGGACCAGCCGGCTGCCCGGCGTCAAAGTCGTCATCGTCGGTGACGGCCCGGCCCGCAAGGAGCTGGAGAAGGCGGTGCCGGAGGCGCTGTTCCTCGGCGCCCGGCACGGCGAGCAGCTCGCCCGGCTCTACGCCAGCATGGACGTGTTCGCGCACACCGGGCCGTACGAGACGTTCGGCCAGACCGTGCAGGAGGCCATGGCGTCCGGCCTGCCGGTAGTCGCGCCCGCGGTCGGCGGCCCGGTCGACCTGGTCAAGCCGGGGGTGACAGGCGTGCTTGTGCCCCCGTGCGACGAGTCCGCGCTTGCCGATGCGATAGCGGACCTGGTGGCCGACGACGAGCGGCGCGTCGAGTACGGTCGCGCCGCACGGGCCGCGGTGGCCCGCAGAAGCTGGGCGGCGATTGGCGACGAGCTCCTCGGGCATTACGCTGCCGTGGTCACCGGTCGCGGTGTGCCGGCGCCCGTGCGGCTGGCCGCCTGACCTCGTGTCCACACTGCACGTCCGCCCCGACCTGGAGGTTCACCCGGTGCCGATCCCCGGCCAGCGCGCGGCGTCGGAGCCGATGTCTCCGCCGCCGAGCGGCCTGCGCATCGTCCGGCTCGCGAACTTCGTGATGTCCCGCTCCGGGGGCCTGCGCACCGCGTTGCGCAATCTCGGCGAGGGTTACGCGGACGCTGGCCACGAGCCGATCCTGGTCGTGCCCGGCGCGAAGGCGGGGGAGGAGATGACCTCCTACGGGCGGGTCATCACCGTGCCCGGCACCATGGTGCCGCGGACCGGCGGCTACCGGCTCATGATCGGCCACCGGCGACTCAAGCGCGTGCTGGAGGAGCTGCGGCCGGACCGGCTTGAGGTGTCCGACCGCAGCACGCTGCGCTGGACCGGCGACTGGGCGAAGGCGCACGGCGTACCCTCGATCATGGTTTCGCATGAGAGCCTGGCCGGCCTGCTGACCGTCTGGGGTGTGCCGTCCCGGGTCGGCGGGCGCGCGGCCGACCTGCTCAACGCGAAGACCGCCCGGCAGTTCGACACGATCGTGTGCACGACCGGGTGGGCCGCCGCCGAGTTCAAGCGGATCGGTACACCTAACCTGCTCGAGGTCCCGCTCGGCGTGGACCTGGACGCCTTCACCCCCAAATACCACGATCCGGGGGTACGGGCGAGGTTCGCGCGCGACGACGAGGCGCTTCTCGTGCACTGCAGCCGCCTCTCCCCGGAGAAGCGGCCCGAGCTGGCAATCGACGCGCTCGCCAAGCTGCTTGCCTCAGGTGTGAAGGCGTCGCTTGTGGTGGTCGGCGACGGCCCGCGGCGCGCCGCGCTGGCCTACAAGGCGGCCCGCCTGCCGGTCCGGTTCGCCGGCTTCATCAACGACCGGGCCACCGTCGCCGGGCTGCTGGCCAGCGCGGATGTGGCGATAGCGCCCGGCCCGGTGGAGACGTTCGGCCTGGCCGCGCTTGAGGCGCTGGCCTGTGGCACGCCGGTCGTGGTCAACGCGGCAAGTGCGCTGCCCGAGGTGGTCGGCGACGCCGGCGTGGCGGTCGCGGGGACCGGTGAGGGCTTCGCTGACGGCGTCAAGGAGTTGCTGGACCGCCCGGAGGCCGCGCGCCGGCTGGCCGCGCGGGCCCGCGCGGAGCGATTCGGCTGGCCGGCCGCCATCGACGGCTTCCTTCGCGCCCACAATGCTGCCACCCGCGAGCAGACCGACAAGGCCAGCGCATAGGCTTTCGGCCATGGCGCGTCCCGATGACCGAACGACCGACCAGCTCCGACCGGTGACCCTCGCCCGTCACTGGAGTCCGAATCCGGAAGGGTCGGTGCTTGTCGAGTTCGGCGCCACCCGGGTGCTCTGCACCGCTAGCGTCACCGAGGGCGTGCCGCGCTGGCGGAAGGGCTCCGGGCTCGGCTGGGTGACCGCCGAGTACGCGATGCTTCCCCGCGCCACCAACTCCCGGTCCGACCGGGAGAGCGTGAAGGGGCGCATCGGCGGGCGTACCCACGAGATCTCCCGCCTGATCGGGCGCAGCCTGCGTGCCTGCATCGACCTGAAGGCGCTCGGCGAGAACTCGATCGTCCTCGACTGCGACGTGCTGAACGCGGACGGCGGCACCCGGACCGCCGCGATCACCGGCGCCTACGTGGCGCTGCACGACGCGGTCACCTGGATGTCCGGGAAGAAGATGCTCGGCGGCCGTACGGTCGAGAAGGTGGTGAACCGTTCGGTGTCCGCGATCAGCGTGGGCCTGATCGGCGGCGAGCCCCGCCTCGACCTCTGCTACACCGAGGACGTCGCGGCCGATGTGGACATGAACATCGTCTGTACCGGTGACGGCGACTTCGTCGAGGTCCAGGGCACCGGCGAGGCCACCGTCTTCGGACGGTCCCAGCTGGACGCGCTGCTCGACCTGGGCGTGGCCGGCTGTGCCACCCTGGCCGAGGCCCAGCGGAAGGCGCTGCTCGGATGACCAAGCTGCTGCTTGCCACGCGGAACGCGAAGAAGCTCACCGAGCTGCAGAACATCCTGGACGCCGCGCTCGGCGCCAGCCGGATCCAGCTGGTCGGGCTGGACGCGGTCCCGGAGTACCCCGAGGTGCCCGAGTCCGGTCTGACGTTCGGCGAGAACGCGTTGATCAAGGCGCGTGAGGGTGTGCGGCACACCGGCCTGCCCACGGTCGCGGACGACTCCGGCCTGGCCGTGGACGCGCTCTCCGGCATGCCCGGCGTGTTCAGCGCACGCTGGTCCGGCACGCACGGCGATGACCGGGCCAACCTCGACCTGGTGCTCGCCCAGACCTCGGACGTACCCGAGCAGCACCGGGGCGCCGCGTTCGTCTGCGCGGCCGCGCTGGTCCTGCCCGGCGGCAAGGAGCACCTGGTCGACGGCCGGATGACCGGCCGGCTGCTGCGCGCGCCGCGCGGCGAGGGCGGCTTCGGCTACGACCCGGTCTTCGTGGCCGAGGGGCAGCAGAAGACGAACGCGGAGCTGACCCCGGCGGAGAAGAACGCGATCAGCCACCGCGGCAAGGCGTTCCGCGCGCTGGCGAAGGTCATCGCGAAGGAACTCACCTGAGGTCTTGCCGCTGATTTCTCGCGCGAACCCCGTTGGTAACGCATTCAGTGCAGAATGAGTCTCGTGTACGACTTCGACGTGCTGGTGCTGGGTTCGGGCCCGAGCGGGCAGAAGGCCGCGATCGCTGCGGCGAAGCTGGATCGACGGGTCGCCATTGTCGAGCGACGCAACATGATCGGTGGCGTGTGCATCAACACGGGCACCATTCCGTCCAAAACGCTGCGTGAGGCCGTCGTCTACCTGACCGGCCTCAGTCAGCGGGAGGTCTACGGCCGCGACTACCGGGTCAAGGACGACATCACGGTGGCCGACCTGAGCGCGCGCACGTCGCACGTGATCGGCCGCGAGGTTGAGGTGATCCGCAGCCAGTTGCAGCGCAACCGCGTCCGGCTGCTCACCGGCACCGGCCGTTTCTTCGACGAGCACACCGTCTCCGTCGACGACGAGGGCGGCCGCGAGACCAAGGTGACGGCCGACAAGATCATCGTGGCGGTCGGCACCAAGCCGGCCCGCCCGCCGACAGTCGACTTCGACGACCGGTCGATCATCGACTCGGATGGCATCATCAACCTTGAGGCCGTGCCGAACTCGATGATCGTGGTCGGCGCCGGCGTGATCGGCATCGAGTACGCGTCGATGTTCGCCGCGCTCGGCACGAAGGTGACTGTGGTCGAGCGCCGCGACCGCATGCTTGAGTTCTGCGATCTCGAGATCATCGAGAGCCTGAAGTACCACCTGCGGGACCTGGCGGTCACGTTCCGGTTCGGTGAGACGGTCGCGTCCGTCGAGCGGCATCCGCGCGGCGCCATCGCCATGCTGGAGAGCGGCAAGCGGATCGGCGCGGACACCGTGGTGTTCTCGGCCGGCCGACAGGGTCTCGGCAGCGAGATCAACCTGGAGGCCGCGGGACTCGCCGCGGACCCGCGCGGCCGCATAGAGGTCAACGAGAACTACCAGACCTCCGTCGATCACATCTACGCGGTCGGCGACATCATCGGCTTCCCCGCGCTCGCCTCCACCTCGATGGAGCAGGGCCGGCTTGCCGCGCACCACGCCTGCGGTGAGCCCGCACGCGACATGCAGAAGCTGCAGCCGATCGGCATCTACACGATCCCGGAGATCAGCTTCGTCGGGCGCACCGAGGACGAGCTCACCGAGGCGCGCATCCCGTTCGAGGTGGGCATCGCGCGGTACCGTGAACTGGCCCGCGGCCAGATCATCGGCGACTCGTACGGCATGCTCAAGCTCCTTGTCGCACCGGACGACGGCAAGCTGCTCGGCGTGCACGTCTTCGGCACCGGCGCCACCGAGCTTGTGCACATCGGCCAGACCGTGATGGGCTGCAACGGCACTGTCGACTACCTGGTCGACGCCGTCTTCAACTATCCGACGCTTGCCGAGAGCTACAAGGTCGCCGCGCTCGACGCGATGAACAAGACGCGGCACATCCACCGCATCGCGACCTGACACAGGCCGTTGCGCGGCAAGCGGTGCAGGGCGGTCGACGGGTGTCGACCGCCCTTTCCGCATGCCAGGCGGTACCGCTGTTGCCCGGGTCCTGCCGGAGTGGGATCTGCGCGATGATGGCCCTGCGGGCGACAATGCCGCGCCGGCCCGGATCGACCGGCTCCGGTCCCGTGATCCGCGACAATGCGCACCTGATCCAGGCGGTCGGGTCGGGCTGACCACGGGGGTTCGGCCGGTGCGTACTGACGGCCTGGTCCCTCGCGCCCGTGCTGGATGCCGAGCCGGTGTCCGTCTTAGTGGTACGGACACGCGGCAGTCGTTCGGGTGGCAGGCTTCGATTGACGTCGCCGGTAGCGCACCGTGAATCCGGAAGCCAGCACGTCCGCGGGTGGGATCAGCAGCGGCATACTCCGTGCCCAAGGGCGAAGCCCACCCCGGCATCGGAAATGTCGTCTTTCAACCACCTCGCCGGCGGAGTGGCCGAGGATGGTCAAGATCCTTGTTGCGCTCACGGTTCTTTACCGGCTGCGCAAAGGACCGTGAGCAAAACAAGGATCTTGACTCCCGCATAGTGGAAGATCCACTTCCGGCCGGCGGGCCGGACGATCGCGGCGGACATGGACCCCGCGCCCGAAAGGCCGGTAACGCCCACCTGGATCTGCGCCCTACCTGCCGGACCGCGCAGGAGTGCATCCGGCTGGCAGAGGCCCACGGGCCGACCGCGTCCACTTCAAGATCAAAATAAGCTACGTGGCATCGGGCCGGTGCCCGCGGGAGCGAACGGGCCGGACCACCGCGGAAGCGGGAAGAGCTGGATCTTCAGCTTCTCTGGGGTTGGCTCGGCAGCCAGTGGCGGATCAGGACGGTGAGGTCGTCAGTGGTCATCGGCGGTCCGAGGTCGCCGGTGGCAGGGGAGGCGCGCAGGCCGTCGATGAGAAGCTGCAGGTAGCGGGCGTGTCGGCCGCCGTGGTGCGCGACCTCGCTGATCATGGTGAGCAGCAGCGGGATGTCCTCGGCGGTCACGTCCGGCCGCAGTGATCCCTCGGCGTGGGCGCGGGCGATCAGCCGCCGGACGACCGGGAAGATGCGGTCCCGGATCCGGTCGAAGTGGCGCGCGCCGAAGTCCACGCTGAGCGCGATGTCGCGCACGCCGCGGTCGGTGGCGTGGATCTCGGCCGCACGGGTCAGGAAGCGGACCAGCCCGTCCCACCCGGTCGGCGCGGACAGCGCGGACTCGATCAACGCGACGTGCTCCTCCAGTTGCTCGTCGAGCGCGACCGCTGCCAGCGCCTCCTTGGACGGGAACCGCCGGTAGACCGTGCCGACGCCCACCCCGGCGTGATGCGCCACGTCGTCGAGCGTGGCGGACAGCCCGCGCGCGGCGAAGACCTCGCGTGCGGCCTCGATGATGCGCTGCCGGTTGGCCTGCGCGTCCCGCCGCAGCGGCCGGTCGGGCTCGATCATGCTGTTCACCCTAACAAGCGGAGGCATCATCTCCGATTGTTGTGATGCGATCGACAAAATGGAGACAGCATCTCCGCTTAGCACCTACGGTCGCAGACGTTCAGTGACGTATTCGACCTGGGGTGATGATGAGAGACGGACGATGGTGGGCGCTCGCGGTGCTCGCCACAGGGCAGCTGATGGTGGCGCTCGACGCGACGGTCGTGAACATCGCGCTTCCGGCCATGCAGCGTGATCTCGGCTTCTCCGACGCCGGGCGGCAGTGGGTGGTGACCGGGTACGGTCTCGCGTTCGGCAGTCTGCTGCTGCTCGGCGGGCGGCTCTCCGACGCGCTCGGCCGGAAGCGGATGCTCCTGATCGGCTTCGCCGGATTCGCCGCCGCATCCGCGCTCGGCGGCGCCGCCACCGGCATCGAGGTGCTGATCGTGGCGCGGGTGCTGCAGGGCGTGTTCGCCGCGACGCTGGCGCCTGCCGCACTCTCGTTGCTGTCGGTCACCTTCACCGACCCGAAAGAGCGGGGTAAGGCGTTCGGGATCTTCGGTGCGGTCACCGGTTCCGGCACCGCGGTGGGGTTGCTGCTCGGCGGCGCGCTCACCGAGTACGCGTCCTGGCGCTGGTGCCTCTACGTCAACCTGATCTTCGCGGCCGTGGGGATCGCCGGGGCGTTGCTCAAGCTGCGCGACGAGCCGGTTCGCCGTGATCCCCGCGAGCGGACCGACTGGATCGGCGTCCTCGCCGCAGTGCTCGGCCTGGTCGCACTGGTCTACGGACTGGGCGAGAAATCCTACGGCTTCGTCGCCGCGGGCCTGCTTGTCCTCGCCGCCTTCGTGGTGATCGAGCGCCGTGCCGCGAACCCACTGCTGCCGCTGCGCGTGGTGCTCGACCGCAACCGCGGCGGCGCCTACCTCTCGGTCGGCATCGCCGGCGCCGGCATGTTCGGCATGTTCCTGTTCGTCACGTACTACCTGGTCGGCACGCTCGGCTTCTCGTCGATCCGCACAGGTGTCGCCTTCCTCCCGCTGATCGCCGGCATCATGGCCTCCGCCGTCATCAGCGGCCAGCGGCTGACACCCAGGTTCGGCCCGCGCCCGGTGGTCACGGCAGGCGCGCTGATCGCCGCCGCCGGTCTGATCTACCTGACTCGGCTCGGCCCGGACTCGACCTATGTCACAGGCGTGCTTCCCGGCATGGTGGTCTTCGGGCTCGGCATGGGCATGATCTTCTCGCCCACCCAGAACGCGGCCACCGCGGGCGTGGACGAGCGGGACGCGGGGGTCGCCTCCGCCATGATCAACACGGCGCAGCAGATCGGCGGTGCGGCCGGGACCGCGCTGCTCACCTCGGTCGCGGTCTCGGCGGTGGACGGCTACCGCACGGTCTTCCTGTGGTCGGCCGGCTTCTTCCTGATCAGTGCGGTCATCGCGGCGGTGACGTTCCGGAGCGGCCCGCTGAGGCTCCGGCCGGCGGGCGTACCTGTGGAGATCCCGGGCTGATCTGGCAATTCTCACAAGGTCGTCTCCGCCACCACGATTTTCGCATGAGGCTGTCCGCCGGGTCGATCATGGATGGTTGAGTCGGCGTCCAGTTGGTCTCTGCAGTGGAATGCCGTCTGGCACACTTGCTGCGGAGGTGTCGTGATGGCGTCGGACAATACGGCAGGTGGGCCCGACAAGGCGCCGAACTGGGTGGTGCGCGTAATGACCGGGGTGGGCGTCACCGCCGCGCTGGCCGTCCTGGGATTGGTTGCCGACCTCCTGGGAATCGTCACTTTCGCCACAGGTAAGTCGGGCCCACAGCTCGTCGCTCCGGCACCCTCGACCGCGGCGAGTGCGCCCGCCTCCGCAGACCCTCCGGCGCCTTCGCTCACCACCGGCACACCCACGGCGATCGGCGGCTCGGCTCTCGAAGGACCGGAACCGAATGTCGATACAGAGCCCGAGACCGCTTATCTGACTGATCTTGAGCTGCTCAACCGCGCGTCGGACGTCTCCGTCGATGAAGTGGATATCGGCGGAGATTCTTACGGCCATAGCGTCGTCTACCGGTGCTCTACTTTTTGCAATACCCCCAAGGGGGTTGTCGAGGTGAATCTCGGTCGCCGTTATACGCAATTCGAGGCGACCGTCGGTGTGTTGGACGACGCCGATGACTCCGATCAGGTCGGTTACTTCGAGATCTTCGTCGATGGGGCGTCAGTGAAAACGGTATCGGCAACGCTCGGAAAGCCGCAGTCGATCAAGCTTGAGTTGCCGTCGGATGCTGTTCGCCTGAAGCTGCTGGCGTACCGTACCGATACTGTGGAAAACCCTCTTCTGGCAGGTGCCAACGTTGCGGGAGGGCGCTCAAACGGCCTTCCGGAGCTGGCCTGGGGCAATCCTCGGCTGTCGAATTAGGGGTTGGCGACGCGCATGCCGCGCGCCGCGAGGGCGGTCAGCTCATCGGCGCGCTGGGTGACGCCGGGGCGGGTGGACAGGTACGCGGCGATCTGGGTGGGGCTCCAGGAATGGGCCTCATGCAGGCCGCTTGAGATCATCTCGAGGTAGCGGGCGGCGGGCGTGTTGAGGACGGCGTTGTGCGCTGACCACGGCGCGGTGAACGTGATCATCGGATGTCCGTCCCGGTCGCCGGCGTGTACAAGCGTCTCGTAGCGGCCGTCACCAAGTCTCAGGTGGCCGTGCTCGAGTAGCGGCGCCAGGTCGAGATCCGTGCCGGGTGGCCGGTACATCTCCTGGGTGGCGATGTCGGAGAACTGCGACGTGGTCACCAGGTAGGCGCGTGCGGCGGCCGTACCCGGCAGGTCGCGGTCGTAGAAGGCGGCGCCACCGGTCCAGGCGGGGGATTCACCTGCGAAGTAGATGCCGCCGGGGAGCAGGGCCGCCACGGTACGCCGGGGCGGCGAGCTGTCCCGGCAGCCCGGATAGGTGCGCCGCCCACCCGGTGGCCGGCCACCTTTGAGGTAGTAGCCGAGCCGGGTCGCGTGCATGTTCGAGCCGTACGCGGCGTACCAGACCAGCTTTTCCATTGTTTTCGACGCTACGCCGCCGTCGGCGCGATCAGGGAAGCTGTCCCACGGCGTCCTCGATCGCCGTGCGCAGCGCCGGGCCGGCGATCGCGGTGCGGGCCGCCTCCATCGCCGGGGCCAGGAAGATGTCCGGCCCCGGTGTGCCGGCGAACGCGGAGACCGCCGAGACCGCGAGCCGCCCGGCCGGTGAGGGCGTGAGCGGCGCCCGGAGCTGGATGCCGCGGACCGCGCTGAGCAGCTCGACGGCCAGGATGCTTGTCAGGTTGTCGAGCACTGTCCGCAGTTTCTTGGTGGCGGCCCAGCCCATCGAGACGTGGTCCTCCTGCATGCCGCTTGTCGGCAGCGAGTCGACGGACGCGGGCGCGGCCAGCCGCCGGTTCTCCGCGACGATGCCCGCGGCCGTGTACTGGGCGATCATCAGGCCGGAGTTGACGCCCGCGTCAGGGGAGAGGAACGGCGGCAGTTCCCGGGAGCGGGTCACGTCGAGCAGGCGGTCGACGCGGCGTTCCGCGATCGCGCCCACCTCGGCGGCGGCGATGGCCAGGAAGTCGGCGGCGAAACCGAGCGGCGCGCCGTGGAAGTTGCCCGTGGACTCGACGCGGCCGTCCGGAAGCACCACCGGGTTGTCGACCACGGAGACCAGCTCGCGGGCTGCGGTGGTGGTGACGAACGCGAGCGTGTCCCGGGCCGCGCCGGCCACCTGCGGCGCGCAGCGCATCGAGTAGGCGTCCTGGACCGCGTGCGCCACGTCGTCCCGGTGCGAGTCCATGATGGATGAGCCTTGGAGCAGCCGGTGGATGTTTGCGGCGGAGGTGGCCTGACCGGGGTGCGGGCGGATGGCGTGCAGCTCCGGCAGGAACGGCCGCTCCGAGCCGAGCATCGCCTCGACCGCGAGTGCCGCGGTCACGTCCGCCATGGTGAACAGGTGCCGGGCGTCCTCGATCGCGAGCAGCAGCATGCCGAGCATGCCGTCGGTGCCGTTGATCAGCGCGAGTCCTTCCTTGGAGGCGAGGCTGATCGGGGAGAGTCCGGCCTGGGCGAGGACGAAAGCGGCATCGAGGCGCGCGCCGTCCTTGCCGAGCACCCAGCCCTCGCCGAGAAGCACGATCGCGCAATGCGCAAGGGGGGCCAGGTCGCCTGATGCGCCGAGCGAGCCGTGCTCCGGCACCCACGGCGTGATGTCGTGGTTGAGCAGGTCGACGAGGGCCTGGGCGAGCAGCGGGCGTACGCCGGAGTGGCCGAGCGCCAGCGACCGCACACGCAGCAGCATCATGGCGCGGACGACCTCGCGCGGCATCGGCGCGCCGACCCCGGCCGCGTGCGAGCGGATCAGCGCGTGCTGGAGCTCCGCCCGGCGCGACGGGTCGATGTAGGTGTTCGCGAGCGCGCCGAATCCGGTCGACACGCCGTAGACCGGCCGCCCGCCTGCCTCGATGCGGTCGACGATGTCCCGGCTGCGGGTCATGTTCTGCACGGCCTCGGACGAGATGGACGCCCGGGCGGAGTCCCGGGCCACCGCGATCACGTCGCTTGCCGAGACTCCGAGGGGGGTGACGATGACTGTCATAGCGTTACTCCGTTGTGCACGACGTGGCTGATCAGTGGCACCCCGGGCCGGTAGGCGAGGTGCAGGTGGGAGGGGGCGTCGAGGATGATCAGGTCGGCACGCGCGCCGGGCCGGATCACGCCGATGTCCTCGCGGCGCAGCGCGCGGGCGCCGCCGGCGGTCGCGGCCCAGACCGCCTCCGCGGGCGTCATGCCCATCTCGCGGACCGCGAGCGCGATGCAGAACGGCATCGACGACGTGTAGGACGAGCCGGGATTGCAGTCCGTGGCCAGCGCGACAGTGGCGCCGGCGTCGAGCAGCCGCCGCGCGTCCGGGTACGGCGACCGGGTGGAGAACTCCGCGCCCGGCAGCAGCGTGGCGACTGTCGACCCCCCGGCGAGCGCCTCCACGTCCCGGTCGGTCAGGTAGGTGCAGTGGTCCGCGCTGGCCGCGTCAAGTTCGACAGCGAGCCGTACGCCGGGCCCGTGTCCGAGCTGGTTGGCGTGCACCCGCACCTGCAGCCCGGCGGCCCGGCCGACCGTGAGGATCGCCCGCGCGTGGTCCTCCTCGAACGCGCCGCGCTCGCAGAACACGTCGATCCAGCGCGCGTACGGTGTGGCCGCGCGCAGCATCGGCCCGCAGATCAGCGACACGTAGTCGTCGACGCGCCCGGCGTACTCCGACGGCACCACGTGCGCGCCGAGGAACGTGGTCTCCTCGGTCAGCTCGCGGGCGATCCGCAGCGAGCGGGCCTCGTCGGCCACTGACAGCCCGTACCCACTCTTGATCTCGATCGTGGTGGTGCCCTGGCGCAGTGCCTCGGTCCGCAGCCGCCCGGCCGCGTCGCGCAACTCGTCGTCACTCGCGGCCCGGGTCGCCGCGACAGTGGTGCGGATGCCGCCGCCGGTGTAGGGCCGGCCTGCCATCCGCGCCGCGAACTCGGGCGCCCTGTCCCCGGCGAACACCAGGTGGGAGTGGCTGTCGACGAAGCCGGGCAGCACCGCGCGGCCGCCCGCGTCGATGCGGTGGTCGGCCGCGGGCGCGTCCCTGGACCGGCCGACCCAGACGATCCTGTCCGCCTCGGTGACCACTGCCGCATCGTGCAACCGGGTGATCTCGGTGTTGGTCACCAGCTCACCGATGTGGTCGATCAGAAGAGCCACGTGATCGCCTCCCGCAGCTCGCCGGTCACGTCGACGCGCAGGTGGCGGCCGTTGTGGACGATTCGTTCGCCGTCCACGATCACGTCGGTGACGTCCGCGGCGGTGGCGGCGAAGACCACACCGGCCGGGTCGATGCCGGCCGTGCGCGCACTGTCGAGCGTGACCGTGACCAGGTCGGCGCGCGCACCCACGGTGATGGTCCCGGCGTCGTCCCAGCCGAGTGACGCGTGCCCGCCTGTGGTCGCGGCGCGCAGCAACTGCTCGGCGGGGAAGTGTCCACGATGCTCGGTGCGCAGGCGTTCGTGCAGCTCCACGGCGCGTGCCTCCTCCAGCAGGTCGATGACGGCGTGACTGTCGCTGCCCACGCACAACGGCGAGCCGGCGGCGGCCAGTGCCGCGGCGGGTCCGATCCCGTCGCCGAGGTCACGTTCGGTGGTGGGGCAGAGGCAGGTGTGGGTACGGGTGGCGCCGAGCGTCTCCACGTCCGAGCCGGTGAGGTGGGTGGCGTGCACGACGGTGCTGCGCGGGCCGAGCGCGCCCGCGCCGGCGAGGAGTTCGGTGGGGGTGCGGCCATGAACCACAGCGGTGGCCTCGTTCTCGGCGCGCTGCTCGGAGAGGTGCACGTGGAGGGGGGCTTCGCGGGCGGACGCCCAGGCGACGACCTCGGAGATCTGGTCCGCAGGCACCGCGCGGACGGAGTGGACGGCCGCGCCGATCCTGGCGTGCGCGGCTGGTGCGAGAAGAGCCGCCCGCGAGGCCCAGGCCGCCGCCGAACCGTCCCCGAACCGCAGCGCCGGCCCTTCCAGAGCGGCCCCCGCCACGGACGCGGTCAGGTAACACGTGTCCAGCAGCGTGATCCGGATACCGGCCTGCGCCGCCGCTTCGATGAGCGCCGTACCCATCTCGTTGGGGTCGTCGTAGCGCTGCCCGCCCGGTCCGTGGTGCAGGTAGTGGAACTCGCCCACGCACACCACCCCGGCCAGCGCCATCTCCGCGAACACGGCCCGCGCCAGCTTGAGGTAGAGCGACGGCGTCAGCCGCTCCGCGACCGCGTACATCTGCTCCCGCCACGTCCAGAACGTCCCCCGCCCCGTGTGCGTGCGCCCGCGCAGCGCCCGGTGGAACGCGTGTGAGTGCGCGTTCGCCAGCCCCGGAAGCGTCAGCCCTCGCAGTCGCTCCACACCCGGTGGTCGCGGCACGCCCGGCTCCACAGCCGTGAACCGCCCGCCGTCCACTGTGATCAGCACGTTCGCGGCGGGCGCGTCGCCGAGCCAGGCGAGGTCGGCGTGCCAGGTCACCGGCATGCCAGCTCCTCAAGCACCGCGGCCAGCGCCTCGACGCCGGCCTCGCAGTCCTCGTCGTCCGCGCGTTCGGCGGGTGCGTGCGAGACGCCGCCCGGGTTCCGCACGAACAGCATCACCGTCGGCACGACGCCGGAGAGCACGCCCGCGTCGTGTCCGGCGCCGGTCGGCAGCACCGGCGTGCCCTCGCCGAGCGTGGTGAGGCAGCGCCGGATGAGCGCGTCCGAGAAGCTGACGTCCCCGGTGGTGGACTCCGCGGTGATCGTGACAGTGGTGCCGTCCTTTCCGGCCCGGTGCGTGACCTTCGACCCCAGGCCGGACAGCAGCGCGTCAAGTGTCCCGGTGGAGGCGGCCCGTGCGTCAAGCCAGCCGGTCACCCGGGACGGGATCGCGTTCGTCGCGTTCGGATGCACCGCGACCCGGCCGACAGTGGCGTGCGCGCCGAGCACGCGCGCCTCCTTGTTCGCGGCAAGCACGGCGAACGCGTAGGTGAGCATCGGATCGTGCCGGTCGCCCATCGGCGTGGTCCCGGCGTGGTTGCCCTCGCCTGTGAAGTCCATCCGCCAGCGGCCGTGGGGCCAGATCGACGAGCCGATTCCCACGGGTACGGCGAGCGCCCGGCCCTGCTCGACGTGCAACTCGACGAACGCGTGCATGTCCCGCAGCCGGTCCGGGTCGGGGCCGAGCCGCGCCGGGTCGAAGTCGTACCCGGCCAGCGCCCTCGCCAGCGTGATGCCGTCCGCGTCGGTGAGCGTGCGGGCCTTCTCCGCGTCGAAGGCGCCGGTCATCAGCCGCGAGCCGAGGCAGGCGACGCCGAAGCGGGAGCCCTCCTCCTCGGGGAACGCGGCGATCCGGATCGGCCGGGCCGGTGACACACCCTTCGCGCGCAGCAGGTCGACGGCGAGGAAGGCGGAGACGATGCCGAGCGGACCGTCATAGGCGCCGCCGTGCGGGACGGAGTCGAGGTGGCTGCCGGTCACCACCGCGGGCCCGGTCGCGCCGCCCGGATTCCAGGTGGCCCACATCGTGGTGTTGCCGTCGACCTCGAACTCCAGGTCACGGCTCCTCGCCTGAGCGCGGAACCAGGTGCGGAGCTCCCACTCCACAGGCGTCCACGCGAACCGGACATATCCGGTTTGCGCCCCGCCGCCGACATCCGAAATTTCGTGCCAAAGGTCGGTAAAGGCGCTCACGAGGCGGCCATCGGGATCTTCACGCCGCGCTCGTCGGCCACCGCGTTCGCCTCCGGGTAGCCCGCGTCCACGTGCCGGATCACGCCCATCCCCGGATCGTTCGTCAGCACCCGCCGGATCTTCTCGCCGGCCAGCGCGGACCCGTCCGCAACGCACACCTGCCCCGCGTGAAGCGACCGCCCGATCCCCACACCGCCGCCGTGGTGCAACGACACCCAGGACGCACCGCTCGCGGTGTTGAGCAGCGCGTTGAGCATCGGCCAGTCCGCGATCGCGTCCGAACCGTCGCGCATCGCCTCGGTCTCCCGGTACGGCGACGCCACCGACCCGCAGTCCAGGTGGTCACGGCCGATCACCAGCGGCGCGCTCACCTCGCCGGACGCCACCATGTCGTTGAACCGCACGCCGGCCTGATCGCGCTCGCCGTACCCCAGCCAGCAGATCCTGGCCGGCAACCCCTGGAACGCCACGCGCTCCCCGGCCAGCTTGATCCACCGGGCCAGCGACTCGTTCTCCGGGAACAGGTCAAGCACCGCCCGGTCCGTGGCCGCGATGTCCGCCGGGTCGCCGGAGAGCGCGGCCCACCGGAACGGGCCCTTACCCTCGCAGAACAGCGGCCGGATGTAGGCAGGCACGAACCCGGGGAAGTCAAACGCGCGCGGATAGCCGCCGAGCTGCGCCTCGCCGCGGATCGAGTTGCCGTAGTCGAACACCTCCGCACCCGCGTCCAGGAACCCGACCATCGCCTCCACGTGCGCGGCCATCGACGCGCGGGCCCGCTCGGTGTGCTCCTCGTCGGTCTTCGGCGGCTCGTCCCCGAGCGGCACGTAGGAGAGCGGGTCGTGCGCGGACGTCTGATCCGTCACGATGTCGATCTCGACGCCGCGGCGCAGCAGCTCAGGGAAGACGTACGCCGCGTTCCCGGCCACGCCGATCGAGACGGCCTTCCGTTCCCGCTTGGCCGCCAGCGCCAGCGCCACGGCTTCGTCCAGGTCCGAGGCGACCTGATCGAGATAACGCGTCTGGACCCGCCGGTGCAGCCGCGCCGGGTCCACGTCCACGATCAGGCACACGCCGCCGTTCATGGTCACCGCGAGCGGCTGTGCCCCGCCCATGCCGCCGCACCCGGCCGTCAGCGTCAGCGTGCCGGCAAGCGTGCCGCCGAACCGCTTCGCCGCCACGGCCGAGAACGTCTCGTAGGTGCCCTGCAGGATTCCCTGCGTGCCGATGTAGATCCACGAGCCGGCCGTCATCTGCCCGTACATGGTCAGCCCGAGCTTCTCCAGCCGCCGGAACTCCGGCCAGGTCGCCCAGTCGCCGACCAGGTTCGAGTTCGCAAGCAGCACGCGCGGCGCCCACTCGTGCGTCCGGAACACGCCCACCGGACGCCCGGACTGCACAAGCAGCGTCTCGTCGTCCGCCAGCTCACCCAGCTCGCGCACGATCGCGTGATAGGACGGCCAGTCCCGCGCCGCCTTCCCGGTCCCGCCGTAGACGACAAGATCCTCCGGCCGCTCCGCCACGTCCGGATCGAGGTTGTTCATCAGCATCCGCATCGCGGCCTCCTGCGGCCAGCCCTTCGCGGTGCGGGTGGTGCCCCGTGGCGCCCTGATCGACATGCGAAGTCAACCTCCAGATCAAGATCTTGCTTTGGTACGGGGGGAGCTTCTACTAGGGGGCGAAGATCTGCCTGCGCGCCGCGGAGGCCTCGAACTCCTCCAGCCGGCGTTGGGTCTCGTCCGGCGCCGCGTCGCAGATCGCCTGCAGCAGCACCATGGCCAGCGTCATCGGCGCGGTATGCAGGTCGAAGACCAGCCCGGCCCCGACGCGCGCGGTGAGCACGACGTCTGCCGTCTCGGCCGCCGGGCTGACCGGCGAATCCGTGATCACCACGGTCCGCAGGCCAAGTGCGCGCGCTTCGGCCAGCGCATCAAGCGTCTCGCGGGGATATCGGGGCAGCACAATCGCCAGCATGGCGCTCGCACCGGCGGCCCGTGCCTGTTCCAGCCGATCGGTCAGCAGCGTGCCGCCGGTGTCCAGCACCCGCACGTCCGGCAGCACCTTCGCCGCGAAGAACCCGAAGTACGCGGCGAGCGGCGCCGCGGCCCGCAGGCCCACCACCGGCAGCGGCCGGGAGGCGGCAAGCAGTGTGCCCGCCCCGGTGAGCGCGTCCCCGTCGGCGAGGTCCCCGGCCAGCCGTTCCAGATTCGCCATCTCCTGACGTACCGCATGCTGCACTTCGTTGGTGTCGTCCCGCCCCGCCCCGGCGGGGGAGTCGACCGAGGCCTCGCGCAGCAGCTGCCGTAACGCCGGGTAACCGTCATGGCCGAGCGCCATCGCGAACCGGGTCACCGACGGCTGGCTGACACCGGCCAGATCCGCCACCTCGGCCGCGGACAGCCAGGCGGCCGCGCCCGCGTGCAGCACAAGCGTGTGGGCGATCCGGCGCTGCGTCGGCGTCAGCCGGACATCGGCGAAGAGCGCGAGCACCCGCTCTGCACTCTTTGTATTCATGTGCTGATCGTATGCATGAATCCATTCAGAGTCCACCGGCGCCCCGATGATCGGATGACGGCGTTCGGGGGACTTTGCCTTAGGTCTCCCTTAGAAACCTGGTGTCGTCACGCACCGTGCGGAAGCATCCGATCTCGTGCATGACGAGACGACTCTGCTGTCCACCCTCCCCGGCAAACGCCGCCGCCCGAAGTCACCGGTCGCCTGGCTCGCCGCCGCCGGTGTCGCCGCGCTCGGCGGTGTGGTCGGGCTGGCGCTGATGCTGCAGTCCGGCTCGTCCGCCGCGTGCGCCGCCGCGCTCACCGGCAAGGCCACGTTCTACGACATCGCCGGTGGCGGCGGCAACTGCTCCTACGACGGCCCGCCCGCCGACCTGCTCCACGTGGCGATGGGCCCCGGCGAGTACGGCGATGCGGCCGCGTGCGGCGGCTACCTGGACGTGACCGGCCCGAAGGGCAAGGTCAGGGTCAAGGTCGTGGACAAGTGCCCGGAGTGCGCGCAGGGCCACATCGACCTCAGCAAAGAGGCGTTCGCGAAGATCGGCAACCCGGTCGACGGCATCATCCAGGTCAGCTACGCCTCGGTGGTCAACCCGCCGCTCCCCGGCCCGCTCACCTTCCGGATCAAGGAAGGCGCCTCCCAGTACTGGTTCTCGGTCCGGATCGACAACACCGGTAACGCGCTCAAGTCCGTCCAGGCGAAGACCGCAGGCGGCAGCTTCGTGACGCTCCAGAAGTACGACTACAACTTCTGGCAGGCGGACAGCGGGCTCGGCCCCGGCCCGTACACGATCAAGGCCACCGACGTGCAGGGCAACACCGCGACAGTCGACGGCGTCAAGCTGGCCCCCGGCAGCACCCAGTCCAGTGGCGTGAAGATGTACGGCTCCGGCGCCAACACCGGCTCCGCGTCCGGCGGCGGGGCGGCAGCCGCGGCCGCACCCGCCCCGGCCAAGGCGACCTCCGCCGCACCGTCGCCGTCGCCGTCGGCCTCCGCGTCGCCGTCCGCCTCGGCCTCCGCGTCCGCCTCGCCCGTGGCCACCGCCTCGGCGGCTGACGCGCTTGAGGTGCAGCCGCTGGCCGCCACCACGCTCAAGGCCCAGGAGACCGCCTGCGGCTAGGCGGACAGGCGGCCCGCGGCTAGCTGCTGTCCTGGTCGAGTGCTCAGCGGAGTGGGAGCCACATGTGGATCTCGTCGCGGTCGTCGCCGGGGGCCACCCGGATGGCGCCCGGCAGGCGGCCGACCTCCTTGTAGCCGGCGCGCTGGTAGAAGCGCTCGGTGCCGTTACCGGCCCGGACGGTCAGGTGCAGCGCCTCCCAGCCGGAAGCCCGGGCCACCCGCTCCGCCTCGGCGAGCAGCGCGCGACCGTACCCCCGGCCCTGGGTCGCGGGGTGGATCATCACGCGCTTGAGCGTGCGCCAGTGCATCCGCAGGTGGAACCGGTTACTCGCGAAGAACAGCAGTCCGACCAGGCGCCCGTCGTCGTGCCCGACAAGCAGCCGGTCCTCGCCGTCCTCGAGCCCCACGAACGTCGCGCGCGCAAGCGCCGCCACCGCATCCCGCTCCACCGGCGGCACGAACCCCACGGCCCCGCCCGCCTCCGATGCGGCATGCCACAGGTCGACGATCTCCTCCCGAAGCCGTTCATCCAGCTCCGGATCCACCCGCCACACCACGCTCATCAGGCTATTTTCATCGCCGCACGCCATTGTTCACCCCTGTGGGCACCAAACTGCGACACGCGTCTCTGTTCTGCGCGTTTCAGTTGCGCATTCCTTCTAGGCTGTCCGCGTGACCGACGCATTCAGAAACGACGATGCGGATGTTGAGGAGCGGAAGCTCCGGTTGCGGGCCGCCCTGGACGATCTGCGGGCCGGCCGCCTCCAACCCGGCGTCGACGTAGCGGCCCCGGGCGAGACGCCCGCGGAGACGTTCGGTGAGGCCGCGGACGGTCAGGTGCGTGCGGCCGCGAGCGCGGGCCGTCTCGGCCTGCTGGAGATCGACGCCGTCCTGATGCGCCGTGACCTCGACGAACTCGGCACGCTCTGCGCCTCCGCGATCACCGGCGCGCTGCGCGGGCAGCGTGACGCCGACCCGCTCGCGGGCTCGACGCCGGACCTGGGCGCGCTCGGCGACATGCTGCAGGGCGTGCAGGCCGAGGGCATGCGCACGATGGCCCGCATCGAGCAGGCGCTCGGCGCGGTCATCGCGGATGTCGGCCCGCGCACCGGCATGGCCGGCGACCCGCGCGCCGCCGGCCTGGACGATGTGCTCAGCGCGACCGTGGCGGGCCTGCGTGCGGCCGGAGCGGTCACACCTGCGGAAACCGAGCGTCGCGGCCTCGGCGGCGACGGCGCGGTGGCGGCAGTTATCGGATCCGGCGGCGTGATCGGGCTGGAGTTAAGCCCGCAACTCTCCCGTGCGCAGTCGCACGAACTCGCGGCGGCCATCGTGCAGGCCGTGAACGCGGCGCTCACCGAGCCACCGCCGGACACCGCCGCACCTGCCGCCGACCTGACCGGCCTCTCGCGCCGCATGGAAGAGCTGCGCGACGCGAGCCTGACGCAGATGACCGCCTACTCGACCGCACTCCGATCGATCATGAACCGAATCGGTGAGCCGTAGGAGGACTCATGCAGACGTTCCAGGTGGACCCGGACGGCATGCGCGGTTCCGGCGAAGGCATCCAGACAGCTGTCGGAAACCTCGACGACGCGCTGACCTCATTCGAGAACGAACTGGCCGGGTACGGCGAACCGTGGGGCGCCGACGACCTCGGCAGCATGCCTGGCCATCGAGATCGCGCAGGCCATCGCGACCGCGGTGGCGACGTTCGGCGCGTCGCTGCTGGAGATCCCCATCTTCCGCATGCTGACCAAGCTGGTGCTGGACCAGATCTCCGGTTTCGTCGATCCAGGTTCGGACCGCTGGAAAACGGCGTTTCCGCTCATTACGTGATTGGTGTCGAGATGCGCGATTCAATGTCCTTCTACCGCACGTCGGACGGCTTCTTGACGTTTCGGTCGGACACCGGGTTCTTCAAAGATCTCGGCTCCTGGATGACCAGCGACATCCAGAGCTATGCGCCGGAGTGCCTGGAGTTCCTGGCGATCCTGGAGGATGTCCGCGCCGGGCGGCGGGACACCGAGTCGATCGAGGGAAATGCGTATCAGGCGATCGTGACCGGCGACGCCGTGCGTGTGCAGAACATGTTCGTCGAGTCGGGGGAGGACTACACCTTTCAGGAGGCCCACTCGGTGATCATCGACTACTGGAAGTGGCTGACGCCCGAAGCGGAGGATCGCTCCGCGCAGATCGCGGCGTGGACGGCGGAGTTTGGGCGGGAGCATCCGTGTCTCGGGCATCTCGGATGAGTCGATCTACGGCTTGACGCGTTGTGCCATCATCGTGACTGTTGAAAGCGCAGGTCACATGGGGAGGCTGCTGCCGCGATGGGCGGATTCATCGATGCCGCGCTGGGTTTTCCGGCGGTGTTGTTCAGCTTCCTGCTCGTAGTGGTGGTCGGGTACTGGCTGTTGGTCATCGTCGGCGGCGCTGATGTCGACGGGCTGGACGGCGACGGCGGTGAGGCCGGTGAGGTCGGCGGGATTTCCGGCGCGCTGGCCTGGCTTGGCCTCGGCGGCGTACCCGTGACGGTCATCCTGTCGCTTCTGGTGGCCTTCGCCTGGTTCGTGAGTCTGGCGGGCACTGTGGCACTCGGCACCACCGGCCTGAACGGCGGCCTCATGATCGCGTTGTCCGTGGGGGTGCTGGTCGTGGCGCTTGTGGTCGCGTTCGGGCTCACCCGGGTGCTGGCCGGCGTGCTGTCGCGGATCATGCCGATCGGGCCGCAGCCGTCGCGCGGGGACTTCATGGGCGCCACCTGCGTGATCCGGACGGGGTCGGTGACGGCCACGTTCGGCCAGGCCGAGGTGCATGCGGCGGACGGCTCGTCCTCGATCATCCAGGTGCGGCAGCCTGGTGCCGAGGTTTTCCGGGCCGGGTCGAAAGCCATCATCTACGACTTCGACACCGTCGGCGAATTCTTCTGGGTCATGCCGGTCGACGCGGTTCCCGGCATTACCGAACACACCGCGTAAAGCTTTTATCACCCCCACCTTTCTCGTACCGAAAAGGGATTCTCTATGGATGTGATCACCACGGGACTCGGTGTGCTGCTCGCCGTTGTCCTGCTCGTCCTCATCGGCATGGTCTTTCTGGTCAGCCGGCTCTTCCGGAAGGTAGAGCAGGGTAAGGCGCTGATCGTCTCGAAGGTGCGGAAGGTGGATGTCACGTTCACCGGCGCCGTGGTGATGCCGGTGCTGCACAAGGCCGAGATCATGGACATCTCGGTGAAGACGATCGAGATCGACCGGGCCGGGCACGAGGGCCTGATCTGCCGGGACAACATCCGCGCGGACATCCGGATCACGTTCTTCGTCCGGGTGAACAAGACCACCGAGGACGTCATCAAGGTCGCCCAGGCCATCGGTACGGCCCGCGCCTCCGATCAGAACACGCTGCAGGAGTTGTTCAGCGCGAAGTTCTCCGAGGCGCTGAAGACGGTCGGCAAGCAGCTGGACTTCGTCGACCTGTACACGAAGCGCGACGAGTTCCGTGACCAGATCATCGCGGTGATCGGCACCGACCTCAACGGGTACAGCCTCGAGGACGCGGCGATCGACTTCCTGGAGCAGACGCCTGTCTCCCGCCTCGACCCGAAGAACATTCTCGACGCGCAGGGCATCCGGAAGATCACCGAGCTGACCGCGGTCGAGGCCGTGAAGACGAACGAGTTCCAGCGCACCGAGGAGAAGGAGATCACCCGGCAGAACGTGGACGCCCGGGAGACCATCCTCGAGCTGCAGCGCCGCCAGGCCGAGGCGGAGATCCGCCAGAAGCGCGAGATCGAGACGATGCGCGCCCGCGAGGAGGCCGAGACCGCCAAGGTGTACGCGGAGGAGCGGCTGCGCTCCCGGACCGCGGATCTGCGCACCGAGGAGCAGCTGGGCATCCAGTCGGAGAACCAGGCCCGGGAGATCGCGGTCGCGGCGAAGAACCGCGAGCGGGTCATCGCGATCGAGACCGAGCGGATCGAGAAGGACCGCATGCTTGAGGTCATCTCCCGGCAGCGCGAGACCGAGCTCTCCACGATCTCCAAGGACAAGGAGGTCGAGGGCGAGCGGCGGGCCATCGCCGAGGTTGTCAGGGAGCGGATCGCGGTCGAGAAGACCGTGGCCGAGCAGGAGGAGAACATCAAGCGGCTGCGCGTGGTCGAGGAGGCCGAGCGCACCCGCCAGGCGGTGATCATCAACGCCGAGGCCGAGGCGCAGGAGGTCCTGGTCAAGAACATCAAGGCGGCGGAGGCGTCCGAGGCGGCCGCGAAGTTCAAGGCCCGCGAGGAGCTGGTGCTGGCCGAGGCCCGGCAGCAGGCCGCCGAGCTGGACACCCGCGCCCGGATCCGGCTCGCCGAGGCGGCCCAGGCCACCGCGGCCGCCGAGGGTCTGGCCGAGGTCCAGGTCCGCGAGCGCAACGCGGAGGCGATCGAGAAGGTCGGCCGCGCCGAGGCGATCGTCGACCGGGAGAAGGCCCTGGCCGGCGCGGACGCGCTGCGCGAGAAGCTGAAGGGCGAGGCCGAGGGTCTCACCGAGAAGGCCGCCGCGATGGCCGCGCTGACCGACGCGTCCCGCGACCACGAGGAGTACCGGCTGCGTCTTGAGGCGGAGAAGGAGATCCGGCTGGCCGGCATCGACGTGCACCGGCAGGTGGCGGAGGCACAGGCGATGGTGGTCGCGGCAGGTCTGGAGAAGGCAAACATCGACATCGTCGGCGGGGACAGCGTCTTCTTCGACAAGCTGCTCGGCTCGATCACGCTCGGCAAGAGCATCGACGGGTTCATGGCGAATTCCGAGGTGGCTCAGTCGCTCGTCGCGCCGTACGCGAACGGCAACGGCAACCTCCCCGCGGACCTGGGCAAACTGCTCGGCTCGATGTCCACGGCCGACGTGTCGAACCTGACGCTGTCCGCGTTCCTGATCCAGCAGATGAAGTCCGCGAGCAGCGCTGACGAGGCGAAACTGCGTGAGTTGCTGGAGAGCGCGCGCCGCCTCGGCGTGGCGGACAAGTCCGTCGCCGAGCTGACCCCGGCCGCGAAGTGACCGAGAACCTCGACGCCGGCACCTATGAGGTGCTCCGCGGCCGGCTCGCCGAGCAGGCCGCGGAGTTGGCCCGCCGCGCCGAACGTCTCAACGTCAAGCGCGCGGAGACGTTCGGCGGCGCGGAACTGCGCCTGCTCGGCACCGAGCGGATCCGGACCGAGAACAACTGCGTGCCGCGCGACATCGTGTCCGTCGGCGGGCTGATGCTCTTCGGCTACAACGTCTTCATCGGCCTGAAGTCGGAGACGTCGATCGACGACGTCTTCGCGTTGCACGGCTTCGTCCGTACCCCCGATGCCTTCAGGTTTGATGAGCCGGGCCCGGTGCCGGGGTTGCTCGACGACGAGCGGTTCCAGCGGGACTTCGCGGAGCTGTACAAGTACTACCGGCAGACGAAGCTGATGCAGCTGCGCCGGATGGAGGGGCGGCTGCTGGCCGTCTTCCAGACCGGCGCCCGGGCGGACGATCTGCGCGTGCTGCGCTGGCAGACCGCGCCGGACGGCACCGTCTCCTATCTGGACAACCGGGGCGAGCGCGAGCACGTGTTCCCGCCCGCGCACGACTTCGAGTGGACCGAGACCGGGCGTGACCAGCACGTTCTCGGCCGGCACCCGCACATCTCGATCGAGGACCAGGTCTTCGTCGAGACGGTCGGCGGCACGCTGACCATCAAGGTGGAGAACAACACCGAGGACGGCGAGGGGATCTACGGCGAGCCGGTCGACGAGCCGCTGCAGAGCCTCGCGGACGCGGAGATCGCCTACGCCCGGGTCGGCACGCTGATCCTGCTCAAGATCCTGCCGTACAAGGAGACGGTCCACAGGTACCTGGTCTTCAACATCCGGACCCGGACCGTGGTCCGGCTGGACGGCATCGGGCAGGCCTGCCAGCGCCTGCCCGAGGACCAGGGCCTGATCTTCCCGGGCGGTTACTACCTGGACACCGGCATCGTGAAGACGTTCGACACGGACGTGGCGGGGCTGGAGTTCGAGAAGGTCATCCGGTCCCCGAACGGCGAGGACGTGCTCTACGTCTTCCACGCCCGGGACGAGGGCCGTTACCTGCTGCTGCCGTACAACCTGATCCGCAAGGAGGTCGCGAACCCGTTCACCTGCCACGGGTACTCGCTCTTCGACGACGGCACGCTCATCGTCTTCCGCGCGGTGTCCGACGAGCCGACCCGGGTGCACCCGGTGCAGGTGTGGCAGACGCCGTTCCTGTCCGACACGTTCGCGGCCGCCCAGCCGGCCGGCGAGGGCACGCTGGCCCGGATCGGCAACGCGGAGCTGGTCCGCGGCATCTCCGAGGCGGTCTCGGTCGCCCGGATGGTCGGCGAGATGAGCCCGTCGCAGGCCGTCTACGAGGGACTTATCGCGGCCTGCACACGCGCGTTCGACAACTACCACTGGCTGGGCGAGGCCGAGCTCGGCGACCTGCGCACGCCGCTGTCCGAGGTGCGGGCCACCGCAGCGCAGGTGCTCGACGAATTCGAGAAGGTCCAGGCGCTCACCGCGCAGGCCGCGACCGCGCTCGGCACCGCGTCGTCCGAGGTCAACGCCATGATCCGGCGATCCCGGGGTGAGACGCCGACCTCCACGTCGGAGTGGGTCACACGACTGGCCGCGCTGCGTGCGGCACAGGGACGGCTCGGCTCGCTCCGTGAGGTGCGCTATGTGGATCTCGCGGCGCTGGAGACGGTGTTGAACGATCTCCAGGCGGAGACCGGATCGTTCGCCAAACGGGCCGTCACCTTCCTGAGCGACGCCGACGCGTTCACGTCGTACCACGTCACTGTCGCCGAACTTGAGGCCGACGCGGGCACCATCGAGACGGTGGCGTCCTCGGCCGCGGTCCAGGAGCGGATCGACACGCAGGCCACCGGCCTGCAGACGGTCACCGAGGTGGTCGGCTCGCTGGACATCGCGGACGCGACCGTCCGGGTCGGAATCCTGGAGCGGGTCGGCGAGGTCCTCGGCGGCCTCAACCGGGCCCGTGCGGTCCTTGACGGCCGCCGCCGCGCGCTGCTCGACCGGGAGGGGCGGGCCGAGTTCGCCGCCGAGTTCGCGCTGCTCGGGGCGGCAATCACCGGCGCGCTCGCGGTCGCGGACACGCCTGAGACGTGCGACGAGCAGCTCGGCCGGCTGATGCTTCAGCTGGAGAACCTGGAGTCCCGGTTCTCCGACTTCGACGACTTCCTGGCCCAGCTGTCGACCAAGCGCACCGACGTGTACGAGGCGTTCTCGTCCCGCAAGCAGGCGCTGCTCGACGACCGCTCACGCCGCGCGGACCGGCTCGTCGACTCCGCCGAGCGGATCCTCGGCAGCGTCGGCCGCCGGGTCGCCACGCTGAGCACGCTCGACGAGGTCAACACGTACTTCGCCACCGACCCGATGGTCGCCAAGCTGCACTCCGTCGCGGACGAGCTGCGCACCCTCGGCGACAGCGTGCGCGCGGAGGAACTGGCCGGCCGGGTCAAGGCCGCGCGCCAGGAGGCCGGCCGGTCGCTTCGTGACCGCCTCGACCTGTTCGCGGACGGTGGCGGCACGATCCGGCTCGGCAAGCACCGGTTCGCTGTCAACACCCAGGCCGTGGACCTGACCATGGTTCCGCACGACGGCGAGATGACGTTCGCGGTCACTGCCACCGACTTCAGGTCCCCGGTCCGCGACGCCGCGTTCGCGGCCACCCGGCCGTTCTGGGAGCAGCTGCTCGCCTCCGAGTCCGCGGACGTCTACCGGGCCGAACACCTGGCCGCCACGGTGCTCGCGGCGCGGCCGGCCGACGCCACCGCGGACCTCAAGGAGATCGTCCGCCGGGAAGCCGAGACCAGATACGACGAGGGGTACGAGCGGGGCGTCCACGACGTCGACGCCGCGCTGATCCTCGACGCGCTGCTGCGCCTCCAGGCCGGCGCCGGGCTGCTGCGCTTTCCCGCGGGCGTACGCGCGGCGGCTCAGCTCTTCTGGGCCTTCGGGGTCTCCGAGCCGGACCGGGTGGTCTGGACGCGGCGGGCCTCGTCGCTGATCCGCGCCCGCGCCGTGTTCGGTACCGCCGGCCCGGCGCTGCGTGACCTGGCGTCCACGCTCGGCGCCGCGGCAACTGTCTTCCTCGGCGAGGCCGGGCTGCCGGTCGACGAGCCGGAGCAGGTGGGGGAGTACCTGGTCGAGGAGCTGGCGGGTCAGCCGTTCGGGTTCGCGACAAGCGCGGATGCTCGTACCCTGCTCGATCGTTTCCGCCGTGCGCTAGGTGGCGCCGCGGCGCCCTCCGGACGCGACTTCGACGAGGATCTGCGTGCCCTCGACGACCTCGCGGCGCGACACCAGCTGGCATCCGCGTGGCTCGGCGCCTACCTGGCCTCCACCGGGGCCGAGGCGCCGCCTGAGCTGCCCGAGGCCGTCGCGTTGCTGCTGACCCCGGACCTGCCCAGGCATGACTCGTCCGCGGCGCTCTCGCTCGATGTGAGCGGGCTTCTCGGCGCACACTCGCGGATCAAGGACCGGACGCTCACCGTGCGGCTGGACGAGTTCCTGCCGCGCACCCGCCGGTTCCGCGAGGAGCGGATGCCCGCCTACCGCGCGTACCAGCGGCAGCGCAACGCGCTCGCCACGGCCGAGCGGGCCCGGCTGCGCCTGGACGAGTTCACGCCGCGGGTGATGAGCGCGTTCGTCCGCAACCGGCTGCTCGACGAGGTCTACCTGCCGCTCATCGGCGACAACCTGGCCCGCCAGCTCGGCGCGGCCGGCGATGCGAAGCGCACCGACCAGATGGGCCTGCTGCTGCTCATCTCGCCGCCCGGCTACGGCAAAACCACTCTGATGGAGTACGTGGCGAGCCGGCTCGGCCTGGTCTTCGTCAAGGTCAACGGCCCGGCGCTGGGACACGGCGTGACCTCGCTCGACCCGGCCGAAGCGCCGAACGCGACAGCGCGCCAGGAGGTGGAGAAGATCTCGTTCGCCCTGGAGATGGGCAACAACGTGCTGCTCTACCTGGACGACATCCAGCACACCAACCCGGAGCTGCTGCAGAAGTTCATCTCGCTGTGCGACGCGCAACGGCGGATGGAGGGCGTCTGGGACGGTGCCACCCGCACCTACGACCTGCGCGGTAAGCGGTTCGCGGTGTGCATGGCCGGCAACCCGTACACCGAGACCGGCACCCGTTTCCGCATCCCGGACATGCTCGCCAACCGGGCCGACGTGTGGAACCTCGGCGACGTGCTGTCCGGCCGTGATGATCTGTTTGCTCTCAGTTACATCGAGAACGCGCTGACGTCGAACGCGGTGCTGGCGCCGCTCTCCACCCGTGAGCGCGGCGACATCGAGCTGCTGGTCAGGCTGGCCCGGGGCGACGAGACCGCGCAGGCGGACAAGCTCACCCACCCGTACTCCGCGGTCGAACTTGACGGCATCCTCGCGGTGCTCCGCAAGCTGCTCCGGGTCCAGGAGGTCGTGCTCACTGTCAACCGCGCCTACATCGCGTCCGCCGCGCAGGCGGAGGAGTCGCGCACCGAGCCGCCGTTCAAGCTGCAGGGCTCGTACCGCAACATGAACAAACTCGCGGAACGCGTGGTGCCGGTGATGAACGACGCCGAACTCGAACTGGCGATCGACGACCACTACCTCGGCGAGGCGCAGACGCTCACCGGCGGCGCGGAGGCCAACCTGCTGAAGCTCGCCGCGCTGCGCGGGCGTCTCACCGAGGCGCAGGCCGCACGCTGGGAAGAGGTCAAGGCCGGGTTCCTCCGGCAGGCCGCGCTGGGCGGCGCCGGGGACGACCCGATGAGCCGTGCGGTCGGCGCGGTCGGGCTGCTCGCGGACCGGGTGTCGGAAGCCATCGACCGCGCCGCGGCGGCGACGCGGTCGACGACATCCTGAGTTACCGAGGGGGTTTCTACCTGCTCATTGCGGGCGTCGCTGCCACGACGCCGGTGTCTCAGCTGTGCGTGGGGACGCGCGGCTGAGGCACCTCCAACCAGCTCGGGTTGGAACCCCGCCAGGCGTTGGCGAGGATCACGGCCGAGGCCTGGCTGGGGCACTCCTGGACCTTGGACTTGCCGGAAGCGCCGCCGATCTGCGCCTCGACCTCCCAGCGCGCCCCATCCGTCCGGATGAAGACGTCGCGACGACCCTTTGGGGTGCGGTTCCCGTTCCACCAGTGGCATTCGACTCTCACTACCGGACCGTACCCCAGGTCGGGCCTAACCCGAATATTTTGATCTTGATCGGTTCGGTTACGACTTACCGCACGTCAGAAGTGATCTCCCTGGGGAAACGTGGTGTTCGACACCCATAATCCGGTGATCACCGAACGGAAACAAAGCTGCTGGACGCTTGCCTTTCCGATCGCACCTTTCGGGGGTAGGGCACCGTGGAAATTCTTCTGATGACCGCCATCGCCGGCGAGCGCGCCCGACGCGTCCTTCCCGGGCTCGACCTCCTGCCGCACACGCTCCGGGTCGCCCCGCGAGACGTGTCCGCGCTGATCAGCGGTCCGAACCCGGACATCGTGCTTGTCGACGGCGCGCACGGACTCGGCACCCGCTCCGGCCTCGCCGAGGCCCGCGACACCTGCCGCCTGCTGCGCGCCACAGGCCTCTCCAGCCCGCTCCTCGCGGTCGTCGACGAAGCCGGCCTCGCCGCCGTCTCCGCCGAGTGGGCGCTCGACGATGTGGTGCTCGCCACGGCCGGCCCCGCCGAGATCGAGGCCCGGCTCCGGCTCGTCACCGCCCGCCGCACCGCCCAGGCGGCCGGCGCGAACGGCCTCATCACCGCCGGTGAGCTGGTCATCGACCCCGCCACCTACGCCGCGAAGCTCAAGGCCGCGCCGCTCGACCTCACCTACAAGGAGTTCGAGCTGCTGAAATTCCTCGCGCAGCACCCCGGGCGTGTCTTCACGCGCGACCAGCTGCTCCGCGAGGTCTGGGGCTACGACTACTTCGGCGGCCACCGCACCGTCGACGTCCACGTCCGCCGCCTCCGCGCGAAGCTCGGCTCCGAGTACGAGTCGATGATCGGCACCGTGCGCCAGGTCGGCTACAAGCTGGTCCTCCCGCCCCGCCCGGAGTCGGCTCAGGCCTTCGCCACGGCTGCGGAACTGGAGACCATGTTCGCCTGACCGGCGGATGCACACCCGGCGGGCCCGAGCTGGTCTCGCCGGGTGACAGTTCGACAGACCGGTGATCGTGAAGCACTGCTCCGGGTCAGGAGCGCCCGGCAACCCGCCCGCGCATCCCCGCGATGATCGTGACGCCGACCGTCAGGTGCAGTGCGACCAGGCACAACGCCGACGTACGCCCGTCCGCGCCCGCCGCCCCGGCCAGCGACACCGCAAGCACCACGACGGCGATCACCGTCCACACCCGCAGCGCCCGGCCGGTGACGCGCGCCAGCAGCGCCAGCAACCCCCACCCGGCCAGCCCGGCCAGCAGCGCCGTGATCAGGACCGCGACGAGCGTCACCTCGCGTCCGCCGGCGGAGAGCCGCACACCGCCGAGCCAGTGCATCAGCGCGTACGCCACGCCGCCCGTCACCATCGCCGCCACCGGGACAATCAGCTTCTTCGTCATGTCGGAAGCGTGCCGCCCGCGTGCCGCCCACCGCATCCGACCGAGCGCCCGGTCACCTCCTACTTTGGTAGGTGGTGGCCCCGGCCGGCCCGGCGATACGGTCACCACCGTGAACCCCCGCCCACTCACCGTCGCCACCGCGATCACGGTGCCCGCGGTCGGCGCGATCACGGCGGTCAGTCTGTGGACCGCGGTCGTGGAAGCGTCGCCCGCCCGGATCGCGCTTGACGTGGCCACCGCCGTGCTGTCGCTAGCGGTGAGCGCCTGGGTCCTGCGCGCGCCCGCCGCCGGTGGCGTGGCGGCAGGGCTGCTCACCGCGCTGTCACCGGTCATGACGCCGGTGGCCGGCTTCGCCGTCCTGCACACCGCGCGGGTACGGCCGGTCCGTCAGGCCCTCGCGGTCACGCTGGCCGGAGTCGCCGGACAGGCCGTGCAAGGGCTCTGGCGACCGGTGGCCGGGCTGGCGTACCCATGGTGGCTGGTGTTGATGGCTCTTGCCTATGCGGCGGTCCTCGGCTGGGGCGTGTGGGCACAGGCCCGGCGCAACCTGCTCGACGCGTGGCGGGAGCGGGCCCGGCGCGCCGAGGAGGAGCAGTTGCAGCGGGTCGAGGAGGCCCGGCGGGCCGAGCGCACCCGGATCGCCCGGGAGATGCACGACGTGCTCGCCCACCGGCTGTCGCTGCTCGCGACGTACGCGGGCGCGTTCGAGTACCGGCCGGACGCGCCGCCGGAGCGGATGACAGCGGCGGCCGGCGTGATCCGGGACAGCGCGCACCGGGCGCTCGACGAACTCCGCCAGGTGATCACGCTGCTGCACCGCGACGACCCGGCCGGCGACGCGGACGCGCCCACCGCAGCACACGACGCCTCCGACATCCACCGGCTGATCGAGGAGGCCCGCGCGGCAGGGCAGTCGGTGTCGGTGGACGGCGCGCCGCCGGACGAGGATCTCGCCTACCGGATCGTCCGGGAGGCGCTTACCAACGCCCGCAAGCACGCGTCCGGCGAACCGGTGCGCCTCACGTTCGCCGGCACCACGATCACCGTGCGCAACCGGTCCGGCCCGGGCGGCACCCGCGGCGCCGGAACCGGCCTGATCGGCCTGGCCGAACGCGTGACACTTGCCGGCGGCGCGCTCACCCACGACACCGCGGACGGCGAGTTCCGCCTGACCGCCGAGCTGCCGTGAACCCCGTTCGCGTGCTCATCGTCGACGACGACCCGCTGGTCCGCGGCGCGCTCACCATGATGCTCGACGGCGCCGGCGAGATCGTCGTGGTCGGCGAGGCCGCGGACGGCGCCGCCGCGATCACCGCTGTCGACCGGCACGCCCCCGACGTGGTCCTGATGGACATCCGCATGCCCGGACTGAGCGGCATCGCGGCCACCAGGCGCCTGCGCGCCCGCCCCCGGCCACCCGAGATCATCGTGCTCACCACGTTCGACACGGACGACCACATCGTCCGCGCGCTCCGGGCCGGCGCCGGCGGTTTCCTGCTCAAGGACACCCCGCCGGACCGGATCGCCGCCGCCGTCCGCGCCGCCGCGGCCGGCGAACCAAGCCTCTCCCCGTCCGTCGCCCGCCGCCTGATGCACCAGGTCGCCACCGGCGCCGCCGACTACGAACGCGCCCGCGCCACCCTCGCCGCCCTCACCCCACGCGAACGCGACGTCGCCCTGGCCATCGCCCACGGCAGCGCCAATGCGGACATCGCCGCCGCCCTCGACATGAGCCTCACCACGGTCAAGGCCCACGTCTCCCACATCCTCACCAAACTCGCCCTCACCAACCGCACCCAGATCGCCCTCCTCGCCCACGACGCCGGCCTCATCTAGGCCGTCATCCCGCAGGAGCCGTCATCTCGCAGGATCACAAGCCTTCACGATCAAAAGCTTTCTTCCCGCTCACGCCGTGGTGCGGCCCGCACGCTCCCGCGGGCAACGGTCGGCCGCAGGCGGCCTCCCTTCCGGTTCCGCGGTTGGCCACCCCACGAGCCCTCACGCGCCGCGCACGTCCTCCCTGCGGTGGTGGCGTGGCCCGGCTGACTCGTCGCCAGCAGCCCCGCGGCGGCTCCTCGACAACTGTGTGCGGTGACGGATTGAGCCGCGCCTGTGGGGTTTCGGCCACGACGGGACCGGCTCGGAGCGACGTGCGGAGCGCCAGCGGAGCCCGGCGCGACGTTTGCCCGCGGGAGCATGCGGGCCGCACCACCGCGGAAGCGGGAAGATCAAGATTTTGATCGTCGCCTCGGGGAGGGATGTGCCGCCGACCGGCACGGGGGCTCGTGTGCCGCTGCCGTCAGCCGGCCGAGGTGAGACGGGCGGCGCGTCCGCGTAGGTAATGGCGTTCCGGGAGGCTCGTGGTCAGGGCGGCGGCGAGCAGGTAGTCCTGTTGTGCGCCGGTGGGGTCACCTGCGAGTTCCCGCAGATGGGCGCGGGTCGACGCGAGCCGGTGGTGGCCGGTCAGGCGGGCGTCCTGTGCGAGGCCGGCCAGCATCGCCAGACCGGCGTCCGGGCCGTCCGTCATCGCGACCGCGATCGCTTGGTTGAGCGACGCCATCGGGGATGGTGCGATGCGGCAGAGCACGCGGTAGAGGAGACGGATCTGCGGCCAGTCCGTGGCGGCGACGTCGGGGGCGGTCACGTGCAGTGACGCGATCGCGGCCTGCAGCTGGTACGGGCCGAGCGGCGCGTGACTCATCGCGTCCGTCACAAGCGTCGTACCCTCGCGGATCAGATCGTGATCCCACCGGGACCGGTCCTGCTCGGGCAGCGGGATCAGGCCACCATCCGCGTCCGCGCGGGCCGCCCGGCGCGCGTCCGTGAGCAGCATCAGCGCGAGCAGTCCGGCCACCTCGCCGTCGTCCGGCAGCGTGCGGTGGAGCGTCCGGGCCAGCCGGATCGCCTCGGACGCGAGGTCGGGGCGCTGGAGGAGCGGGCCGGAGCTTGCGGTGTAGCCCTCGTTGAAGATCAGGTAGAGCACGTGACGTACCGCGTCCAGCCGGTCGGCGAACGGCAGGTCCGCGACCACGCCCGCCGCCCTGATCCGCTGCTTCGCCCGGCTGATCCGCACGCCCATGGTCGCCTCCGGCACCAGGAACGCGCCAGCCACCTCCGCAGTGGTCAGCCCGCCCACAGCCCGCAGCGTCAACGCGACCTGCGACACCGGCGTCAGCGCGGGATGACAACACAGGAACAGCAGCTCCAGCGTGTCGTCCCGGTCGCCGAGCCGTTCCTCACCGGGGCCCGGAACGGCCGCGGGCCGCAGTGCCTCCGCCGCGTCCGCCGCCTCCCGGTCCCGGCGGGCCCGTTCGCTGCGGATCAGATCCACCACCCGCCGCGACGCGACAGTCACCAGCCAGCCCCGTGGACTCGCCGGCATGCCCTCGGCAGGCCACTGCAGCGCTGCCGCGAGCAATGCCTCCTGCAACGCGTCCTCGCAGGCCGGGAGATCGCGATATCTCCTGACCAGGGCGGCGAGGACCTGGGGCGAGAGGTCGCGCAGCAGGCCCTCGACGCCGTCCGTCACCCGGCGAACACCACCGGCCGTACCTCGACCCCGAGCCCGTCGATCGCCGCGTCCGGGATCATCGCCGCCAGCTCGTAGGCACGATCCCGGTTCGGCACCTCCACCAGGTAGTACCCGCCCAGGAACTCCTTGGACTCCAAGTACGGCCCGTCACTCACTGTCGGTGCCCCGTCCCGTAACCGGACGACCGCGCTCACCTCCGGCCCCGCCAGCGCGACAGTTCCGACCAGTTCGCCGGACTCCCGGATCGCGTCCAGGAACGGCCCGTGCCCGCTCATCACCGCGGACTGCTCCTCCTCGGTGAGCGCATCCCAGATGCGCGGATTCATATGCATGATCAGTAAGAACTTCACGTCGACTCCTCATCGCGGGCCGCGCCGTGCCGGCGCATCAGGTGGTCGGAGTCGCCCGGCCGACTTTGACATGTTCCCGCCACGAACTCCTCGACACCTCGTCCGACCGGGCCGGCGCTGGTACGCAAGGATGCATGACCGTGGGCGAACTCCCTGAGCCGCCGCGCCTGCCCAGACCGGTGGGTGCGGTACGCGCGTTCTGGGCGCGCCACCCCCGCCTGGTGGATGCGCTCGTGGCCGGGTTCTGCTGGCTGTGGGTCTTCGACGACGGCGCGGGCGGGTTGCAGATTCCGCAACCTGTCGACGGGCCGTGGTGGGCCGTCAACACAGTCATGGCGGCGTCCATGCTGGTCCGCCGCTCCCATCCGTGGTGGACGGTGCTTGTGGTGACCGCCGGTGGTGTCCTGATGAGCGACCATTTCGCAGGCATCGCGCTCGCCTGTGCGCTCTACGCCCTCGCCGCCCACCGCTCGACAGTCGCCGCGGTGCTCGGCGCGGTGCTTGCCGTGGGCGCCTCGGTCGCCGTGGCCGCTCTCCGGCCGGACCCGCAGGCGTGGCGGGACACGGCCGTCGCCGGCACGCTGATCGTTGTGGTGTCGGTGCTGCCCGGCGCGAACGCCCGGATCCGGCGCCGGTACCTTGAGGCGCTCCTGTACCGCACGGAGCAGCTCGCCCGGGAGAAGGAGCAGGAGGGCCGGCTGGCCGCGGCCCGGGAACGGACGAGGATCGCCCATGACCTGCACGACATCGTGGCGCACAGCCTGACCGTGATGGTACGGCTGGCCGACGGCGCGGCCGCGGTGACCGGAACGGATCCGCGCCGTGCGGAGTCGGCGTCCGAGCGGATCGCCGACGTCGGCCGGACCGCGATGGTGGACATGCGCCGGCTGCTCGGGGTGCTCCGCGACGGCCCGCCCGGCGAGGAGGGCCGGCCGATCCAGAATCTGGACACGCTCGTGGCGACGTTCCGGGCCGCCGGATCGCCTGTCGTGGTCCGCAGGCAGGGCCGGGAGCCGAGATCTCCGAGCCTGCGCAACGCGATCCTCCGTACCGTTCAGGAGTCCCTGACCAATGCGCTGCGCTACGCCGACCGCGCGGAACTGGTGCTCGTCGATCTGGACTACCGGGCCGACCCGATCCTCATCGAGGTCACCGACGACGGCCGCGGCACCGGTCCGGCGACGTCGGTGGGCGCGCGGCAGGGCCTGAGCGCGCTGCGCGAGCGGCTCTCGCTGTACGGCGGCACGGTCCAGGCCGGACCCCGCCCGGGGTACGGATGGACAGTGCACGTGACCCTGCCCCAGCCTGACGAGGAAGCCGATGGATGAGACGACGGTACTGCTCGTGGACGACCAGGCGCTCGTGCGCGAGGGCATGGCGATGGTCCTCGGCCGGACACCAGGCCTGCGGATCGTGGGGGAGGCCGGCGACGGCCGCGCGGGCGTCCAGCTCGCCCGCCTGCACCGGCCGGACGTGGTCCTGATGGACGTGCGGATGCCGGTGCTCGACGGCATCGGGGCGACCCGCGAGATCGTGGCGCGGTGCCCGGAGACCCGGGTGCTCATCCTGACCACCTTCGACCTGGACGAGTACGCCTTCGACGGCCTGCGCGCCGGGGCGAGCGGTTTCCTGCTCAAGGACGCGACCTCTGCCGACCTGGTGCGAGCGGTGCGTACGGTGGCGGCCGGCGAGGCGGTGGTCTCCCCCCGGATCACCCGTACGCTTCTGGACCACTACCAGGAGAGCCCCGCGAACCCGCCGGAGAGCGCTCGCCTGCTGGAGAGGCTGACCGGCCGGGAACGCGAGGTCCTCGTCGCCATCGCCGGCGGCCTGTCGAACGCCGAGATCGCCGGCCGGCTCTTCCTCTCCGAGTCGACTGTGAAGACCCACGTGGGGCGGGTCCTCGCCAAGATCCAGGCTCGCGACCGGGTGCACGCCGTCATCTGGGCGCATCGGCACGGGCTCGCCTGATCAAGGCGAGCCCGTGCCGGGCCTATTCGGCGCAGACGGCGCCTTCCCGGGCCGGCGGGACGCCGTCGAGCAGGTAGCGGTCCACTTCCGGACGGCAGGCGCCGTAGACGTACGAACCGTGCCCGTTGCCCTCGCGGGTCAGCAGCCGGCCGTTCTCCAGGGTTGCCGCGGCGGACTGTCCCCACTCGTAGAGCGCCGCCGGGTCACCGGTGCCGGCGATCAGCACGATCGGCACCGAGCCCTTGGCGGTGACCGGATGCGGGCGGGACACGCCACCGTTCGGCCACTGCGGACACGGCGTGCCCGACATGACCTCCGGCCCGAACACCTGTCGTTCCCGGATCAGGGCGGCCCGGTCCGCCATGATCCGCGCCGCGCTGCGCCGGTCCGGCAGGTCCAGGCATTGGATCGCGTTGAACGCGATGCCGGTGTCGGGGTCCGGTGTGATGACGCTGTGGTCGCCGGCGCGCACGGCCGTGAACAGGCTGTCCAGCTCCGGGGCACCGGCCGGGTTGGACAGGTGCTCCTCCGTCAGGTTGACGAGCTGCAGCTGCTCGCCCGGATGCCGGTCGGCCGCCCGGAACAGCTCCGCCACCGCAGTCCGGCCCTGTGCCACGGTCGATCCGTGGAATGGGCAGCCGGCCCGGTCGTCGCAGGTGTCCAGGTAGGCGTCCAGACCCCGCTCCTCGCCCTTGGCCACGTCGGTGAGGAAGGCCTTGTTGTCCTGGGCCGGGTCGACGACCGCGTCAAGCACCATGCGCCCGACCCGGGTGGGGAACAGGTCCGCGTACCGCAGGCCGAGGCGGGTGCCGTAGGAGCCGCCGTAGTAGGAGAGCTTGTCGTCGCCGAGGACGGCGCGCAACACGTCGAGGTCCCGGGCGGCACTTACCGTGTCGACGTGATCGAAGATCGGCCCGGACTCGGCCCGGCACGCCCGCACCCAGCTCCTGACCGCCGCCTCCCGGGCGATCCGCTCGGCGAGGTCGTCCGGGGAGGCGTCCGAACTCCGGAACGCCGCGTCGGCCTCCGCCGGGCAGCTCAGCGGCGCGGACCCGCCCACCCCCCGAGGGTCGAAGCTGACCAGGTCGAACCCGTCGATCACCGGCCTGCTGAAGAAGCGCGCCGCGAACTCAAGGAACGGTTTCCCCGGTCCGCCCGGTCCGCCCGGATTGAGCAGCAGTGACCCCCGGCTGGTGCCGGTGGCCCGGTGCCGATGCACCTTTATCGTGATCGTCTGTCCCGCCGGGCGCGACCAGTCCACCGGGACTGTGACGTCTGTGCAGTCAAGCACCAGTCCGTGCTCGTCGTCGCAGGACGCCCAGGTGAGCGTCTGCCGGTAGAACCTGTCCGGGGTCTCCGCGGCGTTTGCAGCCGGCACACCCAGGCCCATCGTCAGGCCACCCACAAGCAGTGCTGCGGCGGTGTGTCGCCAGCCGGGACCGCGCGTCCGTCCATCAGATGTTCTCGTCATGACGTCGACGCTAGGGAGGCGGCAGGTCCCGGCCATCCACCCGCGGTGCCCTCCCGTGGTGGTACCGAGGTACCACGCGGTCAGGAACTCCCGGACAGGTGGGCGTGGGCGAGTGTGAAAGCATGTTCGCTTCCCGGCGTACGCCGTAGTTGCTCGCCGAGCGTCTGTGCCGCCGGCGCGCAATCGAGCACGCGCTGCACAGCGGCGGCGATGTCGTCCGCCGACGCCGCGTTCGGGTCCAGGGCCACGCCGGTCCCGGTGGTCTCGATCGCCGCCGCACCTGCGAACTGGTCTGTGGAAAACGGCAGCGCCAGCATCGGTACGCCCGCGGTGAGGGCCTCGGTGACGCTGTTGTTACCGGCGTGCGTGACGGCCATCGCCGCCTGCTCAAGCAGCACGGTCTGCGGAAGGTAGGGGCGCACGAGCCAGGTGTCCGGCATCGGCGGCAGGTCCTGGGCCGATCCGGTCGCCAGCGCGACCCGCAGGCCGGAACGCCGCAGTGCCGCGGTGACCGTGCTCAGCACATCCGCCCGGGTGGACAGGAAGCTGCCGAAGCTGACGTAGGCGAACGGCTGGTCGCCTGCGTCCAGCCACGCTCGCACGTCTGCCGGGACGGTCTCGGTGCGGACCGCCGAGCCGAGGAACGCGTGCGGAGCCGGCAGAGCGGTACGGGCCGGGTCGTGCAACGCGGCGGGATAGTTGTAGAGCACCAGGTCGCCGTGTTCGGTGAACGCGTCCGTCGCGGGTGTGGCGGTGGGGGCGAGGGTGTGCAGCGCGGCGTTCCACTCGGCGGTGAACTCGTCCCGCACGGTGCCGCACAGCCGGTGCAGCTCGGCGAGTTCGCTGTCGGCCGGACGGAACGCCGCCGGCCAGGCTGTCGGGTAGCCGTAGACCTCGTCGCCGACGGGCAGGGCCGACGGGTGGCCGAGCACGACGTCCACGTGCGGGACAGCACCCGCGGTCAGGGCCAGCCGGGCGCTGAAGGCCAGATGGTCGACGATGATCTGGTCGGGCTTGACCTGCTCGACCACCGCGAGGACCGCCCGTGCCCGGTCGACCGGTTCCCAGAGCAGGTCGTTGCGGCGGGCCTCAGCCTGGAAACGAAGCGTCTCGACCATCCCGCGGTACGTCGCGGCGAAGAACCCGCGCAGCGCGTCGTCCTCGCCGGCCGGCTGCTGCTCGGCCCGGATCACGCCCGGGTTGGAGCCCCGGCCGAGCGGAAGGTCGCAGTGCGCGAAGCCGAACCCCGCGACCAGTGCTGCGGTCGCGGGGCCGGTCGCCACCACGACCCGTTCGCCGGCCTTCTGCCACGCGGTGGCGAGGGTGGCCAGCGGCAGCAGGTGGGAGGCGTAATCCGGGCTGATCACCAGGAGGGTCATGACCGGTGCTCCTCGACTGTCACGGACGCGTAGATGCCGGCCAGGCTACCGGCCATCGCATCCACGGTCAGGCCGTCGCTGATCCTGGCGCGGGCCCGCTCGACCCGCGACGGCGTGGGCAGGCACGCGAGATCGAGGGCGCCCAGGAACGCGTCGGCCAGAGCGGCCGGGTCGCCGGCCCGGGCGAGCATCCCGGTGACGCCATGCTCGATGTAGGTGGCCGGACCGCCGGCGTCCGGCCCGACCACGACCAGGCCGGCGGCCAGCGCCTCGAGCAGGGCGAGGCCGAACTCCTCCTTGAGGCTGGCGCACACGTAGACGCCGCCGGCGGCGATCAGGGACGTACGGCCGGCATGTGCTGCCGCGAGCCAGCGGGCCACCACGTCGTTGGGCCGGTGGCCCGGCATGATCAGCCCGGCCGAGGCCTCCGGGTACTCGCGCAGCACCTCGGCGACGAGTTCCAGTTGCTCCCGCTCGTCCAGGGACGGATCCGCCAGGTCGCCGCCGACGATCAGCAGGTTGCACCGTTCGCGCAAGTCCGGGTCTCGGGCCCACGCCTGCACCAGGGTCGCCATGCCTTTGACCCGGTGCAGCCGCCCGACACTCATCGCCAGTGGCAGGCCGTGGCGCCGCGGCGGCAGAGCTTCGACGAGCGCCTCCAGTTCGTTCATCGCCGAGGAGTCAAGCGGCTCGGCAGCAGCGGCCCGGCTGACGTCCAGGTCGATGCCTTCCGCGACAACGCTGTAGCGGCCGGTCCCGTCGGCGATGTCGATGCCGATGAGGGTCTCCAGGTCGCGGGCCAGGTGCGGGCGGGGGAAGAGGACGACATGGCCGGCCTCGGCAGCCAGCCGTTGCACAAGCCGCGCCCGGAACCAGTAGTGCTCCCGTTCATCCACCTGGCCGAAGTTGTCGCGACGCAGACCACCCGTGCGTTCCAGGGCGTCGATTGTCGCGTGCGGGTCCGGGGCCAGGGTGAACACGATCGGGATGCCCAGCTCCGCCGCCACCTCGGCCGTGGCCAGGCTGCCGACCTCCGCCATCCGCAGGTGGACGGCGTCGATGTGATGGGCGCGCAGCAGGCGCCGGACACCACGCCGTACGGCGACCCGGGCCGGCCACGCGTCGGCCGCGTTGGTCGCCGGGCCCGGCATCGGCACGCCCGCAAGCACGTGGCGCTCGTCAGCGGAGAGCGCGGCCAGCGCATGCTCCGGGGTGCCGCGCGAGATGGTGAGCACCCGCTCGACGCCGGGCTGGGCGGCGAGCTTGTCGCCGAGCCGGACGAGCAGGGTGGCGATGCCGCCGTTGTCGCCGGCACCGGCCCGGCTCAGCTCCCGATCGAGGTCCGCGTGCAGGAACAGTTGGGCGATCCGCAGGCCCGGCGTGTCCCCGGCGGAGCCTCGGCCGGCGACCGGTGCGAGGTCGGCGGCGGCCAGCCGGGCCACGGCGCCGAGCTCTCCGTCCGCGGTGCGCAGGGACTCGAGCGCCCGTACCGTTTCCGGGTCGCCCGGCCAGTCCCCAAGAGCGGCGACAGCCCGGGTACGGGCGGCCGGGCTCTCGTCCGGGTCCAGGGCGATCCGGCGCACGGCCTGCACGGCCGACTCGGCGGGCACCAGGCCGAGGGTCTCGACGAGCCGCGCACGGGTCTGCGGGTCCCGCGTCCCGGCCAGGGCCCGGAGCAGCTCGGTGGCGATGTGGTCCCCCGCCGGGCCGCCCCAGCTCTCCAGAGTCCGCTGCGCGAGCATGCCGGAGAACCCACCCCCGGCGACAGTGCGGACGAGCCGGTCGATCGCGTCCAGCCGGGGCAGGCGCGACTGCAGCATCCAAGCCGCATGCTCCCGCAGAAACCGGCGCGGATGCGACAGAAGCCGCGACAGTACGGCGTCGGCCTCATCGTCGATCACGGCGCCGATACCGTGTACGGCGGCCACCGCCGCCAACTCGTCGTCCCCGTCCACCGCCTCGGCCAGCGACCTCATCACCGATCGTGCGGGACTCCGTGCGGCCTCGAACGCGAGCCCGTGATCGTCGCGGAGAACGTCGAGCATGGAAGCACTGCGGCGGACCTCGTGCAATACGGAGTTCACGGATGACGGCATACCCATGCTTCGGAGCCGCGACCGCTCCCGGATGCAAAAGATCGGCACAAAAAGAGTGCGCTACCGCACACCGTTTTTAGACCCGCCAGAGCCGCGCCTGGGCGACCACCGCGACGCGGGGTCTGGGGGTCGCTTCCAGGAAACTACCGTGGGCCGGACGTTGCACCATGCGAACCACCCGATCATCGTCACCGGCGACCCCACTGCCGGGACGTTTGGCCAGTTCAAGGGGTACTCGACCAGCCCGATAGCCTGATTCAGACCCACCCTCAGCCGCCTCGGAGTGCTGCGCTACCAGGCCGGGGGACCAAGATGGCGTCGTACTTCAGCCGCGAATCTAGGTACGCCGGTGCGTTGCAGAAGGACGAGGACCTCCGGCACGGTGTTCGGCGCACGTCGGTAGGACGCGGCTTGGTGACGGAGCACGTCCATGGTCAAGCCGGGGTAGAGATCGAGTTGGTCGAGGAGGAAATCGTCGGGGTGGATGGCTGCGATGTCGTAGGGCTTGAGGGCCGGCTCGGGGAAGTCGCTGAGGTTGAAGGTGACGATGACTTCGGCGTTGGCGCGTACGGCGGCAGCCAGAACGTGTCGGTCCTTCGGATGGTTCGTCATACCGTCGACAAGTGACTCATAGCCAGTGACCAGGGCGTCGGGGAATGACCGGCTCATCTGGCCAAGCCGCCGATCAACCCGATCCGGTGGTAGCCCGCGCTTGGTGAGGTTGCGACGTAGTTCGGTGAAGACGTCGGCCGACCAGAGCGGCCGGTATGCGGAGGCTTCGGCGAGGCGAAGCAGGGTGTCGCACAGGTATGCCGGGTAGAGCACGCAGGTGTCAAGGAACGCGGGAAACGCCACCATGACCGGCTGTCACCTCGACGGCGGTGAGTCGAGGGTGATCTCGTACAGGTCGTCGTCCTCGGCGTCGGCTGCCATCTGGTCCAGGGCGCGGCGGCGTTCGGTGCGGGTGCGTTCGGAGTAGTCGAGGATGTCCCGCAGCAGGACTCGTCGGTGCCGGCCGCGCAGGCTGTGCGGGATCTCGCCGTCGGTCAGCAGGCGGACCAGCGTAGGTCGTGAGATGTTGAGCAGGTCAGCGGCCTCTTGGGTGGTCAGCATCGTGTTGTGCGGGGCGATCGAGATGGCCATGCCCTGGGACAGGGCACCGACGACGTCGCGCAGCAGTTCGTAGAGTTCGGCCGGGATGTCGAGCTGCGAACCGTCCGGGCCCACCAGCTTCGCTCGGGCGGGGGCCTCGGCGGCGGCCATACCCCGCGCGAAGCGCACCAGGTCGGCGGGGTTTTCAGGTGGCAGAACGGTCCGTTCACGCAGGGTGCTCGACATGAAGCCAGCATACCGCTATTCGAAAAATCCGAAAGCCGCTACGGCTTGGTGAAGCCCAGCGTGCGATAGCCGGGCATTCGGCGCTGCAGCGAGACAGCCAGGATCGGCGTCGCCGGGTCGTGCCGGCCACGATGGCAGATCGCCACGATCCCCGACGAACGCAGATCCACCTTCCGGAGCTCCACCAGCAGCCGACAACAGCGAATCGCCGGGCCGCGGTTCGCATGCAAGATCAAAGTGGGCCGGACGTTGCACCATGCGAACCACGCCACCATCGTCCCGGGCCGCCCACTATCGGGACGTTTGACCAGCTCAAGCGTTAGACGCTAGCGCTCGGGGCCGTTGACCCCAACAACAGCGGGCTCACCCTCCATGCCGATAGTGGTACCGTATTCAGTACCACTTCGGGAGGCATCATGACGTCTGCGATCAGTGCCAGCGAGGCGCGCAAGTCCCTATTTCCACTCATCGAGCGTGTCAACGAGGACCACACCCCGATCGAGATCGTTTCCAAGCGGGGTAACGCCGTCCTGGTGAGCAAGGAGGACTGGGACTCGATCATGGAGACCAACTACCTGCTCCGATCGCCCGCCAACGCCAAGCGCCTCGTCGAGAGCGTCGAGCAGTGGCGAGCCGGCCGAGCCACCGAACGCGAGTTCGGCCCCGAGGAGTGAAACTCAGCTGGACCGACCACGCCTGGGACGACTACCTGTACTGGCAGACCCAGGACCGCAAAACCCTCAAACGCATCAACGCGCTGATCGCCGACATCAAACGCGACCCCGACGGCCAGGGCATCGGCAAGCCGGAGATCCTCCGAAACAACCTCGCCGGACTCCGGTCCCGTCGCATCGATGACGAGCACCGCATGGTGTACGCCGTCGAGCCCAGCGAGATCTCCATCATCTCCTGCCGATACCACTACGAGTAGGTCAGGCCTTATCGTTGCTGCTCAGCGGCGTTTGGCGAACTCTGCCAAGCGCTCGCTGAGCGGGCTCACCCGTGGGCGCGGTGGCCGATCGAAGTAGCCCGGCTTGATCTCGCGCATCAGCGTCTCACCGTCCCGGTTCCAGTCGAACCGTGGCCTCTTCAACAGCCGCCGGAACACGACACTCGCCTTCTCGGGATCTCGAGCAGCCAGCCGGCGCAGGACCATCGGCTCCACACTGTCGTCCTCGATGTAGGACAGCGTCTGCTCGCGCCACCGGCGGCGCCGCAACAGGTCGGGGTTCGCGAACGCTTCCTCCAGGAGGCCGAACTCCGCGTAGAAGCCGAGTCCGTCCGTCTCGTCGTAGATCAGCGCAACCGTTTCCGCATCGGTCACCTCCGGCGGCAACGACATCGACACCGCCGGAGGGACGTCCTTCGGGTCCGGCCCGAGAACCGTGTTCACGGCAGTAGGTGTAGTAGCCGTCGAGCCGCTCCTGTGCCTGTTCCCCCGGGACCACCAGAAGGTCGGTGCCGAAGAACTCGACGAACCGTGCCCGGTCAGCACGCTGATGCTTCCACGCCATTGCCATCTTGTCCGGGTTCCGGAACACCGCTTCCGGCGTACGCAAAGACATGTCCAGCGCGAGTCGATAGGCGATGTCCCGTTCGCTCCCGCGGAGAATCTGTACCGGCCCGCTCAGCATCCACTCGTCACCGACAGCGACCAGCCGGGCGATGATGAACGAGTGGCGCGGCATCTGCTTGAACACGGCCGGGCCCATGTTCGATCTAACCCGATAGGTCAAGTCGTCGACGAGGCTCTCCACCAGGAGCGCGGGCCCGTCCTTGCGCTGCACCTCGAACGGGCCCTGCACCACGTCGCGCCAGCCGAGCACCATCTCCCGTTCGGCCTCCGGCAGGTCCGGCCGGGCCTCGACGAACTGCTCCACCACCGTCCGGCCGTTCGCCAACCGGTGCTCCAGCACGAAACAGTCCCAGAGCAGCATCCACCGCTGCTCATCGGCGTCTTCGCGGCCGTTGCCGTACTGGGCCAGAAAACTCGACGCAGCCCGGTTGTAGCGGGGCTGCTGAGAAAACGCCACCAGCTCGCCCTTGAGGTCACCCGCCCGTCGGAGCAGCGCGGCATCAGACATCGACATACCACCAACCTATGAGCTGCCGGAGTCAGACCGGCACGGGGTGCCTCGTTCGGGTGGTCAGTCGGTCAGATATCGAGCGAGGCGTTCGGCGTTGAGTCCCCGCATCGCGTCCTCCACGGCTTCCGAGTCGGAGAGATCGATACCACGGGCCGTCAGCTCCGCGGCGATCTGCTTGGCCGGACCCCACGCCGCCGTGTCGTCGAACGCCTCCTCGAACGCGGGAAGGAACGTGTCGACAGCCTCGATCACCGGACTGATCCATACCGGGTCGACCGCACGGTGTTCCAGGGCGTACCGGATCCAGCGTCGCAACACGTCCGGCAGCGCGGCACGCTGCTCAGCGTCCAGCGCCGCCTTGCGCGGCAACCAGTCGGCCAGGAACAAGCCGACCTGTCCTGGGCTCCAGCACAGCGGACCGCTGGTCATGTAGCCGGCACCGTAATCCAGGAACAGGTCGGCCAGCGACCTGGCGACCGTGTCGTCGGCCGGCGCGAATCCGTCCAGCAGTCGTTGCCGTTCCTCATCGTCCATCGGCTGCCAGTCACGGAAGTCCGGCAGGTACGGAAGGCATCGTGACCAGGCCATCGCCCGCAAGTCGAGGAAGTCCTCGTCATCGTGGCGGGGCCAGGTCATGTCCGTGGTCCGCAGCGCGTCCGCCAGCTCCGCCAGCGCCACCTCGACCGGGCACTCGACGGCCGGCATCGGCACCTCGTCGGGCTCACGCAGCCGATCCCAGGTCTCCGCAGCCCCGGGCTGCAGTAACGCCAGCTTGTCGACCAGCACACCGCCGGCGAGGGAGATCTGCGCCATCAACGTGTGCGGAGTCTGCCCGGCGAACTCGACGAACAGCACATGCTCGCTGTCCCAGACATCCACCGCTCGCCACGCCCGAACCGGCTCAAAGACAGGCGCCTCGAACCACGATGGCACAGGCTGACTCTCCGACAAGATCTCCAGGGTGCCATCCAGCATCGACCACTCACCAGGAGCGCCGACACGGCGCAGCGCCGCCACCGCGGCCAGCCCGTGCGGCAACGGCCGGGTCGACGCCCGGCCCACCACCTCCAGGTGGAACATCTTCTCCGGGTCACGCTCGCCGAGCCCCGCGGCCGACCATGCCGCGCCGAGCCACTCACTGGCCCACCGCTCCACCTCGAGCACACTGTCCTCGGACACGATCGTCACCGCGTCACGCATCAACCGGTCCGACAGCCGCAACTCCCGCACCGGGCGCTGCGGACGCCTCGGCTTACCTCGTCCCGCGGGACGACCACGACTCTTAGGCATGTACCCATTTACCGCATTCAGCCCGGCACAACGCCCGAGCGACCCGCGGTTCGTGCAATGCCACATTCAACCAGCACGAACACGCAGGCCATGCGCAGAGTGGGGCCGGCGGGACTCGAACCCGCACTGGAACGGACCTAAACCGTTTGCCTCCTGCCAATTGGGCTACGGCCCCCAAAGCGAAGAACCGGTCACAACCGTCCTGACCGACACTCCTGTTGCTGCTCGGGATCATAGTTGACCGGAGCTTTTGCGATGTGGCGTAGGTGGCCGATCCGGCTGCGGCAGGCAGGGCGGCGCCGAGGTCAGTCGAGGCCGAGGTCCTTGCGCAGCTTTGCCACGTGGCCGGTGGCCTTCACGTTGTAGAAGGCGTGCTCGATCCGGCCCTCCTCGTCGATCACGAATGTGGAGCGGATGACGCCGACGACTGTCTTGCCGTAGAGCTTCTTCTCGCCGAAGGCGCCGTAGGCGGTGAGCGTCTCCTTCTCCGGGTCGGAGACCAGCGGGAAGGTGAGCGCGTCGTGTTCGCGGAACTTTGCGAGCTTGGCGGGGGTGTCCGGGGAGATGCCGACGACCTCGTAGCCGGAGCCCTTGAGTGACGCGAGCGAGTCGCGGAAGTCGCAGGCCTGCTTGGTGCAGCCGGGGGTCATGGCGCTTGGGTAGACGTAGAGGATGACCTTGCGTCCGCGCAGGTCCGATAGGGAAAACCGGTCTCCGGTGTCGGTCGGCAGGGTGAACGAAGGTGCGGTGTCGCCGGCGGCGAGACGGATGGCGTCGGTCATGTGCGTCAGGTTACCGGGGCCACACGGAAGGCCAATTGCAAGTCCTTGGCAACAAGGGGCGCAAGCCAATAGTCTGAGCGCGACCTGAGGAAGGAAGCGGCGCTCATGAATCCTGAGGCACTGCACATCTCGAACGGTGTCCTCAACGGGCCCGTCTCCATCGCCTACGCCGTGCTCGCCGCCGTCGCGATCGGCGTGTGCGTGGTCAACAGCCGCCGTGACCTGGAGGACCGCCTGGTCCCGATGGCGGGGCTGGTGGCCGCGTTCATTTTCGCGGTGCAGATGCTCAACTTCCAGGTGCTGCCGGGGGTGAGTGGGCACCTGCTGGGCGGCGCGCTCGCGGCGATCCTGGTCGGGCCGTGGGTGGGCGCACTGTGCATGACGATCGTGATCACGGCGCAGGCGCTGTTCTTCGCGGACGGCGGCATCACGGCGCTGGGGCCGAACATCACGAACATGGGGCTGCTGTCGACAGCTGTCGGGTTCGGGGTGACGGCGCTGCTGTTGCGCGTGCTTCCGCGTACCCCCAACGGCCTGTCGATCTCGGTTTTCGTTGCGGCAGTGGTGAGCGTGGTGGTGGCGTCGCAGAGCTTCGTGCTGCAGTACGCGATCGGCGGCTCGACGCCGCTTGACGAGCGGAGCCTGGCGGGCATCGCGGCGGTGATGGGCGGCACGCACCTGCTGATCGGCATCGGTGAGGGGCTGATCAGCGCGGCGACAGTGGCGACTGTCGCCCGGGTCCGCCCGGATCTGGTCTACGCGCTGCGTGGCCTGAAGAAGAGGGAAGTGGCGGTATGAGGAAGTTCATCCTGGCCGGCCTCCTGACGGCGCTGCTGCTCGCGGGCGTGGTCAGCAGCTTCGCGTCAAGCTCGCCGGACGGGCTCGACTCGGCCTCGACCAAGGGCTGCACGACGGACGCGGACGGCGAGATCACCGGCGGCACCTGCATCGCGCAGGGGGCGAAGGACCATGAGCTGGCGGACAGCCCGCTCGCGGATTACAGCATCCGGGGTGTGGAGAACTCGTACCTGTCGACCGGCCTGTCCGGCATCGCCGGCGTGCTCCTGGTCTTCGGGGTCGCGGGCGGCGCGTTCTGGCTGCTCCGAAGCCGCAAGCGTTCCTGATGCTCTACCGTGAGGGCGCCACGCCGCTGCACCGGCTCGCCCCCGAGGTGAAGATCGCCGCGACAGTGGCGATCACTGTCGCGATGGTGGCGACGCCGCGGCACGCGTTCTGGGCGTTCGGCGCCTACGCGCTGATCGTGGTCGCGCTCGCGGTCACCGCGCGGATTCCGGCGGGCTGGCTGGCCAAGCGCAGCCTGGTCGAGACGCCGTTCGTGCTGCTCGCGCTGATCATGCCGTTCCTCGGCGCGGGCGAGCGGGTCGGCTGGCTCGGCCTGCAACTGTCCGTCGAAGGGCTCTACGGCGGGTTCAACCTGCTGGTCAAGGGCCTGCTCGGCGTGCTGATCTCGCTCATTCTGGCCGCGACCACGACCACCCGGGACATCATCGTCGGCCTGGACCGGCTGCGCTGCCCGAAGGAACTCACCCAGATCGCCACGTTCATGCTGCGCTACCTGGACGTGCTGACCGGCGAGGCCCGACGCATGCACGTGGCCCGGCTGGCCCGCGGCGACGACCCGCGGTTCCTGTGGCAGCTGCGCGGCTTCGCGACCGGCGTCGGCGCGCTTTTCCTGCGCGCGTTCGAGCGGGGTGAGCGCGTCTACCTGGCGATGCTGTCCCGCGGATACACCGGCACGCTGTTCCCGCAGAGCCCGGGCGCCGGCGTGGCACAGTGGGCGACGGCCGCGACAGTACCCCTGGTGACGGCCGCGATCGCGGTGACCGCCACGATCCTCACATGACCGACGCACCGAGCCTCGACGTCCGCGACGTCGGCTTCGCCTATCCGGACGGCCACCGCGCGCTGGACGGCGTCACCCTGACCGTCGGGCGCGGCGAGCGCGTCGCGCTGCTCGGGCCGAACGGCGCCGGCAAGACCACGCTGGTCCTGCACCTGAACGGCATCCTCACCGGCGGCACCGGCTCGGTGACGGTCGCCGGGCTCACGGTCGCCAAGGACCGCGGCACGCTCACCGAGATCCGCCGCCGGGTCGGCATCGTCTTCCAGGACCCGGACGACCAGCTGTTCCTGCCGACCGTGGCCGAGGACGTGGCGTTCGGCCCGGCGAACCTGGGGCTGCGCGGCGCGGAGCTGGCCGCGCGGGTCGACGAGGCGCTCGACGCGGTGGGCATGCGCGAGCACCGGGAGCGGATCCCGTCGCACCTGAGTTTCGGCCAGCGGCGCCGGGTGGCGGTGGCGACAGTGCTGGCGATGCGGCCGGAGATCCTGGTGCTCGACGAGCCCAGCTCCAACCTCGATCCGGCGTCCCGGCGCGAGCTGGCGGACATCCTGCGCGGCCTGCCGGTGACGGTGCTGATGGTCACCCACGATCTGCCCTACGCGCTCGAACTCTGTGACCGCTCGGTCATCCTCGACGACGGCCGCATCGTGGCGGACGGCCCGACCCGCACGCTTCTCGCCGACCCGGGTCTGCTCGCGAAACACCGCCTCGAACTGCCCTACGGCTTCTCCGTCCCCACCCCATAGAGCCAGTTCATCTTCCCGCTCACGCGGTGGTCCGGCCCGCACGCTCCCGCGGGCACCGGTCGTCGCCCAGGGGCTCCTCCCTTCCGGTTCCGCGGTGGTCCAGGGGGACGGTTCAGCCGTCGGCGGGCTCGTCGAGCGCGGCCTTGAGGGTGAGCGGTGAGCGGGGAGCACGCGCGGCCGCGGACGTCCCGCCTGTCGTGACCGCCGCCGCGCGCATGCGCAGGACCGCGGCGGCCGTCAGCCCGAAGCCCAGCGCGAGCGCCAGCAGGTCGAGCACCCGGGCCACCACGGGCGGCCACGGCGCGGGCACGACGGAGTTGACAAGCGCGCCCGCGTTCGCCAGGCCGACGAAGACGCCGATGCAGATGCCGGCCAGCGCGAGCGCGAAGTCGGCGGACGGGCGCCGGGCCAGCGTGAACGCGGCGGCGGCCAGCCCGCCGAGACCGGTGAGCGCGGGCCAGAGCTGCGTGGAGGCCAGGGCGGGAAGCGCGGTGCCGAGCGTGTCGTTGCCCGCGTCGAGCTCCCGGCCGACCGTGTAGGCGAGCGCGGACAGGCCACCGGCGGCGGACGCCAGCGCCAGCAGCCAGGGCGTCAGCCGTGCGCGGAGCAGGCCGAGCAGCGCGACAAGCGCGCCGGTCAGCACCACGGCGGCCCACCAGGTGCCGGCGTAGGGCGGTGGCTGCCAGTCGAGCGTGCCGGTGACGGTGATCAGGGAGACGCCGTCGCGGAGGATGACGGTCCAATCCCGTACCCGCTGAGGTTGGCCTGGGTCTGCGGTCACGGCCGGGGGTGGCGTGTCGCTCATCCAGTAGGTGCGGTGATCGTGCCAGCGGACCGTGGGCGAGTCGGAGATCTGGCGCCAGGCCGGCGGCACGGTCGGGCCCGCGGTGGCCGGGATTGCCGTGGACGTGCTGATGCTCGCGTTCAGGTAGGTGGCGGCCGAGTTGACGTTCTCCCACACGCCGGCCGGGGAGATACGCAGGTAGGGCTCGTTCTCGTAGCCCAGCACCTCGATCTCGCGGGCCGAGGTGCTGGTCAGCTCCAGCCGGGAGCCGGCCTCGATCACCCGGACCCGGACGCCGGGCGTGGCGGGCGAGACGCCGGTGATCTCGGCGCGGTAGTTGGTCCCGGCCGGGGCCTCACCGCCGTGGGCGAGCGCGGGCGCGGCCGGGACCGGCGTGACGAGCACGCCGATCGCGACCGCGGCCGCGAGACGGGTTACTTGACTGCGGATTCGACGGCCGTGGTCAGGCCGGTGGCCGAGCGGTCCTGAAGCACGGTCCCGGCGACGAGGACTGTCGGCGTGCCGGTCACCCCGCGCTCGCTCGCCTTGTCCGTGATCTGTGCGCTCCACGTCTTGTATCTTCCGTCCTTCACGCATTGTGTGAAGGAGTCCCCCAGACCCAACCCGGTGCCGAGCGAGATCAGCTTGTCGTCGTCGAGGCCGGGCGTGTTCTCCTCCGGGCGGTTCTGGAAGAGCACCGAGTGGTATTCGGCGAACGTGCCTCCGTCCGCGGCACAAGCGGCGGCGCCGGACGCACGGGTGGAGTAGTCGGTGCCCTGCGAGAAGCGGTCCAGGATCGCGATCGGGTGGTAGACCACCGTGACCTTGGCGTCCTTGACCAGCTGGTCGATGGTGGCGGCGGCGCCGCTCTCGAACTGGCCGCAGGCCGGGCACATGAAGTCCTCGTAGACGTCGACCGTGACCGGGCCGGTGCCGACCGCGAAGCCGCTGCCGTCAGCGGTGGCGGCCGTGGGCGTGAAGACCTCGCCGGTGCGCTGCGAGGCGAAGACGCCGTACCCGATCACACCTGCCACGAGCAGCGCGGCGACCGCGGCCACCGAGATCCACACCGTGGCCCGGCGGCGCTGCTCCTTGGCGAGCTGCTCGCGTACCATCCGGTTCGCCTGTTTTTGATCTTTGCGAGAACTCATGCCTTCTACCTCGTCAGACTTGGGCCGGCTGAACTGCGCGGTCGGCGGAGAAACGGGAGTCGGGACGGATGAGCAGGTAGCCGGCCAGGATCAGGAATCCGAGGTCCCGGGCGATCTCCCAGCCGTAGGTCGGGTTCTCCCCGGCCGCGAGCTGCCCGCCACTGCCGAAGCAGCCGCAGTCGATCTGCAGGCCGCGTGCCCAGGCGCTGGCGATGCCGGCGATGAACACGGTCAGCAGCAGCACGGAGAACGCGGCCGAGACCCGGGTCGCGAGGCCGGCGAGCAGCAGCAACCCGACGACGATCTCGACGAACGGGAGCATCGCGCCGATCACCTGGGCCACCTCGAACGGCATGATCCGGTACGCGTTGACCGCGCGCCCGGACGCGGCGAGGTCGCCCACCTTGGTGCCGCCGGCATAGAGCCAGACGCCGGCGAGGCCGAGCCGCGCGACGAGCCCGGCCCACGGTCCGGCTCGATCCCACACAGTGAAGTCCACCCCCATTGGTCGCGCCGGGCTGTCGCCCGGTTCCGTGCTTACGGTGACGGGAAGCGGACGCGGCGGGTACGGGCGAAGGTCCTGTGATCGCCGGGAACTTTCCGGCAGTTCCGCCCGACTACCACGGCATGGTGTGCCGCCCCCTGCCCAATGTCGCATTTGACCCAATATGCGGGGTCGGGCTGATAGGTGTAGGACACGCCACGCCGACCACGGGCGATCATCGCCACATCCGTGGGAGAGCATGGCGGGCATGACTGCCGACCAGAGACGCCGATGGGCCGTACTCGCCGCCCTCCTCCTGGGCGCGCTCGCGGCGCTCCTCGGCCCGGCGAGCCCGGCCAGCGCGCACGCCGTCCTGCAGCGGACCACGCCCGCCGCCCAGTCCGTGATCCAGGCCGCGCCGACCGAGGTCACGCTCACGTTCAGCGAGGGTGTGCGGCCGGTCACCGACCGGGTCCTGATCATCGGGCCGGACGGCTCGCGGGTCGGCGGCGAGCCCACCGGGGACGGCTCCTCGATCTTCATCCCGCTCAACGGGGACCAGCGCGGCACGTACCTGGTCAGCTACCGGGTCATCTCCGCGGACAGCCACCCGGTCAGCGGCGCGTTCACCTTCTCGGTCGGCGCCGCGTCCGCTGTGCCGTCACTCACCGACGCCGGCGACAAGTCCGACCCGGTGGTCACGAACGCCATCCCGGTCGCGAAGTTCATCGGGTACGCCGGACTCGTGCTCGTCATCGGCCCGGTCCTGGTGCTGCTGTTCCTCTGGCCGGCCCGGCTCTCCCGCCGCGTCCCGGCGATCGTGGTCCGCACCGGCCTCGGCCTGATCGCGTTCAGCACGCTCGCGGCGCTCTACCTCCAGGTGCCGTACACCGGCGGCGGTGGGATCTTCAGCGGCTTCTCCGGGCTCGGCGACGTGGTGGCCAGCTCGTTCGGCATCGCGCTGCTGGTCCGGCTCGGCCTGCTCGTCGCGATCGCGATCATGCTCCGGCCGGTCCTGGCGGGCCGCGGTGGCGACGGCCCGGTCGACCTCATCGTGCTCGGCACGCTCGCGGCCGCCGCAGTGATCACCTGGCCGCTCACCGGCCACCCCTCCGCCTCGCCGGTCGCGGCCGTCTCAGTGGTCGTCGACGCGATCCACCTGATCAGCATGGCGGTCTGGATCGGCGGCCTGGTCATGCTGCTCGGCTTCCTGCTCCGGCAGGCGAGCGCGCGTGAGCTCGGCGCGATCCTGCCGATCTGGTCCCGGTGGGCCGCGCTCGCGGTAAGCGCGCTGCTGCTGGCCGGCGTGGTCAACGCGCTCATCGAGATCGGCACGCTCGACGCGCTCACCGGCACCACCTACGGCCGGTTCATCATGGCCAAGACCGCGCTGTTCGCGGCAGTGATCGGCGTCGCGGCATACTCCCGGTCGCTTGTCCGCAAGCACGTGGTGGCCGAGCAGCCGGGCCGGATGCGGATCGCGCTCTGGGCCGAGATCGCCATCACTGTGGTCGTGCTCGGCGTCAGCTCCGTGCTCGTCCAGCAGACCCCCGCCCGCACCGAGGCGGAGAACTCCGACGTCGAGGACAGCGGCTACTACTCGGTGCTTGTCGACAGCCCGCTCTACACGCTTCAGGTCGAGCTGGACCCGGCCGCGACCGGCAACAACTCGATGCACCTGTACGCGTACCAGCCCGGCACCACGAACCCGCTCGCGGTCGAGGAGTGGACCACCACCACCGCGCTCCCGGCCGCCGGCGTCGAGCCGATCGACCTGCCCATGCTCCGCTTCTCGCCCAACCACGCGATCAGCGACTTCCAGCTGCCCGCGACCGGGAGCTGGGAATTCACGTTCACGCTCCGCACGTCCGAGATCGATCAAGCCACCGTCACCGTCACGGTGGACGTCTCCTCCTGAAAGGGTCCCCTCCCGATGATGTCCCGTACCGCTCGCGCGGCCCTGCTCAGCCTCGGCGCCACCGTCGCCGGCGTGCTCGTCTTCGCCGGACCGGCCTCCGCGCACGTCACGGTCAACCCCAGAGAGGCGGTCAAGGGCGGGTACGCCAAGGTCGACTTCCGGGTGCCGAACGAGAGCGACTCCGCCTCCACCACGAAGATCGAGGTTTTCCTACCGGAGAACGCGCCGATCGGCTCCGTCTCCACCCAGCCCGTACCCGGGTGGGAGGTGGCGGTCGAGAAGGGCGCGCCGTCCACGCCGATCACCGCGCACGGCTCGCCTGTCACCGAGGTGGTCAAGAAGGTCACCTGGACCGCCGCGGCCGGGTCGGAGATCAAGCCGGGCACGTTCCAGGAGTTCGGCGTGTCCCTCGGCCCGCTGCCGGAGACGGACCAGCTGGTGTTCAAGACGCTCCAGACCTACTCGGACGGCGAGATCGTGCGCTGGATCGACGAGCCGGTCGCGGGCGGTGACGAGCCGGAGAGCCCGGCGCCGGTGCTCGCGCTGGCAGCGGCCGCGGACGAGTCGGCGGCCTCGGCGGCTTCGGCGGGGGACGAGGCTGCTGAGGCCTCCTCGACGACGGACTCCGGGCCGGCGCTGGGGATCGCGATCGCGGGGCTGATCGCGGGACTGCTCGGGCTGGTGCTCGGCGGGCTGGCATTCACCCGCAGCGGGGCGCGTCCCGCTGCGGCTCCTGCTGCTCCGGCCTCGGATAAGTGATTTCCGGCGATGGCCCGGTCCCCAGTATGGGATCGGGCCATCGGGCTTTTCGGGGTCCGCAAGCCGTGTCGATCTACCCGATTCGGACGTTTCGCTATGTAGGGGGCGATAACGGGCCGAGGGGAAGTCGATGCGCATCATTCGCATGATCGTCGGAATGCTGTTGCTGGCCGCCGGGCTGCCGATCCTGCTCGCCGCGGGCGGGCTGTGGACTGTCGCACAGCACCGGGACCCGGGCGGCGCCTTCCGGGCCGACCTGGAGCAACTCGACGTACCCGGCCAGGCCCTGATCATCGAGGACCTCGACGGGCTGCTCCGGCGCGACGCCGCATTCGCCCGCACCGGCCGCACCGAACTCCGGATCACCGCCACCGCCGGCGACGGCCCCGCCTTCGTCGGGCTGGCGCCCGCCACCGCGGCCACCGGTTACCTCCAGTCCGCGCGGCACAGCCGGTTCGAGCATCTCGCGCTCACCAACGGACCTCTGCCGGTACGGGTGAGCGCGGTCTCCGGCGGGCTCACCGGAGACCCCGGGCGGCAGGAGTTCTGGACCAGGTCCGGCGAGGGCAGCCTGGCCTGGACCGCGGACGAGATCCGTGACCGTGACCTGGCACTCGTCATCATGAGCGCGGACGGGCGACCGGCCGGGCCGGTGACCGTGACCGCCGAACTCCGGCCGGACTGGCTGACGGCGGCGACCTGGGGCGGGCTCGGCGCCGGCCTCCTTCTGATCATCGTCGGGATGGCGGTGCTGGCCTGGCCGTCCCGCCCGCGCGAACTCGTGTATCTCGTCGACCCCGCACAGTTCCCTGAGGTCGAGGCCCGTCTCGGTCGTCGTACGTCGGTGATCCGCCTCGGCGACGACGGCATGGTCATCACCACTGCCGGCGGCCGGCCGATCCGCGGCGGCCGGACGGCGACGCTGCTCGCCGACCACGGCACGGCGAACCGTGCGGCGGCGGGCCAGGCTAGGGCCGATCCGGCAGCGGCCGATCGGGACGCGGCGGACCGCGGTGCTGACGCGCCGGACCGTGGTGCTGTTGAGAGCGGTGTGGCTGCCGATCGCGGTGTGAATGATCAAGCGGCGGCGGCCGACCGTGCGGCGGCCGAGCCCGGTAGAGACCTGGTATCCGGTGCCGGCTTGGCGACTGGCGGCATCACGGTGGCCGGCGCCGGCCTGCCTGCCGGTCGTAGCCCAGCCGCCGGCGGTAGCCCGGCAGTTGGCGATAGCCCGACAGCCGGCGGTAGTCGAGCCGCCGGCGGTAGCCCAGCAGACAGCGATGGGACCCGTCCGGAGGGCTGGACCCGCCCGCGCCCGCCGGTGACTCCGCGGCTGAACTGGCCGCCCCTCACCCGCGACCCGGCCCAGGACACCCAGCCGCCGATCCCCGCTGATCCCAACGGCGCACCCGGCACGGAAGCCGTCCCCACCGCGCCGGAGGGTGCCACCGTCGCCGCGCCGAAAAGCATGCCGACCGCATCCGCAACAGCCGCTGCAGCGCTTGATGCGCACACGCCCACCGTTGCGGAGTTGCGAGAGGCGGACGGGCGTATCGCTGCGGAAGCGCAACCGCACGCCGTTTCGGTGCCGGAAGCGCGCCCGGCGCCGGGCATTGACGTGGCGGGCCCGGACGGTGGGGGAGCCGTGGAACCGGCCGCTCCGCGTCGGAAGCGGGCGGCGCCCACTACCCGTACCCCGGCCAAACGCTCTTCTGCGGCGCGAAGCGACGTGAACGATTCGATCGTCGCGCCGGCGCTGGGCGTCGAGGCCGACGCGGACGGCACGCGGTCGAACTCGCCGTCTGCCGGTGGAGGCCGGGTGACCGACGCCCCGGTTAAGCGTCAGCCTCGCCGCGCGGCTTCGCCCAAGTCCGAGAGCCCCGCGGAAGCCGGCCACGACGTGAGCGCGCCGGCGCCGCGGATCGGCCGGCGGCGGAAGGCAGAGCCGGCGGAACCGGCCACGGAGTGAGAGCGGCACGTCGAGCGGCCCTCCACGGGGGTGGAGGGCCGCTTCACCGGGGGAGTGGTGGGCCTTAAGGGAATCTCGCCGCCTTATCGCCCAGTTTAGGGATTTAGCAGTGATTCGACCAGATCTGTCCATTTCGGTGGTGATCTGCTATAACGCGGTCGCCGGGCGGGGAGCCGGAATCTCTCCCTCACGCAGCGCCGGTAGCTGAGAGCAGCGCGTAGGCTGTCGACGTGGCTGATCTTCTGGTGTGGGTGGACTGCGAGATGACCGGGCTTGATCTGGGCAAGGATGCCCTGATCGAAGTGGCTGCCCTGGTGACCGACCCCAACCTTCAGGTGCTGGGCGAGGGCGTCGACGTGGTGATCCACGCCGACGACGACGCGCTTGCGAACATGCCGGACGTGGTGCGCGACATGCACGCGAAGTCCGGCCTCACCGAGGAGGTGCGGGCCTCGAAGGTCACGCTCGCCGAGGCGGAAGACCTGGTCATGGACTACATCACGCAGTTCGTGCCGGACCCGCGCTCCGCGCCGCTGTGCGGCAACTCGATCGCGACCGACCGAGGCTTCCTCGCCCGCGACATGCACCGTCTCGACTCGCACCTGCACTACCGCATGATCGACGTCTCCTCGATCAAGGAGCTGTCCCGGCGCTGGTTCCCGCGCACCTACTTCGGCCAGCCGGCCAAGGGCCTCTCGCACCGCGCGCTCTCCGACATCAAGGAGAGCATCCGCGAGCTGGAGTACTACCGCCGCACCATCTTCGTCCCGCCGCCCGGCCCGGACGTCGAGACCGCCAAGGCCATCGCCGCACAGCTTTGAGGTAACCCGCTCGACGCGCGCCCGTGGGGTGTGGCTATCATTGGTCAGCACCCCACACGGGCCTATGGTTCGAGTGGAAAGCATGGTGGTCGTAGCTCAGCTGGTAGAGCACCGGGTTGTGGTCCCGGGGGTCGCGGGTTCAAGTCCCGTCGATCACCCCATACGGTGAGGCCGGTCCATTCGGACCGGCCTTTTCCTTTGCCCGCCGACGCGAAGGCTTGAAAGGGAAATACCCCGCCCGAATGTCGGGCGGGGTATTTCTCGATGAGAATCAGAGTGCGCTGAGGCCCTTGAAGTCGTCCCAGCTCATGTTCCAGGCGGTCCAGCCGTCGCCGTTGGTGAGGGGGACGCCGGTGCCCTTGACGACGACCGGGTCGCCGAGCTTGGTCTGCTCGAAGAGCCACTTGCCGGCGTCCTGGGAGACGTTGACGCAGCCGTGCGAGACGTTCTCCCGGCCCTGCGAGGCGTCGGACCAGGGGGCGGCGTGGATGAACTGGCCGCCCCAGGTGAGGCGCTGCGCGTATTCGACGTCGACGCGGTAGGCGTCGTCGTCGCTGAACTGGCCGTACGTGTCGAAGACCGTCTTGCGGAGCTTCTCCATGACGAGCATGGTGCCGCTGACCGAGGGGTACTTCGGCTGGCCCAGGCTGACCTTGAAGTCCTTGACCTTCTGGCCGTCCTTGATGACGGTCATGTGCTTGGTCTTGTTGTCAACCTCCATGATCAGCTGCGAGCCGATCGTGATGTTGACGTCGTAGTCGGTCTTGCCCCACCAGCCGTTGCCCATTTTGATGCCGGAGTGGTCGACACGGTAATTGATCTTCGTGCCGGCCTTCCAGTACTCCTTCGGGCGGTACTGGATCTCGTCGGCGGAGACCCAGCCCCAGGAGCCCTCCTGTGGCGGGTCTGCCGTGACGGACAGGTGCCGCTCGACCTCGGCGCGGTAGTTCTCCGGGATGGCCTGGCTGAAGGAGATCATGATGGGCATTCCGACGCCCACGGTCGCGTTCTCGCCCATGAAGCTGACGGTGCGTACCTGATTCTTCGGCGTCTTCATCGTGGTGAAGGTGCCGGTCGTCGTGCCGGTCTTGCCTGCCGCATCGGTGCCGGTGAACACGGCGGTGTAGGCGGTGTCGTACGCGAGTTTCTTGTTCGGTAGCCACGTCTTGCCGTCCTTGGACAGCTCGCCGGGTATGTCCTCGCCCTTGGCGTTCGTCACCTTGACCGTTGCGGAGACCGCGTTGACCAGGTCGAACGAGAGGTCCTGGGTGATCGGGACGTCGTTGGCGCCCTCGGCCGGGCTCTTGAGCACGGCGCCGATCGGTATCGGGCTCTCCGAGACCGGCGGCGCGCTCGGCGCCCCGGACTCGCCGTTGGCCTGCCAGGTGGGCGACGAGTCGCCACCGCTGCAGGCACTGCCGAAGCCTATGACCCCGACGAGGACGAGCGCGCCGAACGCGCGTCGCCGTATGTGTGAGCCGGGCACATCCAGATGTGCCGGGCTGGTGCGGGTAGCGTGCATGGTCCCCTAACCCCAGGTCTCGATCCCGAAGCCACACGTTTCACAGCGGGTTCCGGTTGCATCTCGACGCAAGAGGAGACGTGGAGAGCGACCGGGCCCTTCGGGCGGCGAGAGATGCAGGGTTGCACCGCGCGCCAGGCCCGTAACGGTACCCGGAGCGGCTGTGATCACACACGGCCAAAAGGACTAACCAATCGTTGTAACGCCTTCTTAACCGTGGGATGACCAGTTACTCATGGTGATCATTACTGGTCATCCCACGGAAGAGGGTCAGGGGGTGTTCGACGGCGACGGTGCGACGGTCTTGAGATTGTCCGGAATCGGCAGAGCGGAACCCTTGGCGAACTCGTCCCAGCTGACGTTCCAGGCGGTCCAGCCGTCGCCGGTGACCAGTTTGTCCTCGGTGCCGGTCACCGTCACCGGGTCACCGACAAGCGTCTTCCCGAACAGCCACTGACCGCCCTCCTGGGAGACGTTGACGCAGCCGTGCGAGACGTTCTCCCTGCCCTGCTGGGCGTTTGACCAGGGTGCCGCGTGGATGAACTGGCCGCTCCAGGTGAGCCGCTGCGCGAACTCCACGTCCACCCGGTAACCCTCGACCGGGCCGAACTGCTCGCGGGTGTCGAAGACCGTCTGTTCCTTCTTCTCCATCACAACCATCACGCCGCTTGCGGACGGCATCTTCTTCCGGCCGAGGCTCACCGGGAACGTCCGGATCAGCTTGCCGTCCTCGAACACCTTCATCTGCTTGTCCGAGTTGTCGACCTTCATCTCCAGCTTCCGGCCGATCTCCGCGACCGCGGTCCGGTCCTGGTTGCCGTAGCTGCCCGGCGCGGTCTCCATGCCGCCGATCCCTATCCGCACTGTCACCTTCGTGCCCGGCTGCCAGAACTCCGGCGCCCGGTAGTAGGCCTGGCTGCCGCCCTTCACCCAGGACCACACGCCCGGCTGCGGCGGGTCCGTCTGCACGAACAGCCGCTTCTCCACCGCCGCCCGGTAGTTCTCCGGCACGCCCGGGATGAACTCGACCACGACCGGCATCGCCACGCCGTACGTGTGGTCGTCGAACATGTACAGGCCGGTGCCGGTCTCCTTACCGGGCCGGCCCATTGTCTGGAAGCTCGTCGTCCGCGTGATCGCCTCGCCCGCGGCGCTCTTCGCGGTCACTGTCGCGGTGTAGGACGCGTTGAACGCGAGCGTCTTCGCCGGGACCCACGAGGTGCCGTCCGCGCGCATCGCGCCCGCGACGTCCTTGCCCGCCCCGTCCACGACCTTCACGGTCTCGACCGTGCCGCCGGCCACCATCGTGCCGATCTCCACGCTCGCCGGCTGGTTCTTCGCCTTGTCCGCCGGCGTGATCGCCAGATCCAGCGGCACCGCGGGCGTGGCCGACGTCGCCACCGGCGGCGTCACCCCTGTTGACGGCGACGCGACCTCGACCTGCTCGTCGCCGTCGTTTCCGCAGGCCGCGAGCCCCAACGGCATCATGATCGCCAGCGCCGCCACCACAGCGGTACGCCTAGAGATCCACCCCATCCGACCCAGCCCTCTATTCATGTATGCCCGCCGTGACGTGTCTCGGCACGGTTATTCCGCTGACCAGCCGAGATACGGCATCATCCTGCCTGACGAGCGCAAGCCCCGCACGCCTGCGGAGCGTGCTTACGTTGCGCAGGACACACCTGCCCGCGGCCCCGGTAACCGATTGGAGCCGTGGCGGACGAGCGTGCTAATGTTTCCCCGTTGCCACGAGCGCCGCTAGCTCAACTGGCAGAGCAGCGGACTCTTAATCCGCGGGTTGTAGGTTCAAGTCCTACGCGGCGCACTCTTCACTTACCGGGTCGGCCTGATGGTCGGCTCGGTTATTTGTGTTTCGGGTCTCGATAACCACGTCGTGGAACGGCGCGGCATCGACGCTAATTGATTCGGAAAGCCGCGGAGCTGCGTGCTAGTGTCCTCTCCGTTGCCGATCGAGCGCCGCTAGCTCAACTGGCAGAGCAGCGGACTCTTAATCCGCGGGTTGTAGGTTCAAGTCCTACGCGGCGCACGTGGAAAAGGCCCTGATCTCACGATCAGGGCCTTTTGTCATCAGTGCTCACACCGTTCTCCGTCGACGTCACGGTGTCTGACCCCGACCACCGGATGTATGACGCGAAAAGGGCGCGGACCGAGATTCGGTCCGCGCCCTGCTCCGAGCGGAGCTAGATCCGCTGGGTCTCGGTGGTCGCCGGGTGCAGCTCGGTCGTCGTCTCGCGGACGAAACGGCCGGTGCTCGCGCTGCGGTTGACCTCGCGCTCGTCGCCGCTGGTCTCACCGCCGACGTGCTCGGTGACTGTGGTGTCGGGGGAGCGCTCCGCGGTGCTTTCCTTGACGAAACGACCACTGCGGGTGCTGCGGTTGACGTCGTGCTCGCTGCCTGCCATCGATACCAGCCTCCTCGTGTCTCCTCATAGGGCTACCCGGGACGCACGATTCAAAACAGCATTCACGTGACGAGGGCGGCCACGGCGTCGTGCACGTCCACCCGGTAGGGGTCCGGATCGGCCCAGTTCCAGTTCGGATGCGCGCGGTTCGTCAGCAGCACCACCACCGCGCGCCGTACCGGGTCCACAAGCAGCGACGTCCCGGTGAATCCAGTGTGGCCGAACGTGCCGGGCGAGGTCAGCCCGCCCATGAACCACGGCTGGTCAAGCACCACCCCCAGCCCATACGCGGCGGTACGTCCCGGGTGCTCGCCGGCCGCGACCGGCATCCCCTCGTTCGCGTCGGTGCGCATCCGCGCCACGATCTCCGTGGAGAGGATCCGCGTGCCCCGGTAGGTGCCGCCGTCCAGCAGCAGCTGCCCGATCACCGCGACGTCCGCGGCGGTGGCGAAGATCCCGGCATGCCCGGCCACGCCGCCGAGCGCGTCGCAGATGTCGTCGTGCACCTCGCCGCGCAGCAGCCCGCGGGACGTCCGGGCGTCGGTGGCGGCGATCCGCTCCCGGTCGTCCACCCAGCTCAGTGGCGTGTAGCCGGTGTCGGACAGGCCGAGCGGGCCGGTGACGTGCTCACGGAGCGCCCGGTCAAGCGACAGCCCGGTCTGCTTCTCGATCAGCCGGCCGAGCACCATCGGGCCGACGCCCGAGTAGCGGAACACCGTGCCTGGTGCGGCCACCGGCGGCGTGCTCAGGAACCCCGCGGGCGTCGCGGGCGAGACCGGCAGGCCACTGGTGTGGGTGAGCAGCATGGCGGCGGTGACGCCGGGCGCGGTGAACTGCGGAAGAAACCGCGACAGGGGTACGTCGAGGTCGAGCGTCCCCCGGTCGACGAGGCGCAGCGTGAGGATTGCGGTGTAGACCTTGGTGATCGACGCCAGGTCGAAGATCGAGTCGGGGCGCATGGCCACCCGCTCGGCGGCCGGCAGCTCCACCGGCCCGGCGCGGTACCGCAACGCGTCCCCGACCGTGGCTGAGGCCAGCGGCAGCCCGTCCCGCCACGCGATCGCCACCGCCCCGGCGTACCCCGGATGCTGTGGATTCTGTGGTGTGGGGGTGAGTTGCCTGGTCAGAACGGCCTCGATGGCTGCGGCATCAACAGAAGGCGCGGCCGAGGGCACGGGCAGGGGCGGCGCGGAGGAGGACGACGGCGTGCCCCACATCGCCGGGGTCGCGTCCGGCTCGGCGCAGCCGCTCAGGGTGAGAGCGGCCGCGCCGAGTCCGGAGCGCAGGACGGTACGTCGGGTGACGGGCACGCCGACGATGATGGCCCTACTTGCCGGTGAACGTCCAGCTGTCGATCCAGTCGCGGGTGTCGGTCAGGTTCGTGTTGCCGGTGCCCGCGGCGAAGCCGGCGTAGACCTTCGCCCCGCCGAACTTCGCCGCCAGGTCGATCGTGTGGGTGATCATCGGCGAACCCGGCTTCGTGCTGCTCCGGCTCGCGTAGACGGTCAGTTTCTTCGCGCCCGCGTCGTAGTCGATCCACACGTTCGTGGGCGTCCCGACCCGCATGTCGAACGTGACGTCCGCCCAGGCCAGGTGGTTGCTGAGGTTGCCGTCGGGCAGGATCGCGATGTGCTGCTCCGACTTCGGGTCGTTGTCGGCGCGCCAGGTGTCGAACTCGACCGCGATGCTCGGGCTGATTCCGGAGTAGCCCATGCCGCCGCCGGTGCCGCCGATCGCGCCCGGGCCGGAGCTCTGCAGCAGGAACGCGTACCCGTCGGTCGGCTGGCTGATGATGCCGGCGAACGAGGTGCTGAACGACCTCGTCACGTCGATCGTGGTGCTTGAGTAGGCGCTGCCGGCCTGGTTCAGCCCGGTGGTCAGGTTGAGCCGGCCGTCCGCGACCTTCGCGGAGCCGTTCAGTTTCAGCCCGCTCGCGCTTGTGAAGCTCGGGTACTTGAGGCCGACCCGGTCCGCGGGCTTCGGCGCGGGCGCTGACCCGGACGCGGCGGCCGATCCGGAGGGTGCGCCCGCGGACGGGCGGTTGGAGGCCGGGGCCGGGGCGGGCACGGAGGCGCCGGGGGACGACGACGCGGACGGTGACGTGGCGGGCGCGCCGCCGATCCGGGTGTCGAGCCGGTAGTAGTCGGCGTAGTCGGCCGAGTTCTTCAGGAACGCGCGGGTCATCGCGTCCGGGATGCCACCGGCGCGACGGACCGTGTCCGGGCCGGAGTGGAACGCGGCCAGCGCGAGCAGGTACGGGTCGCCCTCCAAGCCGGCGAACTCCCTGGTCAGCCGGCAGAGCACGTCACCGACCGCGCGGATGGCGACGTCGGCGTCCTGGGCGGACGCGCCGGCCGGCCCGTAGTTCCGCCAGACGTCCGTGCGGAACTGGGCGATGCCCTCGCGCCCGGCGATGCTGAGCCGGCTCGGGTTGAACCCGGAGGCGGCCATCACCTCGCCTGCCACGGCCGCGGGCGTGACCTCGGGGCAGATCTTCCCGGCGGCGGCGACGGACGCCACGTACTCCGCGGGCAGCGGCAGGGCCTCGGCGGCGGGCGCGGTCGCGACCTTGTCGACGGCGTCCACCGCGCCGGCCGCGCCGAACTGGGGGAGCGCCTGGTAGTAGTCCGCATACCCGGTCGCGTCGTCCACGTAGGTCTTGGCATCGTCGGGTACGCCGGCCGCCTGCACGACCGCCTCCCGGCCGGACCGGAACGCGGCAAGCGACAGCCGCCACGGGTCGCCGCTGACGCCTGCCATCCGCAGCTCGCCGCTGAGGCCGCACATCTTGTGGGCCAGCGCGAGCACGACCGCGTTGGTGTCGGTGCGGGGCGCCGCCGACCAGGGCGCCCAGATCTTCCAGTCCTCGTCGTCCAGCCCGGCCAGCCCGGTGCCGCCGGACGCGGTCTTGGTGGCGGCCACGTCGAGCCCGGACTCGGCCATCAGCTGGCCGGCGAGCCGGGACGCGGAGAGCATCGGGCAGGAGTGACCGGCGCTGAGCACCGCGGCGAGCTGACGGTCGTCGACCGTACGCCCGGTGAGGTCGTCGTTCGCCGCGAGCGCGACGCCCCAGCTGATCGTGGCCGCGGTCATCGAGACCACCGCCAGTCCGGTCAGAACGATGCCTGTGGCGCCACGGCCCACACCGGCAAGTTCTCGGAGGCTTATCTGAGGCACAGCGTCGCACCCTCTCTGAGGCCGAAATCCGCCCAGAAAACGAGACGGAGGGCCGCCGGGTTCAATGGACGGCCGGAAATTCGTGTGCCGCCACCGTGGGTGACGGTGGCGGCACTGTGGAGAGTGGCAGTGGTGGACGCGACAGTCAGGAGGAGGCGCCGAAGGTTTCGGAGATCAATGCGGCGAGCAGCGCGGCCCGGCCCGGCATCGCGGCCAGGTCCACCCACTCGCCCTCCGCATGCGCGTTGCCCCCGATCGCACCCAGACCATCAAGCGTGGGTACGCCCTGGGCGGCAGTGAGGTTGCCGTCCGACGCGCCACCGACCGCCACTCCGGGCGGCGCGGGCTGGCCGAGCCGGGCCGCGGCGCGATGTGCGAGCCGGTGCAGGCCGGCGGAGGTGCCCGGCGGCATCGGCGGGCGGGAGACGCCACCGGTGACAGTGATCGCCGCGCCGGGCAGCACCGGGCGCAGGCCGTGCAGCGCGCGCTCCACCCGGTCGAACTCGGCCGGGTCGAAGCCGCGCATGTCGATCGTCATCGCCGCCCCGGCCGGCACCGTGTTGTCGCTGGTGCCGGCCGTGGTGAGGGTGGGTGTGACAGTGGTGTCGCCGAGCCCGAGCGCGGCGGCCGCAAGCGTCTGGTGGGCCAGCTCGACCGCGGCGTTCACACCGAGGTGCGGCTCCAGCCCGGCGTGCGCGGCGCGGCCGGTGACCTCCACCCGGTACCTGCCGATGCCCTTCCGTGCGGTCTTCAGTGCGCCGCCGGTGGAGCTGGGCTCGCAGACCAGCGCCGCGCGGGCGCCGGCCGCCGCGTCGTGGATGAGCCCGCGCGAGGTGGTCGAGCCGATCTCCTCGTCCGCGTTGACGATCACTGTGATGCCGTCGAGCGACGGGCGGGTGCCGAGTGCGTGGAAGAGCTGGACCAGCCCGGCCTTCATGTCGAAGCACCCCGGCCCGGTGGCACGGTCGCCGTCGACTGTGAACGGCCAGCGGTCGATCGTGCCGACCGGCCAGACCGTGTCGTGGTGGCCGAGCAGCAGCACCTGGGTCGGGCCGTGTCGCCAGATCAGATGGTGTCCGTGCCGTCCGGGCGCGGAGCCGAGCAGGCGGGTGCCGAGCGCGGCGACGACCTGGGCGCTTGCGGCGAGCGCGCGGTCGTCTGTGGACGGTGACTCGACCGCGACGAGCGTGGCCAGGTCGTCGGTCATCGAACGGATGTCCATGGCGCCTCCTGTTAAATTGACTAGACAATATGATGGTCGCGGTGTTGGAGGCGCGTCAAGTACATTGACTAGACGATCTGAGGAGGAGCATGGAGCCCGCCTACCGGCGCATCGCCGCCGCGTACCGAGACAAGATCTCGTCGGGGGAGTTGGCCCCGGGCGAGCGGCTGCCCACCGAGCACGAGATCGGCGAGCAGTTCGGCGTCGTCCGGCAGACCGTGCGTACCGGCCTGGGCGTGCTTGTCACCGAAGGGCTGATCGTGGCGCGGCGGCCGCACGGCTACTTCGTCCGCGAGTGGGAGCGGCTGCTCTACCGCCCGCAGGAGAAGTCCCGGCCGATGCCGGCCCAGTCGACCATGGACCGGTTCTCGCAGCAGATCAGCGACGAGGGCCGGGTGCCGAGCATGAACATCGAGGTGGCGCTGGTGCAGGCCACGCCGGACCTGGCGGAGCGGCTCCGGGTCGAGCCGGGCGCGACAGTGGTGATCCGCCGCCGGGTGCGGTTCATCAACGGCGAGCCGGTCAACATCAACGACTCACACTTCCCGCTCGACCTGGTCAAGGACTCCGAGATCGTGTCGCCTGCCTACATTCCGCGCGGCACCGACCGGGTGCTCGCGGACCTCGGCCACAAGCAGGAGCGGGCGGTCGACGAGATCTTCGTCCGTATGCCCACGCCGGACGAGATCCGCCGGCTCGGGCTCGGGCCGGGCACGCCGGTCGCGGTGCACTACGACACCGGATACACCGCTGACGACCGGCCGGTCGCCTGCACTGTCAACGTGCTGCCGGGCGACCGCCACCGCATCGTCTTCGAGCGGCGGTGGCGGGAGGACGAGCCACTGAGCTGATGGCAGCGCGGTGTAGACGTCTTCGAGCGGCGGGCCGCTCAGCTGACCGCCCACTGCTGCGCACCTGTGGCGTTGCACTCGTACACCTGGACCGGGGTGCCGTTGTCGGTTTTCGCGCCGGTCACGTCCAGGCACTTGTTGGTCTGCAGGCTGATCAGCTGGTTCTGCGGCGTGAGCGCGAACGCCTGTGCCAGGCTGCCGTTGCACGCGGCCACGTGCAACTGGCTGCCCAGGTTCGGGCTGTCGACCTGGACGCACTGGCCGAGCACCTGGAGCACGCCGGTGCCGGGGAGCGTGAAGATCGTGCCGGGCGTACCGTCGCAGTCCCAGATGTGGATCGGCGCGGTGCTGGCCGGGTCGCTGCCCGGCACCGCCAGGCACCTGCTGCTGACCGGGTTGACCACGCGCCCGGCGGCTACCACAGGCGTCAGGTTGGACGGGATGACCACCGGGGCGCGGGACGGGGTGGGCGACGCCTTCGTCTTGGACGGCGTCGGGGACGCGGCGGTGGGTGACGGCGACGGCGTGGGTGAGCCGGTCGCGGCCGGTGGGGCGCCGAGCGTCGGCGCGTCGGTGATGATGGAGACGCCGGCCGGTGAGTTGAACACCCGCTCGCCAAGCACGACCGCCAGGATCAGCACCAGGACCAGCGCGCCGACCAGCAGGTAGAGCGAGCCGTACTCACCCCGGGTGCGCGGCGGGGGATAGCCGTGGCCGTGGCGTGGCGGGAGTGCGGTGCCCGGCGGGATCTCCACGGTCGGGCCGGCCGGCTGGCGCATCGCGGTCGGCAGCATTGTGGTCGGCCCGGCGTGCCGCGGACGGGCCTGGGACAGCGCGCTGACCGGCACCGACTGGTGGTGCGGGGCGGACTGCGCCGCGTTCCCGCCGCTGCCCGCGCCGCCTTCCGCGTTGGCCCAGGTGCCCGAGCTCATTCCGGCGCCGGCGTGCGCGGGCGCGCCGGAGAGCGCGTGCCGCAGCAGTCGTTCCGCCTCGAACGCGTCGACCCGGAGCGCGGGGTCCCGCCGCAGCAGGCCCTCAAGCACCGGCAGCAGCGGCCCGGCCTTCTGCGGCATCGGCGGCAGCTCGGTGGCGAGCGCCGCAAGCGTGGCTATGGAGGACGGCCGGGTGTACGGCGCGCGCCCCTCCACTGCCGCGTAGAGCGAGGCGCCAAGCGACCACAGGTCCGCGGACGCGCCGATCGGGCCGCCGATCGCGCGTTCCGGCGCGAGGTAGGCCGGCGAGCCCATCACCACGCCGGTCCGCGTCATGCCCGGATCGTCAGACGCCGTGGCCAGGCCGAAGTCGGTGAGCACGATCCGGCCGTCCTCGCCGAGCAGCACGTTCGCCGGCTTGACGTCGCGGTGCAGCACGCCGACCGCGTGGGCGGCCCGCAGCGCGCCAAGCACCCGCAGGCCGATCTCCGCGGCCCGCAGCGGCGTGACCGGGCCGGTCGTCGCGATCACCTTCTGCAACGAGTCGGACGCGATGTACTCCATCACGATCCAGGGTTCCTCGCCGGTGCGGAGCACGTCGAAGATGCGGACCACGTTGCTCTGGCTGACCTTCGCGATGGCCCGTGCCTCGCGGAGCGCGCGCTCGCGGAGCTCCTGCACCTCGTCGCCGGTCAGCCCGGCTGGGGGCACGATCTCCTTGAGTGCGACGTCGCGTTGCAGCATCTCGTCGCGTGCCAGCCAGACACGGCCCATGGCGCCCTGGCCGAGGGGGCGGAGGAGTCGATAGCGGCCGGCGATCTCGCGCTGCGGGGTGTCGGACACGAAGTGGACCGTACCCGGACGAAACCAGTGCGTTGCCACCTGGTTCGTCATCGTTCGTCTCACAGGGCCGCTACCGGCCCATACACCACTATCGGATCTCTGTCATTCGGTGGAGACACGATTGCGGCCGGCGCGCTTCGCGTCGTAGAGCGACTCGTCGGCGAGCTTCAGCAACGTGTCCACCGGCCCGTTCGGGACAGGCATGCCGGAGGCGACACCGATGCTGACGGTGACGACGCCGTGCGGTGACAGCGTATGCGGTTCGCGGAGCGCCTCGACCGCGGCCCGTACCCGTTCGGCCACGATGAGGGCGTCCGCGAGCGGTGTCTCGGGGAGGATGATGCAGAATTCCTCGCCGCCGTACCGGGCTACGTAGTCGGTGGAGCGCACGGCAGCGGCCACGGTCTTCGCGACCGCGGTCAGGCATCGATCGCCACCCTGATGCCCGTAGTGGTCGTTATATCCCTTGAAGTAGTCAATGTCGATCATGGCGATCGAGAGCGGGTGCTTCGGGCGGGCGGCCCGCCGCCACTCCGAGTCCAGCAGCGTGTCCATCCGGCGGCGGTTCGTCAGGCCGGTCAGCGGGTCGGTGATCGAAAGCTGCTCGAGCCGCGCGTTCGCCTCCTCCAGCTCCCGCGTCCGGTCCGCGATCTTGGCCTCCAGCGACGCGTAGAGCTGCGCGTTCTCGAGCGACACCGCGAGCTGGCCGGTGACCAGGCGCACCGCGTCGAGCCGGTCCGCGGTGAACGCGTCCCGGCTGCTGCGGTTCTCCAGGATCAGCACCGCGATGTGCTCGCCGCGCGCCACCACCGGCACCGCAAGCAGCGCGCACCGGGCCACGCCCGCGAAGTACGGGTCGCGGGCGAACCTGTCGTCGCGCACCGCGTCGCCGCTCAGCACGGCCGCGCGGGTGCGCTGCACGTACCGGACCACGGACCGCGGGCCGGAGTCGGTGTCCGCCGCGACCACAAGCGTCACGTCCGTCGCGCCGGTGAGCGACCGCAGCACCTCGTCGACCCGCTCACGAAGCGCGCCCACCCGCGTCTCCGAGCTGAGCGTGCGGGCCGCGTCAAGCACGCCCACCAGGTCGATGTCCAGGTTGTTCAGGCCGCCGGCGGAGGAGGCGCTGGTGCTGTGCAGCCGGTCGAGGTCGGTGCGCCGGCCACGCAGCCACGGGTGCGTGTCGTCAAGCGCCCGGACCTTCGCGGTCGCGCCCCACTCCTCGTAGGCGTCCCGCGCCAGGCCCAGCAGCCCGTTGCCGGCGTACTCGTTCCCCTCGGCCAGCTGGAACGCGGCCGCCCGCTCCGCGATCACCGCGTAGTGCCAGGGCCGTCGCCGCCGGCTCACCTCGCGGAGCGCGGTGTCGTAGTGCGCGGTGGCCGCCCACCGGTCGCCGTCCCGCCTGGCCCGCTCCGCGGCGGCCAGCGCGGCCAGGTGCGCGAAGTTGCCGGGCGCGTCCGCGGCCCGCGCGTCCAGCCAGGCGGCGGCCCCGTCCAGGTCCACGCCGGTCACCACGCAGAGCACCCGGGTCGTGGTGACCAGGTAGAAGCCCGGGTTCCGGGGCGCCAGTTCCGCGGCTGCCCGGGCCGAGGCCAGCGCCGTCTCGTCGTCGCCGGCGATCAGCGCGGCGAGCCCGCGCAGCGCGTGTGCGGTGTGCGCGGCCGGCGGGTTCCCGGCGACCCTGGTCAGGTGGGCCGCCTCGTCGAACTCGTCGTCGGTGTCGCCGCGGACCGTGTGCACGAAATGCCGGAACGCGTTCTGGACCAGCCCGGCCTGGGCGTGCCCGGTCTTCCGGGCGTACCGGAGCGCGTCCGTGACCTGCTCCTCAAGTGCGCCGAGCGAGCCGCAGTCGAGCATGTACGCGGCCAGCCCGCTGCACGCCAGCCCGGCCTGGGTGGTCGCGCCGGTGCGTACCAGCCCGGTGAACGCGGCCCGAGCGACCGGGAGCACGTCCTCCAGCCGTTCGTGCCAGTGACCGGCCCACGTCAGGAAGATGAACTGCAGCTCCGCGGCGGCCTGGTCCCAGCCGCGCCGTTCGCAGTCGGCAAGCAGGAACCGGACGATCCGGTACCCGCTGTGGTAGTCGTCACGGGCGCGGATCAGCCCGAATCCGCAGGCGGCCACCGGCGCGGTCAGCTGTGCCGCCGGGCCGTCCGCCACCCACAGCCGGTGTGCGGTCGTCTGCAGCCACGACATCATCGCAGGGCTGGCCACCACCGCGTTCGGCATCAACGCGTTGATCAGCTTCGCGCGGGCCTGATGGGCGCGGTCCCCGTTCTCCGGGCGCGGATCACCGTTCTCCGGCAGGTGCTCCGCCCACCGGGACAGCCGCTCCATGCCCGCGTCGGACTCCCGGCGCATCTCGTCCGGGTCCGGGACGACCGGCAGCCCGATCCGGCCGAGCAGGTCGCTGCCGAGCTCGAGCGCGTCAGTGAACCGGACCCGCCGATTCAGCGAGCTGATCTGCACGCACGCGCTCGGCACCCGGCCGATCGGGTCCGGGCAGTTGATCTCGATGTACCGGTAGACCTCGTCGCCCTCGTCAAGCCGCCCCAGCCGGCAGAGCGCGGCGTGCCTGTGGACGTGGAGCATCAGCAGCGTGAACGCGTCCCCGCGGTCCGCCGCCGCGACGGCCGCGCTCAGGTACCGCTCGCACTGTCCCGGGTCGAGGAGCCGGGTCGTCTCCGCCGCCTCCGCGAACAGCGGGCCGGCCACCGCGCGGTCAGCCGGATCGGCAGGTGTGCCGGCGGCGAGGAACAGATCCGCCGCCACCTCACGATGCGCGGGCAGCGCCGCCAGCCGCCGCGCGATCCCGGTCCGGGCCGCGTCCACGTCCGTCCCCAGCGCCGCCCGGACCCGTTCGTGGCCCGTCCGTACCGTCTCCCCGGCGAAGACGGCCAGCCCGTCGTCAAGCACCGGCGCGAGCGCATCGAGGGCCAGGCCGGCCGACAGTCCGCAGGCGGCGCCGAGCAGTTCCGGCGTGGCCTCCCCGCCGAGGCAGGCCAGCACGATCAGCATGTCGCGCGCGGGCTGCGGCAACGCGGCGATCCGGGCGGCCAGCCGCTCGCCCGCGTCGCCCGCGCCGAGATGCCGGCGCAGCGCGTCCGCGTCCCACGTCCAGCCGGCCGTGCGGACCCGGAGCGTTCCGGTGGCACGCAGCTCGTTGAGCAGCGCCAGCGCGTCCGCGGGGTGGCCGCCGGTCCGCGCGTGCACCGCCTCGGCGAGCCCGGCAGCGTCGGCGACCGGCGCGCGCAGCACGTCCGTGATCAGGTCGGTGACCGCCGCCACGGTGAGCCCGCCGAGCCGCAGCCGCAACACGTCACCGGCCGCCTCGGGCAGCGCCACCGTGTTCTCCCGGTGCGTGATGATCAGCGTCAGGCCCGGGATCGGCCCGTCGGCCGCGATCGCCGCGGTCGCCCGGGCCGGGGTCTGCGGCGCCAGGTGAAAATCATCAAGCGCCAGCACCAGGGGGTACGCCCGGGAGCACATCACCCGCAGCAGGGTGACCGCGGCCTCGATGAGCCGGCTCTCCAGCTGCTCCGGGTCCATCGGCTCCGGCGCTTCTCCGGTCGGAAGGTCGAGCACCGCCCCGAAGTCAGGCGTCGCGCGCCCGACAAGCGCCGCGTTCTTCACGCCCAGCTCCCGCCGCAGCCGCCCCCTGACCTCGTGCAGTGTCGCCTCCGACTCGGACAGCAGCAGCCGTCCCAGCGCCCCGAACGCGACAGACAGCCCGTCCTCGCCCGGTCCCAGCCGCCGCGGGTCGAACCGCCCGCTGACGAACCGCGCACCGGACTCCTCGGCCATCGACCGCACCTCGGCCAGCAGGCTGGACCGGCCGATGCCAGGCGGCCCGCCGATCGTCACAAGTGAGGTGCCGCCGGCCAGTGCGGTACGCAACGCCGTGAGTTCGGCGGCCCGGCCCACAGGTCGCGGTGGCGCGATCAGCCGTGCCGGAAAGTCGCGCTCGCCGAGCACGAATCCGGGCGTGGAGGCGTGCGACAGGTCGTACGCCAGCCCTTCCGCGCTCTGATACCTGCGGTCCGGCTCCTTCTCGAGCAGTCGCATCACGATCGCGGAGAGCACGGCCGGCACGTGCGCGTTCAGCACGTCCGGCTCCTCCGGCACCACCACCAGGATGTCGTGCACCAGCCGGAGCGGATCCTCGTCCCGGAACGGCGGGCCGCCGGTCAGCGCCGCGTAGACGGTCGCGCCCAGCCCGTAGAGGTCCGCGCGCTGGTCCACGCCGCGCCCGGTGCGCCCGGTCTGCTCCGGCGCCACGTAGGTGAGCGTGCCGATCAGCCGGCCCGCGTCCGGGCCCTCCACCTGCGCGGTGGCCAGCCCGAAGTCGATGAGTGTCGGGGTGCCGGCCGGGTCGAGCAGCACGTTCGCGGGCGTGATGTCACGGTGCAGGATGCCGCGCCGGTGCAGGCCGGCCAGCGCGGCGGTCAGCCCGGTGGCGAGCCGGAGCGCGGCCGTGACCGGCAACGGGCCGTCCGCGAGCGTGGCGGCGAGCGTGCGCCCGTCGCCGCCGGTCAACGCGACCAGGTCACCACCGCCGTCGTCGGCCGCGGTCAGCGCGGGCACCCCGGGTACGCCCGCGGCGCGCTCGAGCATCGCGCGCTCGTGCCGGGCCCGGTCCTCCGCATGCGGCCCGCGCAGCCGCTTGAGTACCACCGGGTCCGTGCCCGGGGACCAGCGCCGCGTCACGAGGGTGCGATCGCTCTCGTAGAGCACCTCGTCGACCGGGACCATCGCGTCCGTGCCTCCACCACCGCAACTCGCGGGTGCGGGAAACCACCCGTCACGCTCCCATTCGGCACCTAAGCGCGCGTCTTCAGTTTTTTGCCCGGCGGAGCCACGGGCGGGGGATCGTGACGCCGGGGTCGAGACCTCGCGAACCCACCGATCGGGTGATTCGCTCGGCATAATGCTCACATGGTCAAGTGGGAGTACGCCTTGCTCATCCGCCGCCGCGTTCCGGACGGGGGGCAGTGGCGCATCACGTTCGCCTGGTACGCCCCGGACGGCACCGTCCAGGACGTGACCGTCTACGGCACCGCAGTGATCTCGCAGCTGAATCAGGCCGGCGCCGCGGGCTGGGAGATGATCACCGCGGTCGAGGACGTGAACAACCTGCAGGGCACCACCGAGGTGCACCGATACCACTTCAAGCGCCCGATCGACTGACGTTCCGGCGCGCCGGGCCCCTCCTCGTACCGCCAAATCTGAATAATGCATTTATGTCGGATGAATCGGACAAGAGGGCTCGGGTCGAGTGGGGTGCCGATCCTGTCTTCGGCACCCCGGACGAGGTGACGGCAGCGTTGCAGCGGATGGTCACCGCCCTGCTCCGCCCGCCCGCCGGGGCGCCGCTTCGCGCGCTTGAGGCCGGCGCCGGCAAGCGCATCCGGCTCGACGTCCCGGACGACGCCTACATCGTCGGCGTGGACACCGACGACACCGCCATGAGCCTCAATCCACGCCTGCACGAGCGGGTGATCGGCGACCTGCACGACTACACCGCGCCGGCCGACTCGTTCGACCTGATCACCTGCTGGTACGTCCTCGAGCACGTCGAGCGGCCGGAGGCGCTGATCGCCCGCTTCGCGCAGATGGTCGCGCCCGGCGGCCTTGTCGTGCTCGCGGTCCCGCACCTCTACAGCCCGAAGTCGGTGTTCACCAAGCTCACGCCGCACGCGTTCCACGTCTGGTTCCGCCGCCGCGTGCTCGGCTTCCCGAACGCGGGCAAGCCCGGCTACGGCCCCTACCCGACCACGCTGCGCCGCGGCATCGCCCCGGCCGCGATCGCCACGCTTGTGGCCCGGCACGGCCTCGCCCCGGTCTTCGAGGGCTACTTCGAGGACGACAAGCAGACCCGGTTCCGGCGGAAGATCGGCGTCACCGGATGGCGCTGGTCGCTGGCCCGGGGCCTGGTCCGCGCGCTGAGCCTCGGCCTGCTCGACGCGGCCCGCAGCGAGTACGTGGTGGTGCTGCGCCGCGACCCGGCCACCCCGCGGGTCAGTACTCCACGCGATCGGGTCGCGCCGTCCACGCGGTGAACGGCGCCACCCGGTCCGTGGCCTCCGCCTGAGTCACCGGCACCGGCCACTCCTCGCGCGGCTTCGCGAACAGGTCGTAGAACGCCCGGTCGTCGAAGCCCGCGTCCGCCGCATCGTGCCGGTCCGCCGCGTAGACCACCCGGTCCACCCGGGCCCACAGCGCGGCGGCCAGGCACAACGGGCACGGCTCGCACGAGCTGACCAGCACGCAACCGTCAAGCTTGAACGTGCCGAGCGTGCGGCAGGCGGCCCGGATCGCCACCACCTCCGCGTGCGCGGTCGGGTCGAGCGTGCTGGTGACCTGGTTGACACCGGTCGCGACCACCTCGCCGTCGCGCATCACGAGCGCGCCGAACGGGCCGCCGCCCTCCGTCACGTTCGCCACCGCGGCCGCCACCGCGAGATCCAGGAACGCCCTGTCGCCGGTCGTCATCGCCGCTCCACCGCCGTCTCCTCGGGCAGGCCGGGCACCGCGTGCGGCGCCGGCCCGCCGGCTGGGTCCTCCGCCGTGACGCCCGCGTGCGCGAGCGCCTCCCACACCCGGTCCCGCCCGAGCGGCAGCGAGGTAAGCCGCACGCCTGTCGCGTCCCGTACCGCGTTCGCAAGCGCGGGCGCGACCGGGTTGAACGGACTCTCGCTCATCGACTTCGCACCCATCGGGCCCAGCGTGTCCGCGGTCTTCGCCACGAGCACCTCCGTGTGCGGCACGTCCGCGAACTGCGGCAGGTGATAGTCGCGCAGCGCCGGATTGACCACCCGGCCGTCCGCGCTGATTCTCATCTCCTCGTAGACCGCCGCGCCGATCGCCTGCGCCACGCCACCCTCGATCTGGCCGACCAGCTGCATCGGGTTGAGCACGACGCCGGCGTCCGCCGCGTGCACGCTTTTCAGGATCAAGATTTCGCCGGTACGCGGCCGCACCGCGACCCGGAAACCGTGCACGTTGAACGCGACCGAGCGCGGCGAGCCGTCCGTCCTGGCGTGCGCCTGTACCGGCAGCCCGGCCTCGGTCGCGCGGCGGTGCAGCTCCGGCAGGCCCAGCATGGTCCCGGAGCCGCAGACCACGCCCTCCTCGGTCAGCTCGCACTCCTCCGGCGGCAGCGCTGTCAGCACCGCGGCCGCCTCCCGTAGCCGCTGTCGCAGCGCCTGCGCGGCCAGCAGCGTCGCCTTGCCGGCCACCACCACGCCGGTCGAGCCGTACGCACCGGTGTCGTGCCCGACGAGCGCGGTGTCCGACTGCGCGATCGCCACCCGGTCCGGCGTGGTGCCGAGCGCGGTCGCGGCCAGCTGGGTGTGCACGGTCGAGGTGCCGTTGCCGAACTCGGTGGTGCCGACCATCAGCTGGTAGGTGCCGTCCGCCAGCAGCCGCACGTCAGTCTCCGCGTAGTGCCCGCGCGGCGGGATCGTGTTGATCAGCGACAGCGCCACGCCGTCGCCGAGCAGCCAGCCGGGCCCGGGCGCGGGCACGGAGTTCCGGGAATCGGCAAGCGCGTCCCGGACCAGCGTCAGGCACTGGTCGAGGCCGTAGCTGCCGTACTCCACATCGTCCAGCTCGTTGCTCACCGAGACCATCGGGTCGCCGGGGCGGATCACGTTGCGCTCGCGGAACGAGACCGGGTCGATGTGCAGCAGGCGGGCCAGCTCGTCCATCGTCGACTCGATCGCGAAGATGGTCTGGCTCAGGCCGTAGCCGCGGAACGCACCTGCCGGGACCGTGTTCGTGTACACCGCGTACGCGTCCACCTTCTTGTTCGGGCACCTGTAGACCGCTACCGACTCCCCGCAGCCGTGGTGCAGCACGCCCGCCGCGTGGTTGCCGTACGCGCCGGTGTCCGACACCACCCGCAGCTGGAGCGCGGTGAGCGTGCCGTCCTCGCGCGCTCCGGCCCGTACCCAGATGGCCATGGGGTGCCGGCTGGTCGTGCCGGTGAACTGTTCCTCGCGGGTCAGCTCCAGCTGCACCGGCCGCCCGAGTCGCAGCGCGGCGAGCGAGGCCACGTCCTCGACAAGCATCTCCTGCTTCCCGCCGAACCCGCCGCCGACGCGCACGGTGAGCACCCGCACGTGCTCCGGCGGCAGGTTGAACACCGCGCACAGCGCCGACCGGGTCAGGAACGGCACCTGCGTGCTGGTCCGGACCGTGAGCGCGCCCCGCTCGTCCACCCAGGCGACGCAGCCGTGCGTCTCCATCGCCGCGTGCTGCACGCGCTGCGTGTGGTAGATCTGCTCGTAGATCGCGTCGGCCTCGTCGAACCCGGCCGCGACGTCGCCCAGGTTGCCGTGGATCTCCGCGATCGTGTTCCGCTCCGGGAACGCGATCCGCGACTCCGCCGCGGGCTTGGGGTGGATCACCGGCGCGCCCGGCCGCATCGCCAGCTCCGGGTCGAAGACGGCGGGCAGCACCTCGTACTCCACGACGAGCGCGCGCACGCCCTCCTCCGCCGCGGCCACGGTCTCGGCCACCACGGCCGCGACCCGCTGGCCGATGTGCCGCATCACGTCGTCGAGTACGCGCGTGTCGTCCGGGTCGTCGGTCAGGTGCTCGTGCCTGCCGCTTGAGTAGAGCACCGGCGGCGCGTCCTCGTGGGTGAAGACCGCTCGCACGCCGGGGACGGCCAGCGCCGCGCTGGTGTCGACAGCGATCACCCGGGCGTGCGCGTGCGGCGAGCGCAGCAGCTTCATGTGCAGCAGCCCGTCCGGCGGCAGGTCAAGCGTGAACAGCGCCTTCCCGGTGACGATCTCGCGTGCCCCGGGTGCCGCCGCGTTGTGCCCGGCCGAGGCGCCGGCCCTGGTGGCCTCCACATGCGGGACGCCGTTGATCGCGTCCTCGATCGCGCGGTACCCGGTGCACCGGCACAGGTTGCCCTTGAGCGCGTGCGGCAGGTCGGCGCGCTGCTCCGGGGTGAGCTTCGCGGCCGTCATGATCATGCCGCTGGTGCAGAACCCGCACTGAAAGCCCTGCGCCTCAGCGAAGTCGCGCTGCACCGGGTGAAGGTCAGCGCCGTCGGCCAGCCCTTCCACGGTGGTGACGTCCCGCCCCCGGGCCCGGAACGCGGGCGTCACGCAGCTGTGCACCGGCGTCCCGTCCAGCCACACCGTGCAGGCGCCGCAGTCGCCCGCGTCGCAGCCCTTCCGCACGCCGAACGTCCCCTGCTCCCGCAGGAAGGTGCGAAGACACTGACCCGGCCGGGGTACGGCGCCGGTCTCACTGCCGTTGATCGAGTACGTCACGCCAACTCCGCCCGGATCTCCTCGGCCAGCTCGAACGTCATGTGGCGGCGCCAGGCCGGGGAACCGTGCACGTCGTCGTGGTAGGTCTCGGGCGGGATCGCCGCGACCGCGTCCCGCAGCGTGGCAGCGGTCGGCGGCGTCTCGAACGACAGCCGCAGCGGCCGGGTCACCGACGCGGTCACGGTCAGCTCCAGCCCGGCGGTGCGGCGCCCGATCAGCAACGCGGCGGACCGGCCGGCCGGGCTCAGCGAGATCTGCCGGAACGCGGCCGGCGTGGACAGCGCCGCGGCCGGCAGGTGCACGGACCGCAGCAGCTCACCGGGTTCGAGCGCGGACCGCTGCGGCCCGGTGACGAAGTCGGTGACTGCCAATTCGCGCGGCCCGGACGGCCCGAGGATCGTGCAGACGCCGTCCAGCGCGGCGGTCAGCGAGATCATCGGGGCGGCCGGAAGCGCGAGGCAGAGGTTGCCGCCGACAGTGGCCGCGTTCCAGATCTTGAAGCTGCCCAGCAGCGCGCGGCAGGCCGGCGGGAAGAGCCGGGCGGCGGCCCACCCCTCCGGCGCGGCGAACGCGTGCAGCTCCGCGATCGTGCAGGTCGCGGCGATCTCCAGCCCGTCGTCCGTGACGGTGAGCGCGGGCCAGCCAAGACTCGGCAGGTCGACAAGCCGGCGCAGGTGCGGTTGCGGCTCGGAGAAGAGCCAGGTGCCGCCGCCGAGCCAGCCGTCGCCGGGCCGCCAGGCGGCGGGGTCCAGCGCGTCCGGCCCTGCGATGATCTCGGAGATCGTGTGCAGATCCACGCCCGCAGTGCTCCCGTCAGCCCACGCGTTATGAGCGGTCAAGGCTGTCGTGGGCAGGTGTCGTCCGGATGTACCGGTTGTCGCCGCCGTGTTACTGACCCGGCGGTTCCACCCTAGATTATTTGTGCGGCCCGGCAAGCCACTCCGCCAAGCCCGGTCAGGTCAGCTCAGGGCCAGCCCGCGCCGGAGCGCCTCCATCGCGGCCCAGACCTGGACGCGGCCCATCGGGGTGCCGTCCTCGGCGAGTTGCTGGCCCTCGACCAGCTGCCAGCGCTCGTCGCGCAGCCCGAGGCGCTCGATCCGGATCCAGATCGACCAGACGCCGGCGCGCTGGTCGTCCTTTGCCAGCCGCAGCACGGTCCCCGGTGGTATGACGACCGCGTCCTGCCCTGCCCTCATGCCGCCCCCGCTTCTCCGGTCCGTATCGACGCTAGTGCACCGTTTCACCACGTCACAAGGTGCGCAGGAGTGGTTGGCACGCCACCCTCCACAGTGTTCCAAGCCGATCGGGCAGGCAATCACCGATCGGCCGTTGTGATCATACGGTGCCCGCCGAGCTGTCGAAATGGACAATTCTCGATTTCAACACTTTGACGTGCAACGATGCGGTAATCGTTTCGTCATCTCTTGTGCATGGGAGCCCTCCCATGCAAAACTCACCGCAGTCGCATCCGGAGTCGATGCGAGCGGCCGCCAAGGGCACGCGAGCGGTGTCCCACCACTCGCGAGGCGGGCCGAGGATCTCAACGTGTTGCTCGCCGACCGGGTTGGGCGGGCTGCTCACCGGAGTGTCACCTCGTGGGACCAGTGCGTCCGCGAGCTGGCGCACCCACACCTCGCCGAGCGGAAAAGTGCGCCCTCGGCGATCTGCGACAACCTAGGAGATACAAGCATGAGACTCGTCTCGGGTCCTTCGAGGCGGTGGCGCCGCGGTCTCACCGCGGTCACCGCGCTCGCGCTCGCCACCACCGGCATCGTCGTGGCCGCCTCGCAGGCCAGCGCGGCCGCCGGCTGCAAGGTCACCTATGCCGTGAATCAGTGGAGCACCGGCTTCACCGGCAACCTGACGGTCACCAACCTCGGTGACCCGATCACCAGCGGGTGGAACCTCACCTGGAGCTGGTCCGGCAACCAGCAGGTCACCCAGGGGTGGAACGGTGAGTTCACCCAGTCCGGCACCGCTGTCACCGTGCGGAACCCGTCCTGGGCCGCGTCGCTCGGAACCAACGCGTCCGTGACGCCCGGCTTCCAGGGCACCTACTCCGGCACCAACACGGCGCCGACCACGTTCTCGCTCAACGGCACGGTCTGCACCGGCGCGGTGGGCGGCACCAGCTCCCCGACGGTGAGCCCGACCACGCCGACGCCGCGCCCGACCACGCCGACGCCGAGTCCGACCACGCCCGGCCCGGGCACCGGCGCCAAGGTCGACAACCCGTACGTGGGCGCCACCGGCTACGTCAACCCGGAGTGGAAGGCGAAGGCGGAGGCGGTCTCCGGTGGCAGCCGGATCTCCAGCAACCCGACCGCGGTCTGGATCGACCGGATCGCCGCGATCGAGGGCACCGACGGCAGCAGCTCGAACGGCGCGATGGGCGTGCGTGACCACCTGGACGCGGCTCTGGCGCAGGGCGCCGGCTACATCCAGTTCGTCATCTACAACCTGCCCGGCCGGGACTGTGCCGCGCTCGCCTCCAACGGTGAGCTCGGCCCGACAGACCTGCCGCGATACAAGACCGAGTACATCGACCCGATCGCGGCGATCCAGGCCGACGCGAAGTACAAGAACCTGCGCATCGTCAACATCATCGAGATCGACTCGCTGCCGAACCTGGTGACGAACGTCGAGGGCGCGGCCGGCACCGAGATGTGCCGCACGATGAAGGCGAACAACGGGTACGTCGAGGGCGTCGGCTACGCGCTGGCCAAGCTCGGCCCGATCGGCAACGTCTACAACTACATCGACGCCGCGCACCACGGCTGGATCGGCTGGGACACCAACTTCGGCCCGTCCGCGGCGCTGTTCTACCAGGCGGCCACCGCCTCCGGCAGCACTGTGAACAACGTGGCCGGCTTCATCACCAACACGGCGAACTACTCCGCTCTCAAGGAGCCGTTCTTCAACGCCAACACGAGTGTGGGCGGCCAGACGGTCCGGCAGTCGAAGTGGGTCGACTGGAACTTCTACGTCGACGAGCTGTCGTTCGCGCAGGCGTTCCGCACCGAGCTGATCTCCCGGGGCTTCCGCTCGGACATCGGCATGCTGATCGACACCAGCCGCAACGGCTGGGGCGGCCCGAACCGGCCGACCGCGGCGAGCACCTCCACCGACGTGAACACGTTCGTCAACCAGTCCCGCGTCGACCGCCGCATCCACGCCGGTAACTGGTGCAACCAGGACGGCGCGGGCCTCGGCGAGCGGCCGAAGGCGGCACCGGAGTCCGGCATCGACGCCTACGTCTGGGTCAAGCCCCCGGGCGAGTCGGACGGCTCCAGTACCGAGATCCCGAACAACGAGGGCAAGGGCTTCGACCGGATGTGCGACCCGACCTACACCGGTAACGCCCGCAACGGCAACAGCATGAGCGGCGCGCTCGCGGGCGCTCCGATCTCCGGCGCGTTCTTCCCGGCGCAGCTGACCCAGCTGATGCAGAACGCCTACCCGGCGCTGTAACAGACCTTCCGCTGGGGTGCCCCCGGTTCGGCCGTGAGCCGGGCCGGGGGCCTTTGCGCGTACCCACGACGGTTTGATGATCGTGAATTTGATCCGTTGTCGCAGGGTGGGTGTCGTCCGCAAAACCAGCCCTTGACGACCTCGGATGTTAACGCTAACAATGTTCCCCACATCACGGCGTTGTGAACAGCGGATTTCGGGAGGCGGTGAGCCGCGCATGCCGCGCAGACGGACGGCGGGCCCACCCATCATGGCCGACGTGGCACGCCTGGCCGGTGTCTCCCACCAGACGGTCTCCCGCGTGCTCAACGAGCATCCGAACGTGCGGCCCGAGACCCGCGACCGGGTGCTCGCCGCGATCGAGGAGCTGGCCTACCGGCGGAACTTCTCCGCGCGGGCGCTTGTCACAAGCCGCACCCAGACACTCGGCGTGGTCGCGTTCGACACCACGCTGTTCGGCCCGGCCAGCACGCTCTACGGCATCGAGCAGGCCGCGCGCGAGGCCGGCTACTTCGTCTCGATCGTGAGTCTCAAGACCATCACCCGCGAGACGGTACGCGAAGCGCTCGACTACCTGTCCGCCCAGTCCGTGGACGGCTACATCGTGCTGGCGCCGCAGCACGCCGCGATCGAGGCGATCCTCGACCTGCCGGCCGGGCTGCCGGTCGTCGCGGTCGAGGGGCCCAACGCGGGCGACGTCCCGATCGTGGCGGTCGACCAGGCCGGCGGCGGCGCACTCGCCACCCAGTACCTGCTCGACCTCGGTCACCGCACGGTCTGGCACATCGGCGGCCCGGCCGACTGGCTTGAGGCGGACGCGCGCGTGCGTGGCTGGGAGTCCGCGCTCACCGCGGCCGGTGCGCCGGTGCCGCCGCCGATCCGCGGCGACTGGAGCCCGCGCTCCGGCTATCAGGCCGGCGCGGAGCTGGTCGCGCGGGCACGCGCCGAGCCGGGCCTGATCACCGCGATCTTCGTCGGCAATGACCAGATGGCGCTCGGCGCGCTCCGGGCGCTGCGCGAGGCCGGCATCCGCGTTCCGGACGACGTGAGCGTGGTTGGTTTCGATGACATACCGGAAGCGGAGTTCTTCCCCCCGCCGCTGACCACCGTGACCCAGGATTTCACCGAGGTCGGCCGGCGGAGCATGCGCATGCTCCTGACGCAGCTGGAGCGCGCGCCGCTCCCGCCGGACACGCTGCGTGACATCGTGCCGGCGCGTCTGGCCATTCGCTCCAGTACCGCCCCTTTTTCCCACTAGTAAAGGATTATTTGTCCCATGACCGATGGTGTGAGCGCTAACAGCGACGCCGTGGTGATCGGTGTCGACTACGGCACGCTCTCCGGGCGCGCCGTCGTGGTCCGCGTCGCCGACGGCACCGAGCTGGCCAGCGCCGTGTACGAATACCCGCACGCCGTCCTCGAGCGCACGCTGCCCGGCTCGTCCGTGCGCCTCGCGCCGGACACCGCGCTGCAGGTTCCCGAGGACTACCGCGAGGTGCTGCGCCGGACCGTGCCGGCCGCGCTGGCCTCGGCCGGTGTGCCCGAGTCCGCAGTGATCGGCATCGCCACCGACTTCACCGCCTGCACCGTGCTGCCCACGCTTGCCGACGGCACGCCGCTGAACGAGGTCGAGGGCTTCGCGGACCGGCCGCACGCCTACGTCAAGCTGTGGAAGCACCACGCCGCCCAGCCGCAGGCGGACCGGATCAACGCGCTCGCGCACGAGCGCAAGGAGCCGTGGATCAACCGCTACGGCGGCAAGATCTCCTCGGAGTGGGAGTTCGCGAAAGGGCTGCAGGTCCTGGAGGAGGACCCGGAGATCTACGCCCGTGCGGACCGGTGGATCGAGGCGGCGGACTGGATCGTCTGGCAGCTGACAGGCGTCGAGTCACGCAACGTCTGCACCGCCGGCTACAAGGGCATCTACCAGGACGGCGACTGGCCGTCCGAGTCGTTCCTCGCGGCGCTCAATCCCGGTTTCGCCGATTTTGTCGACAAGCTGCGCTTCGACCTGGCGCCGCTCGGCGGGCTCGCCGGAACGCTGTCCGCCGAGGCGGCGGGCTGGACCGGCCTGCCCGAGGGCATCGCGGTCGCGGTCGGCAACGTCGACGCGCACGTCACCGCGCCCGCGGCCGCCGCTGTCGAACCCGGCCAGATGCTCGCGGTCATGGGCACCAGCACCTGCCACATCATGAGTTCGGACTCGCTCGCCGAGGTGCCCGGCATGTGCGGCGTGGTCCAGGACGGGATCATTCCTGGCCTCTGGGGGTACGAGGCCGGCCAGAGCGGCGTCGGCGACATCTTCGGCTGGTTCGTCGAGAACTTCGTGCCGGCCGCCTATTCCGAGGCCGCGGCCGCCCAGGGCGTCTCCCTGCACGCCTATCTGACCTCGCTTGCCGCCGCGCAGGCGGTCGGACAGCACGGGCTGGTCGCGCTCGACTGGCACAACGGCAACCGGTCCGTGCTCGTCGACGCCAACCTGTCCGGCGTCATCATCGGCGAGACGCTTGCCACCCGGCCGGAGGACGTCTACCGCGCGCTCATCGAGGCCACCGCGTTCGGCACCCGCACGATCGTGGACGCGTTCGACAGGTCCGGCGTGCCGGTGGTCGACTTCGTCGTCGCCGGCGGCCTGCTGAAGAACGAGTTCCTCATGCAGATCTACTCCGACGTGCTGCGCAGGCCGCTGCACCTGATCGACTCCGACCAGGGCCCCGCGCTCGGCTCCGCGATCCACGCCGCGGTCGCCGCCGGCGCCTACCCGGACATCCGCGCCGCAGCCGCCGCCATGGGCAAGGTGCGCCGCGACGTCTACACGCCCGACCCGGCCCGGGCGGACGCCTACGACGCGCTCTACGAGATCTACAGCGAGCTGCACGAGCAGTTCGGCCGGACCAGCACGTCCCTCCACCGGCTTCGCGCCATCCGTAACCAGGCGGTGTCCGCATGACAATTCCTGCCGAGCTTCTCGACACCGTGGCCAAGCTGCGGGCCGAGGTGTGCCTGCTGCACTCCGAACTCACCCGCTGGGGCCTCGTCACCTGGACCAGCGGCAACGTGTCCGCCCGGGTGCCCGGCGCCGACCTCATGGTGATCAAGCCGAGCGGCCTCTCCTACGAGGATCTGACGCCGGAGTCGATGGTCGTGTGCGACCTGGACGGGAACGTGATCGACGGTGAGCACGCGCCGTCAAGCGACACGGACTCGCACGCCTACGTCTACCGCGCCATGCCCGAGGTCGGCGGCGTCGTGCACACGCACAGCCCGTACGCGACTGCCTGGGCTGCCCGCGGCGAAGAGATCCCGTGCGTCATCACCGCGATGGCCGACGAGTTCGGCGGCCCGATCCCGATCGGCCCGTTCGCGCTGATCGGCAGCGACGACATCGGCAAGGGCATCGTCGAGACGCTCGCCGGGCACCGCTCGCCGGCCGTGCTGATGCGCAGCCACGGCCCGTTCACCATCGGCAGGAACGCCAAGTCCGCGGTGAAGGCGGCCGTGATGTGTGAGGACGTGGCCCGTACCGTGCACTTCGCCACGCTGCGCGGCCCGGTCCAGCCCCTCCCGCAGCACCACATCGACTCCCTCTACGAGCGCTACCAGAACGTCTACGGCCAGCGCCCCACCGCCTGACCTGCGGCCATGTCGCGTGATCCCGGGCCCGCGCCACCGCGGGCCCGGGATGCGTTCCGCCGGCATCTCACGCTCCGCCGGGGCCCGGGGCCCGGGGCGGATCGCCGGATCCGTCTTGCGCGGTTGATTTCCTGATTTTTCGGGATAAAGGCCGAGCAGCGCTCACGATGGGCCTATGGGTATCAGAGACCGGTCGGTCGGGGTCAAGATCGGGTCGATCGTCGCGTTCGCGCTGCTGGCCCTCGTGGTGACGGCCGGCATGGCGATGGCCGCGCTTGCGGACGTGGCCGCGCGCGCCGGCGACCTCGAGCGCGCCTCCGTCTCGACCCGCCATGCGCTTGAGGCGGACATGGCCCACGACGCCATCCGCGGCGACGTGCAGCGCGCGCTCCTCGCCGCCACCGACGCCGAGCGGCAGGAGGCGGCCGCCGACCTCGCCGAGCACACCCAGATCATCACCGAGAAGATCAAAGACTTCGCCGAGGGTACGGACGTGAGCGCGACAGTCCGCACGGCCGCCCGGGACGTGCAGCCCGAGATCGAGACGTACACCGCACTGGCCGCGCGGACGATGGGCGCGATCACGGCGACCGGGCAGGCCCCGCCACCCTCCTACGCCGAGTTCGTGGCGAGCTTCGGCGCGGTGGAGGAGAGCCTGCCGACGGTCAGCGACGCGCTGGCCGCGGACGCGTCGGCCGCGTCCGCCGCGGTCATCAGCCACCAGAGCCGGGCGCAGTGGCAGGTGGGCCTCACCCAGGCGACCTGCGCCGTACTCCTCGGCGTGCTGGCCTGGTTCGTGCTGCGCGCGATCCGGCGGCCGCTGCTCGAGGTCTGTGAGGTGCTTGCCGCGCTCGCCCGGGGCGATCTGACCCGGCGGGCCACCGTCTCCTCCCGGGACGAGCTGGGCCGGATGGCGGGCGCGGTGAACACCGCGATCGACAGCGTCCGTACCACGGTGGTGGCCTTCCTGGAGTCGGCTCATGAGATCAACAGGTCCTCGCGCCGGGTGTCCGAGGCGGCCGGCCGGATCACGGCCGCGGCCGAGGGCGCGAGCGTGCGGGCCGGTGGCGCCACCGAGGCCTCGGCCCAGATGTCCGCGAACATCGGCACGATCGCGCAGGGCAGCACGGAGATGAGCGCGTCGATCCGGGAGATCTCGCAGAGCGCGAACGAGGCGGTCCGGGTGGCGACTGACGCGGCCTCGGCGGCGGCCGCCACGAACGAGACCATGACGAAGCTCGGCGCGTCCAGCGCGGAGATCGATCACGTGGTCCGCAGCATCACCGCAATCGCCGCGCAGACGAACCTGCTGGCGCTCAACGCCACGATCGAGGCCGCGCGCGCCGGCGAGATGGGCAAGGGCTTCGCGGTGGTGGCCGGCGAGGTGAAGGATCTGGCGCAGGAGACGTCCCGGGCGACCGAGGGCATCGTCGGGCAGGTGCAGGCGATTCAGGCGGACACGCAGGCGGCGCAGGAGGCGATCGCGCAGATCACCGCGATCATCGAGCGGATCAACGAGTTCCAGACCACGATCGCGGGCGCGGTGGACGAGCAGTCCGCGACGACCGGCGAGATGAACCGGAACATGTCCGAGGCGACCGGCCGCGGCGAGGAGATCGCCGGCACCATGGGCGAGGTGTCGCGGGCCGTGCGGGTGACGCTCGAGGAGTCCGCGACGTCGCGCGAGGAGGCGGACCGGCTTACCGGAATGGCCGATGAGCTGGTCGGGCTGCTCGGCCACTACCGGCACTGACCGGCGCAGGTGACAACACCGTTTCATTCACGTCCATCACAGGGCGATCTGCGCTATTCGGCCGCACAATGTGGCTATGGGTGACCGACTGGAAGCTTATCGTGGCTCACGCGAGGCTGGCCGGACCCGGCAGGCCGCGTACTCGTTCGTGATCCACCAGCATCACGCCCGCCGCCTGCATTGGGATCTGCACCTGGAGCGGAACACCTGGGCCGTGCCGCGCGGCCTGCCCCGTGACCCGTGCCGGCACCACCTGGCCGTGCGCACCGGCGACCATGAGGCGGACCGCGGCGAGTTCGGCGGCGGGGCCATGACCATCTTCGACCGGGGCCGGTACGAGGTAGAGGCGTGGAGCGACGACGAGGTGGTCGTGGTGCTGCGCGGCGACCGTGTCTCCGGCCGCTATGCGCTGCACCGCACGCGCGACTGCGACTGGCTGATCCGCCGGATGGACCCGCCGGAGCCGGGCTGGACGCCGATGCCGGACCAGATCCTGCCGGTCCGCCCGATCCCGGCCGCGCGGCTGCCCGGTGGTGACGGCGACTGGGCCTACGAGATGGAGTGGGACGGCGCCCGCGCGATCGCCGCGGTCGAGGGCGGCCGGCTGCGCCTGCTTGACGCGGACGGCCACGACCTGACCAGCGCGTTCGGCGAGCTGCGCGGTCTGGCCGAGTCGCTGGCGCCGACCGAGTGCGTGCTTGACGGCGTGGTGGTCGCGTTCGACCGGGAGGGGCGCGTGAGCCGGTCGGCGCTGCGGTCCCGGATCGAGGGCGGCTCACGGCGGCGGACCGGGCGGATCCCCGTGCAACTGCTGGTCTTCGACCTGTTGTGGCTTGAGGGACGGTCCACCGAGGAGCTCGGCTACGCGGACCGGCGTTCACTGCTTGCGGACCTGGACGTGTCCGGCGAGGCGTGGCAGACCCCGCCGTACTTCTCCGGCGGTGGCGGCTTCGCGGTGGACGCCGCGCGGGCGCACGAGCTGCCCGCGGTCATCGCCAAGCGGCTCGACGCCCCTTACCGGCCCGGCTCCTGGCTGCGGGTTTCCGTGTGAGCGGCTTTGCGGAGCGGAGCCGGTGGCAGCCGGCCCCGCTCGACGCATGAAACGAAGTCGGCCAATGATGCCGATCTTGTGTCGTCCGTGAAAGACGGTCGCCACCGTCTTAAGGGAAACTTGAGGTAGCAAAACCCCATAACCCGCTAAAGCCACATTTGGGGTACGAGGTGGGCTCGCTGTTCTAACTACACAGAGTATTCTTCATGTTGCGCAAGTGATCTAAGTGGCGCCTGGGTCGTTCGTTTCGCCCCGTCGGCGCCGCCCCGGCGGAGATCGACAATCGCCACCGCGCCCGGACCTGCACGATCACCCGCGGCGCCGCACCCCCTGCGTTTTCGCGCTCCGGCCGGGAATCCCGGTGGTCGCGCCGCGGCCGGGCACCGATGACCACCGCCCGGGCACGAGATGTCCGGCACATTGACGGCACTGAGAGCGGAAGATCGAGGCCGTGAGCTGGAGATCGTTACTCTTCGTACCGGCTCGGATTGCCTCTGTTCTATTGGCGGCGCCGGGCCTATGCTCCCCCATTGTCGGCGTTACTCGGCCGGCGAGCCGCCTCGGTGACGAGGTGCGAAGCAGGACGGCCCATGGGGAGGGCCGCGCGGGAAGTGGGGCGCGGAGCGGTTCAATCGTAAATCGGGATCATGTAACAATCGCGACGCCTCTCGCATATGGGGCGTCGTGGAGCATGTCCGTCCATCGGCGCCTGTGATGAACGGGAGGAGGGCCTTCATCGATGCACCGGGTGCAGCAGCACACCACGAGAAGGGTCCTCGCGATCCTTGCGGTCCTAGGCCTGGCAGGCGTTGTGAGCGCCTGCGGTGGCCAGGAGGGTCCCGCGCCGGCCTCATTGGACGGCCCGCCGTCCGCGGCCTCCACCGAGACCACCGAGCGGTCCGCGGCGGCTGAGGCTGCGATGGCCGCGTACACCGGTTATATGGACGCGGCGCAAAAGGCATCGGCGATCCCGGATCCGCGCTATCCCGATTTGCGGAAATACCTGGCTGATCCATTATTGGGACGGGTGCAGGCCGGAATCAGTCTTCTCCAGCGGGAGGGCGCGATCCGGCAAGGGCGCCTGGTCACCAATCCGACGGTCACGGTTGTTGATCTCGAAAGCACGCCCAGGACGGTTCAGATACAGGACTGCGTCGACGGGACGGATTACAAAATGGTCTACAAGACAACGCGATCCGCGGTCCCCGGCAAGCAGAACGTCCGCTATGTCGCCACCGCCACCGCCACGTTCTACCCGGAGCTGGGCTGGCTGGTCAGCCAGGGCCTGTCGCACGAGGACCAGCCGTGCTGACCCGCCGGACGCGCCTGCGCCTCGCGTTCGCCACGCTGCTGACCGGCGTGCTCGCGACCACCGGCGTCATGCTGATCCGTGGCCCGGACGCCTTCGCCGCACCGCCGAACTGTGAGAACACGCCCGACTCCGTCGAGTGCGGCATCGGCGGCGGCATCGGCGGCACGAATCCCGGCAACGGCGGCGGAAACCCCGGCGGTGGCGGAGGCGGCGGTGGGACCTGCACGTGGAAGGGCGCGGAGGTCGCCTGCTACATCGAGGGCGCGGGCTCGTTCAACGCCAACGACGGCTGTTACTACCGGGTGCAGACGCCGCAGCCGGTCGGCGTGCCCGAGGGCATGACGCAGTACGTCCGCGCCTGCATCGACACCGGCGGCCTTCAGGAGTCACTTCCGCTGGCGAACCCGCCGGACCTGTTCGTGCCCGACCCGGCGGAGATCGCCGCGCAGATCCTCGCCACGATTTCGTTCCCTCGGCCGCAGATCGAGCTCGCGCCGGCCAATTCCGGTGTACTCGGCCTGCCGGTCTGGATGCGGATCTCGAACGCCGCCGGTTGGCAGGAGGTCACCAAGACGGCGACCATCACCGGTCTGACCGTGAGCGTCACGGCGACGCCGTCCCGGGCCGAGTGGGTCATGGGCGACGGCAACACGGTCGTCTGCCGCGCGCGGGGCAACCAGTGGACCAGCGGGTCCGGCAGCTCCCCGTCGCCGACCTGCGGGTACCCCATGACGGGCAACAACCTCGCCGGGTACCGGGCGGCCGGCACGTATGCGATCTCCGTGTCGACGTTCTGGGAGGTCGCCTGGGTGGCCGGCGCGGAGAACGGCGTGCTGCCCGGCGTGCAGAGCCCGGTCAACCAGGCGAACTACATCGTCAACGAGCTTCAGGTGGTGAACCGATGACCGTGGCGCCCTCGCGTCCCGCCCCCGGAATGGCAGATGCCCCGGTCGCCCCGCCGAAGGTGGTGCGCCAGCGGCGTACCCGGCCGGGGCTGTTGGGTCTTGCTCTTCTGCTTATCGCGCTGGGTGGGCTCGGTGCCGCGTTCGCGGTGAACTCGGTGCGGGCCACCGGCGAGTACATCGGGGTGGCGCGCCCGGTCTCGGTCGGCACCGTGCTCGCCGAGCAGGACGTGATGTCGGTGCAGCTCGGCGGCGGGCAGGGCCTCACGCCGATCGCGTTCGCGGACCGGGACAAGGTGATCGGCAAGCGCGCCGCAGTGGCGCTCTCGCCGGGCAGCCTGCTCACCCCGGACCAGATCACCGACAAGCAGCTGCTCGGCCCTGGCCAGCAGCAGGTCGCGCTCGGGCTCGCGCCGCAGGAGATCCCGGCCCGCGCGCTCCGCCCCGGCGACAAGGTGCTGCTGGTCGGCGCGCCCGCCAAGCAGGACGCCTCGCCGAGCGAGGCCACCCGGTTCCAGGGTGTCGTCGTCGACACGGTCGCGCCCGCCGACAACGGCCTGGTGGCCAGCGACATGACAGTCGTGTACGTCTCCCTCGCCGAGAAGGATGCCGCCGCGGTCGTCCTGCTGCACGCGCAGCAGCGGATCTCGGTAGTGCTGCAGAGCGGATCCTGATCGTGGCGATCATCGCGTTCGTCTCGCCCAAGGGCTCGCCCGGCGTGACCACCACGGCCCTGGCCTGCACGCTCTCCTGGCACAGCCGCGTGGTGCTGGCCGAGTGCGACCCGGCCGGCGGCTCGCTGATGGCCGGGTACCTGGGCGGCGCGCTCGAAGGCCCGCGCGGCATCGGCGAGCTGGCCGTCTCCGAGCTGCGGGACGGCCGCCTGGAGCAGGAGTTCTGGGGTCAGCTCGTCGACCTGGACGCGCCGAAGCGGCAGCGCCTGCTGCTGCCCGGCCTGGCCAACCCGGGGCAGGCGGGCAGCCTGACGCCGCTCTGGGGCCGGTTCGCGGACTTCTTCAGCCGCCTGGAGCACGAGAACCCCGGCTTTGACGTGCTTGCCGACTGCGGGCGCCTGCACGTGGCGAACCCGCCGTGGCCGATCCTGCGCGCCGCCTCCGCGGTCATGGTGGTCACCTCCGCGCGGCTGCCGGACCTGTCCAACGCGGCCGCCACCATCGAGGCGATCAGCCGCGACCTGCGGGACAACGGCGTGCCGCCCGGCACGGTACGGCTCGTGGTGGTCGGCGGCGGGCACGGCAAGGGCGAGATCAGCCGCGCGCTCGGCGTGCCGGTCGCGGCGCACCTGCCGATCGACAGGCAGACCGCGCAGGTGCTCAGCTATGGCGGGACGGTGCGCGGGCGGCGGCCGCTGATGCGTGCGGCCGCGGCGCTGGAGATGCCGGTGCGGTCAATGGTGGACCGTCGGCGGGCGCGGGCGACCTGGAACACGATGGCGCCGCCGATGCCGCCCGTGCCGCAGCACATGCCACCCCCGCCGCCGATACCTCAGCACATGCCGCCGGTGGCTCAGCACATGACGGCAGTACCGCAGCAGACCGCGCAGATGCCGGCCCCGCCGCAGCAGTCGCAGCACGTGCCGCCGGCACCGCCGATATCGCAGCAGCCCGCGCCTCAACAGTCGCTGCACATGCCGCTCGCGCCCTCCGCGGCGCACCAGGGGCAGCACCTGCCGCCGCTGGTGCCGCAACAACCACAGCGCCCGGTGTCGGCACCACCGCAGGCGACGCACCAGACCCAGCACCTCCCGCAACAGCAGCAGCGTCCGGTGTCTGTCCCGCCGCGCGCGACGCAGCAGGCTCAGAACCTGCCCGAGCAGGCGCAGCGCCCGGTGTCGGCCCCACCGCAGGCGACGCACCAGGCTCAGGACCTGCCCCAGACGGCGCAGCGGCCCGTGTCAGCCCCGCCGCACGTGCCGCATCAGGCCCAGCACCTGCCACCGCCGGCTCCGCCCGCCTCGAACGGGCCGATCACGGAGGAGTTGCCGCGTGCGGTTTGAGCCACTGTCCCAGGACCCGCGCCAGCAGCCGCCACCGGCGAACGGGCACCCGCCGGCCAACGGCGCGCCCCCGGCGTTCCCGGCGCAGGCCTTCAACATCGCGCCGCAGCCGGCCGGAAGCACGATGGCGCCGCCGGTCGCGCCGGAGCCACCGCGCCGTGACTACACGGTGGTCAAGGACCTGCGCCGGCGGCTCAGCGAACGGATCACCACGCTTGAACGCGGGCAGAGCCACACGCCCGAGGAGGAGCGGCGTGAGCGGGACCGGCTGGCGGTCTCGGTCGTCGCGGAGTACGCGGACGGGCAGCGCCGCACCGGCACGCCGATCTCCGCCGCCGACGAGCGCGTGCTGCTCGACCTGGTCACCGCGGAGATGGTCGGACTCGGCCGGCTCCAGCGGCTGCTCACCGACCCGACCATCGAGGAGGTGCACGTGCTCGGCTGTGACCGGGTGCGAATCACCCGGCGCAACGGTGGCGTGGACTGGGGCGAGGCGATCGCGGACAGCGACGAGGAAATGATCGAGACCATTCAGGCCGCGGCCCGCCGGGCCGGTGCCACCGAGCGGTCGCTCTCCACGTCGAAGCCCACGCTCGACCTGCAGTTGCCGGACGGCAGCCGGCTCGCCGCGGTGTACCTGGTCAGCCGCCGGCCGTACGCGGTGATCCGCCGGCACAACACGCTTGATGTGACGCTCGACGACATCGCCGGCACCCGCGCGGACCTGGACGAGATGGTCGACCCGCTGCTTCGCGACTTCCTCCGCGCCTCGATGCGCGCCGGCCTGAACATCATGGTCGCCGGGCTGGCCGGCGCCGGGAAGACCACTGTCATCCGCGCGCTGATGCGGGAGATCGCGCCGGACGAGCCGTTCGTGCTGCTTGAGGAGAGCCGCGAGCTGCTTCCCGCGAAGGACGAGAACGGCTACCACCGGGCCGTGATGAGCTTCGAGGCCCGGGAGGGGCACGGCGAGCGCGGCTCGGACGGGCGCCCGGCCGGCGAGGTGACGATCGCGGACCTGATCCCGCTGTCGCTGCGGATGGGCGTGCTGCGCATCATCGTCGGCGAGGTGCGGTCCCGGGAGATCGTTCCGATGCTGCAGGCGATGACCACGAGCCGCGGCTCGATGTGCACGATCCACGCGCGTACCTCAAGTGGTGTGCTGGAGCGGATCATCGAGCTGGCGCTCTCGCACGGCCGTGAGATGACGGTCGAGATGGCCCGCCGGATGGCCGGCAACGCGCTCGACCTGATCGTTTACGTGACGATCGAGGACGAGACCGCGATCGGCGGCCGCAAGCACCGCTTCGTCTCGCACGTCGAAGAGGTCATCGGCATGGGTGAGGGCGGCCGGCTCTCCACCACCACTGTCTTCGGGCCGGGGCGGGACGGCCGTGCGATTCCGATGCACCTGCCCGAGCGGGTCCGTGACCAGCTGATGCGCGTCGGGTACGACCCGCGGATGCTCAGCCGGTACATCGACGCGAAGACCGGCGCCTGGCGCCGTCCCCGGCTGAGTCTGCTGAGGCCCGCGGCATGAGCGACAGGTGCGGGGAGGGATCGGCGTGAATCAGAACGCGAGCCTCTCGCTGATCGCGGCGCTGGCCGGCGCCGCGATCGTCGGCGGCCTGATCCTGGCCGGGGTGGCGCTGTTCGGCCGTCCCGGGCCGTCCACCCCCGACACCCGGCTCACCGTGCAGCTGCGGACGATCTGGAACGGCAGCGACCCGAGCGCGTCCGGCCGCCGGCGGCATCGCGCGCTGATCGTGGCCGCGTTCGCCTGCGGCGCGTTCGCCTGGCTGCTCACCGGCCTGCCGGTGATCGGCGTGCTGGTCGGCATCGCGATCCCGGGTGCGCCGTGGCTGTTCACGGTCGGCCGGGCCGAGCAGCGCGGCATCGCCAGGGTCGAGGCGCTCGGCGAGTGGACCCGCCGCCTCAAGGACGTCTCCAACATCGGCCAGGGCCTCCAGCAGGCCATCGTCAGCACCGCCGCGACCGCGCCCGACACGATCAACAATGAGGTGCGCACGCTCGCGGCCCGGCTGCGCGCCGGCGAGAACGCGCGCGACTCGCTGCTGCTCTTCGCGGACGAGATGGGCGACCCGGTCGCGGACCAGGTGGTGGCCGCGCTGATCCTGCACCTCACGGACCGTGGCGAGCGGCTCAGCGACGTGCTTACCGCGATCGCGGCGGGCGCGGCCGCGGACGTCGCCACCCGGCGCGAGGTGGAGGCGAAACGTACCCAGCCGAGGTTCGCGGTGCGGTTCCTCACCGGTGTCACGCTGTTCGTGCTGGTCCTCGGGCTGTTCAACCCGCAGTACATGCGGCCGTACGACTCCGCGCTCGGCCAGATCGTGATGGCGTCGCTCGGCGCCGTGTTCGTCTCGCTGCTCGCCTGGGTCCGCGGGATGAGCATGCCGCCGCCGGTGCCGCGCTTCCTCAACCCGCCGCGCACCGGGGAGGGGATCCGGTGAACGCCCCCTTCGGCCTGCTCCTCAACACCGACCTGGCGATCGCTGTCGGCGGCGGCGCGGCAGTCGGTGCCGGCGTGTTCCTCTTCGTCCGCGAGCTGATGCCGGCCACTCCCGCGCTCGGCCCGGCGCTGCGCCGACTGCATCAGCAGCGGCAGGCGACAGGTGACGAGCGCAGGCGCCGCCGCCGGCTCGACTGGCTCGGCGGTCTGGCCCGCTGGCTGCGCCCGCCGCAGCAGGAGCTGGACCTGCTCGGCCGTACCCCGGAGCAGTACGCGCTCTCCATCCTGCTCTCCGCACTGTGTGGACTGGTCACGCCGATCGTGGTGGTCACGTTGATGGCCGCGGCCGGCGTACGCCCACCGTTCGTGGTGCCGGTCTTCGCCGGTCTGCTGCTCGCGGTGGCCGCGGCCTGGATCGCGCATCAGGACGTGCTGACCAAGGCCGAGCGCGCGCGACGCGAGTTCAGCCGGGCCGTCTGCACCTACCTGGACCTGGTTGCGCTGCAGATCTCCGCTGCGCACGGCCCGGTCCAGTCCCTCGAACAGGCCGCCGAGATCTGCGACGGCTGGGTGTTCGACCGCATCCGGGACGCGCTGCACATCGCACAACTGCAGATGCGTTCCCCCTGGGAGGAGCTGCGTGAACTCTCCGAGCGCATCGGCGTGCCCGAGCTGGGCGACGTCGGCGCGATCATGCAGTCCTCCGGCACCGAGGGCGCGCAGGTGCACGACACCCTGCGCAGCCGGGCCGACGCCCTGCGCGACCAGATCCGGACCGAGTCGCTGGCCCGGGCCGAGGGCGTCACCAGCCGGCTCGACATCCCCGGTGCCCTGCTCGTCTTCGTCCTGCTCGGCTTTGTTCTCTTCCCGTTCATGGCCCGGGTCTGACCACCACGTCCGAAGGGAGGCCCCACAATGGCCTTACTGCTGAATGCGTATGTCGCCGTCTCCACCCGTCTGGCGAGCCTCAACCGCCCTGAGAACCGGGACCGCGGCGACGGCCCTGTGCCGACAGTGATCATCATCGCCGGGCTGGCCGCGCTGGCCGTGGGCGTTTTGGCCTGGGCGTACGCCAAGGCGAACACGTTCATGGACCACACCACCGGCACCATCCCGGCCGTGCCCAACTAGTCGACGGTGATGACGGGACCCGCCATCCCAGGCCGCGCACGGTCCACCCGAGACCGTGCGCGGCCGCCGCGTGCCCGGCGCCCGGACCGCGGCGCCTCCCCGGTCGAGCTGGCCATCCTGATGCCGGTCGTGCTCTTCATGCTCTTCGGTGCGATCCAGGTAGCGGCCGTCTACATGGCGCGGGCCACCGCGCTTGCGGCCGCACAGGAAGCGGTCACCGCGGAGCGGATGTTCGCGGCGAAGGACGGCTCCGGCAAGACGCGGGCCGAGAAGTTCATCCTGACCGCGGGGGACTGGCTCACCAAGGCGCAGATCTCCGTGACCGAGACGCCGGACCAGGTCACCTGCGTGGTGAGCGGCACCGCGCTTTCGGTCATCCCCGGCTGGAACATCACTGTCACCCAGTCCGCGAACGGGCCGGTCGAGCGCTTCACACCGGGTGGTGGCGGATGATCCGCCGCGCCGACCGAGGGTCGGTCTCCGTCGAGGTCGCGATCCTCACGCCCGCGTTCCTCGCGCTGATCGTGACCGCGTTCGTGGTCGGCCGGACCGGCACCGCGGCAAACGCTGTCGACCTGGCGGCCCACGACGCTGCCCGGGCCGCCTCCATCTCCCGCAATGCGTCCGCGGCCGACAACGCCGCCCGGAGCGCGGCCCGGACCGCGCTCACCAACGAGGACGTGACCTGCCACAACAGCGACTTCATCAGCTACGGCACGCCGAACTCGCTGACCACCGCGTTCAACCGGAACGTGGGCGAGCCCGCGTCAGTGGTGGTGACCGTGACCTGCGTGATCTCGTTCGCGGACCTCGGTTTCCCGGGTGTGCCGGGCGACCGGGTGATCCGGGCGCGCTACGAGTCGGTGCTCGACACATACCGGAGCAGATCATGATCCGGGCGGGCCGGGACCGCGGGCGGGTCAGCATCTTCCTGGCGATCGCGCTGTTCGCCGTGCTCGTGGTGATCGGCCTGTCCTTCGACGCGGCCGGGCGGCTGCGCACCACGCAGCGCGCGAACAACCTGGCGGCGGAGGCGGCCAGGGCCGGCGGCCAGCAGATCGACCTGGAACGGGCGATGCTCGACGGCGTCCAGGTCGTCGACAGGAACGCCGCCGCCACCGCCGCGGTCGACTACCTGCAACGGGCCGGTGTGGCGGGCGAGGCGAACTGGGTCACCCAGGGCGAGGGCTGTGCCGACACGGCCCGTTGCCTGCGGGTCAACGTGCAGATGACGTACGACATGGTGATGTTGCCGATCTTCGGGTTCCCCGAGCAGGTCACGGTCAACGGCAGCGCCACCGCGGAGCTCAGGACTGATTAGGACCGCACCCACGAGAGAAGGCGACGGGGCATGACGAGCACATACGTCTCCGTACCGCGGAGAATCGGAAGGATCGCGACCGGGCTGGCCGGCCTCGTGCTGCTCGTCGGCCTGCTCGGCGGCGCACCGATCGCGTTGTACCTGATCGCCGGGAACCCGCTCCCGGACCACGTACCCACGTTCGGCGAGGCGGTCACAACACTTACCAGCCCGGACGACGGGCAACTCTTCCTGCGCGCGCTCGCGCTGGTCGGCTGGCTCGGCTGGCTGACGTTCGCGCTCTCCGTGCTGATCGAGTTGTGCGCGCTGGTGCTGCGGGTGCCCGCGCCGCACCTGCCCGGCATGCGCACCCAGCAGCGGATGGCGACCGCGCTCATCGCGTCGGTCACGCTTATCGTCTCCACCGGCGCCGCGGCGTCCGCGTCCGCGCTCGGCTTCGGGCAGACCACCACCGGGTACGCGATGACACCGGCCGGCGCGCCGAGCATCGGCATTCCCGGCGACACGCCGCTGCACGTCGGCTACCAGAGCCAGACGCCGGCCCACACCGCAGGTTTCGGCGCCGCCCCGGTCCGTCAGGCGACCCCGGACCTGATTCCCGCCGCCCAGAACAACACCTGGGATCAAGGACCCTGGAGTGGTACGCCCGGGAGCGGCCCGCTGCACACGGCGACCGGCGGCGACGGTGGCGGTGCGCAGGCCGCGGCGCCGGGCCCGGTCACGGAGGCGCAGGCCGGCGAGCCGGTCTACCGCGTCGAGCAGGACGACTTCCTGGGCGCCATCGCGGACCGCTATCTCGGCGACTTCGAGCGCTACCCGGAGCTGGCCGAGCTCAACAAGATCGGCGACCCGGACCTGATCAAGGCGGGCGACTTCCTGCACCTGCCGGAGAACGCCCAGGACCACGGGGTACGCCAGCACGCGACCGGCCTGGTCGATGCGCCACCCCCGGCCGACGCGACGCCGCCGGCCACTCCCGGCGAGGCGGATCCGGCCCCGGTGCCCGGCAACTCGTCAGCTCCCGCGCCGACCACACCCGCACCCGCGCCGACCACGGCAGCCCCGAGCACGCCCGCACCCAGCGCCTCTGCGCCCGGTGCGTCCGCGCCCGGTGCGTCCGCGCCCGGTGCGTCCGCGCCCGGTGCGTCCGCGCCAGGCTCGGCAGCGCCCGGCACCGCGACTCCCGGACCGGCCGCCGCGGGTGGTCAGGGGACGCAGACGCCCGCGCCGCATCACGGCGAGGACCCGCTCGGCGGACTCAACGGCGCCAAGGGACTGGACGGCAACGACCGCGGGCCGCTACCGCTCGCCGTCTCTGCGGTGCTGGCCGCTGCTGCGGTGGTGGGTGCACAGGTCGGCGCGTTGTTCGGCCTCCGCGACCGCCGTCGCCGGCCGAGCCGCCACTGACGCTGTTGCCCGGGTCGTGCGGTGGCATCGCTGGCGGGCGGCTTCTGAGGTTGTCGGCTGGGTTGTGTGGGTGATGCCTGCCGGCCGGGCGGCTACTGATGGTGTCGGCAGGGGCGCGCGGGTGAGCCTGCCGGCCGGACGGCTTCTGACGCCTGCTGCAGGGTCGGGACCGTCGTCGGCAGCGGAGTGTGGTCACTGGCACCGCCGGCCGAACCGAGGCTGCCGTCGTACCGTGGCGGCGGTTGATCTGTGAATTGTGGGCGGGCCGACGTGCGCCGAGCCGCAGTGGTCTGGAAACGCGAACGCGGCCGTCCCGGTGGGACGGCCGCGAATCGTGTCGGGGTCAGAGTCCGAGGATGCGGTCCAGGAAGTCGCGCTGGCGGCGGACCAGCACGCGCAGCTGCTCGGTGTCGCCCTGGCCGGAGTTGCCGCCGCCCAGCGCCTCCCGCTGCTCGGTGATCGCCGCGTTGAGCGCGGTGACCACCTCGTCGATAAGCGTGCCGGCGTCCGACGCGGCCTGGGCCGGGTCGTCCACGAAGCGCAGCTGCACCTCGCGCCAGCGGTCGCGGAAGTCGCCCGCCTTGTCCTGGCTGAAGAACGCGGCCAGCGCCGGCTGCTCCGGCACGTCGCCGGGGAGCAGTTCGACCGGCTCGTCCGTGGCGGTGGGCGTCTCGATCGCGTCGGCCGGGGCCGGGACCGGCTCGATCGGCACGGCGGCCGAGGCGTCGGACACGAGCGGCTCGCCGTCCGGGGCCACCCGCTGGCTGTCCGGGAAGCCGTCGCGGTCCCGGTCCTTCGTGGCGACGCCTGCTACTGCGGCGCCGGCGGCCGCACCGGCGGCGACGCCGAGCGCGGTGGTGTCGGCAGTGTCCGTCTTCACAGGCTCTCCCTCGACATGCTCGTCGTCATCGACGCCGGCGGCGTCATCAATGTCGTGTGCGCTGGCGGCGTCGTCGGTGTCGTGTGCGCCGGCGGGGTCGTCGGTGTCGTGTGCGCCGGCGGGGTCGTCGGCGTCGTGCGTGCCAGCGGGGTCGTCGGTGTCGCGCGCACTGGCGGCGTCATCGGTGTCGTGTGCGGCGTCGGTGTCGTGTGCGCCGGCGGCGTCGCTGGTGTCATCCACGACGGTGTACTCGGGGCCATCCACGTCGGTGGCGTCACGGGTGTCGTCGATGCCTGTGACATCCGGGGTCTCGTCGATGCCGGTGGCGTGCGAGGTGTCGGCGGCGGCGTCGTCGTTCGCGTCGATGTCCCGAGCGTCGTGGTGGCCGTCGTCGACTACGACGGCGTCCCGGGTGTCGTCGACCACGACTGCGTCCGGAGTGTCGTCGTGGGCGTCCTCGACCACGACCGCGTCCGGGGTGTGCTCAGCGGCGTCGCCGTCCTGGGTGTCCTCAGCGCGGAGCGGCTTGTCGTCCGCCGTGCCGAAGCCTTCGGAGTCGTCGGCCGTCCCGAAGCCCTGCGTGTCGCCGGCCGTCCCGAAGCCCTCGACTGCCTCGGCGCGGATCGGCTTGCCGGTTTCGTCGTCGTCCTCGGCCAGGTGGGCGGGGGTGGCGTCGTCCACCTGGTCCCCGGTCCGGTGCGGCTCGTCCACGGCGGAACCGAAGCCCTCGACCACCTCGGCGTGGTCGGCGTCGTGCGCCGCACCGAAGCCCTCGGAGTCCGGCACGGAGGCAGTGCCCACGGCAGGGGAGTCTTCCTCACGGCGGGCCGCCTGCTCCGAGGCCGCCACCGCACCGCCCACCGTGGCCGCGCCGAAAGCGGTGTCCTGCGGCGCAGGCTCGACGAACACCGGCTCGTCCGAGACCACGTCCGCGTCGACCGGCTCGCCGTCGTGGGCCGAGCTGTCGTCCTCGACAGTCAGGGGTGCCTCGTCGTCGACGTGGCCGTTCCGATCCGTGCCGGTGTCCGTGTCCGCGAACCCGCCGGAGATGTGCGGGCTGTCGTCGGCGTCGCGCCCGGTGGAGATGTGCGGGCTGTCCGCGGCGTCCGGCCCGCGGTCGGTGTCGTTCTCGTCGGAGGCGCGCTGGGCCGGCACCGGCTCCGTGCGTACCGTGTCGTCGGTGGTGTCGGTGTCGTCAGGCTTCGAGTGCGACTCGCTCTGGAAGAAACGCATCGGAAGGTCTCCTCACCGGTGGCTGGTGTGGGTGTTCTCGGTGGAACTGGCGGGAGATGCCGGCGGCACGGGATCGGTGCCGAGGAGCTCACCGAAGAGTGCGCGGTAGTGCACGAGCGCCTTGCGGAGCTGCTCGGTGCTGGCCTCACCACGGGCGCTGGCGACGCTGATTTCGTGCGCGTCCCGGTAGTGGCCGAGCGTGTTCGCGTGCTCGACCGAGAGGTGGCGGAGCTGCTCTTCGTAGTTCTCAGTAGGGTATCCGCGTTCCGCCACCAGCTGGGTAACGAGTTCATCAGCTTCGGCGACCGCGTCGACGGGGGAGTCGATGAACGTGGCCTGGATCCGCTCCCACTCGGTGGTGTAGCGGGTGCGGGACTCGTCGCTGATGGGCGTGATGGTGAGCTCGGCGTGGCGGCGCTCGCGTTCGAGCAGCTCCTTCTCGGCGGCCTCCTTGCTGCCCGCCTCGGCCACGGTGCGGTCGTATTCGGGTCCGAAGCGTTCCTGGAGCCGCTTGCCACCGCGGCGGCTGCCGTAGAGGACGGCTGCGGCGGCGACCGCGAGCACGATGACGGCGATGATGACGAGGACGACGATCTGCGTACCGGACATGGGTTCCTCCTTCTCCGCAGCTAATGCCCGGTGGAAGGTGATCGCCAATCCCGGTTCGCGGGGTTTCTTCACGAAGTGCGCGAACCATGATCATTTTAGGGTCACCGGCGGTGAGCGGACGGTGTCGCATTCCTGGTCCGTCTACTCAGGTCCTGGGTGAGGTAGTGCACACGCCGTCGATTACGTATCCTGCCCAGCGGGGAAGACGCGGTGTCGGCCCTGCCGATCGGCTCAGCGGACGAGGTCTGATGAATATCCGGAACTGGTCAATCCGATCGAAGATCATCGCGCTGGTGTCGGTACCGCTCGCCGCGCTGATGGCGCTCTGGGCCTTCGCCACCGCGTTGACCGTCGGCCCCGCCATGGTGCTGCTGTCTTCCCAGGACGTGCTCGACCAGGTCGGCCGTCCCGGCGAGGAGCTGGTGGCCAATCTGCAGCAGGAGCGCCGGCTGTCGCTGATCTACCTGGCGGGCAACGCGAGCACGCCGACCGCGCGGCAGGACAACGTGGCGCTTACCGAGCAGCGCACGCGGACGGACGCGGCGATGACGGCGTTCCGGCAGCGCTCGGTGAATCACTCGGACATCGGCGATGAGCTCGACCGCCGTCTGGAGACCGCCTACACGTCGCTTGACGCACTCCCGCAGCAGCGCGAGTTCATCGACTCGCGGGATGTGGACAAGCCCGGCGCGCTGCGCTTCTACAGCGACGTGATCGGCAAGATGTTCATGGTCTTCGACCTGCTCAGCCGGTACGACGACCCGGTGCTGAACCGCCGGGCCGGCGCGATGGCCCAGCTCGGCCAGGCCCGCGAGGTGCTCGGCCAGGTCGACGCGCTGGTGGCCGGCGCCTCGACCGCGGGCAAGTTCCAGATCAGTGAACACGGTCAATTGGTGCAGATCATCGGTACGTACAGGTACCTCTACATCACCGCCGTGGCGGATCTCGACGCGGAGACGCGGGCACGCTACAACCTATTGATCCAGTCGCCGGTCTTCGAGCGCCTGGAAAGCATGGAGAACACGCTCATCACGTCCGGGGCGGACAACAAGACCGTGCCGATCGGCCTGCTCCAGTGGACGCGGACCCACGTGCAGGTCTCGCTGCAGCTGCGCAACTTCGAGCAGTTCACCTCGGACCGGGTCGCCGAGGCCGCGGTGCCGCTCGCGGTCCGTACCCTCGGCATGCTCGCCGCGGCAGGTCTCCTCGGCCTCGCCGCGATGGTGTTGTCGCTTGTCATCTCCGTCCGGGTCGGCCGCTCGCTGATCCGGCGGCTCTACGACCTGCGCGGCGCCGCCTCCGACCTGGCCGAGAAGCGGTTGCCCGACGTCGTCGGCCGGCTGCGGCGCGGCGAGGTGGTCGACGTTTCCGCGGAGGCGCCACGCCTTGAGTTCGGCACCGACGAGATCGGCCAGCTCGGCGACGCGTTCACCGAGGTGCAGCGCACCGCCGTGCAGGCAGCGGTCGACGAGGCGGACCTGCGCCGCGGCCTGAACGACGTCTTCCTCAACATCGCGCGGCGCAGCCAGACGCTGCTGCACCGCCAGCTCGCGCTGCTTGACCGGATGGAGCGCCGGGTCACAGACCCGGACGAGCTGGGTGACCTGTTCAAGGTCGACCACATGGCCACGCGCATGCGGCGCCACGCGGAGGACCTGGTGATCCTCGCGGGCGCGGTCCCCGGCCGCGGCTGGCGCAACCCGGTCCCGATGATCGACGTGGTCCGCGGCGCAGTCTCCGAGGTCGAGGACTACGCGCGCGTCGACATCGACGTGGCGGACGACATCGCTGTGGTCGGCCGCGCGGTCGGCGACGTGATCCACCTGCTCGCCGAGCTGATCGAGAACGGCACGTCGTTCTCGCCGCCGCACACCCGGGTCCGGGTCGGCGGCCAGATCGTGCCGAACGGGTACGCGATAGAGGTCGAGGACCGCGGCCTCGGCATGACGCCGGAGGAGCTGGAGGACGCGAACCGCAGGCTCGCCGAGCCGCCGGACTTCGACCCGGCCAACAGCGCCCGTCTCGGCCTGTTCGTGGTCGCCCAGCTGGGCGCGCGGCATCAGATACAGGTCAGCCTGCGCGTGTCGCCGTACGGCGGCGTGACCGCGGTCCTGCTGATCCCGGGCGAGCTGGTCTCCCGGGTCGAGCCCGCGCTGCCCAGGTTCGCGGTGGCCCAGCCGTCCTCGCCGAACGGCCGCGCCGGAAACACGGTCGTGGCCCACCCGGCCATGCCGCGGGAGATCGAGGCGGCGCCCTCGGATCCCGCGCGCACGGGCAGGCCGGCGGGTGAGACGATCGGCACGGTCGTGGTCGATGGAATGGAGCTGCCCGGCCGCCGTTCGACGAGGCGGCGGAAGCAGGCAACCCCGGTTCCGTCGGCCACATCGGACACGGAGAATAGAGCGACAGAGGACGGCGAGGACGCGCCGACGCTCGCCATACCGCAGCGCCCGCAATCCGGGGTCCGGGCGCCGGGGCAGGCGACGGCCGACGCGGAGCCGGGGGACGACCCGGAGGGGACCACCACCATGGACGGCCTGCCCAAACGCGTTCGCCAGGCGAATCTGGCACCGAAACTCCGTCCCGGGCTGCAGTCGGCCGTGCCGGCCGTGCCCGAGGCGGCGCCGCGATCACCGGACCAGGCGCGCAACCTGATGTCCGCGTTGCAGGCGGGCACCAACCGGGGCCGTAAGGCAGCCGAGGCGATGATGACCGGCCAGCCGGTGCCGGAGCAGCGGGGCGAGGCCGTGCGCGGCACCGCGACGCCGCCGCCCGGGGCCGTACTGATGCCGGCGCCGGACGCCCGGATCCCGTCGGTCGGATCGCCGACCACCGTTCAATCCGCTGCGGCCGCTGATACCGCCACGGAGCACCGAGAAGCAGACAGGGACGCATAAGTGGCACAGCAGATGACCTCCAACGCCAACCTCAGCTGGCTGCTCGACGACCTGATCGACCGGGTCCCGACGGCAGACCAGGCTGTGGTGCTCTCCTCCGACGGCCTGCTCATGGGCGCGTCGAGGAACCTGAGCAGGGAGGACGCGGAGCACCTGTCCGCGATGGCGGCCGGCTTCCAGAGCCTTGCCAAGGGCGCCAGCCGCCACTTCGGCGCGGGGCCGGTCCGGCAGACCATCATCGAGATGGAGTCCGCGTACCTCTTCGTGACCGCGGCCGGCGCGGGCGCCTGTCTCGCCGTGCTCGCCGCGTCTGACTCCGATATCGGGCTGATCGCCTATGAGATGGCCATGCTCGTCACCCGGGTGGGGCAGAACATGAGCGCCACCCAGCGAACCCTGGGGGTACGCACAGATGCGGGATAGACCACCGGACGTGCCCGGCCGGCCGGACCAGCCGGAGATGCACTGGATGGACGACGACGCCGGCCCGGTCGTCCGGGCGTACGCGGTGACCGGCGGCCGGGTGCGCCCGGTGGCCGGGGGCTTCGACCTGGTGGCGTTCGTCGTCTCCCGGGTGACGGACGCCGCGCTGCCGATTCACCTGAGTCCGGAGCAGCGCGCCATCCTCGCGGCCTCGGCGGAGCCGCTCTCCGTGGCCGAGGTGGCGGCGAAGTTGAACCTCGCGCTCGGCGTGATCCGGGTCCTCCTCGGCGACCTGCTGGCCGCCAACCTCATCTCCATGTACGAGCCGCCCGCGGCGCGCCGGCATGACGAAGACATCCTCAAGGCGGTTGTTAATGGACTCCGTGCTCTTTGACGAGCGGGCGGCGCAGGTGCCGACCGCTCTCAAGATCTTGATCGCGGGCGGCTTCGGTGCCGGGAAGACGACGCTTGTCGGCTCCGTGAGCGAGGTCCGCCCGTTGCAGACCGAGGAGGTGCTCACCGGCATGGGCCTGGACGTGGACGACACGTTCGGTGTCGAGCAGAAGGGCACCACCACTGTCGCGATGGACTTCGGCCGCATCACGATCAGCGAGGACCTGCAGATCTACCTGTTCGGCACGCCCGGCCAGGACCGGTTCTGGTTCCTCTGGGACGAGCTGGCGTTCGGCGCGCTCGGCGCGGTCGTGCTCGCGGACACCCGCCGCCTCGCGGACTGCTTCCCCTCGGTGGACTACTTCGAGCAGCGTGGCACGCCGTTCGTGGTCGCGGTCAACATGTTCGAGGGCCACAGCGAGATCACCGAGACCGCGCTGCGGACCGCGCTCGACCTGGACCCCGAGGTGCCGATCGTGCTCTGCGACGCCCGCGACCGCCGCTCCGGCAAGAGCGTCCTGATCGCGCTTGTCGAGTACGTCGCCGAGCGCCGCGGGCTCAGCCTCGCGGGGGCGCCGTCATAGGGAGCACGGCGCCGAAGATGAGCAGCTGCCGCAGGGCGTAGGCGCGGTCCGGCTGAGGTCTTCTACGAGCTGTTCGGGCCGAAGGCCTGTCAACCCCGCGTCGCGATGATCACGTCGAGGCGGCGTGGGCCGTGTACGCCCTCGACCCGGTTCAGCTCGATGTCGCTTGTCGCGGACGGCCCGGAGATGAGCGTGAGCGGCCGTGCCGGGTCCGCCAGCCGGGCCAGCGCGGCCGGCACACCACCGGTGATCTGGTCGGTCCACACCACGCAGACGTGGTGGTCCGGGACCAGGCTGAGCACCCGGCGCCCCTGGTCCGGCGCGGCGTCCAGGATCAGCGTGCCGGTGGCCGCGATCGCGACCGCGCAGCCGGTGACCACTGTGACGCCGGGCGCGTCAAGCGCCTCGACGGAGAGCGGCGCGCCGGCGGCGTCCCGGACGACCGGCCCGGCCAGCCACTCCGGCGGCAGGCCGGGCGGGACGACCACCGTGGCGGACGCGGCAACGAGCCCGCCGAGCACCTCCGGAAGCGTCGCCGCGACCGCCCGGTGCACGCCGGCCTTGTAGTCGACGAGCCGGTCCACAAGCACCTCGACCACGTCGATGCCGGTCAGGTCGGGCAGGTAGTCCCGGGGCACTGTCACCGGGGTGGTCGGCCGGTGCGTCCGTACCCGGGCCAGGATCTCCTCGCGTGCGCTTGTCATCGTGTGGTCCACCATTCGCGGAAGGTCTGCTTCGGCGGCAGCGGGAGGTCGCGGCTGGCCGTCCACGCGGACGCCGGCCACGGCAGCCTCCTGATCGACCGGCCACGCAGCGGCGCGCTGCCCCGGCGGGCGGCGCGCAGGGCCGCGACGTACCGCCGCCGGTCTCTCATGATCCACGACAGCGTGGCGAACGCGGCCTGCTCCGCGCGCGGCTTCGGGCCCTTCTGCCGCAGGTGGACCAGCACCTCGGGGATGTTGATCCGCACCGGGCAGGCGTCGAAGCAGGCGCCGCAGAGCGAGGACGCGTACGGCAGCGTCTTGTTGGCGCCGCCGCCGGTCATCTGCGGGGACAGGATCGCGCCGATCGGGCCGGGGTAGACCGAGCCGTACGCGTGCCCGCCCACCCGCTCGTAGACCGGGCACACGTTCAGGCAGGCCGAGCAGCGGATGCAGCGCAGCGCCTGGCGTCCCACCTCGTCCTCCAGAACTGCGGTCCGCCCGTTGTCGATCAGCACGATGTGCGTGGTCTGCGGCCCGTCGCCGGGCGTGACGCCGGTCCACATCGACGTGTACGGGTTCATCCGCTCGCCTGTCGACGAGCGCGGCAGCAGCTGAAGGAACACTTCGAGCGACGAGAAGTCCGGCAGGATCTTCTCGATGCCGACCACCGAGATCAGCGTCTGTGGCAGCGTCAGGCACATCCGCCCGTTGCCCTCGGACTCGACCACCACGAGCGTGCCGGTGTCCGCAATCGCGAAGTTCGCCCCGGAGATGCCGACAGTGGCGCTGAGGAACTTGGCCCGCAGGTGCCTGCGCGCGGCCTCGGCGAGCGCGGGCGGGTCGTCGGTCAGCCCTTGAGCGACCCCGGGCATCTTGGACAGGAAGATGTCCCGGATCTGGCTGCGGTTGTAGTGGATGGCCGGGACCAGGATGTGTGACGGCGTGTCCTCGGCGAGCTGCACGATCAGCTCGGCCAGGTCGGTCTCGGTGGCCGCGATCCCGGCCGCCTCAAGCGCCTCGTTGAGCCCGATCTCCTGGGTCGCCATCGACTTGACCTTGACGACCTCGCGCGCCGCGGTCTCCTTCACGAGCGCGGTGACGATCTCGCACGCCTCGCCCGCGTCGCGCGCCCAGTGCACCACCGCGCCGGCCCTGGTAGCCGACTCCTCGAAGCGTTCCAGCAGCTCGGGCAGGCGGGCGAGCACGTCGTCCTTGATCGCGGCGCCGGCCAGCCGCAGCTGCTCCCAGTCGTCGACCTCGCCGACCACGCGCAGCCGCTTGTCCCGGATCGTGTGCGTGGCGCGCCGCAGGTTGGCCCGCAGCTGCGCGTCGTCGAGCTCCAGCCGCGCCGCGTCCGGGAACGGCTTCAGCGCGACGATGTTCCCGGTGCCGTTCATGCTGCGCTCCCGGTGCTGGCGAGGATCTCGGCGTAGTGGAGCGGCTTGGCCGTGGAGGACGCGCGCCGGGACAGCCCGCCGCCGATGTGCATCAGGCAGGAGTTGTCCGCGGCCACCACGTACTCGGCGCCGGTCGAGTCCACCGCGCCGCACTTGTCGGCAAGCATCGCGGACGACACGCCGGAGTTCTTCACCGCGAACGTACCGCCGAACCCGCAGCACTCCTCGGCGCCGTCGAGTTCCCGGAGCTCCAGCCCCGAGACCGCGCGCAGCAGCGACATCGGCTTGTCGCCAAGGCGCAGCATCCGCAGCCCGTGACAGGTCGGGTGATACGTGACGGTGTGCGGGAAGACGGCGCCCACATCTGTCACGCCGAGCACGTCGACAAGCAGCTCCGCGAGCTCATAGGTGCGCGGCGCGACCTCGGCCACACCCGCTTCAAGATCAGGATCACCCAGGGCCAGCCGGGGGTACGAGTCGCGCACCATCGCCACGCACGAGCCGGACGGGGCCACCACCGCGTCGTACCCCCGGAAGGTGGTGATGAACCCGCGGACCATCGGCATCGCCTCCGCGCGGTATCCGGAGTTCGCATGCATCTGCCCGCAGCAGGTCTGTGCCTCGGGGAAGTCGACAGTGTGGCCGAGCCGCTCCAGCACGGTCACCACGGCCTTGCCGGTGTCCGGGAACATCAGGTCGTTCACGCAGGTGATGAAGAGCGCTATCCGCACGGCGTCAGCTCCGGAGGTAGGTCAGGTGCCGCGCGCGGGCGGCGGTGATGTGGTCACGCATGGCAGTGGCGGCCGCCGGCCCGTCGCCGGCCGCGATCGCGTCGACGATCCGGTGGTGCTCGGCCGCGCTGGTCCCGTAGTGGGTCTGCGGGAAGTTGAGCCGGAACAGGTGCAGGTGCGAGCGCAGCCGGACGATCGCGTCGTGAAGCATCGCGTTCCCGGACAGCTCCGCGACCCGATGGTGGAACCTGGCGTCCTGCGCGGTGAACGCGGCGATCCCGGCGAACCCGGGTGCATCAGGCGAGGCGGGCAGGTCGGCCTCGGCACGGAGATCCTCGGCGTAGGCCGCCTTCGCCGCCGCGGCCGGCTCCAGCAGCAGCCGCATCTCGACCAGCTCCTCGAACTCGGCCCGGCTGAGCAGCGGCGACGCGGTGTATCCGGCGAGTGGCCGCTTGCGCACCAGCCCGTCGGACTCCAGCCGGGCCAGCGCTTCGCGGACCGGCGTGGGCGAGACGTCCAGCTGCCGGGCCAGCCCGTCGATGCTGATCTTCTCGCCCGGCGCCACCGCGTGATCCATGATCAGCGTCTGCACCGACGTGTAGACGTCATCGGTGAGCGTGAGTCTCCGAACGGGACGCATCAGCACCTAACCTGAGTGAGCAGTGACACAGAAGGCAGATCCTATAGGATCTACGGTGCGAGGGAGAAGGGCATGAACCCCGCGGCGCGCATCCGGCTCGGCGGCAGCGACGTCCTGGTCACCCGCCTCGGCCTCGGTCTCGCCCCGATCGGCGGCCTCTACGCCCCGGTCGGCGACGCGACCGCCACGGCCGTCATCGACCGCGCCTGGGAGCGCGGCATCCGCCTGTTCGACACCGCGCCGCTCTACGGGCACGGCGTCTCCGAACGGCGCGCCGGCGCTGCCCTGCGCGGCAGGCCGCGGGCACAGTTCGTGCTCTCCACGAAGGTCGGCCGCCTGCTCGTACCCGGCGAGGTCCCCGACCGGCCCGTACCGCTGAAACCCGGCCCTGACCGCACCATGTGGGCGGAGCTGCCGACCGGCGTCACCACCCGCTTCGACTTCTCCGCCGCCGCGATCCGCCGGTCCGTCGCGGAGAGCCTGCACCGCCTCGGCCTGGACCGCATCGACCTGCTCCACCTGCACGACCCGGACGACCACTACCTGCCCGCGCTGCACGAGGCGCTCCCGGCCATGGTGGAACTGCGCACGTCCGGCGTGGTCGGCGCGATCAGCATCGGGATGAACCAGGCGCCGATGCCGGCCGGCCTGATCCGCGCGATGGGCGAGCCCGGCCCGGACGCGGTGCTTGTCGCCGGCCGGTACACGCTGCTCGACCAGTCCGCGCTCGACGACCTGCTCCCCCTGGCGCTCCAGCGCGGCATCTCCGTGCTGGCCGCGGCGCCCTACAACTCCGGCCTGCTCGCCGACCCCACGCCTGGCGCCCGCTTCGACTACGCGCCCGCCGGCCGCGACCTCCTCGACCGCGCACGTCAGATCAAGAGCATCTGCCGGGGGTACGACGTCCCGCTGCGCGCCGCGGCCGTGCAGTTCGCGTTCGGCCACCCGGCCGTCGCGGCCGTGGTCTGCGGCGCCCGCACCCCGGCCGAGGTCGACGACAACGCGGACATGGCGGCCTTCCCGATCCCGGACGAGCTGTGGGTGACGTTGAAGCGGGAGGGCCTCCTCGCCGCGCACGTCCCGGCGCCCTCTGGTTACATCGGTTCATGACCGACGGCGAACTCGTATTCATCGGCAGCTACACCGCGGAGGCCGACGGCCGGGGCGAGGGCATCTACGTGTCCCGCCGCGACCCGCGCACCGGCGAGCTCTCCGCACCGCGCCTGGCCGCCGCCACGCCGTCCCCCTCGTTCCTGGCGCGGCATCCCCGGCTCCCGGTGCTCTACGCGGCCGGCGAGCTGGCCGACGGCCAGGTCACCGCCTGGGCGATCGCTGCGGACGGCGACCTGACGCTGCTCGGCGAGCAGCCCACCGGCGGCGACCACCCGTGCCACCTGGCCGTCACCGCGGACGGCGGGCACCTGGTCACGGCGAACTACGGCAGCGGCAGCGTCTCCGTGCACCCGCTGGACCTGCTCGGCGTGCCGGGGGAGCGGACCGACCTTCGGCAGCACACCGGTTCGGGCCCGGTCGCGGACCGGCAGGAGGGGCCGCACGCGCACATGGCCACGCCGGACCCGGACGGCGACCGCGTCTGGGTGATCGACCTGGGGCTGGACTCGCTCTTCGGGTACCGGCTGGACCCCGCGACCGGCCGGCTGGAAGCGCCCGCCGAGCCGTTTCGCACCCGTCCCGGCACGGGCCCCCGGCACCTGGCGCGCGCGGACGGCCGCCTCTACGTCACCGGCGAGCTGGACGGCTCGATCACCGGGTACGCGGCCGACGCCGACGGCACGCTCACCGAACTCGGCCGGTCGAAGATCACCGATTCGGGCGGCCCGGTGCATGCGTCCGAGATCGGCGTCGGCGCCTCGGGACATTTCGCGTACGTTGCCAACCGCGGGCCCGACACCATTGCCGTATTCGCGCTGAACAGCGACACCGGCGCGCCCGAGTTCACCGGCGAGGTGTCCTCCGGCGGCGAGTGGCCGCGCCATTTCGCACTGATGCCGAGCGTCGATCCGGAGGGCCCGGAGTTCCTCTACGTAGCGAATGAGAGATCGGACTCCGTGATCACCTTCCGTCTCGACCCGGAGACCGGAATCCCGGCTCCCGGGGGCCCGGTGCTGGAGGTAGGCACGCCGACATGCATTCTTCGCGCTTGATCCCGCTTTTTCGGACAATGCCGGGTGTCCGATTTGGCCAATGATCACCGTCATAGGTCTGGACGGGAACCTTAAAGCTTTCCTAAACTACTGTGCCGGTCTAACCGATTCTGCCAACGCGCGGGAACTGATCAATTACGAAGAGTGATTGTGCTGCCATAGAACGGTTTCGTCTCCGTAACTTTCGACCGAACGTCTGTGGCGGTTGGCGTCGAACGTGCGGAGTATTGGCGTGTGCCAGGCCGCCATAGAATGTCCAGCAGCTTCCGCGGAGCGGGGGCCATCGCCGCGGCGATGGCCGTCGTCGCCGTCATTTCCGGCTCCTACCTGGGTTACCGACAGTTGTCGCAACCCAGCTGTACGGGGTCGGTGCCGCTGGTCATCGCGGCCGCACCCGAGATCGTCGCCCCGATCAAGGCGGCCGCCGACGCGACTGTGGCGACCGGCGCGGACATCGACGGCAAGTGCCTCGACGTCACGGTGAACGCGGCCGAGCCGGTCGAGATCGCCGCCGCCATCGCCACCAAGCACGCCACCCAGCTGACCGGCGTCGGCCAGGGCAGCGGCGCGACAGTGCTCCCCGACGTCTGGGTGCCGGACTCGTCCACCTGGCTGCAGCGCCTCAAGCAGGCCGCGCCCGGGTTCACGCCGCTCAACGCGCAGTCCGTCGCGACCAGCCCGGTCGTCGTCGCGATGCCGGAGCCGATCGCGAAGTCTGCGGTCGGCTGGCCGGACAAGAAGCTTCAGTGGACCGACCTGCTCGCGGCGATGACAAGCAGCGACTCCGCGCTCAAGCCCGGCATCGTGGACCCGGCGCTGGACGCCTCCGGCCTGTCCGGGCTGCTCGCGCTCGGCCAGGCCTCGGCCGCCGGCAACGGCAACGACGCAGCCCGGGTGGGCGTGCTGCGCACCCTCGCGTTGAACCGGTCCAACCTGCGCGCCGACCTGGTCGCCAAGTTCCCGAAGTCGGACGATCCGGCCGCCCTGGCGAACGGGGTCGGCCTGGCCGCGCTCTCCGAGGAGGACGTGATCGCGTACAACGCGACCAAGCCTCCGGTGTCGCTGGCCGCGCTCTACGTCGAGCCCGCCGCGGTCGCGCTGGACTACCCGTTCGCCGTGATGCCGGAGACGGACGCGGCCCGGGGCAACGCCGCCGACCTGCTCTTCGGCGAACTGACACAGAGCCCGGCATACCGCGACGCGCTCGCCGGGGCCGGACTGCGCGGTGCCGACGGCGCCGCGGGCGGGGGCTTCGCCGCACCCACCGGCGCACCCAGCCCGGAGGCGATCGCCGCGTCCGCACCGGCCAGCAGCGGCGGCGGCGCGGCGAACGGCCTGGACGCCACCGCGATCGGCCGTGCGCTCGCCAGTTGGACCGCGATCACCTCGCCCGGCCGCATGCTTGTGGTCTTCGACGTCTCCGGCTCGATGCTCGGCACCGTGCCCACCGCCGGCGGCAAGACCCGCAACCAGGTGATGGTCGAGGCGGCCGGGCGTGGCCTGGGCCTGCTCGACAACGAGTGGTGGCTCGGCGTCTGGGTCTTCTCCACCGAGCTGGCCGGCCAGCGCGACTACCGCGAGCTGGTTCCGATCGGCCAGCTCACCAAGCAGAAGGATGAGCTGCAGGCCTCGCTCGGTGACGTCAGGCCTGTCGAGGGCGGCGCCACCGGCCTCTACGACACAGTGCTGGCCTCCTACCTGGAGGTCCAGAAGGGCTACCAGGCCGACAAGGTCAACTCGGTGGTGCTCTTCACCGACGGCCAGAACGAGGACCCGAACAGCATCAGCCGGGAAAACCTGATTCAGCAGCTCAAGGACAAGGCCGACGCCAAGCGGCCGGTCCGGGTGATCCTGATCGGCATCGGCAACGAGGTCAACAAGGAAGAGCTGGAGAGCGTCGCGGAGGCGGGCGGCGGCGGCGCGTACGTCGCCCAGGACCCCGCCAAGATCGACGAGATCTTCCTCCAGGCGATCGCCTCGCGCGCCGCGACAGTCGGCTGACCGCGCCGCGATCGTCTTCTGACCCACTCCGCGATCGCCGGCTGACCGGTCATCGCCTCCGAGTAAGCCGTCCGGCCAGCACAAATTCCGCCGGACGGCGGAACTCGCGGTAATCGGCCGCGGATATTCTGCGACCGGCCCTAGTAGCGATCATGGGGCCGGCGACAACGGTGGGGAGGGTCGATGACGTCTGCAACGCTCACGCCGGCGCCCGAACGGCGACCGGACACCCCACCGGACGCCTCCGTCTCGGACCTCCGGCTCCGGCAGCGGCACTACGTCCGTACCCTCGTGGTCGTCGACGCGGTGGTGGTCGCGGTGGCCGTGCTGGCCGGCTTCGTCGGGCGTTTCTACGACACCCCGGTCGTCGGCGTCGAGGTCCCCTACTTCGTCATCCTGCCGGTCCTGGCCGTGATCTGGCTGCTGTCGCTCAAGGGAGCGCGCTGCTACGACGACCGCGTGCTCGGCTACGGGGCCGACGAGTACCGCCGGATCTTCTCCGCCAGCGCGCGCGTCGCGGGCGGCGTGGCCATCGCCGGGTACGCCATCGACATCGGCGTAGCCCGCGGCTTCCTCGCCATCTCGTTCGCGCTCGGCACGGCGCTGCTGATCCTCGCCCGGTGGCTGGCCCGCAAACGCCTCCACCGGCTGCGCGGCAAGGGCCGTGGCTGGTCCCGGCGCGTGCTTGTGGTCGGCGACGCCCCGCACGTGCTCGAGCTCGTGCACACGCTGCGCCGCGAGCCCTACGCGGGCTACCACGTCGTCGGCGCCTGCATCCCCGACGCGCTGCTCGCGCCGGTGCCGCAGCGGCTCGGGGACGTGCCGGTGGTCGGCTCCTTCCGGAGCATCCTGGAGGCGGTGGCGGCCACCGGGGTCGACACGGTCGCGGTCACAGCGTCGGGTGAACTCACCGCGGGCCGCCTCCGCCGGCTCGGATGGCAACTGGAAGGCACGGACGTCGACCTGGTGCTGGCGCCGGCGCTGACCGACGTGGCAGGCCCCCGCATCCACACCCGGCCGGTCGCCGGGCTTCCGCTCATCCACGTGGAGGCGCCGGAGTTCCGGGGCGGCCGGAAGCTGATCAAGGCCTTCGTGGACCGCAGCATCGCGCTGCTTGTCACCCTCTGCGCGCTGCCGGTGATGATCGCCATCGCACTGGCCATCAAGATCGATAGCCGGGGCCCCGTCATCTTCCGCCAGACGCGCGTAGGGCTGGACAGCAAGGAGTTCGGCGTCTTCAAATTCCGCACCATGGTGACGAACGCCGACGCGCTCCTCGCCGAACTCCAGGCCAAGAACGAGACCGACGGCCTGATGTTCAAGATGCGCAACGATCCGCGGGTGACCCGGGTCGGCGGTTTCCTGCGCAAATGGTCGCTCGACGAGGTGCCGCAGCTGTTCAACGTGCTACTCGGCCACATGAGCCTGGTCGGCCCCCGCCCGCCCCTGCCCTCAGAGGTGGCACGCTACGACGGCGACCTCGCACGCCGTCTGCTGGTCAAACCGGGGATGACAGGACTCTGGCAGGTGAGCGGACGCTCGGACCTATCCTGGGAGGACGGCGTCCGCCTCGACCTCTTCTACGTCGAGAACTGGTCTCTCGCCGCCGACCTGACAATCCTGTGGAAGACGCTGGGCGCCGTGGTGCGGTCGCGAGGGGCGTACTAAAGCCACGTCATCTCCCCCTCTCGCGTAACTGCGACCCGCCTGCTCCCGACCCTGCTCCCCATGCCCGGCGGCTCAGCCATCGCTTGATCGCCCCCAACGCCCTGCCGGAAATATCAAGATAATTCCCCCGCCGCCGGTACGTTGGCGCTGTCTTCAATCGACAAAAGCCGATAGATCAAGCGCCAGGTGAGGCATGAGCACCCCATTCCCGACGAATAGCGTGCTCACGCCTCACCTGACGCCCTCCCCCTCGCCACTTCCTCACATTCCACCCATATCCCCGCTGCCCTGCGCTGCCCCGGCCTGCTGCCCCGCCCCGCCCTGTCTGCCGCGCCGCCCCGTGCCGCGCCGGTTCGGCTTGGCCTGCCGCGCCGGTTCGGCTTGGCCTGCCGCCCCGCCCTGGCCTGCCGCCCCGCCCCGCCCTGGCCTGCCGCCCGCCCTGGCCTGCCGCCCGCCCTGGCCTGCCGCCCGCCCTGGCCTGCCGCGCGCCGCCGCGCCGCCCCGTGCCGCGCTGGCTTGGCCGGGCCTGCCCTGCCGCCCCTTGCCGGCCCGGCCTACCCCGCCGTCTCGCCCCGTGCCGCGCCGCCCTGCCCCCGCCTGGCCTGCCACATAGCCCTGCCTCGCCCCGCCCCGCCTTTGATCTTGTGTCGTGTGCGCAGCACACAAAGGTGACCGCCTGGCTGCCCCGTCTGCCATCGACCCGCCCTTCGGGGAGCAGATCATCGGCAGGGCCGCCACCAACGGGCAGATACCAACACCCCGCAGCGCGACCAGAAACACGCGCCCACCCACGAGACTGCAGCCCGGCGCGCCCAGCGTGACCAGCAGACTCGTAAGACCCGATCAAGACGGCGCCAACACCACCCAGCCTGGCGGCCCTGCCGATGATCTGCTCGGCTCTGCCCGGGTCGATGACAGACGGGGCAGACAGGCCACACGAAACCCGACCACCGACAAAGCTCTACCAGCGAAGCTGACCTGCGCTTCCGGTTGCCCCGGAGCCGGAGCGCTCCCCCCGGAGGGCCGCCGGAGGCAAAGAACCGCAGCCACCCCACCTGCGCCACCAACGGACAGAAATGTCCGATAGGCCACCGTCAACGGGCCGTTTCATCATGTCGAAGGACCACGCACCGCCCCCGGCCGACACATAGCAAGACTTCAGGCCGCACACCCCTATGTCACACAGCGCCACCGCCAGACCATGACCACCGAAGGCCAGCACTGACCTTCCGCGATCAAGTTGAGCATGCATCAAAGACATCTATATACCGAAATTTCGGTCACAGTTGCCCTCCCACACCCCGACCGCGCAACCCCAATATGTGCACGTCGGCCAGGTCCTCGTCCACCTACTCACACGCCCATTACCCTCGCCCGACATTTCACCTCATCGACGCCCACCCCCTCCACGGCGACGCCGCAGGCCCAGCCGAAAGAAATCGCAGCCGGAAAGGCCCCTTGCCGCGACGCGACGTTGCAGGAAGGGCACTCGAGGCGAAATCGCGAAAAGCGAACCCCCACCCAAGCCAGGACCGGGAGCGTTTTCAGGCGGTACGAATGGCCGGCGTGGTCTCTTCCGCGGGAAGCGCGGCAGTAGAGAAAGCCTGGAGACCGTTGAGGAGGGCGACCCGGGAGTTCGGGGACATCAGGGCGAGGACGCGGCTGAGTTGGTCCCGGCGTTCGGCGCGGACCTCGTCCAGGAGGGCGCGGCCGGCGGAGGTGAGGATGAGGGCGATCTCGCGGCGGTCGGCGCGGCCGGGTTCCCGTTCCAGCATGCCGGCGGCGACGAGGCGGTCACAGAGGCGGCTGGCGGAGGAGAGGATCATCCCGAGGTTGCCGGCCAGGCCGCCCAGATTTATGCCTTCGTCCTGTTCCACGACGAGAAGGGCCCGCAGTTGCGAGCCCGAGAGGCGGTTGGTGGCCTTTTCCCGAGCGGTGTCCCACACGCCTAACAGCGCTTCGGCCGCCTCATCGATCGCGGCGGCGTCGGCGGTGACGGTGGCGGTCGCGGGGGCGACGGTGGGATCCGGCCGGTTTGGCCCGTGCTTTACGGCCATCGTCCGCCGAGACTACCCCCGCCAGGTATGCCCTGTCTCTATGGCTTACCGGAGTCTCTATGTCTTAAGGGACCAATGGGAAGGAGCCAGGCGGCGGGCTCCTCGTGGACGGCGCGGATGACGGCACCGGCGGCGCCGATGACGGCGGCGTCGCTGCCGAGCGCGGCGGGGTGGATCCTGACCGGTGACCAGGCGGCGGTCAGTACCCGGTTGGCGATTTCGGCCTCGATGCCGGGGCGGAGCCATGGGGTGAGGGGCGCGTAGATGCCGCCGAGGATGACGGTGTCCACATCCAGCAGGTTGATCACGCCGGCGATGGTGACGCCGAGCGCGGAGGCGGCGGTGGACAGGCGGCCCAGGTCCGGCTCGGATCCGGAGTCCGCCGCTGCGGCGAGGTCGGAGACGGAGGTGCCCGGTGGGAGCAGTGCCTCCTGTCCGGCGTACTGCTCCAGGCAGCCGTGGGCGCCGCAGCGGCAGGCGGGGCCGCCGGGGTTGACTGCGACGTGGCCCAACTCGCCGCTCCAGCCGCGGGCACCGCGGAACAGGTTGCCCTGGAGCACGATGCCGGCGCCGATGCCGATCTCGCCGGAGACGTAGAGAAAGCTTGTTGAGCCGCCGGGGGAGCCGTGGTGCAGCTCGCCGAGCGCGGCCAGGTTGGCCTCGTTCTCCACGGTGAGCGGGCCCGGGGTGAAGCCTGAGGCGTCGACGTCGCGCCAGCCCAGGTTGGGTGCGAGGCGGATGACGCGGTCGGGGGAGACGAGGCCGGGCACGGCGACTGCCGTACCCGCGATGGTCAGTCCTTGATCTTCTGCGGCGAGCATGGCGCGGGAGGCGAGCGCGGCGGCGGAGGACAGCACCTGGGCGGGATCCACGCCGCGGCGGTCGCCGGGCTGGATCTCCCGGTGGCGGACGGTGCCGGCCAGGTCGAGCACGCAGGCGGCCAGGTAGTCGACGTTGATCTCCAGTCCGAGGCCGGCGGGGCCGTCGGCGTCGTTGAGGACCAGGCCGACGCCGGGACGGCCGGCGCCGCTGCGGGGTGTGGGGGAGACCTCGCGTAACAGGCTGCCGGAGACGAGATCGTCGACGAGAGTGGAGACCGTGGCGCGGGTGAGTCCGGTGGCGGCGGCGATGTCGGCGCGGGACTGCGGGCTCAACGAGGCGACCTGGGCCAGCACGAGCCGCAGGTTGTGCTGGCGCAGGCTGGCCTGTCGCACCGGCGCGTCCGCGGCAACGGAGATCCCGAAAATCACGGGGTTGACAATGCCACACGCCGCTCAAATAATTCAACCGTTAAACAAATCGCGGATGTTACGTGGAGGTATCTCATGGTGAAGCCCACTCCCGCGGACAGGTTCACGTTCGGCCTCTGGACCATCGGCTGGACGGCCCGTGACCCCTTCGGTGACGCCACCCGCGCGCCGCTTGACGCGGTCGAGGCGGTGCACAAGCTCGCTGAGCTGGGCGCCTACGGCATGACCTTCCACGACGACGACCTGATCCCGTTCGGCGCGGACACGACCGCCCGGGACGAGCAGATCAGCCGGTTCAAGAAGGCGCTTGACGAGACCGGTCTCAAGGTCCCGATGGTGACGACAAACCTGTTCACCCACCCGGTGTTCAAGGACGGCGGCTTCACGAGCAACGACCGCTCGGTCCGGCGTTACGCGCTGCGCAAGGTGCTCCGCAACATCGACCTCGCGGCCGAGCTGGGCGCGAACACGTTCGTGCTGTGGGGCGGGCGCGAGGGCTCGGAGTACGACCTGGCCAAGGACATCCGTGCCGCGCTCGAGCGTTACAAGGAGGGCATGAACCTCCTCACCCAGTACGTCACGGACAAGGGCTACGACATCAGGTTCGCAATCGAGCCGAAGCCGAACGAGCCCCGTGGCGACATCCTGCTCCCGACCGTCGGCCACGCGCTCGCGTTCATCAACGAGCTGGACAAGCCGGAGCTGGTCGGCCTCAACCCCGAGGTGGGCCACGAGCAGATGGCCGGGCTGAACTTCGCGCACGGCATCGCGCAGGCGCTGTGGCACGGCAAGCTGTTCCACATCGACCTCAACGGCCAGCGCGGCATCAAGTACGACCAGGACCTGGTCTTCGGCCACGGCGACCTGATCAACGCGTTCGCCCTGGTCGACCTGCTGGAGAACGGCGCACCCGGTGGCGGCGAGGCGTACAGCGGCCCGCGTCACTTCGACTACAAGCCGAGCCGCACCGAGGACTACGACGGCGTGTGGGCCTCCGCGGCCGCGAACATGCGCACCTACCTGCTGCTCAAGGAGCGCGCGGCCGCCTTCCGTGCGGACCCGGAGGTGCAGGAGGCGCTGGCCGCCAGCGGTGTCGCGGAGCTGAACCAGTCGACGCTCAACGACGGCGAGACCGTTGCGGACCTGCTGGCCGACAAGAGCAGCTTCGAGGAGTACGACGTGGACGCCGCCGCCCAGCGCGGCTTCGGCTTCGTCCGCCTCAACCAGCTTGCCGTCGAGCACGTCCTCGGCGCCCGGTAAGCGGACCATGACTCTCGTTGCCGGGGTCGACTCGTCGACCCAGTCGTGCAAGGTCGTGATCCGCGACGCGGAGACCGGCGCGCTCGTCCGGGAGGGCCGTGCGGCCCACCCGGACGGCACCGAGGTCCACCCGGACGCGTGGTGGAGTGCCCTCACCGAGGCGTCGGAGCAGGCCGGTGGCCTGGACGACGTCGCGGCGATCTCCGTCGGCGGCCAGCAGCACGGCATGGTCACGCTTGACGGGAACGGCGAGATCGTCCGCCCGGCACTGCTCTGGAACGACACCCGTTCCGCCGGGGCCGCCGAGGACCTGATCGAGGAGCTGAACGGCCCGCAGGCCTGGACCGACGCGGTCGGCCTGGTCCCGGTCGCCTCGTTCACTGTCACCAAGCTGCGCTGGCTGGCCGGCAATGAGCCGGAGAACGCCGCCCGTACCGCCGCGGTGTGTCTTCCTCATGACTGGCTGACCTGGAAGCTGGCCGGTGCGGGAAGCATGGACGCCCTGCGCACCGACCGCAGCGACGCCAGCGGCACCGGTTACTGGTCGGCGGCCACCGGCGAGTACCGGATGGATCTGCTGGAGCGGGCGCTCGGCATGCGGCCGATCGTGCCCACAGTGCTCGGCCCGGCCGAGTCGGCGGGCACCACCTCGAACGGTGCGAAGCTCGGTCCCGGCGCCGGGGACAACGCGGCCGCCGCGTTCGGCGCCGGCGCCCAGCCCGGCGACGTGCTGGTGAGCATCGGCACGTCCGGCACCGTCTTCTCGGTGGCGGACACGCCGGCGAACGACCCCAGCGGCATCGTCGCCGGGTTCGCGGATGTGACAGGCCGTTTCCTGCCGCTGGTCTGCACGCTCAACGCGGCCCGCGTGCTCACCACGGCCGCGGCCATGCTCGGCGTGACCGTGGAGAAGCTCTCCGACCTGGCGCTCGATGCCCCGGCCGGCGCGGGCGGCTTGGTGCTGGTGCCCTACCTGGAGGGCGAGCGGACGCCGAACAAGCCGCACGCGTCCGGCGCGGTGCACGGCCTGACGCTGCGCACCGGTACGCCCGCGCACCTGGCCCGCGCCGCGGTGGAGGGGATGCTCTGCGCGCTCGCGGACGGCCTGGACGCGTTACGCGCGCAGGGCGCCACGGTCAACCGGGTGATCCTGGTCGGTGGCGGCGCCCGTTCGGAGGCGGTCCGCCGGATCGCGCCGGAGGTCTTCGGGCTCCCGGTCGTGGTCCCGCCGCCGGGGGAGTACGTGGCGGACGGGGCCGCCCGGCAGGCCGCCTGGGTCGCGCTCGGCGAGGCTCCGGCCTGGACGCTCAAGGACACCCGGGAGTACGACGGCACACCGGCCCCCGTGATCCGCGACCAGTACGCCGCGGCCCGCGACCTGACCGTGGACCGGCACTAGAAGAGAGGCGCCCGCCGTTTCCACAGGAGACGGCGGGCGTACTCGCAAGTCAGTTGTTCCTGATCAGATCGCTGGCCAGGAAGGTCTGCCAGCTCTCCGGAGCGAACGTCAGCATCGGACCCTGCGTGTCCTTCGAGTCGCGTACCCCGACGACCTGGTCGCCGAGCTGGGCGAACTCCACGCATTGTCCCTGGCCGTTGCTGCGGCTGCTCTTACGCCACGTGGCCTCGGACGGATACGGCGCAGCCATTGTGCGCCCTCCTACTCTGTTGATCTCGCCGACGTTGTGCTGTGAAGCCGGACAGAGATCAACAGAGGCCGCCCGCCGCCAGGCAGTTTTCACCTGGGGGCGAACGCGTCCGCCTTCACGCTTAGTAGTTTAACGCTGTCCACCGGGGAGAGCGCAATCGCTCTCATATGGTCATATGCCGTCGCATGCGTCGCCACGTGCTCGGGACTGTCCAAAAGCAACGCTCCGGAGAGATTCTCCAGGTAGACCACGGTGGGATCACCGGGGTCAGCGAATTCCATAATGGTGAAACCCACCCCCATCCCGGCATACGGTCCCTGGCCGAACGGTAGGACCTGAATGGTCACATTGGGTAACTGGCTCGTGTCCACCAGATGCCGAAGTTGTGCCGCCATCACCTCTGGCCCGCCGATGACGCGCTCCGTGACGGACTCGTCCAGGATCAGCCACAGCTTGGGCGGGGATTCCCGCCGCAGGATCGCCTGACGCGCCATCCGGAGTTCCAGGCGCTCGTCGATCCGCTCGGCGGAGTCCTCAGGGAATTCCGCGGCTATCACGGCGCGGGCGTACTCCGGCGTCTGCAGCAAGCCGGTCACGAGTTGGATGTCGACGATCAGGAAGCCGTCCGCCTCGTCCTCGAACGCGACGTAGCCGGCGAACCACTGTGGCATCGAGCCGGAGTAGTCGACCCACCAGCCGTGCTCGCGCGCATCACGGGCGAGTTGCACGAGCGCGCCGCGCACCTCGTGGTTCACGCCGTAGACGCGCAGCAGGGTGCCGACCGTGCGCGGCTGCACCCGGATCTGTGCCGTCTCGATCCGGGAGAGCGTGGACTTGCTGATCTTTGCCTCGGCGGCGGCCTGTTCGATGGTCAGGTCCGCAGCCTCCCGCAGTCGCCGCAGCTCGGATGCGAGCCGGCGTCTCCGCACCGTCGGATGGGTTCCCATAGGGCTGAGTGTCGCTGATGCAGGTCATGACCTGGAAGCCGACTCCCGGAAATTCGAGGAAGATCCACCTATGGAAGTTGCTCCATAGTGGGAGTTGCAGTCGGCGTTCAAGGATGCGAATCTACGAGCGGCCGATATCAGGGAGGCGAGCCAGTTTTGCGCCCGACGATTCTCAGGGCCGGACCGTCCGACGTGCCCTGGGCGACCGATCTCATCGTGCGGGCCTTCGAGGCTACCGCGCCGGTGGTCTGGCTGATCCCGACGCGCTCCCGCCGCAGGGACATTCTGACCGGCGCTATTTCCGTCTCGCTGCACGCCGCGCTCGAACGCGGCGAGGCCCTGTGCACACCGGACCGGGACGCGATCGCGGTCTGGCTTCATCACACCGGCGACGCCTGGCCCGCGCTTCCCGGCCGGCCCGACAGCAGCACCCGGGAGATCACCGCGGAGTTCGCCGACCGGTTCCGCGAGCTGGCCACGCTGCTCGCCACGCATCACCCGGCCGAGCCCCACCACCACCTGCTGTTCATGGCCGTGGAGCCGAACCGGCGCGGCGAGGGCCTGGGCAGCGCGCTGCTGCGGGCGCACCACGCCCGGCTGGACGCGGACGGCATCCCGGCGTACCTCGTCTCGCCCCACCCCTCGGCCCGCGACCTCTACGCGCGGCACGGCTACGTGGCGGACCGGCCGCTCCTCCTCCCGGACGGCGCGCCGTTCTGGCCGATGTGGCGCAGCCCCAGCAGGAAAGAAAACTGAGCTACCCTCCCGGGTGAGCAATGTCAACCTGGTGAGCAGGTGACTGCCGGGCTCGGAGTCGACGGGACGCGCGCACACGGGTTGGAACCACTGTGGAAAAGGCTCGGTCATGAGGGGCGGCGGCGGGCGGGTGCACCGCCTGTACAGCGTGGTCGTCTTCGTCGTGCTCGCCTCGCTCGACAACGTGGTCATCGGGCTGACACCGCCGCTCTACGGCCGGATCGGCGAGGGGCTCGGCGTCGGCCGCGGCGCGATCGCCGGCGTCATCTCAATGACGTACCTGGTCAGCGCGCTCGCCTCGGTCGTCTGGGCCTACAGCGGGGACCGCACCGACCGTAAACGCCTGCTGATGTCCGGCACGCTGGTCTGGGCCGCCGGAACCGCAGGCACCGCGCTCTCCGCAGACTTTGTCACGTTCGTGATCGCCCAGTTCACCGCCGCGGCCGGGCTCGGCGCGGTCTCCTCGGTCGGCTTCTCCGTGGTCACCGACCTGATCACGCCGCGCCGCCGTGGCCTGGTGATGGCGTTCTTCGGCCTGGCGCAGGGCGTCGGCTCGCTGTCCGGCACGTTGCTCGGCGGCCTGCTCGGCAACGCGGACTGGCGGCGGCCGTTCGCGGTGCTTACCGTGGCCGGGCTGGTCGCGACCGTGGCGTACCTGTTCACCTACGACATCCGGCGCGGCGAGAGCGAGCCGGAGCTGGCCGACGCCGTGGACTACGACTACCGGATCTCCCGCCGCGACCTGCCCCGGATCGTCGGGAACCGCTCAAACGTCTGGCTTGTCGCGCAGGGCCTGACCGCGCAGATCGCGTTCGGCTCGCTGGTCTGGCTGCCGGTGCTGTTCACCGAGCGGGCCCGCGACCAGGGCTATGACGACAGCACCGCGGTCGTGGTCGGCACGATCTTCACCACGTTGTTCCAGCTCGGCGGCGCACTGTCGATCATCGGCGGCGTGATCGGCGACCGGCTCCAGCGGCGGAACCCGCGCGGCCGGGCGCTTGTCGCTGCCGTCGGCGTGCTCGGCGCGCTGCCGTTCTACGGGATCCTCTTCTACGTGCCGCTGAGGATCGACGTGCCGAACGGCGGGTCAAGCGGCGCCGTGGTCGCCGCGGTGCTGGCCAGCGTGGTCACCGAGCCCACAGTCGCGCTGAGCCTGGTCACCGCGTTCATCGCGCTCGCGTTCACGTCCGCCAACTCGCCGAACTGGTTCGCGCTGATCGGCGACGTCAACCTGCCTGAGCACCGCGGCACGGTCTACAGCATCGGCAACCTGGTCAACAGCCTCGGCCGGGCCGGCGGCAACGCGCTGATCGGCGTCGCGGCGAAGGCGCTGTCCGGCGCGTTCCCGCCACCGCTCAACTACGCGGCCGGCCTCGCGCTCTTCCAGCTCTTCTTCGTGCCGACCGGCGTCATGTACTGGCTGGCCTCGCGCACCGCGCCGGGCGACATCGCGGCCGTGCACGACACGCTGCTGGCAAGAGCAGGTCACAAACACGATCAAAAATCCGCCGAGGGTACGGCGAGAGCTCCGTCCTGACCGGCCGGGCTCACGCCGTACCCCCGCATGATCTTGATCTGTCAAAGCGCCGTCAGGCGCGCAGCCAGACCGTCACGTCCGACGGCACCACGCCCGGCGTCTCGAGCGGCTGGCTGGTCAGGATGACCTCGGCACCGTCCGGCAGCGACACGTCGTCCGGGCCGAAGTTGGTAAGCACCCGCACGCCGCCGTTGGTGAAGGACAGCACCGTCTCGCCTGTCGTCTCGTGCCAGGTCAGCTCGCCGCTGCCCAGGCCCAGCTCACGGCGGCGGCGCAGCGTCTCCCGGTACAGCTCGTAGGTGCTGCCCGCGACGCCGCGCTGACGGTCGAGCGCGTACTCCGCCCACAGCTCCGGCTGCGGCAGCCAGCTCGCGTCAGTCGGCCCGAAGCCGTAGGACGGCGCGTCGGCCTCCCACGGGATCGGCACCCGGCACCCGTCCCGGCCGCGCCGCGCGTGCGACGAGCGCTCCCAGGTCGGGTCCTGCCGCGCCTCGTCCGGCATCGTCATGTGCTCCGGCAGGCCCAGCTCCTCGCCCTGGTAGAGGTAGGCGCCGCCGGGCAGGCTGAGCATCAGCAGCGTGGCCGCGCGGCCCCGGCGCAGTCCCAGCACCGGGTCCGGCTGCGGGTCGCCGATGCCGATGCCGTCCGGGCGCGGCGTGCCGATCGGCAGGCCCAGCCGGGACGCGTGCCGCAGCACGTCGTGGTTGGAGAGCACCCAGGTGGTCGGCGCGCCCACCGAGCCGTTCGCGGCGAGCGAGCGGGTGATCACCGATTGCTGGTCGGCCGCGGTCCAGTGCGCCTCCAGGTACTCGAAGTTGAACGCCTGGTGCATCTCGTCCGGCCGCACGTAGGCCGCGAGCCGTTCGGCCGGCTGCACCCACGCCTCCGCGACCAGGATGCGCTCGCCCTCGTACTCGTCGAGGACCGCGCGCCACTGCCGGTAGACCTCGTGCACCTCGTCCTGGTCCCACATCGGCGCGCGGCGGCCCTCGACCCCGTCGCCGGTCGCGCCGTGGATCGGGTACTCCCAGTTCGCCAGGTCGCGCTGCTTGATCAGGCCGTGCGCGACGTCGACCCGGAAGCCGTCCACGCCCCGGTCCAGCCAGAACCGCAGCGTGGTGACGAAGTCCGCCCTGATCTCCGGGTTGTCCCAGTTCAGGTCCGGCTGCGCGGGGTCGAACAGGTGCAGGTACCACTGGCCGGGCGTACCGTCCGGCTCGGTGATCCGCTGCCAGGCCGACCCGCCGAACACCGCGGACCAGTCGTTCGGCGGCTCCTCGCCGTTCGCGCCCTTGCCGTCCCGGAAGACGTAGCGGTTCCGCGCCGGGCTGCCCTTGCCCGCTTTGAGGGCTTCCTGGAACCACACGTGCGCGCTTGAGGTGTGGTTCGGGACCAGGTCCACGATCAGCTTCAGGCCGCGGCTGTGCGCCTCGCCGATCAGCTTGTCCGCGTCCTCCAGCTGCCCGAAGATCGGGTCGACGTTGCGGTAGTCGGCCACGTCGTACCCGGCGTCCGCCTGCGGCGACGGGTAGAACGGGGACAGCCAGAGCGCGTCCACGCCCAGCTCCACCAGGTGGTCAAGCCGGCCGGTGATGCCCGGCAGGTCACCGAGGCCGTCACCGTCGCTGTCCGCCCAGGACCGGGGGTAGACCTGGTAGATGACGGCGTGCCGCCACCACTCGCTGCCTTTGTGCGTGTTCAGGGTCTCTCTCCATCCCTAGAGGTGGTATCCGGTTCAAGTGTGCTGGGCGGCGCGGCCGTCGACTCCCGAATTGTCAGGTGTGTCGGCAGCAGCACATCGCTCTCCGGCGCGGTCGGCGCCAGCAGCGTCTCCACCGCGCGGCGACCCTGCTCCGCCGCCGGCTGCGCCACGGTGGTCAGCCCGATCGCGGGAGCCAGGTCGTGGTCGTCGATGCCGACCAGGCTCACGTCCTCAGGTACCCGCAGCCCGTGCCGCCGCAACGTGGTCAGTGCGCCCATCGCGGCCTCGTCGCAGATCGCGTAGATCGCGGTGAACGGGACGCCGCGGCTCAGCAGCTCCTCGGTCGCGGCCGCGCCCCCGGCCAGGTCCAGGCTGCCCTCCACCTCGAGCGCCGGGTCCGGCGTGAGTCCGGCCTGCCGCAGCGCCTCGGAATAGCCCCGCTGCCGGTCCACATGCGTGGTGAACGCCAGCTCGTCGGTGGACTTGCCGCAGATCCGGGCGATCCGGGTGTGGCCCAGCCCGATCAGGTGCTCCACCGCGTCCCGCGCCGCGGCCACGTCGTCTATCCGCACGCTCGGCCAGCCCGGCACCGGCGTACCCGAGCTGACGGTCACGCCCGGCAGCTCAAGCCGGCTGACCGCCACGAAGTCCTCGGCAAGCAGCGGCATCGAGATCATGATGACCGCGTCCACCCGCTGCCGCAGCGCGCCGGTGTGCAGCAGCTTCAGCCGCGCCTGCTCGCTGCCGCCGAGGTTGAACAGCAGCACGTCGTACCCGGCCTCGTGCAGGCTTCGTTCGGCGGCCTCCACCACAGTGGAGAAGAACCAGCGGGTGATCCTCGGAACCACCACCCCCACGCAGCCGGTACGGCCACCGGCCAGCCGGGACGCGCTGGGCGAGGCGATGTACCCCAGCCGGGTCGCGGCCTCGAGCACCCGCTGCCGGGTGCTCTCGGACACCACCGGCAGTCCACGCAGCGCCCGGGAGACGGTGGCGGTGGAGACACCTGCCGCCCGGGCCACGTCGTCGATCCTGATCACGTCGCCACCTTCGCGTTCTCACCACGACGGCCGGCCGCTTCTGCCCGCGGCCGGCCGTCATGTTCGCTCTGGTTGTGCTTTCTAGCCCTTGACGCTGCCGGCCAGTAGACCCCGGACGAAGTACCGCTGCAGGGACAGGAACACGATCAGGGGAACCACCATCGAGACGAACGCGCCCGAGGTGAGGCGTTGCCACTCGTTGCCGCGGGTACCGGCCAGCTCGGCCAGGCGCACGGTCATCGGCTGGGTGTCCCGGCCGCCGCCGCTGGCGAAGATCAGCGCGACCAGCAGGTCGTTCCAGACCCAGAGGAACTGGAAGATGCCGTACGACGCGAGCGCCGGCGTGATCAACGGCAGCACGATGCTCCGGAAGATCTTCGGGTGGTTGGCGCCGTCGACCCGGGCCGCCTCCATGATGTCCCGCGGCAGCTCCGAGATGAAGTTGTGCAGCAGGTACACGCCGAACGGCAGCGCGAAGCAGGTGTGCGCGAACCACACCTGGATGAACAGCCCTTCGTCGCTCAGCCCCCAGGCCGGCGTCAGCTGGATGCCGAAGATCTCGGTGCCCTGCGAGAAGAAGCGCAGCAGCGGGACCAGCGCCATCTGCAGCGGCACGATCTGCAGCGCGAAGATCATGATGTAGACCCAGTCGCGGCCCTTGAAGTCGATCCAGGCCAGCGCGTACGCGGCCAGCGAGCAGATCGCCATCGGGAACAACACGGCCGGGATCGTGATCACCAGCGAGTTGATGAAGTAGCCGGCCAGCTGCCCGGAGCTTGCGCTGCCGCCGAACAGCACCTCGTTGTAGTTGTCGAGCGTCAGCTGCGGGTCGGAGAAGAACGTCCACCAGCCGGTGGTCTTGATGTCGTTCGCCGGCCGGAACGAGCTGATCAGCAGGCCGAACGTGGGGATCGTCCAGAACAGCGCGATCAGGATCGCGATGACCGTGGCGACCCGGCTGGAGAGCTTCTGCCGGACGCGGCCGGCGGCGGTGCTCGGCCTGATGGTCTTGACCGGAACCACTGCGGCGGGCGGGTTGGTTGTCGTCATGTCAGGCCTCCGACCGCTGCTTGCGGATGTTCCGGATCTGGAAGATCACGATCGGGATCACCAGGACGAAGAGGAAGACGGCCAGCGCGGAGCCGTGGCCGGTCTCGCCGTACCGGAAGGACTGGTTGTACATCTCGTTCGCGATGACGCTCGTCTCGTAGTTGCCGTTCGTCATGGTGCGCACGATGTCGAACACCTTCAGCGTGCCGATCGTGATCGTGATGACCACGACGATCACCGCGGGCCGGATCGCCGGCAACGTGACCCGCCAGAACATCTGCCACGCGTTCGTACCGTCGATGCGCGCCGCCTCCACGATCTCGCCCGGGATCGCCTTGATCGCGGCCGACAGGATCACCATCGCGAAGCCGGCCTGGATCCAGATCAGGATCACGATCAGCAGCAGCGTGTTCAGCTTGTAGCCCTGCTCCAGCAGCCACTGCTGCGGCTCGCCGCCGAGCCACACCACGATCTGGTTCAGCAGGCCGATCTGGTCCTGCTCGCCGGACCGGTAGGCGTAGACGAACTTCCAGATGATGCTGGCGCCGACGAACGAGATCGCCATCGGCAGGAAGATCATCGCCTTGGCCAGCGCCTCACCGCGCGCCTTGTCCACCATGATCGCGTAGATCAGGCCGATCGCGGTGGCAAGTGTCGGCACCACGAGCACCCAGATCAGCGTGTTGAAGAGGACCTGCCGGATGTCCGGCTGCGCGAACATCCAGCCGTAGTTGTCGAAGCCGACCCAGGCGCTGCCGTTGCCGTTCTTGAACGACAGGATGGCCGTGCGGATCGCCGGGAAAATGAGGCCGATCGCCAGCAACAGCACGGCCGGCAGCAGGAAGCCGAGGGCCAGCCAGCCCTCCCGGCTGCGCCCGGCGCCCGGCGTGATCGTCTCTCCGGCCGCGGCGGCCGCAGCCAGCCGGGCCGTCTTGCGTTCGGTCAGCATGGTCGGGATCAGATCCAGGACCAGCAGTAGACCGCCGACCAGCACCACGAAGGCGATAAGGCCGATTCCCAGCATCCCGAACTTGTCGGTGTGATCGGCGAGATCGAAGTTCATCACCGCTCCAGAGCTCTCCCGGCCGTGTTTACCGGCGGGGTTTCTTTACCGAGATATGCGTCCGGCCCGGGCGAATGATCGCCCGGGCCGGAACAGGTGCCCTACTTGGGCCAGGAACCCTCGATGTACGAGAGCGTGCTGGCGGTGTCCTTGCCGTTCACCCAGTCGACCATGCCCTTCCAGAACGTGCCCGCGCCGACCGCAGCCGGCATCAGGTCCGAGCCGTCGAAGCGGAACACGGTCGTGGTGTCCTGGAGGATGCCCACGGAGAGCTTGTCGATCGGGTTCTGGACGTTGTTGATGTCCAGCTTCTTGTTCGCCGAGACCCAGTTGCCGAGCTTGCCACGCGAGTTGGCGTGCTCGCCGCTGGCCAGGTACGTCTGCACGGCCTGGACCTCGGGGCGGTCCGCGAACGCCACGGTGAACTCACCGGCGCCCAGGATCGGCTTGCCACCGGCCGCGTCGATCGACGGGAAGTAGAACGCGTAGACGTCGCCGTCCTCGGCCACCTTCGTGCCCTCGGGCCACTGGTTGGCGTAGAACGAGGCCTGGCGGTGCAGCGCGCACTTGCCCTCGAGGATCGGCAGGCCACCCTCCTGGAACGCGGTCGTCGAGATCGACTTCGAGTCACCGAAGCCACCGTTGACGTACTTGTCGTTCTTCAGGATGCTGCCGGCCTTATCGACCGCGGACGCGACCTTCGGGTCGTTGAACGGGATCTCGTGGTTGACCCACTGGTCGTACACCTCGGGCGTGTTCGCCCGGAGCATGACGTCCTCGATCCAGTCGGTGGCCGGCCAGCCGGTCGCGTCACCGGACTCGATGCCCGCGCACCACGGCTTCTCGCCGGTCGCCGCGATCTGGTCGCTGAGCGCGATCAGCTCGTCCCACGTGGTCGGGACCTTGTAGCCCTTCTCGGTGAAGGTCTTCGGCGAGTACCACACGAAGGACTTCACGTTCGACCCGAACGGGGCGCCGTAGAGCTGGCCGCCGACTGTCGCGTACTTCAGCCAGTCCGCCGAGTAGTTCGCCTCGGCCATGGTCTTGGTGTCCGCGCCGACCGCCTTGAGCTTGCCGGCCTCGGCGAAGCGCGCGATCAGGCCCGGCTGCGGGATGAAGGCGATGTCGGGGGCGTTGCCGCCGTCCACGCGCACCTGCAGCTGCGCCTCGAACTCACCGCTGCCCTCGTACTTGATCGTGATGCCGGTGCACTCCGTGAACTCGGCCCACGACTGCTCCAGCAGGTCGGCCTCGGTGTCACGGATCGAGGCGTAGATCGACACCTCGGTGCCGTCGTGCTTGTACTTCTCATAGATCGAACAGTCGCCGGTAGCGGCGGCGTTGTCGTCGTCTCCGCCACCACCACACGCGGCGGCGGTGAGCACCAGCCCGAGAGCACTGGCGACCGCGAGGGCCTGGCGAGGTCCGGAAATGACCGCCATGCCGTCCTCCTTCCTAGCCGGCGGTTAAGGCCTCGAGCCCTTCGCCGGATCCCGTTTCTGTGGGCGTCCTCACATGTAAGCGCTTGCAGGATCTTTAGTCCAGCGGTCCAGTGACCTTGATCGGTAACAATTCAGAAACCTGCCCAGGGCCGTTGACCGCTCTGATGGCACAGGTTCATTCTCGTGGCAAACGAGCGTTTTCGTGGTGATTCGCACCGATAGAGCAGCTATCCTGAGCAGGCAAAGTCGGGTATATGTGGCGCCATGCCCACGGAGATCCTGAAGGCCGAAATCCTGCGCACCATGCCCCTGCACGCCATCACCGAGGTGTACGGAGAGCGCGGTCTGCGCCAGCGCTTCCTCTTCGAACTCCGCCGATTTCCGGACCCGCACCGGCACACGCTCACCGCCGCCCTCGACCTCGCCGCCGACCTGCACCGCGACGACCGCCGGGTCCGCGAGCCCTACCTCAACCACCTGCTCCGGGTGGCGCTGCGGATCATGTGCTACTACCGCGTCGAGGACGTGGACGTGCTCGTCGCCGCGCTGCTCCACGACGCGGTCGAGGACCACCCGTGCGAGCTGGCCGGCCTCCCCGAACCACAGCCGCACGACGTCGCCACCGCGGCCGCGCTCGCGGAGGTGGCCCGCCGCTTCGGGAAACGCGTCGCCGACCTGGTCGAAGCCGTCACCAACCCGCAGTACGACCCGGACCGGGATCGCTACGAGCAGTACCGCGAGCACGTCGCGGAGAGCCTGGAACGCGACCCGTGGGCCCGCATCATCAAGGTCAGCGACTTCACCGACAACGGCGTCGGCATCATCCACACCACAGGCCCGAAGATGGCCTCCAGCGCGCGCAAGTACCGGCCGCTCGTACCGACATTCCGTGCCCTGATCGCCCGCGACGACACGCCGCTCTCCGCCGAGTCGAAGTCGCACATCATGGACCAGCTGGACCTCGCCGAGGAACGATTCGCCGCCATCCTGGATTGACCCCGGAACTCACGGGAACCCTGTGAACATGTCCTCACTAAGCGTTCGCCACTCCACCCACCACGGCCCCGGCCAGTGGCTCGCCCTCGCCGGCTTCGCGCTCGCCGCGTTCGTCACCGCGGCGATCGGCGGCCTCGGCGTCCAAGGCACCGCCGCCGAGTACAGCTCACTGGCCCAGCCCTCCTGGGCGCCCCCGACCTGGCTCTTCGGCCCGGTCTGGTCCCTCCTCTACGCGATGATCGCGCTCGCCGGCTGGCTCGCCTGGCGCCGCGCCGGCTGGACCACCGCGCTCACCGTCTACGCCGTCCAGCTGGTCCTGAACGCGATCTGGACCCCACTCTTCTTCGGCGCCGGCCAGTACGGCCTCGCCCTGGTCGACATCGTGCTGCTCTGGCTCTCGATCGCCGCGGTCATCGCCCTCTTCCGCCCCATCTCCCGCCCGGCCACCCTCCTCCTGGTCCCCTACCTCCTCTGGGTCACCTACGCCACCGCCCTCAACGCCGCCATCTGGTCCATGAACTGACCCAACCCCACGAACCCCTTCTTCCCACTCCCGCCGGCGTCCGGCCCGCATGCTCCCGCGGGCAAACCTCGGGCCGGGCTCCGCTGGCGCTCCGCACGTCCCTCGGAGCCATCCCCGCGCCACCCAAACACCCCCACCCACTTCCAACCCGCCACCGGCTATCACGCCCCGTCTCGCGTCTCGCGTCTCGCGCCATGGGTCTCGCGCCATGGGTCTCGCGCCATGGGTCTCGCGCCATGGGTCTCGCGTCTCGCGCCATGGGTCTCGCGTCTCGCGCCACGGGTCTCGCGTCTCGCGTCTCGCGCCATGGGTCTCGCGCCATGGGTCTCGCGCCATGGGTCTCGCGCCATGGGTCTCGCGCCATGGGTCTCGCGCCATGGGTCTCGCGTCTCGCGCCACGGGTCTCGCGTCTCGCGCCACGGGTCTCGCGTCTCGCGCCACGCGCCACGCGCCACGCGCCACGCGCCACGCGCCACGGGTCTTGCGCCACGGGCCTGGCGCCACGCGCCTAGCGCCACGCGCCACGGGTCTCGCGCCACGCGCCGCTCGTAACGCCCACGCGCCACGCGCCACGCGCACGCCCATGCCCATGCGCCATGGGTCACGGGCTACGCGTCAGGCGTCACGCATCACGGGCCACGCGCTACTCGTAAACGCCACGCGCCACGGTCGTCCGCTATCGCGTCCGCCAGGCTGACCGCGTCCGCGCTTCTCCGCCCGGGATTTCACGCAACGCGTCCCCGCTCACCGTGATCCTGCGCCTAAGTGATCAATCAGTGGAGCGAAAGATAGATCCACAGCGCTAGTTGACCTAAATTCCGCTCCGCTGATTGATCACTTAGGCGTGAGGTCTTCAACGCCTGGATGCTTTATGCGGAAATTTCCGGCACCGAGGGCCGGGCCCGCAGGCGGCACCGAGGGTCGGGCCCGCAGGCTGGCTCCGAGCGACGAGCGGAGCGCCAGCGGAGCCCGACGCGAGGTTTGCCCGCGGGAGCATGCGGGCGGGACCCCGACGAGGGCGGGAATGTCTGGATTTTCAGGTTCGGGCTCTGTTGGCTCCGGCGGTGGCGGCTGCGGCGGCCGAGGACGTGGCCAGGCGGTCGACGGCGGGGGCGGGGGGAATGACGGGGTCGGTTTCGCGCATCGACCAGGTGGCTTCGGCGTGGGTGCCGTGCGGGGTCGGGGGGAGGGTGAGCGCGCCGGCGGAGAATTCCTCCTGGGTCATCGCCTGGAGGCCGCTGAAGGCCATGCCGATCAGCGCGGCGGCGGCCATGAGCGTGATCGGGATGAGCAGCGTGTAGGGGCTGAGGCCCTCGACGTGGGCGCGGCCGTCGTTCCAGAGTTCGACGCTCATGGCGGCCATGCCGGTGTAGTGCATGCCGGTGACCGCGATGCCCATGATGGTGGCGGCGGCGATGATCGGCCCCCAGCCCTTGATCGAGACGGTGAACCAGAGGGCGACGGTGGCGGCGACCACGGCGATCAGGCAGGACGCCGTGACAAGTGCGGGGTCGTAGTGGATGACGCCGGCGACGCGCATGCCGCGCATGCCTGTGTAGTGCATCGCGACCACGCCGGCGCCGGTGAACACGCCGCCGGTGAGGGTCCGCCGGACGGTACGGGGGCCGAAGCCGACCACGAACAGTCCGAAGCCGACGGTGCCGACCGCCATGGCGGCGCTGGCCAGCGTGAGGCCGATGTCGTAGCGGACCGGGCTGGCGGGGACGTCGAAGCCGAGCATCGCCATGAAGTGCATGAGCCAGATGCCGGTGCCGCCGATGGCGAACGCGGCGATGACAAGCCACCGGGCGCGCCGGCCGCGGGTCCGTGACTCCCTCGCCCTGACCGTGCAGGCGAGGCCCAGCAGCGAGCCGAGGAACGCCATCAGGAAGGACACGATCGGGTTGAACGCCCCGTGGGTGAAATGGTGGACTTCGGCCATCGCTCGGCACCTCGACATATAAGACCCGATCGGACATCCGGGTCACTCGGCCGAGATTCAGTCATATCCGTGCGAATGCCTGTCGCACTGCGCGTCCGTTACCCCCGATGGGGATCGTGCGCCGCATCGATGCCGGTCATGGACGCGAAACCGGGGTCGTCGCGATGGGACCGGCCAGTCGGGGGAGGACTCCGGTCCCGGTGTGCGACGACCCCGGGGGTACAGGTTGGAGGGGGGTTGGAGGGAAGGGTACGAGCGATGAGAGCCGGCTTACGTGAAGAGGCTGACGCCACCCGGGCCGACGAGCAGGCCGACCACGATGAGGACGATTCCCCAGAGAATCTGCCGCCGGACGAGAGAGACGACACCGGCGACGACGAGCACCACGGCCAGGATCCACAGAAGCGTGTCGAAAGCAGTCATGACAGCTGTGTACCCGACCGCCGAAAATCCAAAACGTCGTTTTGAGCAGCGAAAAGGCGGCCCGTAGGCCGCCCTCCCGGATAGATCGTTTTCTCAGTGCCCGGCATGGGCCAATGTGGACCCTGCGCTCTCCGTGTCCTCGTCCGCGAGCAGGTGGTAGACGCTGTACGCCTGCTTGATCACGGGGTGGGCCACGTTCCGGACCCGGACGCCACCGGGGGTGGTGCCCCGCTCGGTGCCGTGGTGCGCGTGCCCGTGCAGCGCCAGCGCGACGCCGGCCGAGTCGATCGCCTGCCCGAGCTGGTAGCAGCCGAGGAACGGATAGATCTCCAGCGGCTCGCCGACGAGTGTGTCCGGCACCGGTGCGTAGTGCGTCAGCGCGACCTTGACGTCGCAGTCGAGCGCGTGCAGCGCCTCGGCCAGCGACGCGGCGATCTTCTCGGTGGTGCCGACGAACGCCTTCATCTCCGGCTCGCCGAAGTTGCTCGCGCACTTACCGGCGAACCCGCCGCCGAAGCCCTTCACACCGGCCACGCCGAGTAGCACGCCGCCGATGTCAAGCACGGTCCCGGTGCCCTCCAGCACTGTGATGCCGGCGTCGACGAGCACGCGGGTGACCGCATCCGGCTGATCGGACTGGTGGTCGTGGTTTCCGAGCACCGCGATCACCGGTACGCCAAGCCCGCCGAACTCGGTGGCGACGTGGCGGGCCTCCTCCTCGGTGCCGTGCCGGGTCAGATCGCCGGCCAGCAGCAGCACGTCCGCCTTGTTCGGCAGTTCGTCAAGCGCGGGCCGGTACCGCCCGACGACGTCCTTGTCGATGTGCACGTCGCCGACGGCGGCGATCCGGATCACGACAGCTCCTCCGCCTCTGCCGGGGCGCCCGCGCGGGTCAGCCCGATGTCCACCGAGAGGTCGATGCCCGGGAACTGCTCCCGGACCAGCCGGACGATGTCGTCACGGCGCTGGACGCTCTCCACCTCGCCGCAGAGCACAAGCATGTGCTCGCGGCGGGAGACGGTCAGGCCCTGTTCGGCGATCCGGCCGTCCTCGGTCAGCATGCGCTGCACCTCGGCCTCGACGTACTCGTCAAGCGGCCGGTTGGTGTCGACGTTCATGTTTTCACCTGCCCTTTACTGAGTTGCGGCGAGCCGGAGCGTGCCTCGCTGTCCGGGCGTCTCCGGTCCGGTCTGTTCCGTGGCGACCACGTCGAGCCGGTCCAGCAGGACCAGGAACGCCTCCGCGTACGGCGAGTCCGCGGTCTCCTCGCGTACCCGTGCCCAGTCGATCTGCTCCCGGAGCGACCGGGCGACCGGCAGGCCGCGCGCGAAGTCGCAGTAGTGCTGGGAGAAGCTGAGCAGCTTGTGGATCATCAGCTGGGTCGCGGAGATGCACGGCATCTGGATCGCGTCCACCGGCCGGACCACGGAGTCGGCAAGCGTCTCGTCCGTCACCGGCGCCTCCACCGGGCGGAAGATGAGGTCCACCATCCGGCCGTCGTCGTAGACCTTGACCAGCCAGTCCTCCGGCGGGCGCTCGCTTGTGAAGCCCGCGGCGGTCAGCTCCTCGAGCGCCCGGTCCACGTCCTGCTCGCGAATCATGAAGTCGACGTCGTGGTCGCTGGAATATCCCCCGTGCGCGTAGACCGCGAAGCTCCCGCCCAGCGCGAACGGCACGTCCGCCTGCTTGAAGATGGCGGCGACGCGCTTGAGGGTGTTGACCAGCCCGGCGTCCACCCGGTACGGCATGGCGATCTCCCGTCGGTGAGTGTCGGTGTGACCTGCACCTACCCGTGACGATGCCGCCTCACACCCGGGAACGGGGCGAAACGGGCACTCAGAGTGCGTCGCCGAGCTGTCCCCGCAGTGTGGTGAGCGCTCGGGCCAGCAGCCGGGAGACGTGCATCTGGGAGATGCCGACCCGGTCCGCGATCTGTGACTGGGTCAGGTTGCCGTAGAAGCGCAGCGTGAGGATGCGCTGCTCACGCGGGTCCAGATCGGCCAGCGCCGGGCCGAGCGCCACCCGCAGTTCGGCCGCGGCAAGCTCCTCGTCTTCGGTGCCGAGCAGGTCGCCGAGCTCGGCGCCGCCCTCACCGGCCGGGGCGGAGAGCGAGACCGCGTGGTACGCCTGCGACGCCTCCAGCGCTTCGAGGATCTCCTCCTCGCCGCGGTCCAGGTGCGCGGCCAGCTCCGCCACGGTGGGGGAGCGGCCCAGCCGGTGGGTGAGCGTGGCGCTCGCATCCGACGTGGCGGCGCGCAGCTCCTGCAGTCGGCGGGGCACGCGGACGTCCCAGCAGCGGTCGCGGAAGTGGCGCTTGATCTCGCCGGCGATGGTCGGGATCGCGAACGCCGAGAACGGGACGCCGCGGCCGGGGTCGTACCGGTTGACCGCCTTGATCAGCCCGACGGTCGCGACCTGGTCCAGATCCTCGCGCGTCTCGCCCCGGCCGGCGAACCGGTTCGCCAGGTGGTGGGCGAGCGGGAGCCAGGCCTCGATCACCTCGGCCCGCACCCGCGCGCGGTCGGGATGCCGTTGTGGCAGGTCGGACAGGGTGGCGAGCAACTCGGCGGCGCGATGACGGCGTTCCGGGGGTGTCACGATCGCCTCCCCCTCACGGGGCTGGAGAATCGTTTCGCTTATGGCAAGCAACTTTAGTCCGAAAGAACAGTGGAAATCTAGCCGAAAGGATGATAGAAATCCCGCCCAATTTGTGACTATTAAAACATGATATGGGGATATAACGTATTCTCGTTCATGGCGAAAAGATGCGTGGACTCGCTACCGTTCACCGGTATGGCGCCGATCATTGATTCCAGACGCGACGACGACCCGGGACGACCCCCACGATTCATCGCACTGATCGGCGTCGACGGCTCGGGAAAGACCACGCAGGCACACCGCCTCGCGGACGCGCTCACCGACGCCGGTCTCCCCGCCTCCTACCTGCAGAACGCGGGCGGCCGGGCCTGGTTCGGCAAGCTCGCGCACCGGCTCGGCGGCAGCGACGCGCAGGGCCTCTTCGGGCGGCACGGCTGGCCGGTTGTCGAGTCCGTGCTCCGCTGGCTCGCGATCGCCCGCGCGCTGGTCCGCATGCGCCGCCGGGACCGGATCGGCGTGATGGACCGCTACAGCTACTGCCAGTACGCGAGCATCCGCACCCAGCTCGGCCACGGTCGTTTCTCCGAGCGGGTGGCGCGCTTCGCCTACGGCCTGTTCCCCGCGCCGGACCTGACGCTGCTGCTTGTGGTCAGCCCCGGCTCGGCGTACCGCCGGATCGAGGCACGTGGCACCGACCACGAGACCATCGAGTACCTGACCAGGGCATCCGCCGCCTACGCCTCGCTTCCGGAACACGAATCGTTCGTGCTGATCGACGGCGACGGCACCGAGGACGAGGTGGCCGCCGCGATCCTTGCCCAGCTGCGGCCCTGGCTGCCGGCACCGGTGCTGCCCCTGCCGAGCCCGGAGGCCGAGACCGCGGCGGTGTGAGAAGCGGTGACCTCCGCCACCCGGTCGGCCGCCGCTGACCGGGTGCTCACCCGAGGTCGCCCGTTCCGCCGAAGGTTTCCCCGCAACAGGCACGGTGCGGCAGGTTTCGTTGACGGGCACGAAACGCCCGAAGAGACTCGGACGGTGGTGAACTCGCCGGGGCTGATCGTGCACATCAACGCGCTTCTGCCCTCGCTGTCACCGGCGGAGCAGCGCGTCGCGCGGATGGTCGTGGCGGACCCGGCGGACGCGGCCGGGCACACCATCACGCACCTGGCCACCGCTGCGGAGACCTCAGAGGCCACGGTGATCAGGTTCTGCCGGTCGGTCGGCATAGCCGGGTACCCGCAGCTGCGCATCCGGCTCGCTGCGGAGGCCGCGGAGGCGGCCACCCGCGGGCGCTTCACCGACGATCGGGTGGCGTGCGGCGAGATCCCGCCGGACGCGGACCTGGCCCGGATCGTGGCCACCATCGCGTTCAACGAGGCGCGGGCCGTCGAGGAGACCGCGGCCCAGCTCGACCTGACCGCCTGCGAGCGGGTGGTGGACGCGGTGGACGCGGCCGGCCGGATCGAGGTCTACGGCATCGGGTCGAGCGGCTGCGCGGCGCTTGACCTGCAGCAGAAGCTGCACCGGATCGGCCGCAGCGTCGCCTACCAACCCGACCCGGAGGCCGCGCTTGTCGCCACCGCGCTGCTCGCCCCCGGCGACGTGGCGATCGGCATCTCGCACAGCGGTGCCAGCGCGGGCGTGCTCGACGTGCTCACGCAGGCGCGCCAGCGGGGCGCGGTCACTGTCGCCCTGACGAACTTCCCCCGGTCGCCGATCGCGGACGTCGCCGATCTCGTGCTGACCACCGCGACGCGGGAGACGACCTACCGCGCGGGCGCGCTCGCCGGCCGGCTCGCACAGTTGATGGTCGTCGATTGCCTCTTCGTCGGCGTGGCTGTCCGTAACCGGAAAAGGGCTGGACAGGCGCTGGTGGCGGCCGATGAGGCGACCGCCACTCTGCGCGCGCCTGGAGCGCGCGGAAAGACCCGCTGAGCTGCGCTGATCTTGCGCTCGTGGGGGTGGCGGCGCACTTCCGGTCCGCCGGAAACGGCGTTGCGGACGGGAAGGTTCCCTGGTGAGCTGAACCCTCGGATCACGTTTCCCGTATGTCTGGGTGACAGGGATCGCAGAGGGCCAGTGAGCTGGGTCGCTGCGACTCAACTGTCCCGGATGGTGTGATTTGACGGGGCAAGGGTATGCACCCGTCGAGCGCATCGACCGGCCGGTTTCACGAAGCATTCCCCAGGACCAGCCGACCTGATTTCAGGAACTACGCATCGCGCTCACAGCCAGGATTCAGGCACTCGTGACAGTTTCGATCGTACGACGACGAGATTCCAACCGAGTGCCGGAATCAGCCGCGGGTGTCCGCTGTTGTGCAGGTGGCACCGCTGGGGTACTGCGGAGATTACCGGGAAGGGCCCGATGAATACAGGGACGGCCCGCAAGAAGGCAAATGGGGTCAACGAGGGGACCGTGGGCGACATGGAAAAAAGCATGGTGTTGCGAACGGATGAGGTTGCCGAGGAGCGCGACCTCGTCGGAGTCTACCTGCACGAGATCTCCCGGACACCTCTGCTCGACGCAGCGCGTGAGGTCGACCTCTCCAAGGCGATCGAGGCGGGCCTTTACGCCGAGCACCTGCTCGACACCGATGAGCTTCCGAAGGGCGTTGCCCGCGAAGACCTCGAGCGCGTGGTCACCGACGGCGGCCGTGCGAAGGACGAGTTCATCCGCGCGAACCTCCGGCTCGTGGTCTCGATCGCGCGGCGATACGTGCGGTCCGGCATGCCGATGCTCGACCTGATCCAGGAGGGCAACACCGGCCTGGTGCGCGCGGTCGAGAAGTTCGACTACGAGCGCGGCTACAAGTTCTCGACGTACGCCACGTGGTGGATCCGCCAGGCGATCAGCCGGGCCATCGCGCAGCAGGAGCGCACCGTGCGTCTCCCCGTCCACCTGGTCGAGGACGTCAACCGCATGCGCAACGTCACCCGCCAGCTCACCCGTGAGCTCGGCGCCGACCCGGAGCCGGCGCAGATCGCGGCCTCGCTCGGCGTGACCGTGGAGCGCGTCGGTGAGCTGATCCGCTGGTCGCAGGACACGGTGTCGCTTGACACCCCGGTCGGCGACGACGGCGACACCAACCTCGGCGACCTGGTCGCCGACTCGGACGCGCCCTCGCCGGAGGAGATCGTTCTCACCGGCCTGGAGCGCCAGCGCATCGAGGGCCTGCTCAACCACCTGGACGACCGCTCCGCGGGCATCATGCGGGCGCGGTACGGCCTCGAGGACGGGCGCGAGCACTCGCTGACCGAGGTGGCCTCGCGGTTCTCGCTCTCCCGCGAGCGGATCCGCCAGCTGGAGATCCAGGCGCTCGGCCGGCTCCGCGAGCTGGCCCGCGCGGAGGGCCTCCAGGCCGCCTAGCGACAATCCCACCCCGACACCCCTCGGTGGTACGACACGAACCGGCCGGTCCCGATCACGGGGCCGGCCGTTGCGTTCGTCACTGTGCACGCTGGGCGGCACGCCGCTCACCGCGCGCGCGATGGGCACGGCGGCGCGGGGTGGGTATGGTCGCCTGCGGGTACGAATCCACAGCTCGGGGGAGGCCATGTGGCGCGCGGCGGCATCTTCTGTGTCGAAGGGCAGTGGCACCGGGACCTGTACGAACGAGGCTCGGTCATTCCCACCCTGGAGCTGTTGGAGCGCCTGCGCCGGATCCGGTTCATCTACCGGGACGTGGCCACGCCGGAGGAGCTGAGCTACTTCCTGGACCGGTGGCTGCTGAAGCAGTACAGCGACTACCGGGTGGGCTTCTTCGCGATGCACGGCGAGCCGGGCCGGCTCTGCCTCACCGACAAGTCCACGGTCGAACTGGACGACGTCGCGGAGCAGCTGGCCGGGCGGTGCCAGGACAAGCGCCTCTACTTCGGGTCCTGCTCGGTGCTGAAGGCCTCGGACGCGGTGCTGCAGGACTTCCTGGACGTCTCCGGGGCCGCGATGGTGTGCGGCTACACCCGGGAGGTCGACTGGGTGGACTCGGCCGCGTTCGAGACCGTGCTGCTTGACGTGCTCGCGAACGGCGCGCTTGTGAACGCGGCGGAGAAGCGGATGGGGTCCGGCCCCTGGCGGGAGCTGGCGGCGTACCTGGGCTTCCGGATCGTCTACGCCAACGGGCGCACCTGGCGGCCCGGCACGCGGCCCCGGGTGCCCGCACAGGCGACCGTGGCCTGACTGACGTGAAACAGGGCGGGGAGCTCGCGCTCCCCGCCCTGTCGTCGTCCTGTGGTGCTATCTGACCCGGCCGTACCCGTACGGCGGCATCATGTTCACCGGCGCGACCGAGACCACGTCGCCCGGCGTGGGAGCGTGGATCACCTTGCCGTTGCCGATGTAGAGGCCGACGTGCGCCAGGCTCCGGTAGAAGACCGCGTCGCCGGGCTGCAGCTGGGAGGCGGAGATGTGCGCCATCGCGTTCCACTGCATCGCGGCGTTGTGCGGAAGCGACTTGCCGGCCTTCGCCCAGGCAGACTTCACCAGCCCGGAGCAGTCGAAACCACCCGGGCCCGCGGAGCCGTAGATGTACGGCTTGCCGAGCTGGGCGTAGGCGAACTGCACCACGGCGCTCGAGCCGGCGGGTGCGCTCGGCGCCGTGCCGCCGCCCCCGCTGTTGTTGTTACCGCCGCCCCCGCTGTTGTTACCGCCGCCGCCGGTGTTGTCGGGGGCGGGCGGCGGCGGGGTGGCCTCGGCCTGCTCGCGGCCGTACGCGGCCTTGCGCATCGAGTAGAGGTTCTTCAGGTCGCCCTCGATGGCGCCGGCCCGCTTGTTGATCTCGTCGCGCTGCGCCTGCTGCTTCTTCTCGGCGGCGTCGAGCTTCGCCTTCTCCTCGGCGTACTGCGCTGAGGTGGCGGTGTACGTGGCGACCTGGGTGTTGCGGGTCTCGGCGACCTGCTCCAGCACGCTGAGGCCGGTGACCAGGTCCTTGCTGTCGGACAGCTCCAGCAGCGTGCCGGCGTCACCGAACCGGCCGGACTTGTACGCCCGGCTGGCCAGCTGACCGACGACCACCTTGCCGTCCTTGAGCTGGGCCTCCAGCGCGACGGTCTTCTCGCCGAGCTGCTTTGCCGCCGCCTGGGTGGCCTTCAGCTCTTCGTTGATCTTGTTGTAGGACTCGATCACGACCTCCAGCTCAGTGGCGGCCTTGTCGATCCGGGTCGTGAGTTCGGCGCTGGACGGGTCGGCGTGGGCGGCGGAGGTCGGGGCCAGGATGCCGACCGCCATGACCGCCAGCGCGACGGTGCGCAGAATCGCACGCGAAGCTGACAACGGGGTGAGCCCTTCTTCCGTGCCGCCTACCGGGTTAGCTGACGGATTCGGGCCAGAAGGTCGCCCTACCGCGCGAGCGCGGATTCACCCCGGTGGGACCTGTGGGTCCCCGGTTCGCCACGACGCCGTTCGCGAGGCCGGGCCAGATGGGCCTGGCATGGCCTGCGTCAAGCGGGTTCGGGAGGAGCGGCGCGGGGAGCGCCACCGTCCGGTATCCGGGCGATTCGGCGGCGCCGGGCTGGCGTCAATCCGGGGGGAGTGACTGTAGACCAGGTCCGGCGGAACCCACGGTAACGACCAATGGGGAGGATCGAAAGGGTGACCGTAGTCATTCGCGTGCTTTCGCCGGTTATTAGGCAAATATCGTGATAGCGGAGCGTAGCTGCGCGATATCCCCGCGTCATTGCCACGGAAGATCGTGGCCGTCTGGGTCCCAAAAGTGCGATTGGCGAGTATTTACGGGAGCGAGCCGGCCCGCTTTGCGGACAAAAGCGGCTGAAAGTGCCCGGATTGCGCGGCTCAACCCCGCTCTGACGGGTGGAAAACAGCCACCTGGCAGATTGCCCTCTTCCCATTTGTGGCGGGCGGTTGGGAGTATGGCGAGTGGGGAGGTCTCAGGGTTTTCCCGCAAGGGCAGCGGTTCTTCTTGCAGGAATGACCCGGCGATTTTCTCCGGCGCGCGCTGAGCTCAAAAGCGGTTTTCGGAGTCGCACCCACGAGTTCGGAAACCGGCCTCTGTTTCAGATCACTGTCTCGGGGGCGGGGGAGTTTCCACGACGACGCGGTGTGGTGGACCGGCGGCAACCGGATTTCACCACCCGCGATCGCCGTAAACAACAGACCAACTCCAGAGAGCCGCAGGAGGACTCGGATGGAGAATAGCGCTCGTTACTCGCCGCGTTCAACCCGTCGCTACGCATCTCCCGGCAATGCGCCACACAGCAGGGTCTCGTTCGACGCGGCCTCCGTGATCGTCACCGACCAGTACTTCGAGGTCGGCGGCCGACGGTGGCCGACAAGCGAGCTGGCCGGGCTGCGGACCGTGCGCGGTCCGTTCGACCCGCTCACCGTGCGTGCGGTCGCCGCTTCCGGAGTGAGCCTGCTGGCCGTTTTCGCGGCGCTCAGCTTCGGGAACGGCCTGCACGCGCTCGGCCCGGCGGCCTACGTCGTCATGGGGGCGGCCGCGTTCGTGCCGATGCTGCTCGGCGTGGTCGGCAACCGCGCCAGGCCGCGCGTCTTTGAGCTCTGGGGGGATTACCGGGGCATGAGCGTGCGGCTCTTCGTCAGCGACAGCGAACGACAGTACGGCCAGGTGTCGCGTGCACTGGTGCGCGCACAGGAGGTGGCGAGGCTCGGTGGCGTCAGTGCGCCGGTGTCGTCGATCAATCCGTACGCCATGTAAGTCAACGCAGGATGTCCGTGCCCTTGTGACAATGACCGACCGGGGTGTGGCGGCACGACACCACCCTTTCAGATAACCGTCCGAGGAGATCGGGGGCGCGCCTACCAAGGCGTGTCCCCGATCATCTGTGCCGGTTACCCGGGATCGTCCACGATCTGCTTTATCCAGGCCAGCGACTCGTCCGGATCAAGCGACTTCGCCCGCAGCTCGCGGAACATGTCGAGATAGGGGCGGACTTCCTCGGGGCGGTCGATCACCTCGTCGGAGACCGCGTTCTCGACGTACATCACGTCCTCGTCCGCCGGGTCCGGGAACTGGAGGATCGTGAACGGCGCCACCACCGGCGGCGGGCCCGCACTGAACGGCAGCACCTGGATCGTGATGTGCGGCGCCGTGCTCAGCGAGACCAGGTGGCTGAGCTGCTCCGGCGCCTGTTTGTGCGCCTGGGCGATCCGGTGCAGCACCGCCTCGTCGATGATCGCGATGATCTTCGGCGGGCGGGTCTTGTTCAGAATCTCCTCCTGCCGCTTCAGCCGCACGTCGATCCGGGTGTTCCGGTCGCCGGTCGGCAGCGGCGGCGTGCTGCGGGCCGCGTAGTCCCGGGTCTGCAGCAGCGTGGGAAGCGTGGTCGGCGCGAAGTAGAGCACCTCGACGCTCTCGTCCTCCAGGCCGATGTAGGCGTAGTAGGACGGGTTCACCCGGTCGCGCAGCGTCGACCACCAGGTGCGCAGCCGGGAGTTGCGGGCCAGCGAGAGAAGCTCCTCCACCCGGTCCGGCGCGGTGATGCCGTAGAGCGCGGCGAGCGCGCGGGCGTCGATCGTGGAGATGCCGACCGTGCCGGCCTCGATCCGGATCACCTTCGACAGCGACCAGTCCATCGCGGCCGCCACGTCGCCGCGGGTCTGTCCCGCGGCCTCACGCGCCGCCTTCAGCGCGTGGCTGAGTCGTCGCCGGCCCATCGAGGGCCCCTGCCGGGCGGCCGTCCGCCGCGCCGGCCGTGATCCGTGGCCCGGGTCTTCGCTCTGGTCGTGTGTCATCGCGTAACCGCATCCGCCTATATGTGCCCTCAGGCCATCTCGGTGACCATTTTGTTGATCATGGCGAGCGACTCGCTGGGGTCTAGTGCGAGCTTCTGCAGTCGGGCGAAGGTCTGCCGGTAGGTCTCGACCTCCGCGGGGTGGTCGACGAGCGCGACGGTCGGGGTGGTCTCGATGTAGACGACGTCCGGCGTGCCGGCCTCGAAGGAAAGCAGGTTGAACTGCCCGGTCGCGCCGTAGCTTTCCGCGGTGAACGGCAGGATCTGCAGCGTGACGTGGTCTTTCGCGCCGTCCGTGAGCAGCCGCTCCAGCTGCTCGCGGAGCACTCCGCTGCCGCCGATGTGCCGGTGCAGGTTCGCCTCGTCGAGGATCACCTGAAGCGTGGGCGGGACCGGCCGGGAGAACAGCTCCTCCTGGCGGCGCAGGCGCAGCCCGACGCGGGCTGCCACATCGTCCGCGTCGACCTGGGAGGGGACGGCGGCGCTGATGTAGGCCCGCGCGTACGACTCGGTCTGCAGCAGGCCCGGCATGCCGATCGGCTGGAAGACGCGCAGCGCGCCGGCCTCCGCCTCCAGCCCGACGTAGTCGTAGTAGGCGCGCTCGCGGTCGAAGATCTCGCGGTACTGCACCCACCAGCCGCGCTGACGGGCCAGCCGGGCGAGGCCGAGCAGCTCCGCCACCGTGTCCGGCTCGACGATCCGGTAGTGCTGGAGCAGCGCCTTCAGATCATTCGTCGAGATGGAGACCGTGCCGGCCTCGATGCGGATCAGCTTGGAGAGGGACCAGTCCATTGCCTCGGCGGCCTGCTCCTGGGTCAGACCGGCTGCGTCGCGAGCCGCACGCAGCCGCGCCCGTAGTTGCCGCCGGCCGCCCGAAGGGCCGTGGGCGGTGGACATGGCGCCTCCTTGCGCTCACGGGCACTCGCCCGCTGTGACGGCCGCTACTTTACGGCCGCCCGGGCCGTGCCATGTAAGGCACCGGCCGATCAGTGTCGCCCGGTAGACCTGATATTGCGGTGCGCGTGCTGTTTGTTGAACGCATCTGCCACCCGGCAGGTCTTTCACGTCCATCTGCCACCTGGCAGGTCTTTCCGTCCATCTGTCACCTGGCAGGTCTTTCACGTACCTCTGCCACCTGGCAGTCGTCGCCTGGCAGTTGCCACCTGGCAGATGGCTCCCTGTCAATGAGCCAATGACACAGAGGTTACTCGCGCGTGGATACATATTCCAGGCCGGAAGGGTCGGGAACCCCGGTCACGCGATCGAGTCTGAACCGGATTGCGTGAGCTGGGCGTATTCGACGGTAACCGAGTGACGGCCGCACCGTTTGTCACGGAGAGTGCGGGTAAGGGCGCGGGACTGGTCTTGGTCAGGGACTCGGCGAGACGTTAGGCTCGCGCGGGCATCTGTCCGATCGCGTGTTCAACGCGCGGTTGGTCCCTTTTGCTCGAATCCAGCATTCATGCAGCAATTGTTCATTTAGTGCGATATTTTTCGATCGTGCGCGGCCAACGTTGCCCGCGCCGGACTGGAGTGACAAATGATCACGTCGACCGCGGATGCGATGGCGTGGCGGAAGAGCAGCCGCTGCGAGTCGCACACCTGCCTCGAGGTGGCTGAGGCGCCCGGCGGCCGCATGGCGGTTCGCAACTCGACCCGCCCGGAGCTGAACATCAGCTTTGAGGGGCCGGCGTGGCAGGCCTTCGTCAGCACGGTGCGTAACGGAGACCTCGGCTAGTCCCAGGCATTCATAGACGAAGCCGCCCGGCGAGCTGATGCTCGGCCGGGCGGTCGTGTCTTCACCGTCAGCGCGACGCCGGCGTGACAGCGGCCGGAAGCCAGCGCGTCGTCACGACCCGCTCCGCGTAGAAGGACAGGAACGGGACCGTGCCGGCCAGCATCACCAGCACCATGCGTTTCGGCTGCCAGCCCGCCCGGCGGCCCAGGTCGAACGCGGCCACCAGGTAGATCATGTAGAGGAAGCCGTGCGCCGGGCCGATGGTCTGCACCACGACCGGCTGGTCCCACAGGTACTTCAGCGGCATGCCGATCACCACGAGCAGGATCAGCACGACACCGACGATGTACGCGATCGTCCGATAGCGGATCAGCGCTCCGCGCACCGCTGCCTTCCCTTCATCCGGCACGTCGGCCGGGGTTCGTCACTGATCTTCAGGGGGCCTGGCCGGGCCGTAGGCGGAGCGGCCGGTGGCGCGCTGCACCGCGGCCGTGCGCACCGGTCGCCGTACCCTCAGCTGGTGTGGATCTTCTGGCTCCTGGGCGGGCTTCGCGGCCGGCGGGAGGTCGCGGCGCAGCACGGCGCGGGCCTCACGCGCCCAGAGGAAGATCACGAAGGCGGCGAAGACCGGCCACTCAAGCATGTAGCCCCAGCTCGACGGGTTGCCGCCGGCCTCGGCGCGGGACAACTGCCACCAGCCCAGCGCGAGGAACGCGATCACGAGCAGCACCGTGCCGAGGTGGACCGCGATCCACCGCGGGGTCAGGAGCCGCTTCATGACAGCGAGCGTACCGAAGTCCCTCAGCATCTCCGACGCAGCGTCGTAGACAGTCGAGCTTGCGCTTGACGCTACGTCAACTCGTAGCGTCATTCCGGTGAGCTGGTCGACCGCACAGGTGGCACGCATCGCCGGGGTCTCCTCCCGGACGCTGCGGCATTACGACGACATCGGCCTGCTGCGGCCGGCCCGGGTGAGCTCGGGCGGGCTGCGGCACTACGAGACGGAACAGCTGCTCAGGCTGCAGCAGATCATGCTGCTGCGCGAGCTCGGCCTGAGCCTGGAGACGATCGGCGCCATCGTCTCCGGCGAGGCCGACCGGATCGGCCGGCTCCGCCGTCACCATCGGTGGCTGATCGAGGAACGCGACCGGTTCGACCGGCTCGCGGACACGGTCAGGGCCACCATCAGCCAACTGGAAGGTGGGGAAGAGATGAGCACGGAACAGCTCTTCGAGGGCTTCGACGCGGACCGGCAGGCCCGCTACGAGGCGGAGCTGGTCGAGCGGTACGGCGAGGGCGCCGCCACGGCCATCGCGGAGTCCAAGCAGCGCACCGCCGGCGGCCGGGCCGGACTGCAGCGGGAGTGGACCGACCTGGAGGACCGCCTGGTGGCGCTGCTCGGCTCCGCGCCCGAGTCCGCCGAGGTCCAGGCCGTGATCGCGGATCATCACCGATGGATCGCCAGGCAGTGGACGCCGGACCGGGAGTCGTACACCGGGCTGGGGCGGCTCTATGTCGAGAGCCCGGACTTCAAGGCTCGGTTCGATGCGCGGGACCCCCGGCTGGCACCGCTGCTCCGCGACGCAATCGCGGTATATGCGCAGGTCAACATGGAATAGGGTTTGGCGGAGCGGTGATCGGGCAACCCCCAGGACACGAGGAGAGGGGCTTACGATGACCGACTCAGTGCGCCATGGCGACGGTTCGCCGTCGGGGTCCGGCACCGCGTTCCACCCGAACCCGGACCGGCCGCCGGCGCCGGAGCAGACGCCGCTGCCGGACCCGGCGAGTCCCGAGCAGCGGGTGGACGAGTGGGGCGGCGACCAGACCCCCGACGACCAGACGCCCGGCGTGGACCCGGCCGACCTGTCCGACGAGGACCTGATCCGCGAGGTGGCAAGCCTGCACCGGACCCGGCTGGACACGCTCCGGCACGCGTCCGACGCGGCGCTCGCCACCCACCTGCGCCGGACCGCCGACCTGGAGACCGAGTACCTCACCCGGCACCCGGGCCGGGAGGTCGACCCGCATCGGCTGCGGAACGGCTGATCTGTGATTCGTGATACATCGGGCTCAGGAACACCACCCGGTGGTCGAAGGTTAGGTCAGGTGTCGGTGTGCTCAGTGTCCCCGGGCCTCACCTATTAGCCTTCGCGGAATACCGTTCGGCTGGAACCGCGTCGCGCCATTCGCCGCGAGGCGACCGGCACACCGACACCCTTCTTCACCACACGCCCCGCCGGGCTTACCTGGCGGGGCGTGTTCGTTGTGTGCTCCTCGTCGCTGTATCCGCGGCCGGGTCCGCACCTCTTCGTTCTGAGTACAACGGACCGGTTGGGTGATATCGGGCAGGACGTCCCGGCTTAGAGTCGCAGACGTCGGACGGGAAGAGGTGGCACGGCAGTGGGGCTACGGATCGAGTCGTCCGACGGGGGACTGCGGCTGGTCGGGGTAGCGGACCTCGGCACGCGCGCGGTGCTCGACCAGGCGCTCACCGGTGTGCCGCCCCACGCCGACCTGCACCTCGAACTCGCCCAGCTCGCCTTCATCGACGTCCGGGCCGTGGCCGCGCTGGTGGCCGCCGCCGGGCGTCTCGATGCGGGCCGGCGGCTCGTGCTGCACGACCCGCCACCCGAACTGCTGCGCATCATCGACGTGATGTGGGGCCGGCCCAGAACGATCGAGGTGCACACCTGATGACGCTCGCCCACCACGGGTTCCTCTACCGCGACGTGGCGGAGTACCTCGCGGGCACGCTGCCGTTCATCACCGGCGGACTTGACCGGGACCTGCCGGTGCTGGTCGCGGTGCCGCGGCCGCGTCTGGACCTGCTGCGCGACACGCTCGGCGACGACGCCGCGCGGGTCCGGCTGGTGGATCTGGACGAGTCGGGGCGCAACCCGCACCGGATCATCCCGTGGGTGCTGCGGGCGTTCACCGAGGAGCACGCGGGGCAGCCGGTACGCATCGTCGGCGAGCCGATCTGGCCGGGCCGGGCGCCCGAGGAGATCCCCGGCTGTGTGCAGCACGAAGCGCTGATCAACGTGGCGATGGCGGACTCGGACGCGGAGGCGCTCTGCGCGTACGACGCGGACGGCCTGCACCCGGGCGTGCTGATGTACGTGCGCCGGACCCACCCGACCATGCTCGAGGACGGCGAGGCGCGGGTGATCGGCGGCTACGCGGACCCGCTCGCCACTGTCGCGCTGCTCAACCAGCCGCTGCCGGAGCCGGCCGGGCCGGTCGACGAGGTCGGGTTCGGCGTGGACACGCTCGGCGCGGCGCGGGCGCTGGCCGGCGCGCAGGCACGGGCCGCGGGGCTGACCCCGGAACGCGTCGTCGACCTGCAGTTGTCCGTCAACGAGATCGCCACGAACACGGTGGAGCACGGCGGCGACGGCGGCACGGTGCGCGCCTGGCAGGACGGCGGGCGGGTGATCTGCGAGGTGCGCGGGCCCGGCGAGATCACCGACTGGATGACGGGCCGGATCCGGCCCCCGGACGCGAGCCCGCGCGGGCGGGGACTACTGCTTGCGAACCGGCTCTGCGACCTGGTGCAGACCTACACCAGTCCGTCCTCGACCGTGACACGGCTGCACATAAGGGCGTGAGCCGGGGCCGGTGGGCCCCGGGCAGCGCAACTGTCGGCCTTCGTGTGGCCTGGGTAGAGTGAACTGTCAGCCGACGGCAACCGCCGCACGGCGGGCCGCGGCCGCGGTGGCAAGCGAGTCCAGCACCGTCTCGGTCTGCTCCCAGCCCATGCAGGCGTCGGTGACCGACTGGCCGTAGGTAAGCTCCCGCGTCGGGTCCAGCTCCTGCCGGCCCGGCTCCAGGAACGACTCCAGCATCACACCGGAGATGCCGCGGTTACCGGCCGCGAGCTGCTCCGCGATGTCCGCGGCCACGAGCGGCTGACGGCGGTGGTCCTTGCCGCTGTTCGCGTGGCTGGCATCGATCACCAGGCGCTCCGGCAGGCCGGCCTTGCGCAGCAGCGCCAGCGCGCCGCCGACCGAGTCCGCGTCGTAGTTCGGCCCGTCGTTGCCGCCGCGCAGCACCAGGTGGCAGTCCGCGTTGCCGCGGGTGTGCAGGATCGCCGGCGTGCCGGACATCGCGATGCCGGGGAACACGTGCGGCACACTTGCCGCATTGATCGCGTCGATCGCGGTGCTGATCGCGCCGTCCGGGCGGTTCTTCATGCCGATCGGCATCGACAGGCCGGACGACAGCTGGCGGTGCACCTGGCTCTCCACAGTGCGCGCCCCGATCGCGCCCCAGGCCACGGTGTCCGCGATGAACTGCGGGGTGATCGGGTCGAGGAACTCGCAGCCGACCGGCAGGCCCAGCTCCAGCACCTGCAGCAGCAGCTGACGGGCGATCCGCAGGCCGGTGTTGACGTCGCCGGAGCCGTCAAGCGCCGGGTCGTTGATCAGGCCCTTCCAGCCCACGGTGGAGCGCGGCTTCTCGAAGTAGACGCGCATCACCACAAGCAGGTCGCCGGAGAGCCGCTCCGCGACCGGGCGCAGCCGGCGGGCGTAGTCGAGCGCGGCGGCCGGATCGTGCACCGAGCACGGGCCGACCACGACCAGCAGACGATCGTCCTCGCCGTCCAGGATGCGGGCGACCGCGCGACGCCCCTCGACGACCCGGTCGGCCAGCTCGTCGCTCAGCGGCAGGTGATGGTGAAGCAGGTCCGGGGTCATCAGCGGAACGACCTTGTCGATCCGCTGGTCGGTGACCCGTCGTGAGGACGTCATTGCAGTTTTCCTCTCACCGGCCCGATCCAGGGCCGGTGACCTGGAGAGCCGGGCAGCATCTATGGCATGCGAAAAGGGCAGGGAAGAAGCTCCCTGCCCCGGCCGGCTCTCTGAAGGCTTGTTGGTGACGTCAGACCATGGCTGAGTCACCGGCGCTCAGGGCCGGCCACCCAAACCAATAAAAGGACTTCGTCACGCCGGAGAGCCTACCGCGTCCCGCGGCGCCCGTCTCCCATCAGGGTCGCGATGGTGACTGAAAACGCTTCGGCTGGGTACGCAGCGGAGATGAGTGATCGGGTGGAGAGCCGGGCGGCAGCACTGCTGCCCGAAGAACGAAGCGTCGGCAGCGACAACGTCGAGGCGCAGGCCGGGGAGATCCTCCTCGAGTCCGACGAGCGCACGGCCGAGGCATCCGCGGCTCCCGGCGGTTCGGTCGAGCACCGCACGTCCGTCGAGGCCGCCTCCGAGGAGCCGCCGGACTGAGAACCAGATCAGATTCCGAATTTTCCCACTCTGTGGATGGTCCGGCCCGCACGCTCCCGCGGGCCGGCGGCCCCGCGCCCGGTCCCGCCCAGAGCAGGACCCTCGCAGGTGCCGCTCGGTGGCGATGGCCGCGCGCCCCGCGGGGGTTCTCCCGGACGGTAATGCCCGCGGCGGAAGGCCGGAGATCGACTGACCGTATATGCGACAACAACGTTATGGCGCGCTCAAAACGTTGTTGCCGCATACACGGTCGGTGCTCTGGCGTGCGGCGGGGTGACTTATGGGGAAAAGTCGGACAGCCGGTGAGCGCAGGGTGTGGTGAGGGGTGTCGGGGTGGCGGCCGCGGTGGGGGTTTCGGGACCACGGCGGGAGTGGCGGCCCGCGGGAGCGTGCGGGCTGGACCGTCCACAGAGTGGGTAAATGTGCTTCTGGCTCTGGGTTTTGGCTGGCCGCGCGGGTCGTGAAGGGCCCGCGCGGCCGGTGTCGTGCGGTCAGTTGCCTCGGGTGATCCACTCGGTGAGGTGGGGGGCCTCGGCGGCGATGGTGGTGCTGTCGCCGTGACCGGTGTGGACGGTCGTGGCGGGCGGCAGCGTCAGGAGCTTGGTACGGATCGAGTCGATGATCGTGTCGAAGCTGCTGAAGCTGCGGCCGGTCGCGCCGGGGCCGCCCTGGAAGAGCGTGTCGCCGGTGAAGACGACGTCGAGGGCGGGTACGTGGAAGCAGCAGGCGCCGGGCGCGTGGCCGGGCGTGTGCAGCACGTGAAGCGTGACGCCGCCGACCTCGATGGCCTGACCGTCCGCGAGTCGCCCGTCGATCGCCGTGTCCGGGTGGGTGAGCTGCCAGACCACCAGGTCGTCGGGGTGCAGCCAGATCGGGGCGCCGGTCGCCTTCGCAAGCGCGGGAGCCTGACGGACGTGGTCGTCGTGGGCGTGCGTGGCGAGGATGGCCTTGACCGTGCGGCCGCCGACGGCCTTGAGGATCGCGTCGACGTCGTGCGGGGCGTCGATCACCACGCACTCGGTGTCGTCGCCGAGTACCCAGACGTTGTTGTCGACGTCGAACGTCTGGCCGTCCAGGCTGAACGTGCCGGAGGTGACGGTGTGATCGATGCGGGCCGGCATCAGAAGATCACCACCGAGCGGAGGACGTCGCCGCGGTGCATCTTGGTGAACGCCTCCTCGACCTGCTCCAGGCCGATCTCCTCGGAGACGAACGCGTCCAGGTCCAGGCGGCCCTGGCGGTAGAGCTCGGTGAGCATCGGGAAGTCGCGGGTGGGCAGGCAGTCGCCGTACCAGCTGGACTTGAGCGCGCCGCCGCGGCCGAACACGTCGAGCAGCGGGATCTCCGGGATGGTCATCTCCGGCGTGGGCACGCCGACCAGGACCACGGTGCCGGCCAGATCACGGGCGTAGAACGCCTGCTTCCAGGTCTCCGGGCGGCCGACCGCGTCGATCACCACGTCCGCCCCGAAGCCGCCGGTCAGCGCCTTGATCGCCTCGACCACGTCGCCCTCGCGCGCGTTGACCGTGTGGGTGGCGCCGAAGCCCTTCGCCCACTCAAGCTTCCGGTCGTCGGTGTCCACCGCGATGATCGTGGTCGCGCCGGCAAGTGCCGCGCCGGCCACCGCGCCGTCGCCGACGCCGCCGCAGCCGATCACCGCGACCGAGTCGCCCCGCTGCACGTTGCCGGTGTTGATCGCGGAACCGATGCCGGCCATCACGCCGCAGCCGAGCAGCCCGACCGCGGCCGGGCGGGCCGCCGGGTCGACCTTTGTGCACTGGCCGGCCGCGACGAGCGTCTTCTCGATGAACGCGCCGATGCCGAGCGCGGGGGAGAGCTTCGTGCCGTCCTCAAGCGTCATAGGCTGGGTGGCGTTGTGGGTGGCGAAGCAGTACTGCGGCTTGCCCTTGCGACAGGCTCGGCAGTCGCCGCAGACCGCGCGCCAGTTGAGCACCACGAAGTCGCCCGGCTTGACCTCGGTCACGCCGGCACCGACCGACTCGACAGTGCCCGCGGCCTCGTGGCCGAGCAGGAACGGGAAGTCGTCGTTGATGCCGCCCTGCTTGTAGTGCAGGTCCGTGTGACAGACCCCGCAGGTCTGAATCTTCACCACCGCTTCGCCGGGACCCGGGTCCGGGACGATGATCGGGACGAGCTCCACCGGGGCGTTCTTGGCCCGGGCGATGACGCCGCGCACTGTCTGGTTCACGCTGCCTACCTCCGTCGTCGTTTTTCGCGGTCAATCCGTAACACAGCGATCTTGGAAATCGGGGTCTCTTCGGGGGAAATAATCGCGTCGTCCCCGGCTGCGGAATCGGCCACTGATCGGCCCTGCGCGGAGCCCGGACCGCTGGTAGCGTGGCCGGGTGAATTTCGCCGTCGAGGATGGGGCTGATGCGCCCGGACCGCATAGCGTCGAGCTTGTCGGACTCCTGCACGAGCTCACCGCCATGCTGCTGCGGGCCCGCGAGATCGAGTCCGCGCTCGCCGACCTGGCCCGCTTCACGGCGTTCGCCGTACCCGGCGTCGCCCGCTGCTCAGTCCTGCTGATCACCGAGGGCCGGCCCGCCGTCTCCGCCGCCTCGGAGAGCAGCCGCCGCAAGATCGACGACGCTCAGCAGGACGAGGGCGCCGGTCCCTCGCTTGACGCGCTGCGCACCCGCGAGCCGGTGATCAGCGACGACCTCACGCTCGACCCGCGCTGGCCCGTCCTGCAGCCCGCGGCGGTCGGCGCCGCCCTGCACACCGCGATAGCGCTCCCGCTCGACGTCAGCCGCGACGCGGTCGGCGCGCTCACCGTCTACTTCACCGACCCGGACGCCTCCGCCCCCGGCCGGATGGTCGCCGCCATGGCGATCGCGGGTCAGGCGGCGCTCCTGCTCGGCGAGATCCTGCGCCGTGCCGGTGAGCAGCCCGCCGCCGCCCCCGAGCCGTCCGACGCCACAGTCAACCACGCGGTCGGCCTGATCATGGCCCAGCGCGGCTGCGGTCCCGCCGAGGCTTACGAGGTCATCGACGAGACCGCCACCCGTCTGGCCGTCAGCCCGCGCGTGGTCGCGGAACGCCTGCTCGAGACGGCCCAGCGCCGCTCGGCCGCCACCTAGGACGGCGCGCCATACGGCCGTAGGAAAGCGCCGAACACGCCCGGGAGCCGGCCTGGCGGCAGCGCCTAGGCCGACTGCACGACCTCGAACTCGAGCAGGCTGGCGCCGGCGGCCACCGGACGGGCGCGCTCACCCGCGTGCGCGGCGCGGCCCGACCCCTGGGCCCACTCCTGGTAGTCCTCTTCGCTCTCCCACTTCGTGTAGACGAAGTAGCGCGTCTCCCCGCTCACCGGGCGCAGCAGCTCGAAGCCGAGGAAACCCTTCGAGCCCTCCACCGCACCCTGCCGCGCCGCGAACCGCTTCTCCAGCTCCGGCCCGGCGCCCTCGGGAACGTCGATTGCGTTGATCTTCACAACAGCCATGCCCTCAGCCTAGGCGCTGTATCGGTGTGGGGGTCGGAGCGAGGCGCGGTCCAGGGGTCGCCTGGGCCTCGCCGCAGCCCGGCATCCCACGTCGATACAGCGCCTAGGACCCCGGCGGCCGCACCCGGAGCGCCACCGGGGGTGAAAGACCGCAGCCGGCCCGGGGAACGGGCCGGCTGCGGTTTTCGGTGACCATCGGCGGAACCGGCTCCGAGCGGCGGGGAAAGCGGAGCGCCAGCGGAGTCTTTGCCCGCCGCGAGGTTTGCCCGCGGGAGCATGCGGGCCGTACCACCGCGGGAGCGGGAAAATGAATTTACAGCGCTCCTGCCGCCGCTTCCCGGTCCTCGGCAGCGCGTGCGGCCGCGGCCGACCGGTTCTGCAGCGGCAGTTCCGGGAGGAAGAGCACCACGATCAGACCGACCACCATGATGATGGCGGCGAGCATGAACACCAGGGTCATCGACTCGGAGAAGCCGACCTTGAACGGGTGGGCGATCACGTCGGACAGCGTGTTGATGAACGACGTGTCGTTGAGGCCCTCGGTCGACTGCCCGGCCTTGAGCGCCTCGGCCTGGGCCGGGTTGTCGCGCAGCGCCTGGGTGAACGCCGGATCGGACTGCGCGTCCGCGAACGCGTCCTGGATCTTGCCCGGGACGGCGGCGAACAGGACGGACAGGAAGACCGCGGTGCCGAGCGTGCCGCCCATCTGCCGGAAGAACGTGACAGCGGACGTGGCGGTGCCGATCTCGCGGGGCGAGACCGCGTTCTGCACGGCGGTGACCATGGGCTGCATGTTGCCGCCGAGCCCCAGGCCCATGATCAGCATGATGGCCATCACCGCGGGCAGCGGCGTGTCCGCGGTGATCAGCGAGAACAGGCCCAGTGCCAGCAGCATCAGCGTCGAGCCGATGATCGGGATGACGCGGTAGCGGCCGGTCCGGAAGATGATCTGGCCGAAGACGATGGAGCCGGTCATGATGCCGAAGACGAACGGGATCATCTGCAGGCCGGCGACCATCGGGGTCGAGCCCTTCACGATCTGCAGGTAGAGCGGGACCATCATCAGGCCGCCGAACATGGCCATGCCGACGACGAAGCTGCTTGCGGCGCCGACGCCGAAGGTACGGATCCGGAACAGGCGGAGCGGGAGCAGCGCCTCGTCCTTGTAGGCGCGTTCCGCGAGGATGAACGCGACGATGCCCACTAGGCCGACCGCGTAGCAGCCGAGCGCGCGCGGGGAGTCCCAGCCCCAGGCGCGGCCCTGTTCGGCGACGGTGAGCAGCGGGACCAGGCCGACGATCAGTGCGAGCGCGCCGGGCCAGTCGATGCGGTGGTCGGTGCGGTGGTGCGGCAGGTGCAGCACGCGGGCGACGACGACCATGGCGAGCAGGCCGAGCGGGACGTTGATGTAGAAGATGTAGCGCCAGCCGGCGATGCCGAAGATGTCGTCGGCCTCGGCGAACAGGCCGCCGAGGACCGGGCCGAGCACGCTTGCGCTGCCGAAGACGGCCAGGAAGTAGCCCTGGTACTTGGCGCGTTCGCGGGGCGGCACGATGTCGCCGATGATCGCCAGCGCAAGCGACATCAGGCCGCCGGCGCCGATGCCCTGGACCGCGCGGTACGCGGCCAGCTGGTACATGTTGTCGGCCAGGCCGCAGAGCATCGACCCGACCACGAAGATGCCGATCGCGGCCAGGAAGAACCGGCGGCGGCCGTAGATGTCGGAGAGTTTGCCGTACAGCGGCGTCGAGATCGTGGACGTGATCAGGAAGGCCGTTGTGGCCCACGCCTGCACGGAGAACCCGTGCAGGTCGTCGGCGATGGTCCGGATCGCGGTGGCGACGATGGTCTGGTCAAGTGCGGCCAGGAACATGCCCATCATCAGGCCCGCGAGGATCGTCATGATCTGACGGTGGGTGAAGTCGCCTTCGCCCGCTGGGATGGTTGGGGCCGGGGAGGCGGCAGAGGCGCTCACGCGTTACTCCTGGGAGATCGAGTTGCTTGCACCATACACACGGTTCGCGGTGTAGCTCTCTTCGATTACCCCACGGGGTGAGCTGCGATGTTGCCGGAACGGTCAGGCAGCTACCGGCAGCCCCTGAGGACTCGTGCGGGCCAGGCGCGAGGTAAGCGTGCCCTTGGTACCGATCTGGGCGAAATAGGTGGCGCGGCGTCGGGCGACACAGCCGTCCGGGCGAGAGGCGCCGGTCACCTGGTCCGGATCGAGGTGGGTGTTCAGCCCGTCCTTGAGCAGCATCAGCGCCTCCGCGCGCAGCTGGGAGATGCGCGATTCGGTGACGTCCAGCTCGGCCGCGATGACTGACATCGGCTCGTCGTTCAGGAAGTACCTGGTGATCACGGTGCGCAGCCGTTCGGGAAGCGCGTCGATCGCGTTGTGCAGGTAGCCGATCCGCTCGCGGTGGACGAGCAGGTCCTCCGGGCCCATGGTCGGCTCGGTCACCATGTCGTCCGCGCTGCCGGTGGTGAAGCCGTGCAGCGAGAGCACGACCGCGCGCTGTACGTCGTCCTCGACCGAGCTGATCTCCGCGACCGGGAGACCGAGGTGGGCGGCGAGTTCGGCGAGCGTGGGCGTGCGACCGAGCGTGGCGGTCAGGTGCTGCCGGGCCACGTCAGTCTGCCGCGCGCGGGACCGCACCGAGCGGGAAGCCCAGTCGAGTCCGCGCAACTCGTCGAGGAGCGCGCCACGGATCCGGGCCGCCGCGAACCTGTGGAACGGGATGCCCCGCTCGACGTCGAACGCGCGGGCCGCCGTGACCAGCGCGGCCAGGCCGGCCGAGGTCAGATCGTCGCGGTTCACGTGCGCCGGGACGCGGCCGAGCATCTCGCGGACCAGATGGCCGACAAGCGGCATGTTCGCCCGGATCATGTCCTCGCGGTCCCGGTCGCTCATCGTCGCCGGCGTGGTCGTCGTCGTGCTGCTCATCAGTGTTTCCCCCTGCTGGCGTACCTCTCTGGCCAGGGGAAACTCTGATTTTCTTCGGGTGCGGAACGGTTTGCGGACGGTTGCCGTTCGGTTGTTCCCGCGGCCGAACGCTCAGGGGCGGCTTTCTGAGGAGAACGGCAGCCGCGATTTCGGCCCATTCCGCCCCGAACTGCCTCAGATCAACAGCCCGAAAACCTCAAAGTCGATCTTCCCGCTCTGCGGGTGGTGCTGCCCGCATGCTCCCGCGGGCCGCGGTCCCGCCGTGGCCGCGTTTCCCACACCGCGCTCGTTGGGCCCTTCGGGTGCGCTCCACCGTAAGGTGACATTTCGGTCGAGTGTTGTTCTCGGCCGCCCGTGGTGCCCGTGGTGGTCGTGGCGGTCGTGGCCGTGTCCGATATATCGCCATAAGGTGCTCACCCGGCGCTGCCGCCGAGGCTGTCCATCGCGAGCGCTTGCCGAGCGCCGCAAAAACTGCCGAGTGCCGCAGAAGCCTGCCGAGCGCCGCAAAAGTCTGCTGAGTGCCGCAGAAGTCTGCTGAGTGCCGCGAAAGAGAGGTCAACTTCGCGCTACTTGACCTCTCTTTTGCGGCACTCACTGCTTGGCCGCCGATTGTGGGGGCGGTCAGGCGTCAAGGTCACGTGGGCGGGAAGGGCTGCCGGAGGCAAGAAACGGCGCCGACACCACCTAGCCCTCATAACACGAAATGTCGGGCGTGTAACGCCCGAAGGGGTTGGTCCCGGCCACGCGCGGGAGGTGAGCCCGCGGGAGCGTGCGGGTCGCAACCACCCCCAGAGTGGGAAAATGTGGATCTGTGGTCTTGGGGTTGGGGATGAATGCGCGGGCCGCTGCGGCTTCGGGGTGGATGGAAGCCGCGGCGGCGGCCCGCGTAGTGCGGAGCGGTGGCCTGAGGCCGGGTGCGGGAAGGGCGGTCGGCGGTCAGGCGTGGGTGCGGGAGCGGCGGGCGTAGTAGACGAATGCGGGCGGCAGGTTCGCGGTGACGGTACGGCCGAGGACGACCTCTTCGAACGAGCGCTCCAGCATGGCGCGGAAGCGGCGTGCGGCGGGCGTCCGGGCGGCCATCGTGTACGCGAACGTGGTGAACGCGCCGTTCGGGGCCATCGCGGCGTGCACGGCCTCCAGGATCGACTGCTGCGCGCTGAGCGGGAACGATGCCCACGGCAGTCCGCTGATCACCACGTCGACCTTGTCGATGCCGCGCTCCGCGAGCAGTTGCGGCAGGTCGGCGGCGTTGCCGTTGATCACGTCGACGCCGGGGTGGCGCTCCGCGATCATGGTGGCGAGCGCCGGGTTCAGCTCGATGGCGAGGTGCCGGCCGCGACCGGCCAGCTTCTCCTGGATGACGGTGGTGAACGCGCCGGTGCCCGGGCCCAGCTCGACCACGATCGGGTCGCCGCTCTCCGGGATCGGCGCGACGACGGCCTCGCCGAGCCGGCGCGAGCTGGGTGCGATCGCCCCGGTCCGGGCGGGCGAGCGCAGGAACTCGCGCAGGAAGATGGAGGCGTTGCCCATCGATTGATCTCCCGAGGTCAGCACGTGCAGGTTCGGATGGATCTTTCGCGCTGACCGGCGGCCTGTCAAAGCCGCTCGTCCGCCGGGTGCAGTGGAGTGTCGGCAAGCGCGCAGTGCGTCTTCACCGGCGAGTCGACCGGCCGGGACCGGCTCGGCACGCCGAGGAACGCGATCACCGCGCCGGCCGCCATCAGGCCTGCACAGATCCACATGGAGTAACGGTACGTGGGGTGCAGCGCCACCGGATCGGTCAGGCTCCCGGTCCCGATCCCGGCCGCGAGCGGCAGCACGGCCACGGCCAGCAGCCCGGCCGCGCGGGCCACCGCGTTGTTCACCCCGCTTGCCACGCCCGCGTACCGGCGCTCCACCGAGCCGAGCGCGGTCGCGGTAAGCGGCGCCACTGTCGCGGACAGGCCGAGGCCGAGCACCAGCACGGCGGGCAGCACGTCGCGCAGGTAGCTCGCGTCCGGGCCGATGCGCGCGAACAGCAGCAGCGCGGCCCCGCAGATCAGCGGCCCGGCCGTCATCGGCAGACGCGGGCCGATGCGCTCCGCGAGCGCGCCGGCCCGTGCGGACAGCACGAGCATCATCGCGGTCAGCGGGAGCATCGCCGTGCCGGCCGCGAGCGGGCTGAAACCGGCCACGACCTGCAGGTTCAGCACGGTGAGCAGGAAGACGCCGCCGTTGGCCGCGTAGACCGCGAAGGTGGTGAGGTTGGTGGCGGTGAACGCGCGCGAGTAGAACACTGTCAGCGGCAGCATCGGGTGCGGGGAGCGGCGCTCGACAAGCACGAATGCGGCCAGCCCGGCGACACCGAGCACGAGCGTGCCGAGCACGGCCGGGTGGCCGCCGCCGAGCGCGGGCCAGGCGGTGAAGCCGTAGGTGAGACCGCCCAGCCCGATCGCGCCGACGAGCGCGCCGGACAGGTCCAGGCCGCGCGGGGCGCCGTCGTCCCTGGTCTCCGGCACGTGGCGGAGCGCGACCAGCACCACGAGCACCGCGAGCGGCACGTTGATCAGGAAGACCCAGCGCCAGCTCGCGACCTCGACCAGCCAGCCGCCGAGGAACGGGCCGACCGCACCTGCCACACCGCCGAGGCCGGACCAGGCGCCGATCGCCTTCGCCCGGTCCTCGCGCGCGAAGACCGCCTCCAGGATCGCCAGCGAGCCGGGGGTGAGCAGCGCACCGCCCACGCCCTGCAGCACGCGCGCGGCGATCAGCGTCTCCACGTTCGGCGCGAGGCCGCAGAGCAGGGAGGCGAGCGCGAACCAGGCGACGCCGAGCACGAAGACGGTGCGGCGGCCGTACCGGTCGCCGAGCGAGCCGCCGAGCAGGATCAGCGACGCGAGGCTGAGGGTGTAACCGTTCACGGTCCACTGCAGCGCGGCGGCGCCGGCGTCGAGTTCCGCGCCGAGCCGGGGGAGCGCGATGTTGACAACTGTCGCGTCGATGGAGGCCAGCCCGGAACCGAGGACTGTGGCGAAGAGGACCCAGCGGCCCGCGGGGCGGTGGAGTCGGAGATCCGCGTTCATCGAGAATCAAGCTACCGCGCGGTGTGCCGCCAGTGCTGCCGGTCCTTCTCGTCCCTGAGCGAGATGCCGAGCCGGGCCAGCTCCAGGCGCAGCGCGTCGGCGTCTTCGCGGTCGTCCCGGCGCAGTGCGCGCTGCCGGGCGGCGAGCAACGCGTTCGCCCCCGGCGGGAGGTGGCCGTCGTCCTCGGGAAGACCTTCGACCCAGCGGCGGTACGCGTCGGAGTGCGGATCCCCGCCGGCCCGCCACGGGAGCCCGTGCGCGGTGAGCAGCGCCTCGATGCCGGGGCGGGGCGGCAGGTCGCCGCGGACCCGCCACAGCTCGACGCCGTCGCGGCCGAGCACCACTAGCTCTTTGCTGGTCAGGCCGCCTGACTCCTCCACCCAGACCGTGCCGATCTCGGCGTGCCGGGCCCGCCTGGTCTTGTCGCCGCGCCGGACCACAAGCTCGTCGTGGTCCACGCCGATCACGACGTAGCCCCAGAACGCGGACGCGGTAAGTGCCAGCCCGGCCAGCAGGCCCGCGCCGACCATGCCGGTCAGTGCCCAGGGCTCGGGCCAGCTCGCGATCCACCGGACCAGGCCGTGCAGGGGGACCCAGGCGCGATCGTTCAGCCAGCCCCAGAAGTGGTGGACCAGCCAGCCGAGGCCTGCGCCGATCAGCGGGAAACCGGCGCAGACGAGCGCGAGGTCGGCGAGGGAGCGGGGGGCTTTCTGCACGGGTCCAGCCTGCCGGGTGCGGGGCGGGGGCGCGTCGGGCTTTGGTCGATGGAGGCGTAGACCAAAGTCGACGGGGTTCTGTGGTGCCGGCTTCGGCAGTCGGCGGGGGATCCGTACCCTCGAAGGATTGTGATCTTCTAGAGGATCGTGCGGAACCAGTCGACTGTGGTGTGCAGCGCCTCGCGCAGCGGCGTCGGGCGGGTGCCGAACGCGGCCTCGAACGCGGACGAGTCCATGATCTGCGGTTCCAGGTACTGATAGAAGAGCTCCTCGTACTCGGCCATGAACGCCTCGTCGAACGGGCCCCACGGCCGCGGCGAGTCGAGCACCTCGACCTGCGGCGCGGCGCCGGCGATCTCGCCGATCAGCGTGTGGATCTCGCGCGTGGTAAGCGCCGGCACGGTCGGCAGGTGCCACACCCGTCCTGCCGTCTCCGGGCGTGCGCCGAGCAGCGCCAGGCCGCGGGCGACGTCGTGGATGTAGCTGTAGCTGTGCGGCAGGTCGATGTCGCCGAGCGCCATCACGGTGCCGCCGGTCAGCGCGGGCGGGAAGACTGTCGCGCCGAGGCTTGAGTTGAACACGCGCGGGCCGAAGAAGTCGGCGGCGCGGCCGAGCGAGACGGTCAGGCGGCCCTCGTCGTGGGCGCGAAGGTAGTTCGCGTCGAGGTCGGCGCGCATGCGGCCCTTGCGGGAGGTGGCGTTCCACGGGGTGCGCTCGGTCATCGGTGCGCCGCCGGTCGGGCCGTAGGGGTAGAGCGTGTCAAGCACGACGAGGCGGGCGCCGGCCTGCGCGGTCGCGTCCACGACGGTCTGCTGGATGCGCGGCATGATCTCGATCTGCTGCTCGTAGGGGACGTTGACCGCGTGGTAGACGACTGTGGCGCCGTCGACCGCCTTGGCGGCGTCGGCGGGATCGAGCAGGTCGGCGGCCATCTCGCCGGCGTTCGAGGCGGTCCGGGCGACGGTGCGGACCTGGTGGCCGTTGCCGCGCAGCTCGTCGGCGAGCGTGGTGCCGGCGGGGCCGCGACCGAGGACGACGTGTAGCTCCATGGCGAGTCACTCCCTGTTTCTTTGGTTAGATGCCGTAACTAAACAGAGAGTGACTCACCAAGGGGTGGATGTCAAGTCCTACAGGTGCTTGTGCAGGAACGCGGCGGTCGCGTCGGAGGCGGCGGCCACGTGCGGCTCGCTGTCGTAGAGGTCGATGTGCAGATCCGCCTCCAGCCAGCGGATCTCCGACTCGCCCGGCGTCTCCGCCTGCATCCGCCGGGCCAACTCCGGTGAGCAGTAGTCGTCGTTCGTGCCGTGCACGACCAGCAGCGGCGTCTCGGCAAGCAGCGGGGCCGCGCCGAGCGCGTCCAACGTCATCAGCGCGTGAAGCGAGCCGCGCGTCATCTCGTTGCGCCAGTTCGGCGCGGCGCTGCGCGCGGTGCCGTAGTAGGCGAACGGCTCGTCGCCGCCCATCGCGGCCTCGCCGTTGTCCGGGGCGACGGCCGGGATCATCTCGTCCATGGTCTCGATGAAGGAGGTGAGCGCGTTGCGGTAGTTCGCCAGGCCGGACTGTGCGGCGAACCAGGCCGGGCTGTTGTAGGCGCCCGCGATCCCGGCGACCGCGCGCACCCGGGGGTCGGAGGCGGCGGCGCGCACGGCGTAGCCGCCACCGAGGCAGATGCCGACCAGGCCGATCCGGTCCGCGTGTTCCTGAAGCGTGGTGACCGCGGCGCGCAGGTCGGCGAGCTTGCCGGCGCTGTCCTCGTGCTGCCGGCGGCCCCCGCTCTCCCCGAAGCCGCGGTGGTCGAAGGCGAGCGTGATGATGCCCTGCCGGGCCAGCCGGTCCGCGTAGGTCCCGGTCACCTGCTCCTTCACGCCGGTGAACGGGCCGGTCAGCGCGACCGCCCGCCCGTCCGCGTCGTCCGGGACGCGCAGCACGCCGGTCAGCTGCACGCCGTCCGCATCGAAAGTGATCGTCTCGTTTCTCATGCCGGTGACGGTAGGCTGACGCTCCGGTGTGGACCAGAAGGCACTTTTCGGTGCCCATCACGGGGGTGATGTCATGGCGTTGGTGATTCCGGACGTGCTCGAAGAGGGTTGCGCCACCCGGCAGGCGCTGGAGCGGTTCGCGTCCAAGTGGCGGGTACTGGTGATCTACGCGCTGCTTGCCGGCCCGCAGCGGCACGCGGAGCTGCGCCGCAGGCTGGCCGGGATCACCCAGAAGGTGCTCACCGAGACGCTGCGCGGCATGGAACAGGACGGCCTTGTCGAACGGCGCGTGCTGCGCGAGACGGCGCCGCAGCACGTGGAGTACGCGCTGACGGAGATGGGCAAGTCGCTCGAGGCGCCGCTGACCGCGATCTGCGACTGGGCGGCCCGTTAGCCCGCGGGGCGCTCCACCCGCTGACGCTCAGCGGTGATGACGCGGGCGGCGGCGGTGAGGAACGCGCGCGGGTCGTGGGCGAAACCGGCGAAGACGGCCGGGCTGATCGCGGTGAGGATCGCGGCGAGCGTGCGGCGGGTCAGCCCGGTCGTCGCGGCCAGGTCGCCGAGCAGGTCGTGCGCGGTGGGGCCGGCCGTGACCGCACGGGTGACGGACCCGGCGGCCGTGCTTATCGTGTACCGGGGCGGCGCGGCCGGGAGACGGGCGTCGAGCGCGGCCACGCAGGCGGTGATCAAGGCGTGCGAGTCGAGGGTGATCAGGCGGTGTGCCGTCCGGTCCGGCGCCGGTCGTGATCGGGGCAGGCGGGCGTCGCGGACCTCGGGCGGGCGGGGGAACTCGCGCTGCAGCCCGGCCACGAAGTCGCGGTAGGACTCCGGGGTGATCACGGTCAGCTCGTTGAGCACCGGGTCGGTGAGCCGCTCGCCGTCCGCGCCGACCGCCAGGCGCAGGCCGCGGCCGACCTCCTGACGGCGGGAGATGGTGCTGTCGCCGCGCTTGAGCATGCAGATGACGAACACGTTCGGGTTGTCCCAGCCCTCGCGCAGCGCGGAGTGCGAGAACAGGAACCGGACCGGCTCGTCCGGGGAGAGTAGGCGTTCCCGGTCGCGCAGGATCAGGTCGAACGCGTCCTCGTCGTCCGGCGCCTCCGGGTCGGCCAGCCGCCCGGTCCGCCGGTCGACGGAGAAGTAGCCGCGGTGCACGTCCGCGGCGTTACCGCTGCCGGTGGCCCGCAGATACTCCTCCTCGAAGATGCGCGCGTAGTCGCCCTTGCCGTCCGCGCGCGCATAGTCGCGATAGCGCACCACCGCGTCGATGAAGAACAGCGACAACACCTTCACCTGGTACGGCCGCAGCCGCTCCTCCTGCTCCAGGTGCGCGCGCACGGCCTCCCTGATCTGCACCCGCCGCAGCAGTTCCGCACTGCTCTCCGCAGCTGTCACACCGTGCACCGCGATGCGTTTGACCAGGCCGCGCGCGTGGGCGTCGTGCGCGTCCAGGCGGTGCACCAGGTTGCGGGCGATCCGGTGGGTGGCGGAGTAGCGCAGGATCGCGGTCGGGCGGAACGAGGCAAGCGCGCCGAGCGTACGGCCGCCCTCCATCCGCTGCGGCTCGTCCAGGATCAGCACCGGGCGCGCGCCGGCAAGCACGTCGATCGGGCGCCGGGACTGGAAGTCGTCGCGTTCGGTGTGGATGCGGCGGCGGTCCGCCCCGGTGAACGACTGCATGTTGATGATCATCACGTTGATGCCGGGGCCGGACGCGAAGCTCTCCAGCCGGTGCAGGTGCCGGGAGCGGTAGGTGAAGAAACGCGCCTTCCGGCCGTACGCGGCCATGAAGTGCTCGGCGGTCTGCCGGAAAGCGCGCTCCACCCCCTCCCGGATTGCGATGCCGGGCACGACCACGACGAACTTGCCCCACCCGTACCGCTGATGCAGCTCGAAGATGGTCTTGATGTAGGCGTAGGTCTTTCCGGTGCCGGTCTCCATCTCCACGTCCAGGTTCACCGGGCAGCCGGCGCTCGGCAGCAGCGTTGCGGACACGGGCAGGCCGTGCGCGGACTGGACCGCGCGCACGTTCGCGAGCAGCCGGTCCGCGCCGATCCGCAGCGGCGCGTTGGCCGGGCCGGCGACGTGCGGCTGGCCGGCGAACGCGTCCACCACGGCGGCGACCGCCTCGGTCTGGTGCGGCTGGACCGCGTACCGCAGCCGCATTCAGAGCACCCGCAGGTCGATGCCGGGACCGAGCAGCCGTTCCGCGTTGATCCGCAGCTCGTCGCCGGTGAAGCCCGCGTCGCGCAGCACCATCCGGGCCGGGCGCCGCTTCGCCGCCTCCGCGAACAGCTCGGGGGTGTAGGGCGGGCGGCTGTCCAGGCAGGCCAGCAGGTCACCGGCGGCGAAGACGTCGTGGCCGGCGATCTGATCGCGCGTGATCGGCTCGGCCGGGTCGACCCCGAAACGGATCAACACATCAAAGAGCAGATCCTCGTGGGTACGGCCGGGGAGCGCGCGGTCGGCGTGATCCTCAAGCTCTTCCTGCCGGATCTCCTCCGGCCTGCGTGAGGCGTCGGTGATGCTCGGCGCGTCTATCCGCAGCGTGCGGAAGCCGGTGTCGCCCGACCAGCCCTTCTGTGCGCGCACCTCCTCGCCGGAGCGGCGGATGCGCTCACGGGCCAGGTCCGCGATGGTGTCGAAGCCGGGGCCGGAGAACGGCTCGGGGTACTGGACAAGCACGAACCTGCGGTGACCACCGTCGGCCGCGTTCGCCCGGAAGACCGCATGCGCGGTGGTGGCGGAGCCGGCGAAGAAGTCCAGGACAAGCGCGTCGTCGTCCGCTGTGGTGAACGTGCGGATCAGGAACTCGATCAGGAAGACCGGCTTGGGGTAGGAGAACTCGATGCCCCAGCTCGCAAGCATGGCGCTGTTCTGTTTGGTGGTGCCCATGTTGCGCAGGACGGAGACGACGTGGCCGGCGTCCGCGGGGCGGTGCTTGGCGTAGTAGATCGCGCCGCGGTCGGTGAGGGCGAACGTGGTGGTGCGGCCCTTGGCGTCGTGGATCGGGGTGCAGCCGTTGGCGATGAAAAGTTCGAGCAGGTTGCGGCTGCTCCAGCCGGATCGCAGCCGGGCCGGTCGTTCGAGCGTGCCGTCGCGTACCGTGATGGGGTCGATGATCTTGGGGTATCTATCGTCCCTCGGCGCGATATCTCCGTTGTCGAACCAGGCGGGGAAGCCCTTCGGCAGCGTGATCGTCGACTCCGGATTCGCCGGGCCGTTCTTGGTGATCGAGTTCTCGATGCGCTCGTTGAAGAGCTTGCTCTCCTCCTCGATGTTCGGATCGATGATCGCCGGGCGGCCGAGTTTCGTGAGGTCACGTGCGTAGGCGAGGACGTACTCGTGGACTCCCTTGATCGCGCTCTGCTGGTCCACGTTGCCCTCGTTGAGCCAGACGAACTGGGTCAGGAAGTTCGCCTCGCCGAAGACCTCGTCGCAGATCCGCCGCAGGTTCGCCTGCTCCACGTCGTTGATCGAGATGAGCAGCACGCCGTCCTCGCGCAGCAGCGTCCGGGCCAGCGTCAGCCGCTGGTACATCATCGACAGCCAGTTCGAGTGGAAGCGCCCGTCCGTGGCCAGGTTGCCCACCAGCCCGGCCCGCGCCCGGTAGTCGTCCGCCCGCTCCCGGAACCGGTCCGGGTAGACGAACCTGTCGCTGCCGGTGTTGTACGGCGGATCGATGTAGATGACCTTGACCTTGGCCAGGTAGGTCTCCTGCAACAGGCGCAACGCGTCCAGGTTGTCGCCCTCAATGAACAGGTTCCGCGTCACGTCGAAGTCCTGGCTGGACGCCCGGTCCGGGCGCAGCGCCCTGCTCACCGGCTGGTTCGCGGCGAGCAGGGCGTCCCGTTTGCCGGGCCAGTCCAGGTGGAAGCGTTCCCGTGGGCCCTCGATCAGGTGCTCGCCCAGCTCCGTACGTAAGAGGTCCAGGTCGATCGCGGTGCGCGGCGTGCCGTCCGGGTCCCGCCGTTCGGTCACGCAGGCCGGAAAGAGCTCCGCGAGCAGCGCCACGTTCCGGGCGGTGCGATCTGGGGGCCGGGTCACGCCTGCCGAGCGTAGTCGGTGTGGCGCGTTTAACAGAGCGCCTCGGTGAGGAGTCGGGCGGCGCGCTCGCCCGCCTTCCGCGGCGCCTCCGGGTCGGTCACGAAGTCCGGCGGCGAACTGATCGAGAGGATCAACGTCCGGGTGCCGTCCGCCGTCACACCGTCCACCGTCGTCATGCCCGGCACGCTGCCGTCATGACCCCAGAAACCGCCGCACTCCGACGGGGTGAAGAAGATGCCGAGACCGTACTGCCGGCCCGCCGGATCGTCCCCGGTCGGTACGGTCCGGTGCATCTCACGGAACTCGGCCGGGCGCAGCAGCCGGCCCTGCTGGAGCGCCTGCCAGAAGCGGCTCAGATCGGTCGGCGTGGTGACCAGGCCACCGGCCGCGCCCGCGACAGTGGTGTTCCACCGCGTGGTGTCCTGCAGCGCGGTGTCCGGGCCGAAGATCTCGTACGCCTGCACGTGCGGGTTCGGCAGATCCGGATTGTCGCCAGGGTAGGACGTCTGCGTCATCCCGGCCGGCGCGAAGATCCGCTGCCGGAGGTGGGCGTACCACGGCCGGTGCGTGACCCGCTCGATGATCATTCCGGCGACGATGTAGTTCGTGTTCGAGTAGCCCCAGTCCGTACCCGGCGCGAACTCGGGTGCCTTCGCGACCGCCCGCGCGACCAGATCCGCGTCCTCCCAGTGGTCGTAACGGTGCCGCTCGAACGCCTCCGCCGACTCGAACGCCGGCAGGCCGTCGGTGTACTCGGCCAGCCCCGACTGGTGACGCAGCACCTGGCGGATGGTGATCTTCGTACCGTCGTTGCCGTTACCGGAGACCACCCCGGGCAGCCAGCGGTCGACTGTGTCGTCAAGCCGCAGCCGCCCCTCGCCGGCCAGCTGCAGCAGAATCACGGAGACGAACGTCTTGGTGTTGCTGCCCATCCGGAAATAGCCGTTCTCCGGGACCGGACGGCCGGTCGTGACGTCCGCGACGCCGGCCCGCGCCTCGGTGGTCCGGCGGCCGTCGCGGATCAGCGCCTGGACGCCGCTGATGCCGAAGCCGGCGAGGTCGTTCGCGGCCTGCTGGAGTAGGTGCCGGTAACCGGCGGCCTGGTCGGCCCGGTTCGCGGTGGCGGCGGCCGGGTTGGCGGCGAGTGCGGCGGCGAGGACGGTAATGGTCGCCGCTCGCCCGATACGTCGGTACATGTCGTGGACTCCCTTCGTCGGAATGAGCCTAGGAAGACCGGCCCCGGTCCACATCGGCATTCGACCCTGGTCTATGCCTTCGGATGAATCCGGGGCTTACCCCGAGACGTCTTCGGGGTTCTTGCGGAAACGGAGGCGCGCCGTGCCGGGCCGGGCGGATCCGGTGCACGTCGGCGGTAGCGTCTGACGGCATGCGAACCTTCTCGCGTCTGCTGTCCGTCCTGGCGCTGTCCACGGTCGTGCTGAGTGGCTGCTCCGGCCAGGAGAAGATCTGCCGCGACGGCGAATACCCGGTCAAGGCCGTCGACAGTACGACCGGCCGCGCCTGCGCCCCGAACGGCGAGGAACCGCCGGCCGGCTACGTCCGCTACCCGGACGGCAAGGTCCCCAAGCACATCGGCGACGAGTGGGACACCTACTGGAGCACCCGCTCCATCGACAAGAACGGCACCGTCACCGAAGCCGGCTGACCGGGGTGGCCGCGATGGCCCGTCACTCGGGACCGGTCTGTCACAGTGCTGTCGGTCGCGGTCGCGGTCGCGGTCGCGGTCGCGGTCGCGGTCGCGGTAGTGGTTGCGGATCCGGTCCGGGAGTGGCGGCTGACTGATCAGGTGGCTTCGGTGGTGTGCCGTTCGCGGTTGCGGAAACGGCCCGGCGCGATGCCGAACGCGCGCCGGAATGCGGCCGAGAAGCTGAACTCGGTGGCATATCCGAGCTGCGCCGCGATCAAGGCGAGTGGCAGATCGGTGTGGCGCAGCAGGTGCGCGGCCCGGTCCAGGCGGCGGCGCAGCAGGTAGGCGCCCGGCCCCTCACCCGTCGCGGAGGTGAACCGGCGGGTGAGCGCGGCACGGGACAACCCCGCCACGTCGCTGAGCTGCTGGACCGTCCAGAGCCGGTGCGGATCCTCGCGTACGGACCGCAGCACCCGGACGATCCCGGCGTCCGCGACCCCCAGCTCGCCCTGCTGGTCCTGCCAGCGGCGCAGCAGATGGATCAGGATCAGGTCGACGACCGCGGGCAGCGCCAGGTCACTGCCCGGCCGGGAGTCCACCGCGTGCGCGCCGAGCAGGTCCGCGAGCATCCCCAGCGTCTCGTCAATCGGCAGCGTGATCACGTCCGGCAGCCCGCTCAACGCGTCGTGCACCCGGCCCCGGTCCAGGTGGTAACAGCACGAGACGAACTCGACGTCGAAGCAGCCGCGATCGGCCGGAGGCGGCTGCCGGACCTCAGGCAGGCTCCGGAACGGCACCGGAGAGCTGCCGAACCCGTGCGGGCGGCCGTGCGGCACGAAGACGATCTCGCCGGGGTGAAGCGCGACCGGATCGCCCTCCTCCGGCACGAGCCACGGGGCGCCAAGGCGGACGATGTGCAACCCGGAGCCGTTGATCTCGGGAAAGCGCGTGGACCAGACACCCGCATAGCGGTTGCGGACCGCCACCGCCCGGCCCCCGCGCGCGGTGGCGACCACATCGCTGATCATGTCCACCCGGGAGATGCTAACGCGCGCCAAAGTCGTATCCGCCCCGCGCGGGATGAGCATGGCCACGTGGGCCCTGACGCGCTTGGCTGGTCGGCATGGCACACGAGTTCTTCCTCGACGGGGTACGGCAGGTCTACCGGGTGGCCGGGCAGGGACCGCTCTGCGTCGCCCACGCCGGCGGGCCCGGCCTGGACGCGGCCTACCTGCGCGCGCCCGCGCTGGAGCAGCGGTTCACAGTCGTCTACCCGGACCCGGTCGGTACCGGGGACTCCGGCGTGCCCGAGGGCGGATACACGATTGCCACCTACGTGCGCTTCCTGGCCGCGCTCGTCGCACACCTGGGCGACGGGCCGGTCCACCTGCTTGGCCATTCGCACGGCGGTTTCGTCGCGCAGACGTACGCGCTGGCCCATCCGGAACGGGTGGCCGGGCTGATCCTGTACTCCACCTCGCCCGAGGCCGGGCCGGAATTCTGGGCCGAGGCGTCGGCGGGCCTGGCCGCATACCCGGCACGTCACCCCGGCGTGCCCGAGGCGGCGGGCGTGCCGGAGGCATTCCAGCGCGCACTGGCCGCGACCGACGACGACACGCTGAGCGCGTCGTTCGCCGCAGCGCTGCCCGTCTACTTCGCCGACTTCTGGACGCGACGTGCCGAGTTCGCATCGTGGCAGGCAGCGGTCCGGATGGCAGCGGGCCCGGCCACCAGCCAGGACCCGGTCCCGTTCGACGTGCGACACCGCCTCGGCGAGATCACCGCGCCGACCGTGGTCATCACCGGCCGGCACGACTTCATGTGCGGCCCGGCCTACGCCGCCCGACTGGCGGGCGGCATTCCCGGCGCGCGCCTGCACATCCTGGAGGAGAGCGGCCACTTCGGACACCTCGAGCAGCCGTCCGCGTTCGCCGCGGCCGCGGCGGAGGTGCTGGAGCCGGCGTCGCGCTGATGCAGGATCTGCGGCCGGCTCCATGTGGAGAGCCGGGGCGGCGGTGATGCCGCATCCGGCAGGATGGCCGCAGGACCGCGGCCGGACGGCCACGGGACCGCGTGCGCAGTGCGGGCCGCATGCGCAGGGTGGGCTGCCTGCGCAGGGTGGACCGCGTGCGCAGGGTGGGCCGCGTGTCCATGTTGGGCCGCCTGTCCCGGGCGGGCCGCGTGTCCAGGGCAGGCCGAGGCTGCGGCGGACCGGGTGGGTGTAGCCGTCCGGACTGACGGCGGGCGGTGTGCCGGGTCGGGCGCAGCCGGGGGTGGGCCGCGTGGGGGCGCGGGCCCGGATGCGGTGAGCGTTGCGTTCATGACGTCGAACTCGCGAGCCGTCTCCGCCGCCGCGCTGCTGGGCCGGACTGGGCTGGACGGGATTGGGCTAAACGGGATTGGGCTGGACTCGGCTGGGCGTCGCCGCTGGTGGTGTGGCCGGGGTGGGCGTCAGGTGGGGGTGCCCGGGGGGATGAAGGGCAGGCCGGTCGGTGGCCCGGACTCGATGAGGCGCCAGAGGGCGTCGGTGTCCAGGTGCTCCTCGACGAGGTCGGCGAGGCGGTCGAGGCTGCGGTCGCGGGCGGCGGCGAACGAGGTGTGAGGCGAGACGCTGAAGCCGTGGCGGCCGGAGAGACGGGCCGCCTCGGTGAGGAAACGGCGGCGGAAGCCGTCGGACTCGAAGGCGCCGTGCCAGTGGGTGCCGAAAACCGGGCCGGCGATCGCGCCCTCGGGGCGGCCGTCGGCGTAGTGCAGAAACGGCACGATGCCCGGGTCGGTGCTTGACACCTGGCCGTGGTGGATCTCGTAGCCGGAGACGGCCTCGACGCCGAAGGCACTACCGCGCGGCAGGCCGAGCGTCTTGCGCGGGGCGAATGTGATCTCGGTGGGCAGCAGGCCCAGCCCGGGAACAGTGCCGTCCTTGCTTTCCACGTCGTCGTGGATGGTGCGGGAGAGCATCTGGAAGCCGCCGCAGATGCCGAGCACTGTCTTGCCGGCAGCCGCGTGCGCGGTGACCGCGTCTGCGAGGCCGGTTTCGCGGAGCCAGCGCAGGTCAGCGACCGTGGACTTCGAGCCGGGCAGCACCACCAGATCCGCATCCAGCAGGTCCGCGGGTGTGCCGGTCAGTCGCACCCGCACGCCGGGCTCGGCGGCGAACGCCTCCGCGTCGGTGGCGTTGGAGATGCGAGGCAGCCGGATCACCGCGACCCGCAGCCAGTCGCGGCCGAGCGGCGGGGTGGGGCGGCCGAGCGTGCTGCCGTAGGACAGCGAGTCCTCGCCGTCGAGCCACAGGTCGTGGTCGTAGGGGAGTACGCCGTGCACGGGCCGGCCGGTCGCGTTGGTGATCATGTCCAGGCCGGGGCGGAGCAGGCCCAGATCGCCACGAAACTTGTTGATGACGAAGCCGCTGAGCAGCGCCTGATCCTCCGGGGATAGCAGCGCCAGCGTGCCGAACAGCGCCGCGAACACGCCGCCCCGATCGATGTCGCCGACCACGATCGCGGGCAGGTGGGCGCCGCGCGCCAACCCCATGTTCACGAAGTCGCCGGCCCGCAGGTTGATCTCGGCCGGGCTGCCCGCACCCTCACAGATCACCGCGTCGTACTCCGCACGCAACTCGGCAAGCGTCTCGAACACAGTCCCGGCCAGCCGCGGGCGCAGCGCGCGGTAGCTGCCGGCGCTCACCGTGTCCACCGCCTCGCCGAGCAGCACCACCTGGCTGTGCAGGTCACTGCCGGGCTTGAGCAGCACCGGGTTGAACCGGATGTCCGGCGCGAGCCCGGCCGCCGCCGCCTGCATGGCCTGCGCCCGCCCGATCTCCCCGCCCCGCCCGTCCGGCCCGACCACCACGGCCGAATTGTTCGACATGTTCTGCGCCTTGAACGGCGCCACCCGCACCCCGCGCCGCGCCAGCCACCGGCAGATCCCGGCGGTGAGCACGCTCTTCCCCGCATCCGACGTGGTACCGGCAACCAGCAGCCCACCGGCCTGCCGGGCGCTCACCGCGCACCTTCCACACGCACTGCCGCCGAATCCGGGCTGCGCTGGAGGCCGACCGCGCCACGCGCCGTCTGATCCGGGCCGGTGATTGTGCGGGCCGGGTCGAAGGATGAGTTCCGGCGCCCGAGGTGCATTGCACCGCTCACCGCAGGCGCCGGGTCGGCGGCTGTGCGAATCGTGCCGAGCTGTGGGTTCCGGTCGAATGAGGAAGTCATCGCATGCCGCCCTGTCGGGTCGAGGCGGGACGGGTGGGTGTGCGGACCCCGGATGGGTCGGCGGCCGGTGAGCGGCCGGCGCGGTGGGCGTGGCCGGCGGCGGCCAGGCGATTGGCCGTGGCCAGGCGATTGGCGGTGGCCAGGCGATAGGCGGCGGCTAGGCGGTAGGCGGTGGCCAGGCCGGCGGCGGCGAGGCCGACCGCGCCGGATAGGCGAGCCGCGCGGGCGATGTCGGGGGCCAGCGGGGGAGCGCCGTCGCCGAGGTGGGGGCGGGTTTCGGCGCGGCCGAAGTAGACGTTGCGGCCGCCGAGGCGGACACCGAGCGCGCCCGCCATGGAGGACTCGCACTGGCCGGCGTTGGGGCTGGGATGCCGGTGGCCGTCGTGCAGCCAGACGTGCAGCGCACGACCGGGGGAACCGCCGGCCAGCGGGGAGAGGGCGACCGTGAGCGCGGCGGTCAGCCGGGACGGGGCCAGGTTGAGCGCGTCGTCGAGCCGGGCCGCGGGCGTGCCGAAGCGGGCGTAGCGGGCCGAGCGGTGGCCGACCATGGCGTCAAGTGTGTTCGCGGCGCGGTAGCCGAGCAGACCGGGCAGGCCCGCGACCGCACCCCAGAAGAGCGGGGCGACGATCGCGTCCGACGTGTTCTCCGCGACCGACTCGACGGTGGCGCGGGACAGTTCCGGCTCGTCGAGCGCGGACGGGTCCCGGCCACACAGGTGGCCGAGTCGGCCACGTGCGGCGTCGAGATCGCCGCGGTCCAGCGCGCCGGCCATCGTGTGCGCCTCGGCGCGCAGTGTGCGGGCGCCGAGCACGGTCCAGGTGGCGGCCGCCACCGCCACGGCCCGCAGGACCGGCTGCCGGCGGGTGAGTCCGGCGACCACGGCGCCGGCCAGCACGGGCGCGCCCACCGCGATCGCGGCGAAGCGGGCGCCGGCCGCCCGGTCCGGCGCGTAGACCCGCTTCTCAAGCGCGGACGCGGCCGTGCCGAAGCCGGCCACCGGGTGCCAGCGCCGCGGATCGCCGAAGAGCGCGTCCAGCCCGTAACCGGCGAGCATGCCGGCCGCCTCCGCAGCCCGCAGCCGAGCTGCCGACACCGGAATCTGCTGCCGGGGAGCCGTCGGCGCCAAGCGCCGGTTGCGTGAGCGGGAGTCTGCTGTCGTGGGCACCGGATCACCTCCGCCGGGCAGCCTAACCACCCGTGGCCGGGGCCTCGGGGAGAGGCCGATCATGAGAGACGTGCATGGGAAGCCACCCATCGGCCGGCTGGCCGGGCCTGCGGGGTAGGCGCCGGCGAGGCCGGCCGATGGGTGGCGGGGCCACCGCCGCGCCTGCCGGGGTCGCGGCGATGGAGGCCTCAGGAGGTGCCGGTCAGGATCTTGTCGTCGATCTGGTCAAGCGTGGTGTCGAGATCCTCGCCGGTCAGCATGTCCTCCGGTCGGCCGAGCGGCGCTGAGGGCGGCTCGTAGTCGAAGTCGCCGTCCGTGTGCTGCTGCTCGTCGAACTCGCCCGGTGCGATCGGCTGCGTCGCCTCGCCGCGGACGTGGTCGTCGGTGCGGCCGTCCTCGACCTCGCCGGTGGCAGGGCCGCCCGGCTTCACACGTTTGAAGGTGCCCTGTCCACGGTTCAGGTCGTGGCCGACGGAGACGGCCTCCAACTCGTACTGCACGCGGTGGGTGCCGTCCGGGTCGACCCAGTCGCGGGTGTAGAGCCGGCCGAGGACGACGACCGGGTCGCCGGTCATCACGCACGCTGTCACGTTCTCCGCCAGGCGGCGCCAGCAGGTGACCCGGACGCGGAGGTGGTTGCCGTCGATCCACTGGCCGGTCTCGCGGTCCAGCCGGCGGGCGGTGGACGCGACCTTGAAGTGGACGACGAGCGCTTTCGTGCTCTCGGTGCGGCGCCACTCGGGTGCGGTCAGCACGTTGCCGACCACGGTGACGTAGGTGTCGAACATGGGACCCCCTTGCTTGTTGTGAGGGGTCCAGACTTGCCGGACTGACAGGACTGCGAACCGCGCCTGTGGACAGAGATTCCGCCTGTGGACAACGGTTCAGGCCGCCGGATGATCTGTTACGGGGGTAGGGTCGCTGAGGTGGAGACGGACGTCCTGGGTGAGCCCTACGAGCGCCGCACGATCGACCTCGGGAACGACGACGAGGGGCCGGTCGTCGCCACGCTGGTCCGCCGGCGCAGCGACAACCCGGACGGCCGGGCCGTGCTCTACGTGCACGGATTCGTCGACTACTTCTTCCAGACCCATCTGGCCGAGTTCTTCACCGATCGGGGCTGGGACTTCTACGCGCTCGACCTGCGCAAATACGGGCGGAGCCTGCTGCCGCACCAGACGCCGAACTTCTGCCGCAGCATCGACGACTACTTCCCGGAGCTGGACGAGGCCACCCGGATCATCCGGGAGGAGGACGGGCACGACCGCATGCTTGTCGCGGCCCACTCCACGGGCGGGCTGGTGGCCTCGCTCTGGGCAGACGCACGCCGTACCCGCGGATGGGTTGATGCTCTGTTCTTGAACAGCCCGTTCTTCGATCTGAACATGCCGTGGGTGATGCGCCGGCCGCTGCTGACCGCGCTCTGCCGGGCCACGCTGAACCGTCCCTACGGGGTGCTGCCGCAAGGGCTCAGCCAGGTGTACGGCGAGAGCATCCACGCCGATCATCGGGGCGAGTGGAACTACAACCTGGAGTGGAAGCCGCTCGCGGGATTCCCGGTGCGGTTCGGCTGGCTGAACGCGATCCGGGACGCACAGGCTCGGCTGCGCAAGGGTCTCAACGTGGACGCGCCGATCCTGCTGGCCTGCTCCGCGCGCAGCTACCGGAGTGCGACGTGGGCTGAGGACGCCCGGCTCGCCGACGCGGTGCTCAATGTGGAGCACATGGCGAGATGGGCGTCCCACCTGGGCGGCCACATCACGGTCGTGCGGTTCGACGGCGGCCTGCACGACCTCACGCTGTCCGACCCGGAGGTGCGCGGCCGGGTCTTCACTGAGGTTGATCGATGGGCTCAGGTGTACGTGTCGGCGCCGCCTCAGGCTCCGGAAGATCGAGTTCCGGGAGGAGGATCTCCTGCGCGAGGTCTTCCTCCCGCGGAATCGGTGTCCAGCTCCCGTCCCGCCACACCAGCAGATCCTGCATGAGCAGCTGAGTCCCGCCGGCGAAGAACATCCGCTCCACCGCGCGCCGGGTCTTCGCGAGGCCCGGCTGCGAACCCGAACCGGTGACGATCACCACATCGCGGGCCGGTACGCCGATGACCAGCTCACCCGGCACCTGCTCGGCCAGATCGTTCCAAAACTCCTCGACGAGCAGCACCGTCGACTCCAGGCCCTCGAAGGAGAGCATCAGCGACGGCGGCTGCCCATGGATGCGCACCTGGGACATCGCCTGGTAGAGCGTCTCCTCGGCCTGGCGCTTGACAGTGCGCCGGCTCAGCCGCAGCTTCTCCAGATCGGGCCAGGTCACCATCTGCTCGCCGAACGGCGGTCCGAAGCTGTACCCGACCGCGAGGCCGGGGATGAACCGGTCGAGCACCCAATCCGGGTGAAACTCCGCTTCCCGGGCAGAGATCAGGATCGGGAAATAGGTAGAACTCGTCACCTGCACGCCCGAAAATCTAGTATGTGCTCGCACGGTGATCCCTGCCCCCTCCCGAGAGGGCCTGGCCACCGGCGGTAATCTGCACGTGCCGACACGCGCGCTCATAGCTCAGATGGATAGAGCAGTGGACTTCTAATCCACCGGTCGCAGGTTCGAGTCCTGCTGGGCGCACCACAACTTCCATCAGTCCCATGGTCAGCCCTGATCCAGCCGGTACCACCACGTCTCGACGTCGTCGTCCATCGTGTCGAGGTCGTCGTCCGTCGGCCGGTAGCCGTCCGGCAGGGGCACGTCGGAGGCGCCGGTGCGGCGGACGAGGTCGCGCAGCCGCCGTACCGCCGGGTCCTCGGCCAGGTCCTCGACCGGTAGCACCGTCGTCATCAGCGAGTCCGGGCCCAGCGCCCACCAGAGCGCGATCAGGTCGGCGTCGCCGTTCTCGGCCGCGGCCTCGCACACCGACACGACCACGTCGAGCAGCCGGGCGTGGCGTGGGGCGACCGCGTCCGGGCCGTGCAGCCGCCCGGCCTCGACCATCCGCTTCCATAGTGCGGTGCCCGCCTCGCAGTAGAGCCAGGGCGGGTCGACGTAGCCGTCGTCAAGCGTGTCGTCGTCGCCGAGTTCGGTGAAGTCGGTGATCATGGCGAGGTCGGGGTACTCGGAGAGCGGGAACCGGTAGGTGTGCCCGCGGCCCAGCAGCACGTCCTGGACCCGGCCCATCGTGTGGGCGCAGTCGTGCTGCCGCTGGAACCGGAACAGTGCCACCAGCGCGTCCCGGACCTCGCCGGCGCCGGCGGGCGCGTGCCGGTCCAGTGCCAGCACGGAGTGCTCCACCAGGTCCTCGATGTAGTGCTCTGACATGTTCTCGACGCTACTGTTCCCGTCTCCGCCCGCTGCGGTGGACGGGGGATGTGCCGGAGGGCTTGGTACAGCCTGCTGTACCAAGATCCGGTAGCTGACGGGATCGATGCGGGCGGAACCGGCGAATAGCGTTCTTGTCATGACTACAGCGAAGAAGCACCGCAAACTGCTCATCGCGCTCAGTGCCACGGCCGTGCTCGCGGGCGGCGTGGGTGTGGCAGACGCCGATGTCATGCAGACCGCCCCGGCGTTCGCGGCCACCGCCGAGCAGTCGGGCTGGAACGGCATCGTCCGTAAGCAGGTCGAGATCGACTTCGGGAAGGGCTGGGTCACCAAGGCCGAGCTGACGTTCCCGCGCCACGCGAAGGGCAACGTGCCGCTTGTGGTGATGCTGCACGGCAGCGGGCACAACGACATGAACCAGACGCTTCCGGACGGCGGTGGCGCGACGTTCGTGCCGCTGGCGCAGGCGGCGAGCCGGGAGGGCTACGCGACGCTGCGGTTCAACAAGCGTGGCGTGACAGATGTGGGCCCGGTGGAGAGCACCGACCCGGCGCAGCTGGACCCGCCGAACCCGTACGAGCAGATCCAGCTTGACGCGGCGGCGGCGATCCGGTTCGCGGCCACGCAGCCCGGCGTCGACGCGAAGAAGATCTTCCTGCTCGGCCACTCCGAGGGTACGAACGTGGCCGCGAACCTGTCCGCGGACCCGGCCAAGTACAACATCCCGACGCCGGCCGGTGTGATCGCGATGGGTGTGGTCGGCAAGGACATCAGGACGCTGATGACGCTGCAGCTCTACGGCCGGCTGCTGCTGCAGATGCACGAGGAGTTCGACGTCGACGCCGACGGCCGGCTGACCGCGCAGGAGGCCAAGGACGGCCTGATCGGGCTGCCCGAGGAGGCGGCGAACCAGTTCCGCACCGTCCTGCTGGACGGCGACAAGGTGTTGGCCAGCACGGACACCGACAAGGACGGCCAGATCGCGATCGACGCGGAGGCCGGTGCGGTGCTTCGCGAGGTGACCCAGATCGACAACTACCCGGACGTACCGGGCCTGGACGGACTGAAGCCCTACGTCGCTGACATCGCGCGGTTCCCGACCGTGACCGAGGCGCTGCCGAGGTTCGCCGGGCCGACGCTGCTGCTCAACGGCGCGGATGACATCCAGACCCCGGCTCGGGCAGCGCTGGCCGCGGACGCCGCGGTGGCCGCGTCCGGTAACAAGGACCACACGATCATCATCTACCCGGGCATGGCGCACACGATGAACATCACGCCGAAGTTCGCCCCGCAGTTCCGGGACCCGGACGCCAAGGTCGTCAACGACGTCCGTACCTGGCTGCGGTCGCACCGCTGACCCTGTCTCCCCCGCTGCCCGGCCGGACGATCCGGCCGGGCAGCGGCGCGACGGGATACCGGGATGCGGCGGCTGAAGCGCCCGGACGGCGTCTACTCCCCGGTGGAGGCCGCGATCCGGGCGGGCCCGCGCGATTGAGTCGGGGTGGCACGGTGCACGCGTTCGATGTGCTGACCCCAGTACGTCCCGATGACCATCAGTGCCGCCCCGAGGCCCGCGAAGACGGTCAGCCGCTCGCCGCCGAGGCCGAGGCCGATCACCACCGCCCAGACCGGTTCGGTGCCCAGCAGCAGGCTGGCCCGGCTCGCCGAGCTGCGCTGCACCGCCCAGGTCTGGGCGAGGAAGGCGAACACGCTGCAGAACAGCGCGAGGTAGACGAGCGACCCCCAGATCGAGGCGTCGGCCCGGAGGAGGGCCGGCAGGCCGCTCGCGGCGGGCCCGGCGAACAGCACCGTGCCGACCACCATCTGCACGGCCGTGAGCTGCAGAGGTCGCAGAGGGCGGCCTTTAGTCAGCCGCCCGACGAGCACGACGTGCACCGCGCGTATCACCGCCGCGGCGAGTATCAGCAGGTCGCCGGCCTGGGGGCGGTGGAAGCCGCCGCCGGCCATGAGCAGCGTGACGGCGAGCAGGCACACGCCGGCGGCGGCGAAGAAGCGCGGGGGCAGCCGGCCGGCGTCAAGCAGCGGGGTGAGCACGATGGTGAGGCTGATGATCAGGCCGGCGTTGGCGGCGCTCGTGTGCGCGACGCCGTAGGTCTCCAGCAGCAGCACGGCCGCCTGGGTGCCTCCGAGCAGCGTCCCGATCCGCATCTCGTCGCGGGTGACCCGGCCGTGCCGGCGGTAGGCCCCGACGAGGGCGAGGCAGGCGAGCGCGGAGATCGCGTACCTGGCGAACAGCACCGTGGAGACGGGCAGCGCGTGGGTGGCGGCCTTGGCGACCAGATAGCTGGAACCCCAGACGATCGCAACGAGGAGCAGCACTGCGTCGGTACGGCGGCCGTGGATCATGCGCTCAGCCTGCGGCGGGCCGACGTTGAAGCCAAGAACGTCCTTCTTCAGGAACGCTGAAGGATCACTAAACTGACGGCGTGAACGAGCGGCAGTTGCAGATCCTGCGGGAGCTCGGTGAGGTGGGCAGCGTCACCGCGACGGCCGAGGCGCTGTCGATGACGCCGTCGGCGGTCTCCCAGCAGTTGCGGCTGCTGCAGCGCCCGATCCCGGTGCCGCTCACCGCGCGCGACGGGCGGCGGCTGGTGCTCACCGACGCCGGACGTGCCCTGGCCGGTGCCGCGATCGAGGTGGAGACCGCGCTGGCCCGGGCGCGAAGCGTCATCGAGGAGTTCGTCGAGCGGCCGGACGCGGGCGTGTCGGTGGCCGCCTTCCACGGTGCGGCCGCCGCGTTCTTCCCGCCGCTGCTGCGCCGTGCCGGGCCCGGGCGCCCGCGGCTCGCGCTCGCCGACGAGGACGTCGCCCGGGATCAGTTCCCGCGGCTCACCCGAGATCACGATCTCGTGCTCGCCCACCATCTCGGCCCGGCGTCACCGTGGCCGGACACAGTCGTCGCGATTCCGCTGCTGCGTGAGCCGCTCGACGTCGCGCTGCCCTCCGACCATCCGCTGGCCGCCAAACGGCGCCTCACACCGCACGATGTCGTGGATCTGCAGTGGATCACAGTTCACGACGGCTTCCCGCTGATGGCCACCATCGACGCCATCGCGACCGCCGCGAACCGGCCGCTCGTCATCGCCCATCGCATCAACGATCTCGCGGTGGCCGCCGAGGTGGTGGCCGCCGGGGGCGGCCTGGCCCTGATGCCCCGCTGGACGACCCGCCCCCACCCGGGCATGGTCCTCCGGCCCTTGAGCGGCGTGCACACCCGGCGACACATCGACGTCCTGCACCGGCCGGAACGGGCGGCGCGGCGGGCGGTCCGGGCGGTGCTCGCGGATCTGCGCAGTGCGGCAGCGACGATCCGGCGTGCTGACCACCCGAGCGACGCCGACGCTGATGCCGACGCCGGATCGTCGTAACGGTCGCGTACCCCCGTGATCCTCAGTAGCGGAAGAGGGCGAGGTTCCGCTGCAGTGCGCCCGCGATCTCGGCGAGCTCGGCGGACGTACGCGCGGTGTCGGCTGCCGCCCCGGTGGTCTCGGCGGCCGCCTCCGCGACGCCCATGACGTTGGCGCTGATCTCCGATGAGCCGGTGGCGACCTCGTTGACGTTGCGGCTCATCTCGGCGGTGGTAGCGGTCTGTTCCTCCACGGCGGCGGCGATCGCGGTCTGGGTGGCGTTGATCTGCTCGATGACGCCGCTGATGTCCGCGATCGCGGCGACCGCGGCCTCGGCGTCGTTCTGGATGGCGGCGACCCGGGTGGAGATGTCGCCAGTGGCGCGCGCGGTCTCCTGGGCGAGCTCCTTGACCTCGTTCGCGACGACCGCGAAGCCCTTTCCGGCGTCGCCGGCCCGCGCGGCCTCGATGGTGGCGTTGAGCGCGAGCAGGTTGGTCTGCTCGGCGATCGAGGTGATGAGCTTGACGACGTTGCCGATCTCGGCGGACGAGGCGCCGAGCTGGTCGAGGATCTGCCCGGCCCGTGCGGAGGTGGCCACCGCGCCGGCCGCGACGTCGGCCGCGTTTGAGGTGGACCGGGCGATCTCGGAGATCGAGGCGCCGATCTCGTCGCTACCGGCCGCGATTGTGGAGATGTTGACGCTGATCTCCTCCGCCGCGGACGATGCGGCCTGTGCCTGGCCGGAGGAGCGTGTGGCGGCCGCGTTGACGGCCTGCGCGACCGCGGACAGCTCCTCGCTTGACGAGGCGAGCGTGCCGACGTTCGTGCCGATCTCCCGCATCGCGCCGGCGATCCGGTCCAGCGCGGCGTTCAGTGAGGCGGCCATCCGGCCCACCTCGTCCCGGCCGGTCGCCGTCAGCCGCTGATCAAGGCGGCCTTCGGCAAGATCATTGAGAATCGCGACGGTACGCCCGAGAGGTCCCGCGATCATGCGGCTGACCACGACGACCACTGTCACGCTGAGCAGCACTGCGCCCGCGATCAGCAGCCAGATCAGCAGCGTGGCGGAGTCGGCGGCGGTGGTGGCGTCGTGCAGCGCGGTCTTCGCCGCCTCGTCCTCGATCGTCTGCAGGTCGTCGAGGGCAGTGCTCATCGCGGTCTCCAGCGTCCTGCCCTGCTCGTCGTAGGCGGTGAGGAACGCATTGAAGTCGCTGGCGCGGGCGGCCGGAAACAGCACGTCGGTGCGCACCCGCCGGTACTCCGCGAGCGCCGCGTCGAACCGGTCGCGGGCCTCTTCCCGCCCGGTCATGTCCGTGGCGGTGTAGAGCGTCCAGTTGTCGTCAAGCGCCTTGTCGGTTGCGCCGATCTCGTCCGCGACCCGGGTCATTCCGGTCTCGGTGGGCGCGAGCGCGTAGTTGAGCAGCTCCCGGCCGGCTTCCTGGTTGGCGGTGTCGACAAGTCCGAGCCAGTAGATGGCCTGCAGGCTGTCGCGGTACATCCCCTGCAGCCGGTCCTGCGCCTGCCGCAGCTGCAGGACGCCGACCAACCCGATGACCAGCGACAGCAGCAGCACCACGGCGAAACTGACCGCCAACTTCGCGGCGACGCGCAGATTGCGGAAGGCGGTCATGGGTTCCCCCCAACGTGGTCGCTTTACGGTAAATATCTCATTTGTGTGAATTGAGGGGAGTGGTTCGCCGGTTTGTCAGGCGGCGCCGCCTCCGGATGGTTACGATGCGCAATCGCCGCCCTGCCTGCCTCCCGTGGCCTCGCTGGTGTCCAGGGCCGTCGCGCCGAGGAACGGTCCGCCGCCCACCAGGGCATCGGCCGGGCGAAGCCATGTCGTGCTTCCTCTCCCGCATGGGACACGACGCGGACCGGCGAAAGAGTGCGGCGCGAAGGCCGTCCGATCGGCCGATTCCCTATCGCGCCGCCGGTCCGGGCCGAAATGGTCCGCTAGGTGATTGGTGGGCGACGCTCTGTCGGCAATTGTCGGCTTTCTCTCAATGAATTCATCGCTGTACGTCACGCCTGCTAATTCGGCGTCCCGTCCATAAAGCGGACATTTAATCGCCCTCAAGACCCGATAACTGGGCAAGCCGGGCGCCGGTATGCCGTGGTCTAATCGGGCGAAAGGTCACGGAGGGTCGTGACGGGCAAAGGCAATTCAGGGGGTACGCGCAGCGATGGCCGATCGCCCGACCCGGGAGTGGAATGGCATGGTCATTCCGTCGCCCGGCATCTACGACCTGGACGAGGCGCACAAACGCATCGGTTTCACCGCGCAGCACATGATGGTGAGTGTGGTTCGCGGGGAGTTCACCAAAGGGCAGGCCAGGATTGTCGTGAATGATGATCCGCTGCAATCCACGGTGACCGCCGTCATCAACACCGGGAGTATCGACACCACCAATCCGGAGCGTGACGCGCATCTCTCAAGCGCGGATTTCCTCGATGTGCAGCGGCATCCGACGCTCGAATTCCGGAGCACCGGGGTGAAGTGGCGGGAGAACGACGACGAGATCTTCTCCTGGGCCAAGCTGCGTGCGGCCAACAAGATCACCCGGCGCCCGGTGAATGTGCCGGAGGTGTCGGCCAGGCGGGCCGGAAAGTTCGTCCTCTCCGGCGATCTGCGGATCCGGGACGTGACACAGCCGGTGGAGCTGACCGTGGAGTTCGGCGGGGCGCGGCGGGATCCGTACGGACGGGACATCGTGGGGTTCAGCGCGCACACCGAGATCAACCGAGAGGACTTCGGGCTGGTCTGGAACGTGGCGCTGGACAGCGGCGGCGTGCTTGTCGGCAACAAGGTCCGCATCGAGATCGCGGGCGAGGCCATCCGGCAAGCATGATCGGACCCTAAGGGGAAACTCAGGGTGACCGATTGCGCAGCGAGCATGGACGCGGTTTGACGCGCTGAGGCACGATCGCAGGGAAGTCAAGCGATTCTGGGGAGCGTGAGATGACGTCCGACGACACCGCAGGCGGCACACCGGCGCGACGGAGGGTGACGCTCACCGGCATCAGCTCACGTGCCTGGGAGCATCCGGCCGATCGGGGCGCGCTGACCGCCCTCCGCGAGCTGCGCGGCTTCGACGACGTGGTGAAGGCGTTCTTCGGCATGTGGAACGAGCGCGGTTTCCGCTTGTCGTACCTGGCCGGCGGCATTCGCGTCGACCACCGGCAGTACCCGTCGGTCTACGCGCGCTACGCCGAGGCCGGTGCCGCGCTTGACATCGCCGAGCTGCCGGAGCTGTTCGTCGAGCAGAACCCGGTGATCGGCGGCAAAGCCATCGGGCTGGACAAGCCGTTCATCGTGATCACCACGGGCGCGGTGCAGCAGCTCGACGAGGAGGAGCTTCGCACGCTGCTCGGTCACGAGCTGGGGCACGTGCGCAGCGGCCATGCGGTCTACAAGACGATCATGATGGTGCTGACCCGCTGGGCGACGAACGTGGCCTGGCTGCCGATCGGCGCGATCGCGCTGCGGGCGATCATCGCGGCGATGTACGAGTGGTGGCGCAAGGCGGAGCTGTCCGCCGACCGGGCCGGCCTGCTCGCCGGGCAGGATCCGGCCGCGGCGCTGCGCCTGCTGATGAAGATCGCGGGCGGCGGTGACCTCAGCCAGATCGACACCACCGCGTTCCTTGAGCAGGCCGCGGAGTACCAGGGCGGCGGCGACCTGCGCGACAGCCTGCACAAGCTGCGGATGACCGCGTGGAGCAGCCACCCGGTTCCGGTCGCCCGCGCGGCCGACCTGCGGCAGTGGGTCGACTCGGGGGCCTATGCGCGGATTCTCGGCGGCGACTACCCGCACCGGGACTCCGACGGCGACGCGAAGATCACCGAGGCGGCGAAGGCCGCGGCGGACTCGTACCGCGAGACGTTCGCGAATTCGTCGGACCCGCTGGTCACGCTGGCACGGCGGCTCAGCGGCGGCGCGGCGGACATCGGCGAGTGGGCTGGCAGCCAGGCAGGCAAGGCGCGCGACTGGGCCAGCACGGCGGCCGACTCGGCGGCCCGTGCCGCCCGCCGCCGTCCGGGCACGAACGGCGGCGACCGCCCGGCCGAGTGAGCACGGCCCGCATCACCGGCGACGGAGCCTGATGTCCGCAGGTGATGCGGTCCCGCCGTGCACCTGCGGCCGGGCCTGCGACGCGGGGTCACCACGTACCGCGCTGTCACGCCTAGGATTGTCTCCATGACGGATTTGATCATGGATGAGGCGGCCCTCCGCGCGGCGATCCTGCGGGAGATGCCGGGCGTGCGTGCCGACCTGGAGCGGCTCGTCCGGATCCCCGGGATCGCCTTCGAGGGGTTCGACTTCTCGCACGTGGAGCGCTCGGCCGACGCGGTCGCCGAGCTGCTCCGCGCCGAGGGCCTGGAGACCCGGATCGTGCGCGCGGGCGGTCAGCCCGCCGTGATCGGGACCCGGCCGGCCCCGCCCGGCGCGCCGACAGTGCTGCTCTACGCGCACCACGACGTGCAGCCGATCGGCGACCGGAGCATGTGGGAGAGCGACCCGTTCGAGCCGGTGGAGCGCGACGGACGGCTCTACGGCCGGGGCGCCGCGGACGACAAGGCCGGCGTGATGGCGCACATCGCGGCGCTGCGGGCCTACGGTGACGCGCTGCCGGTCGGCGTGGTGCTCTTCATCGAGGGCGAGGAGGAGTACGGCTCCGAGTCGCTCGACGCGCTGCTTGAGGCGCATCGCGACGAGCTGGCCGCGGACGTCATCGTGATCGCCGACTCGGCGAACTGGGACGTCGGCGTGCCCGCGCTGACCACCTCGCTGCGCGGCATCGTCAACGTGTTCGTGGAGGTGCGCACGCTTGAGAGCGCCGTGCACAGCGGCATGTTCGGCGGCGTCGCGCCGGACGCGCTGACCGCGCTTGTCAAGCTGCTCGCGACGCTGCACACCGAGGCCGGCGACGTGGCCGTGGACGGGCTGGTCGGCCGCGCGGTCTCCACGCTCGACTACCCGGAGGACCGGCTGCGCGCCGAGGCCGGGCTGGTCGACGGCGTGCAGTTCATCGGCTCGGACCGGCTCACCGACCGGATGTGGACCAAGCCGGCGCTGGCCGTGCTCGGCATCGACGCGCCCGCCACCGCGGAGGCGCCGAACGCGCTGGTCCCGTCCGCGAAGGCGAAGCTCAACCTGCGGCTGGCGCCAGGTGACGACCCGAAGTCCGCGTACGCGGCGCTGAAGTCGCACCTGGAGAAGCACGCGCCGTGGGGCGCGCAGGTCACTGTCACGCTTGAGCAGGACGGCTTCCCATCGGTGATCGACGCGACCGGGCCGGCGTTCGACGCGGCGCGCGACGCGTTCCGCACCGCGTGGGACGGCGCCGAGCCGGTCGACGTGGGTATCGGCGGGTCGATCCCGTTCATCGCCACGTTCCAGGACCTGTTCCCGCAGGCGGCCATCCTGGTCACCGGTGTGGAGGACCCGCACTCCAAGGCGCACGGCCCGAACGAGAGCCTGCACCTGGGCGAGTTCCAGCGCGCGTGCCTCGCGGAAGCGCTGCTGCTGTCGACTGTGGCGAAAGCGCTCAAGAAGGGCTGAATGCGCTAGCATTCGTACATGAGTACGAATGATGTGATCGCGCGGCTGGACGCCGCCGTGAACGCGCTTGGGGACGTGGACGTCTCCCTGTGGGACGACACAGTTCTCGCCGAGCACCTGAACGACCTGTCCGCCGCACTTGTCGCGGTGGACGGTCAGCTCGCCCGCCTCGCCGAGGCGATCCGGGCCCGCGGTCTGCGTGTCGTCGAGCCCGCCATTGCGGCGTAATTGTCAGAGGTGGCTGCCAGGATGGACCTGTGAGGTTCATTGATCTGGCAGCCACCTCTTCTGCTGTCGCGGCCACGTCAGGACGCAAGTCGAAGATCGAGCTGCTCGCCGACGCGCTACGCCGGTTGGACGCTGGCGAGGTGACGGCCGGCGCCGCCTACCTCGCGGGTGAGCTGCGCCAACGCCAGACCGGTGTCGGCTACGCGGGCCTGCGCGAGCTGCCGCCGCCCGCTGCCGAGCCCACGCTGACCGTCGGCGCGGTCGACGCGGCCATCGCGGAGCTGTCAGCGGTCGCCGGCGCCGGCTCCCAGACCCGCCGCCGCGCTCTCGTCGGCGCGCTCTTCGCCGCCGCCACCGCCGACGAGCAGCACCTGCTGCGCGGTCTGTTCAGCGGCGAGCTCCGTCAGGGCGCCCAGGCCGGCCTGCTTGCGGACGCGATCGCCAGGGCTGCGGACGTCCCCGCCCCGGCCGTGCGCCGCGCGCTGCTGCTCAGCGGCGACCTGAAGACCGTGGCCGAGGCCGCGCTGCACGGTGGTGCGGCCGCGCTCGCCGAGTTCTCGCTGCAGGTCGGGCGGCCGCTCGCGCCGATGCTGGCGCAGAGCGCGCCCACAGTGGAGGCGGCGCTGGAGAGCACCGGCGCGCCCGCGATGGTCGACGTGAAGCTGGACGGCATCCGCATCCAGGTGCACCGTTCCGGCGCGAACGTGGCCGTCTTCACCCGCAGCCTGGACGACATCACCGCCCGCATGCCGGAGATCGTCGACGCCGTGCGCATGCTGCCGCCGGGCGATCTGGTGCTTGACGGCGAGGCGATCGCGCTTGATGCGGCCGGGCGGCCGCGGCCGTTCCAGGAGACGTCCAGCCGCGCGGCGACCCGGGCCGGCGGCACGGTCTCCGCGACCGGCACCGTGCTCACGCCGTACTTCTTCGATCTGCTGCACCACGACGGCGCCGACCTGCTTGATGCGCCCGGCACCACGCGCTGGGCCGCGCTCGCGGACGCGCTACCGCCGGAGCTGATCGTCGGGCGTGCCCTCGCCGACACGCCGGAGCGCGGCGCGGAGCTGTTCGCGACCGCGGTCCGGGCCGGTCAGGAGGGCGTGGTGGTGAAGTCGCCGGACGCGCCCTACGACTCCGGCCGGCGTGGCGGTGCCTGGGTCAAGGTCAAGCCCCGGCACACGCTGGACCTGGTCGTGCTCGCGGTCGAGTGGGGCAGCGGCCGGCGCAAGGGCTGGCTGTCCAACCTGCACCTGGGCGCCCGTGACGAGGTCAACGGCGGCTTCGTCATGCTCGGCAAGACCTTCAAGGGCCTCACCGACGAACTGCTGCGCTGGCAGACCGAGCGGTTCCTGTCCCTTGCCGTGGACCGTGGCGAGTGGGTGGTCACGGTCCGGCCCGAGCAGGTCGTGGAGATCGCGTTCGACGGCGTGCAGACCAGCCCGCGCTATCCGGGCGGCGTCGCGCTGCGGTTCGCACGGGTGCTGCGCTACCGGGACGACAAGACCGCGGCCGAGGCCGACACCATCGACTCGGTCCGCACGATCCACCAGGGCTAGCGCCGCAGGCTATCCCCGCTCCGCGACCATCCGGGCGTAGTGCGCGGCCTCCTCGGCCAGCTGGTCGCCGTCCGGGCTCAGCGGGCCGCGCGCCTCACGCCGGGCCAGCCAGGCGAAACCGGCCAGCGCAAGCGCGGCGAACAGCCACCACTGCACCGCGTAGCCGCCGTTCTGCCAGGAGTTCTCATGCCGGGCCTCGATCTGGGAGAACGCGGCGTCGTTGGCCGGCCGCTGCTCGGTGAGCAGCAGGAACGCGCCGTAGACCGGGTAGGGCAGTTCGGGCGCGAGCGCCGGCAGCCCGATGCGGCGCGTCTCGATCCGCCCGTCGCGGCGTTCGATCGCGCCGGCCTTGCTCTCCGAAAGGTGGATCTTGGCGATCACGGTGACGGAGCCGGACGGCGCGGCCGGGATCTGCGGGCGGGCCAGCGCGCCCCCGTCCGCGGGCGGGATCCAGCCGCGGTCGACAAGCACGGCCGTGCCGTCGCTCAGAATCAACGGCGTGACCACCTCGAAACCGACCTGACCGCCCTCGGTACGGCCGCGCGCCAGGATCTCGTTCGCGGTGTCGTACCGGCCGGTCACGGTCACCCGGGTCCACTCCACGTCCTTACCTGGCGCGGCGCCGGGCGTGCCGGTCTCGGTCGGGGCGGCCATCGCGGAAGCGAGCGGAACCGGTGCGACGCTGTCAGCACTGTCGATCCGGTTGTTGATCGCGGTGCGTTCCTGATAGCGGCTCAGCTGCCAGTTGCCCAGCAGCACCATGACCGCGGCCGCCGCGAGCGCGAACGCGAGATAGCCCAGCCAGCGAGGGGTCAACAGGAACCGGTACACATCTCGCAGGCTACTCGCGGGTGACAGAGCCGTTCCTGGCGGTGGTGATCTGTCGTTTTTCGGCCTTTTAGGCGACCCAAAGCCGACTATTTACGGTGAAAGGTCTCCGATAACCCGGGAAAAGCGTCGTACCCGGCCGGTATGGTCTCCCGCGTGAGTGTCCTTGTGGCGGTGCGCACCTTCCCGGCGTTGACCGTCTCCACCCCGCGACTCCTGGTGCGTGCGCTGACCGGCGACGATGCCAAGGAGGTCGCACCCGTCTTCAGCGACCGGACGACCCGGCGCTGGCTCCCGTTCGGCGCCGAGTTCGCCCCGATAGACGGCCTCGACTGGTGCACCGACGACGCGCAGGAGCGACGCGACAGCGGCGCCGGCGACCACCTCGGCATCGTCCGCCGCGAGGACGACCGCCTGATCGGCAGCCTGTGGACCAAGCGCACCGACTGGGCCGGCCGGGTCACCGAGCTGTGCGTCGCGCTCGCCCCTGAGGCCCGTGGCTTCGGCCTGGCCGCGGAGGCGGTCATCGCGGTCTCGTTCGCCCTGATCGTGGAGCACGGCTTCCAGCGCCTCGAGTTCCGCGTCGCCCCCGGCAACGCGGCCGCCCGCCGCGTCGCGGAGAAGGCCGGCTTCAGCTACGAGGGCGTCCTCCGCAACGCCGGCGACGTCCAGGGCGCCCGCGCCGACCTGGAGATCTGGTCGCTGGTCGCCGCCGACCTCCGCTGACGGCGATTCCCACCCAACAGCAAGATCAACAGCAACGACTCTTCCCACTCTCGCCGTGGTCCGGCCCGCACGCTCCCGCGGGCTCCAAGCCCGCGGGCGGGCACGCCCAGATCTGCACGCGTGTGTCGTGGGCCGCGTCAACTGACGCGCCCTACAACGCGTCCTCGCGTGGTTGTCTCCCGGCCACAGCGGAACCGGCTCCTCCGGTGGCCGGAAGCGGAGCGCCAGCGGAGTCTTCCGACCACCGGAGGTTTGCCGCGGAGCGATTCTCTGCCCATTCGCGTGCGGCGGGTCTGGGGCCTGACGATCGAAGGCTGGCATCGAGGCCGGGAGTGTGGCGGTTTGTTCCGGCTGGTCGGCGGTCTCGCGGCACGCGAGGGCAGCACGACCATCGTCTAAGCGTCGGCCGGTCAGGGCGGCTGCGGTCCGGGCAGTCACGGTCCGGGCAGTCACGGTCAGGGCGGTCGCGGTCAGGGAGGCTGCGGTCAGGGAGGCTGCGGTCAGGATGGCTGCGGTCCGGGCGGCTGCGGTCAGGACGGTCGCGGTCAGGACGGTCGCGGTCAGGACGGCTGCGGTCTGGGTGGCTGTGGTCTGGGTGGTCGCAAGGGCCTGCACCGAGGGAGCGATGTGGCCCGGGAGGGCCGGTTGATCTTGGCCTGGGTGGTTGCAAGGACTGGCACCGAAGCCGAGAGCTTGCCGAAGCGCCAGTCGATCTTGGCTCTCGCGTGTTGCGGTGCCAGGGTCACGGCAGTTCGGGCGCTCCGCGCCGAGATGGGTTCGTTGTTCGGGATGTCGCGTCCATCTGGCGGGATGCAAGATCCTTGCGGCTCTGGTGGCCGTTATCGCGCTCGAATAAGGGCCACCAGAGCCGCAAGGATCTTGACGTAGGCCTTCCTTGACCCTTCGACGTCAGGATGAACGCACAGGCAGGGACTCATATAACGAAATATCGGGCGGGCAGCGCTCGGACCTGGGCACTGACCGGGGCCTCCACCTGACGCGGGTCGTGAGCGCCTGCTATGTCCTGACATATGCGGATCCGCTGTGGGTTTGCGTTCATGCCCGACCCTGAGATCTGCCGCAGTGCCACGACTGACCCCCACGCCTGCGGAACCCGCGGCCTCGGTGCCGGCTCTTGTTCCCGCCCAAGCCGCGGCTGCCTCGGTTCGCGGCTGCCTCGGTTCGCGGCTGCCTCGGTTCGCGGCTGCCTCGGTTCGCGGCTGCCTCGGTTCGCGGCTGCCTCGGTTAGCAGCTGCCTCGGTTCGCAGCCGCCTCGACCCACAGCCGCCTCGGACCGCAGCCGTCGAGACGACGGCCGTGCTGCTCGCCCTCGGCAACCGCGACGACCGACCGAAACCACTCACCACGCCCCAGCCCATTCGACCGTCGCTCCCCAGACGACCGGACGTGAAGGGGCAACAGCGTCGGGAGCATGCGGGCCGGGCCACGACGAGAGCGGGAGAATCTGCTCATGCGGTTCTGATGTCGGCTTTCAGGTCTGGATCAGGGCGTTTCCGGTCGGCTCGGGGCTCAGTAGGTTCTGCGGTAGGCCCGGTAGTCGCGGTAATCGCGGTATTCGCCTCTGGTCAGGCTTTTCGGCGGGGCGGCGAACTTTTCGATCGGCAGGTCGCGGACGGCGTCGCGAAGCGTTTCGGCGACCGCGACCCGTGGCTTGTAGCCGTTGTGGTCGCCGACGCGGTGTTGCGGGTTGTCGGGGTCGGAGAGGAACGAGGCCACGGCGAGCTGCGGTACGTATCCGACGAACCAGGACGCCTGGTAGTTGTCGGTGGTGCCGGTCTTGCCGGCTACCTGGCGCTTGACGGTGCGCTTGACGTCGGGCGCGGTCGACCACTCGCCGCAGCGGCCGCTCTCCGAGGAGCGGGTGGTGCACATGGCGGCCTCGGTCGCGGCGCGGGCCACGTCGGGCGGGATGGCCTGGTGGCAGCGGGGGGCGGCCACGTCGGTCCGGATGCCGCCGACGGTGTGGGTGGCGGCGGTGCCGTCCGGGTTGGTGACGGCGGTGACCGGGAGCGGCTCGCAGTATTTTCCGTCCGCGGCGACTGTGGCGAACGCGTTCGCCATCTCCAGCGGCGTGGTGTCAGCGACGCCGAGCGTGAACGATCCCCAGCCGCGGGCCCGTTCCGGGGATGCCTGGACGCGGTCGATCTCGGTGCGCCAGCGCAGGCCGAGGCGTTCGGCCATCCGGACTGCCTTCTGCGCGCCGACCTTCTGCTCCAGCTGCACGAAGTAGGTGTTGACGGACTGGCCGAAACCGGTCCACATGTTCTTCCGGCCGGTCTGGGTGGGGCTGGCGTTGCTCACGCACCACTTGGTGCCGCATTCGCGGGCGTCCCAGTCCGCGGCGTATTTCGTGCGGAGCTTCTGCGGGGAGTAGTAGCTGGTGCTCAGCGGCAGGCCATCCTCGAGCGCGGCCAGCATGGTGAACATCTTGAACGTGGAGCCCGCCTGGTATCCGGGCATGTCACCGCCGCCGAGCAGCGGATTCACCGTGTTCGGGTAGTTGCCGAGGATGCCCGAGCGGCGCATCCGCGAGTCGCTGTGCCGGCCGTTGTGCTTCTGGTCCAGCGAGTAGATCCGGTTGACGGCCATCGCGCGGACGTGGCCGGTGCCGGGTTCGACAGCGACCGTGCCGAGCGCGAACCGGCTGTCCGTCCTCTCCTTGTCCAGCACGTGCTGGAGTGTGCTCGCCTGGACCGCCGGGTCGAGCGTCGTGACCACGCGGTAGCCGCCGCGCCGCAGCCGGTCCAGCCGCTCGGCCGGGTCCGCGCCGAAAGCGTCCTGCTGCATCCACCAGTTCTTGAAGTAGTCGCAGTAGTAGCCCCAGTCGTTGGTCTCCGGCGCGACCGAGATGCAGTCGTTCGGCGGGTTGGTCAGCCGGAGCGCGATCGGCTCGGCCTTGACCGTCGCGGCGTCGCGTGCGGTGATCGAGCCCGCCTCGGCCATCCGGTCGATGACGTAGTTGCGGCGCTCGGTGGCGGCGTGCTGGTCGCTGCCGGCCGGGTCGTACGCGGACGGCGCCTTGACCAGCCCGGCGAGCGTGGCCGCCTCCGCCACGGTCAGGTCCTTCGGGCTCTTGGAGAAGAAGACCTCGGATGCGGCCGCGATCCCGTACGCGCGATGCCCGAAATAGGCCGAGTTGAGGTAGCCCTCCAGGATCTGCTCCTTGGACATCCGCTTCTCGATCTCCATCGCCAGGCTCATCTCGCGCAGCTTGCGCGCGGTGGTCTGCTCGGTCGCGGCGAGCGCCTGGGTGGGGGACTCGGCGCCGTCGCGCAGCGCCATCCGGACGTACTGCATGGTCAGCGTGGAGGCGCCCTGGGAGACGCCGCCGGCGCGCTGGTTCGCGACGAACGCCCGCGCCGCGCCCTTCATGTCGACGCCGTTGTGCTCGTAGAAGCGCGAGTCCTCGGCGGCGATGATCGCGTGCTTGACCGTGTCGGCGACGTCCGCGATCGCGACCGGCTTGCGGTGCTCCTCGTAGAACATGGTGAGCAGCGTTGTGCCGTCGTTCGCGTAGACGTAGCTGGTCTGGGCGCTGGGCGGGACTGTCAGTTCGCGGGGGAGCGCACGCACCTTCTGGATGCCGACCTTGGCGCCCAGCCCGGCGAGCGCGGCCAGCGGGTACGCCATCCCCGCCACGATCACCCCGACGATGATCCCGGTCCGAAGAAGTGCCGCGAGCCGGCTGAACGCCGAGGTGTCACGCTCCATACCTCAAAAGTAGGACATATTCGCTTATGTCCGGGTGGAAAGGACTGAACCGCTTCTCACATCTCGACTGGCGGTCTGTGAGGGCGCGGGAGGGGTCCCGCATGCTGTGGTGGACGCCTGCACATGGTCTAGGGAGTGTGGAGTTTGCTTGAGGAGCTCGGTCACCACGGTGACGCGGAGGTGGCGCCCGGACTGGTCGACCTGGCGGTGAACGTCCGCCGCGACCCGATGCCCGACTGGCTGTCCGGCCCGATCACGGCCTCGCTGACCGGCCTCGCCGCCTACCCCGACCCGGGCAGGGCCACCGCGGCGATCGCGGCCCGGCACGCCCGCCCGCCGGAAGAGGTGCTGCTCACCGCCGGCGCGGCCCAAGGCTTCGTGCTGCTCGCCCAGGCGCTGCGTGACGCCCGTTGCCCGGTCGTGGTGCATCCGCAGTTCACCGAGCCGGAGGCCGCGCTGCGCAGCGCCGGCCACGACGTACGGCGGGCGATCCTGACCGGCGACTTCACACTCGACTCGCTCACCCTGCCGGACGACGCGGACCTGGTCTTCATCGGCAACCCGACGAACCCGACCTCGGTGCTGCACCCGGCCGCACGCATCGCGGAGCTGGCCGCCCCCGGACGCGTGCTCGTCGTCGACGAGGCGTTCGCGGACAGCGCCCACCGGCCCGGCCTCGACCGGGAGCCGGAGTCGCTGGCGTCGCGGCGGGACCTGCCCGGACTTGTCGTGGTCCGCAGCCTCACCAAGACCTGGGGGCTGGCCGGACTGCGCATCGGGTACCTGCTCGGGCCGGCCGAGCTGATCGCCCGCTGCCGGGCCGTACAGCCGCTCTGGCCGGTCTCCACGCCCGCGCTCGCCGCCGCCGAGGCCTGCGCGTCACAGGTGGCCGTCGCCACCGAACGGGAGATCGCCGCCCGCCTTGCCGAGGACCGGGGATACCTTGTCCGCCGGCTGCGCGCACTGCCCGGCCTGACCGTGGCCGGCGAGCCGGAGAGCGCGTTCGTGCTGGTCCGGATCGCCGGCGCGGACAAGCTGCGGCTCGCGCTGCGAGAGGCAGGCTTCGCGGTACGGCGTGGCGACACATTTCCGGGGCTGGGCCCGGACCACCTACGCGTCGCGGTACGGGACACTGCGACCACTGACCGTTTCGCCGAGGCCCTCGGCGGACTGCTGGAAAGAGGCTGACCCATGCGGGACACGCTCGCCGCGCTGGACATCCCGGCGCTGGATGAGGAGGCCATGGCGGCCGCCCGGTCGCTGCACGGACGCCTGACCAAGCCCGCCGGCTCGCTCGGCACGCTTGAAGACCTGTCCGTCCGGCTCGCCGGGCTCGCCCGCACCTGCCCGCCGCCGCTGCCCACTCCGGCCGCGGTCGCGATCTTCGCCGGTGACCACGGCGTCCACGCCCAGGGCGTCACGCCGTGGCCGCAGGAGGTCACCGTGCAGATGGTGGCGAACTTCCTGGCCGGCGGCGCCGTGATCAACGCATTCGCGCGGGAGACCGGCGCCGGCGTGCACGTGGTCGACGTCGGCATCGCCACCACCCTCGATCCCGCGCCCGGCCTGATCTCCGCCAAGATCCGGCCCGGCACCGCGGACCTCGCGACCGGACCGGCGATGACCGAGGCCGAGGCGCGAGCTGCGATCGAGACCGGCCTCCGGACCGCGACGCAGCTGATCGACGGCGGCGCGAAGATCCTGGTTGCCGGCGACATGGGCATCGCGAACACCACGCCGGCCGCCGCGCTGATCGCGGCGCTGACCGGACGGGACCCGGCCTCGGTCACCGGCCGTGGCACAGGCATCGACGACCAGACCTTCGAGCGCAAGATCGCGGTGGTACGGGCCGCACTGCGCCGCCTGTCGGCAAGCACGGAGGCGGGCGTGCTTCGCACGGAGGCGAACGCGCCGCACGCGGGCGCGGATGTGCGGCCCGCCGTGGCAGACGGGCAGCCCGCTGTAGCGGATGTGCGGCCCGCCGTGTCAGATGTGCGGCCCACTGTGGCGGATGTGCTGCGCGTGGTTGCGGAGGTCGGCGGCCTGGAGCATGCGGCGATCGCCGGGTTCATTCTCGGGGCGGCAGCGCACCGCGTACCCCTGGTGGTCGATGGTGTGAACGCCGCCGCCGGCGCGTTGATCGCGGCGGCCCTGCACCCCCGCGTGACCGGCGCGCTGATCGCCGGACACCGGTCGGTCGAGCCCGGCGCCACCGCGGCGCTCGCCCACCTCGGCCTCGAACCCCTCATCGACCTCGGGATGCGACTCGGCGAAGGCACCGGCGCGGTGCTCGCGCTGCCGATCGTCTCCGGCGCCGTCCGCGTGCTGCACGAGGTCGCCACCTTCGACTCCGCCGGAGTGTCCGAGAAGTGACCGAACTCTATCCCCTCGCGCTGCGCCTGACCGACCGCAAGGTCCTCGTCGTCGGTGGCGGCGCGGTCGCCACCCGCCGGGTCCCTGCGCTGTTGTCCGTGGGCGCCCGGGTGCTGCTCGTCTCCCCGGAACTCACGCCCGCACTTCAATCGCTTGTCGACGCGGGCCGGCTCACTTGGGTCGCCCGCCGTTTCCAGCCGGTGGACGTCGATGAGGCCTGGCTTGTGCAGGTCGCGATCGACGACGACGACGCCGCGGCCGAGGTCAGCGCGGCCGCGCTGGAACGCCGCGTCTTCTGCGTCCGCGCCGACGACCGGGACGCGGCCACCGCCTGGACGCCTGCCGTCACCCGGCACGGCCCGCTCACCGTGGCCGTCACCGCCGGCGGCGACCCGCATCGCGCGCAGGTGGTCCGCGACGCGATCCGGGACGGGCTCTCCGATGGCACGCTGCCCGGCTGCCACGTGCCGGACGCGCCGGCCGGCTTCAGTGGCGCCGCACCCCAGGTGCCGGCCGCGCCGGGCCGGGTGGTGCTGGTCGGGGCCGGTCCCGGCGACCCCGAGCTGATCACGGTCAAGGGCCGGCGGCTGCTCGCGGCCGCGGACGTGGTGGTCGCGGATCGCCTGGTGCCCGGCCTGCTCCTCGACGAGCTGCGCCCCGAGGTGGAACTCGTCGACGCCTCCAAGATCCCCTATGGCCCGTCGAAGGCGCAGGAGGAGATCAACCGGATCATCGTGGACCGGGCCCGCGCGGGCGCGTTCGTGGTACGGCTCAAGGGCGGCGACCCGTACGTCTTCGGGCGCGGCGGCGAAGAGGCGATCGCCTGCGCCGAAGCCGGCATCCCGGTCACCGTCGTCCCGGGCGTGACCAGCTCGATCGCCGCAGCCGCCGTGGCCGGCATCCCGGTGACCCACCGCGGCGTCGCGCACGAGTTCACAGTGGTTTCCGGCCACGTCGCTCCGGACGACCCGAGTTCGCTTGTCGACTGGCCGTCGCTTGCCGGCATGCGCGGCACCGTGGTGATCCTGATGGGCCTGAAGAACCTGCCGAAGATCGCGGCCACCCTGCTTGCCAACGGCCGGCCCGCGGAGACGCCCGCGGCCGTCGTCCAGGAGGGCACCACCGGCGAACAGCGGGTGGTACGCGCCACCCTCGGCGACGTCGTCGAGAAGACCGCGGCGGCCGGCCTCCGCCCACCCGCGATCGTGGTCGTCGGCGACGTGGTCAACGCACTCAGCGCGGTGCCGATCCCTTAAGCACGTGCCCTTCCGCGCATGATCCGTCGGCCGGCATGGCCTCCGTGCCGGCTGACGCGTATCTCGGCGGAATGATGCCGGCGGATGAAAAACCGGTCGCCGCGGGAGAACCGCGGCGACCGGTGACACGCGTGAAACGGTTAAACGGCGCTCAGGCCGGGGTGAGGACGTTGTTGAGGAGGAGGGCGCAGCGGACCAGGCCGAGGTGGCTGTAGGCCTGCGGGTGGTTGCCGAGGCCGCGTTCGGCCATCGGGTCGTACTGTTCGGGCAGCAGGCCGGTCGGGCCCGCGGTGTCAAGCATCTGCGTGAAGAGTTCCTCGGCGTCGGCGCGTCGGCCGGTGCGGAGGTAGGCCTCGATGAGCCAGGCCGTGCAGATGTGGAAGCCGCCCTCGCGGCCGGGGAGGCCGTCGTCCCAGCGGTAGCGGTAGACGACCGGTCCGGACCGCAGATCGGCCTCGATCTTCAGCACGGTGGCCAGGAAGCGTGGGTCGTCGTCGGGAAGCAGGCCGGAGAGGCCGATCCAGAGCGACGACGCGTCCATGTCCTCGTCGCCGTACGCGACCGAATAGGCCCCGACGCCCTCGTGCCAGCCGTGTTCGAGCACGTCGGCGCCGATCTTGTCGCGCAGCTCCGCCCAGTCCGTGAAGGACCGGCCGTTGCCGTGCCGCTCGACCATTTTTACCGCGCGGTCGACGGTCATCCAGCACATGACCTTGGAGAACACGTGGTGGCGCGGCGCGAGCCGGGCCTCCCAGATGCCGTGGTCGGGCTCGTGCCAGCGGCGTTCGACGGCCTGGACCATTGACTCCAGCAGGCCCCACTCCTCGTCGCGGACGGAACCGCGCGCGTCGGCGACGGCCGCGATCAGGTCCGCGACCGGGCCGAAGATGTCCAGCTGGAGCTGGTGGTTGGCGAGGTTGCCGACGCGCACCGGGCGGGAACCGGCGTACCCGGGAAGGGTGTCGATCACCGCTTCGGCGCCCAGCTCGTACCCCTCGATTGTGTAAAGGGGGTGAAGCCTTTCGGGGTGGCCGCCGCTGCGCTCGACGCACCCGTCGACCCAGCGCAGGTACGCCTCGGCCTCGGTGAGCGAGCCCAGGTCGACCAGGGCGCGGGCGGTCATCGCGGCGTCGCGAAGCCAGCAGTAGCGGTAGTCCCAGTTGCGGACGCCGCCGACCTCCTCGGGCAGGGAGGTGGTCGCCGCGGCCAGGATCGCGCCGGTGGCCTCGTGGGTGAGGCCGCGCATGGTGAGCGCGCTGCGCAGCACCAGGTCCCGCGCGACGGTGGGCAGCTTCAGGCCGGCTGCCCACTCACGCCACGGGCGTTCCGCGTTCTCCTGGCGGGTCTTCGCGCCGATTCCGCTGTGGCCGAGGTCGTGCGAACCGAACCGCAGTTCAAGCGACACCTCGCCGCCGGCCGCGGTCAGGTCGACAAGCGCGCGTGCGGTGTCCCGGTCGCCGTCGGACTCGACCTCCCAGGTGACGCCGGGGGAGTAGAGCGCGACAGGCTCGTTGGAGCCGAGCACCAGCAGGCCGTCACCGGTCGGCTGGAGCTGCACCGCGACCTGGCCGAACTCGGGGCGCGGCGCGAACTCGAGCCGCACCCGGCCGTGGCCGGAGAGCACCCGGATGAGCGTCGAGTCGGCGGTTGCGACAGTCAACTCGCTGGTCTCGTCCTCGTGCACGCTGGTGTCCAGCCAGTCCGTGACGGTCAGCCCGGACCAGCGGGTCTCGACGGTCATGGTGCCGGGCCGGTAGCGCTGGCCGAGCGGGATGCCGCCGCGTTCCGGCGCGACCGAGAAGAAGCCGGCCGGGTTGCCGCCGAGCAGATCCGCGAAGATCGCGGACGCGTCCGGCCGCGGGTGGCAGAGCCAGGTGAGCTTCGCCTCCGGCGTGATCAACGCGACGGTACGCCGGTTGGACAGCATGGAGTGCCGCTCGATCGGCACCGCATGCTCGCCGAAGAGCCAGTTGCGCCGCGTCTGCAGGACCAGCGCGAGCAGGCGCGCGGCCTCGATCGGCTCGCTGACCCGGAAGCCGGCCTTGGTGTCGCCGCCGCCGATCTTGATGCCGACGTCCGGCCCGTGCAGCGTGCCGAACGCGTCCTCGTCGGTGACGTCGTCGCCGATGTAGAGGACCGCGCTTGCGGAGAGCTGGCTGCGCAACTGGTCGATTGCGGTGCCCTTGTGCGTCGTGACGACGGAGAGCTCCAGCACCTCCTTGCCGCGCTTGACGTAGACGCCGGGCCAGCTGGCCGGTCCGGCCTCGATCGCGTCGACGACCTGGCGGGCCACGATCGGCTCGGCGCCGCGGTAGTGCACCGCGATGCTTGCCGGCTTGGCCTCCAGGCGCACGCCGGCGCGTCCGCCGACGATGCCGCGGATCTCCATCTGCAGGCGCGTGCGCACCTCGATCAGCTCGGGGTCGAGCCGCTCCAGGAAGCCGACGTCGAACTCGGAGCCGTGGCTTCCGACGAGGTGGACCTCGCTTGGCAGCCGGGAGAGCGTCGCCAGGTCGCGCAGCGCGCGGCCGGACACGACCGCCACTGTGGTCTGCGGCAGCGCGGCGAGCGCGCGGATCGCTGCGACCGACTCCGGCAGCGGCACGGCCCGGGAGTGGTCCTCCACGATCGGGGCGAGCGTGCCGTCGTAGTCGCAGGCGACGAGTAGATTCGGGACCCGGGCGATGCGGCCGATGGCGGCGCGCAGCTCCGGGTCGATGTGTGCGCCCCGAAGGTCGAGGTCGAGCGGAGATGTCACGCCGCCTCCGGAACGCCGAGCTCGTTCAGGAACGAGCGAGCCCAGTGCTCGACATCATGGGTACGCAGGTGGCGCTGCATGACGCGCATCCGGCGACGGGCCTCGGCAGGCTCGATGTGGGTGGCGCGCAGCAGTACCTCCTTGACGCCCTCGGGGTCGTGTGGGTTGCACAGAAACGCTTGACGCAGCTCGGTCGCGGCACCCGCGAACTCGCTGAGCACCAACGCGCCACCGGTGTCGGCGCGCGATGCGACGTACTCCTTGGCCACCAGATTCATTCCGTCTCGCAGTGGGGTCACCATCATGACGTCGGCCGCGGCGTAGAGCGCGGCCAACTCGGTGCGACTGTACGACTGGTGCAGATAGTGCACGGCGGGGACGCCCACCCGCCCGAACTCGCCGTTGATCCGCCCGACCTCGCGTTCAACCTTGACCCGCAACGCCTGGTAGTGCTCCACTCGCTCACGGCTGGGCGTGGCGACCTGCACCATGACCGCTTCCGGAACTGTCAGCTTTCCGTCAGCGAGCAGTTCGCGGAAGGCCTTGAGCCGCAGCTCGATGCCCTTGGTGTAGTCCAGCCGGTCCACGCCCAGGATGATCGTCTTGGGGTTTCCCAGCTCGCCGCGGATCTCCTTGGCACGGGCCTGGATCGCCGGGTCGGCGGCCAGCCGCTCCATCTCGGCCGTGTCGATCGAGATCGGGAACGCGCCGGCCTTCACCTGGCGGCCGTCGACCTGGATCATCTGGCCCTCGTAGCGCAGGCCGAGCAGGTGCCGGGCGAGGCGGACGAAGTTCTGTGCGGCGAGCCGCTGCTGGAAGCCGATCAGGTCCGCGCCGAGCAGACCCCGCAGGATCTCGGTGCGGAACGGCATCTGCATGAACAGCTCGATCGGCGGGAACGGGATGTGCAGGAAGAAGCCGATCTTCAGGTCCGGGCGCAGCTCGCGCAGCATGGCCGGGACCAGCTGCAGCTGATAGTCCTGCACCCAGACGACCGCGCCCTCCGCCGCCACCTCGGCCGCGGCCTCGGCGAACCGCTGGTTGACGGTCCGGTAGGTCTCGCGCCAGCTCCGCTTGTAGGCCGGCGTCTCGACCGCGTCGTGATAGAGCGGCCAGATGGTCGCGTTCGACTGGCCCTCGTAGTAGCGCTCCAGCTCCTGCGCGCTCAGCGGCACGGGGTGGATGTTTATGCCCTCGAGTTCGAAGGGATCGGGTGCATCGCCGGTGCCACCGGCCCAGCCGATCCAGGTGCCGCGCTCGCGGACGAGCACAGGGTGAAGCGCGGTGACCAGTCCGCCGGGGCTTGGCCGCCACTGGCGCCCCTCCGGGGTGGTCACCTCGTCCACGGGCAAGCGGTTGGCGACGACGACGAAGGAACTACGCTCGGCCACGTTCCGTACACCTCCGGTGTATTGCGGGTCCCGGCGCAGAGCCTACTGTTCGGTCGTTTACAGCTGGTGTCGCCGGTCAAACCGTGGAATGCCACACAGTGAGGTAGTCGAAACGCTCAGGTGACAAGACCAACATCAACACCCTTTCACGCGGTACGGCTCAGAGCTCGATGATCGGCCACTCCTTCGGCAGGATCCGGGTGGCGATGTCCCGATGGGCCGTGACCAGCGGCGCATGCCGGGACGCGGCCTCCAGTAGTGCGTGTGCCAGGTCGGGCTCCTCCACCACCCGGCTCCAGCCGCCAAGCACCGGAGCATCGTCCGGCACGACGGGGGTGACAAGCGCCGCAGGCAGGTTCATCAGGATGTCGAGGCGGAGCGCCTGCTCGGGCGTCGCGTCGCGGTAGGCGGCGGCCAGGCAGAGCGCCGGCACGACCGCCCACTGGGAGCGCAGCGCGGCCCCGGCGAGCAGGCTGCCCACCTCGATCGACTCGCCCCCCATGTAGGCGGTGACCGCGCTGGTGTCCAGGACCGCGGCCACCACGGGGGAGGAGTGGGTCACGGCAGCTCGCCGCGGCGCGCACCGGCCAGCAGGTCGTCGGCCTGGCGGCGGAGATCGACAGTCATCTGCCGCTGCGCGTCGTGCAGCCTGCCGAAGCCGGCCTCGGCGTGGCCGACGGTCAGCTCGTAGCCGGCCTGGCCGAGCAGCTCGATCGTGCGCTCACGGTCCATCTGGCGGCGGATCGCCATCGCAACGAAGGCTGACACGTTCGTCTCCCGGGCCAGCCGGTCGGCGATGTCATCGGGCATGCTTACGGTCAGTTTCTTGGTCATACCGGTGAGGGTAGGTGGTCATACCGGGGTTTGGCAACAGGGATGCAGGGGGGTGCGCACGCCTGGTGGCCGACCTGTCAGGATTGACTGTGTTGTTCGCTGCCCTCTGGCAGATGCCGGCCCGGCCCCGCCGGATGACTGACCCGCCGGATATTCACCACAGACTCGGAGGTAGGGCGCACCGTGGCCCAGTACATCTACGTCCTGGAAAAGGCGCGTAAGGCGCACGGCGACAAGGTCGTGCTCGACAACGTGACGCTGAGCTTCCTGCCCGGTGCCAAGATCGGTGTGGTCGGCCCCAACGGCGCCGGTAAGTCCAGCCTGCTGAAGATCATGGCCGGGCTCGACCGGCCCAGCAACGGCGAGGCCCGCCTGATGCCCGGCTTCACTGTCGGCATGCTGGCGCAGGAGCCGCCGCTGAACGACTCCAAGACCGTCCTCGGCAACATCGAGGAGGCGGTCGCGGGGACCAAGGAGAAGCTCGCCCGGTTCAACGCGATCGCCGAGGAGATGGCGACGAACTACACCGACGAGCTGATGGAGGAGATGGGCAAGCTCCAGGAGGAGCTGGACCACGCGGACGCGTGGGACATCGACGCCCAGCTCCAGCTCGCGATGGACGCGCTGCGCTGCCCGCCGCCGGACGCGGACGTCACCCAGCTCTCCGGTGGTGAGCGCCGCCGCGTCGCGCTGTGCAAGCTGCTGCTCGAGGCGCCCGACCTGCTGCTGCTCGACGAGCCCACCAACCACCTGGACGCGGAGAGCGTGCAGTGGCTGGAGCAGCACCTGGCGAAGTACGCCGGCACCGTCCTGGCCATCACCCACGACCGGTACTTCCTGGACAACGTGGCCGGCTGGATCCTGGAGCTGGACCGCGGCCGCGCGATCGGCTACGAGGGCAACTACTCCACCTACCTGGAGAAGAAGGCCGCGCGTCTGTCGATCGAGGGCCGCAAGGACGCGAAGATGCGCAAGCGTCTGTCCGAGGAGCTGGAGTGGGTCCGCTCCAACGCGAAGGCCCGCCAGACCAAGTCGCGCTCCCGCCTGGACCGTTACGAGGAGATGGCCGCCGAGGCGGAGAAGACCCGCAAGCTCGACTTCGAGGAGATCCAGATCCCGCCGGGCCCGCGCCTGGGCAACACGGTGATCGAGGTCAACGGCCTGAAGAAGGGCTTCGACGGTCGTACGCTGATCGACAACCTGTCGTTCTCGCTGCCGCGCAACGGCATCGTCGGCATCATCGGCCCGAACGGCGTCGGCAAGACCACGCTGTTCAAGACGATCGTCGGGCTGGAGCAGCCGGACGACGGCGCCGTGAAGATCGGCGAGACGGTCAAGCTCTCCTACGTCGACCAGAACAGGTCCGGCCTGGACGGCGACAAGACGCTCTGGGAGGTCGTCTCCGACGGCCTGGACCACATGATGGTCGGCAAGGTCGAGATGCCGTCCCGCGCCTACGTGGCCGCCTTCGGCTTCAAGGGCCCGGACCAGCAGAAGGCCACCAAGATCCTTTCCGGCGGTGAGCGCAACCGGCTGAACCTCGCGCTGACGCTGAAGATCGGCGGCAACGTGATCCTGCTGGACGAGCCGACGAACGACCTGGACGTCGAGACGCTCTCCAGCCTGGAGAACGCGCTTCTGGAGTTCCCCGGCTGCGCCGTGGTCATCTCCCACGACCGGATGTTCCTGGACCGCGTCGCCACCCACATCCTCGCCTGGGAGGGCGACGACGAGGACTCGGCGAAGTGGTTCTGGTTCGAGGGGAACTTCGACGCCTACGAGAAGAACAAGGTCGACCGGCTCGGCGCCGACGCCGCCCGTCCGCACGCGGTGACCTACCGCAAGCTGACCCGCGACTGAGACCGCCCGTCGAGGGCGCCCGGCGGTTGCCGGGCGCCCTCTTCCATAGAACGGGGGCACCGCGTGCGCTTCGTCCATCACTGCGCGCTCCGCTGGTCGGACATGGACTCGTACGGCCACGTCAACAACACGCGCTTCCTGACGCTCTACGAGGAGGCCCGGGTCGCGCTGATCTACGCCCTGGCCAAGGAGCGCGGCGGCCCGTCCCTTGTCGACGAGGGCGTGGTCATCTCCCGCCACGAGATCGACTACCTGCGTCCGGTGGTCTACCGCACGGACGCGTCCACCGAGCCGCCCCCGCCGCCGCACGTGCGGATCGAGCTGTGGATCGAGAACATCCGCGGCGCGCAGTTCACAGTGGTCTACGAGCTGTTCGACGGTGACCGGCTGGCCAGCCGCGCGCGTACCGTGTGCGTGCTGTTCGACCTGGCCGCGCAGCGCCCGCGCCGGATGCGGCCGGACGAGCGCGACTTCCTCGGCCGGTACCTGCCGGTGCCTGCGGTGAACGGCGCCGGGTCGTGACCGCGCCGGTGGCGAGCCACGGTGTGACAGGCGCGCAGGATGCCGGAGCGTTCCTGGTACGGCTGACCCGGCTGGACCCGGCCGCGGTGGTGCGCCTGCGCTCGCACGGCGGCCGCACCGACCTTTGGGCGATGCTCCCGTGGAACGTGCTGGTGACCCGCTCGGTCGACGGCGAGGGCCCGGGCGATGCCACGGTCTCCGCGGCGGACCTGCTCACCCAGCTGGCCCGCGGCGGTCGCTCGCTGCCAGTGCGCCGGGACTCGGACTGGCGCTGGGGCCTGCCGCCGGACGGCGCCCGCTCGGTGGAGAAGCTGCCGGTGGAGGAGCTGCGCCGGGTGGCCGCGGCCGCGGCCGGGACGCTTCGCGACGCGACAGTCAACGGCGTCGGCGGGCAGCCGGTGGGGGAGCGGGCGCTTCGCGACGCGCTGCTCGATCATGTGGCGATCGTGGTCATAACGGACAGCACGGAGCGTATCGAAATATCTCAACGTCTTGTCCAGGGTGTTACGCGCATGGGCTTCCTTGGTGGACGGCCGTCATCCGAAGTGTCCGATCCGTCCGATGTGCACGTTTGGCAGGCCGGGCGCTGGGTCGGATTGGCCGCACCATACGGCGCGGCCTGGCAACCGGCCGTGAGTCAGCTCGGCCTGCGACCGGCCACTCCTCATCCGTTCGGCTGATGTCGGATGGTCCGTTTGGTTTTGTGCGGGCGTTGGGGGGATGACCTCAGGCGACGATCCGGGTAGCGTCGGGCCTCGGGTCCCACGCAACGTAGGCGGCCGGATCCGCTGGGGAGTGAGGTGCGCAAGCGATGCCGTGGTGGACATGGCGCCCCGGTCACGCCGGTGACGGCGAGCCGGAGTCCCGAGGTGGAACGTCGACGGACCGCGCTGTACGGCCGGCCGGGGTGGTAACCCCGCCGGCCCAGCGAGAGCCGGAAAGAACCATCCCAACAGTCGAGCTGCCACCCGCGGTCGCGCCCGTCACATTGCGCCGCGTCGGTGACGCCCTCGACATCCTGGACATCCGCTATCTCGCCGACGGCGACGGCAGCCTGCTCGCCATGTGGGAGCGGCACGCGGTGCTGTTCACGCTTGAGGGCCCCGAGGACGAGATCCTCGTCATGCGCGCCCGCCCGCACTCCACCGTTCCGCCGGACTGGGCCGACCGCGCCTACCGCGTGGTCAACGAATGGAACCACACCCGGCGCTTCTGCAAGGCCTACGTCGGCGACCCCACCGAGCGCGGCCAGCTCCCGATCTACGCGGAGCTGCAGGTCCCGCTCGGCTCCGGCGCCCACGACGCACTCCTGGTCGAGATGCTCGACTGCGGCGCCGCTGTCGCCACCTCCTTCGTCGACTGGCTCCACGACGAAGGGGCGCTGCTGTAACTATGGTCGTCGCTTCGCTCCTCCGGGCTCGGCGCCACGGCCTGCGGACGGCGGTGTCAGGCAGACGAAGAGCGTGTCTGACTGACACCGACGTTCCTCGGTCGTCCGCGCCTCACGACGTGGTCACGCAAGCGACGGGTCCGGAGAAACTGCAGACGAAGAGCGAGTGGGTCCGGTAAGCGGCGTATCTGAGAGAACCGACTTCTCGGGCGTCTGTGCCTCGCGACGTGGCCGGCGAAACGGTCCGCCATGTCACGGCCGTCGTAGCTAGGAGACTGGGATTAGGGTCTTGGAGTCCTGGGGTTCCTGGCCACGGCGGGGCTTGGGCCCGCGGGAGCGTGCGGGCCGGACCGACCACTGAGTGGGCACCTGTTCTTTCGCTTTGGGGTTTTCTCGAAGAGGGCGGCGGGGGTCAGGGGCGGGGGAGGAGGGCGATGCGGCCGTGGAACTCGCCGCCGATGCGGGTGGTGTCGGAGCCGACGAGTAGGCCTGCGGGGGTGGAGACGAAGGAGCGGACGCCGACGCCGCGGTCACGGCCGGGGTTGAAGGGCAGGGCGCGGCCGGTGCGGGTGTCGAGGGCGGCGATGCCCTCGCGCTTGACGGCGCCGGGGCCGGCCGACTCGTGGCCGTCCGGGTTGTTCATCCAGCGCTGGTGGCCGCCGACGTAGACCGCGCTGCCGGTCACCGCGACCGCGTAGAGCGAGTCGCCGCCGGTGTGGTTGCGCCAGCTGGGCAGGTGCCGGCCGGTCCCACCGGTCTCCCAGCGGCTGGCGGTGTCGCAGAGCTTCTGGCGGGAGTTCTCCCGGCCGGTGGTCACGACCACGAAGTAGCTGCCGTCCGGCGAGAATTTCACCTGGCGCATGTAGGTCTGGAAGCCGTCGCGGCACGCCGGCTTGAACGAGTCCGTGTACCAGTCGCTGACCACAGCGGACGCGCCCGCCACGTCGAGCATGACCAGCTGCGTGCGGTCCTTCACGCCGGCCTTTCCGATCACACCGACCGCGACCATCTTCCGGCCGTCCGGCGAGATGTCGAAATGCTCCACCCGGGTCCGGTCCTTGCCCGGTGCGGAAAGCTTGGCGTCGAAGCCCTGGTCGACCGCGCCGGTGGCCGGGCTCATCCGGGCCAGCGCCGTCCGCGGCACGCCGTTGATCGCGGAGAATGTGCCGCCCGCGTAGAGCCGCCCGCCGGCCAGGCCGAGCGTCCGCACGTCACCCCAGTTGATCGAAGCCTTGAAACCGGCCACGGTACGTCCGGTGGCGAGCGAGACCTTGCCCAGTCCGCGGGTCGCCGCGCCGTTGACGGTCTTGAACGCGCCGCCGAGGTAGACGCTGCCGTCCGCGCCGGCCGTGACCGCGTAGACCGGGCCGTCGACCTCCGGCGCGAAGTCCCGGACCGCGCCGTCACGCAGGCCGAACGCGAAGATGTGCCGCCGCGGGTACGCCCGGCGCCCCGACGCGTCCGTCACCGAGGTGAAATTGCCGCTCACCACAGCGGTGTCACCCACCACCACCGCGGACCAGACCGTGCCGTCCTTGATGTGCGGGGTGTAGTCGACCGGGTTCGCGGAGACCACGGCGGGCTGGGCCTGGTCCGCGCTGGCTGGCATCATGCCGGCGGCCACGGTGAACGCGCCCAGGGCGATCGCGGCGAGCAGACGGCGTCGCATGTGGGGTACCTCTCGAAGGGCGGGTGGAGACACCCGATCAACGAGGCGGTATCAGCCCGGAAGTGCGTTTTGGCAGCAAACCAGCCGATCGGCCGACCGCACCTAGTCCATCGAGTTGACCATGAAGTAGGCGGCCCGCTCCAGGTACTGCCAGAGCTGCTCCTTCCGCTCCGGTTCCAAGCCGATCGAGTCGACAGCCGCACGCATGTGCGTCAGCCACGCGTCCCGCGCCGCCGCGTCCACCACGAACGGGGCGTGCCGCATGCGCAGCCGAGGGTGGCCGCGCTCGTCCGAGTACGTCGTCGGACCGCCCCAGTACTGCATGAGGAACAGGCGCATGCGGTCCGAAGCCGGACCGAGATCACCCTCCGGGTACATCGGCCGGAGCAGCGGGTCGGTCGCCACACCCTCATAGAACTTGTCCACCAGCTTCCGGAAGGTCGGCTCTCCGCCGACCGCCTCAAAGAAGCTCGTCTCTTCATCGCTAGCCACCGGTCAATCCTGCCACTCTGCTTATGGTCGTCGCTTCGCTCCTCCGGGCTCGGCGCCACGGCCTGCGGACGGCGGTGTCAGGCAGACGAAGAGCGTGTCTGACTGACACCGACGTTCCTCGGTCGTCCGCGCCTCACGACGTGGTCACGCAAGCGACGGGTCCGGAGAAACTGCAGACTAGGAGCGAGTGGGTCCGGTAGGCGGCGGCGTATCTGAAAGAACCGATGGTCCTCGACCATGCGCGCCTCACGGGGCGGTCCGGAATCGCGGGTCGGGGGAACTTCCAGGGGGCCTGGGGCTAGACGTGGCCGGGCTCGGGGGACTTCTCGGGGGTGGCGGCGGCGATGGCGGCCTCGAAGCGGTCGGGGGTGGGCCAGCCGAGGCTGACGATGACCATCACCAGGGCGCCGGTGAGGCTCCAGGAGCTGATGACGCCGGGGAGGGGGAAGCGCTCGGCCAGCAGGCCGGTCAGGCCGACGCCGCAGGCCTGCATGAGCGTCACGCCGGTCTGCATCACGCCGTACGCGCGGGCGCGGAGACCGTCCGGCACGACGACCGCGAACAGGCCCTGCGCCACCGGGAGTACGCCGCCGACCGCGAAACCGCAGGCCGCCACCATGACCAGGATCACCGGCACCGACGGCTCCAGCACGGCGGGGACGAGCGTCAGCGGCGCCGCGATCGCGAACGGGCGGATCAGTGCGCGCCGCCGGGAGGGCCGGATCAAGCGGCCCACGATCAGGCTGCCGGCGATGAAACCGACGGGCGGCGCCGCCATGATGACGCCCTGGATCAGCCCGCGCTCGTCGCCTGTGGACAGGTCGTCGGCCCAGGCCGCGGCGAGGCCCTCGGGCATCGCCACGAAGAACATCGCGCAGAACACCAGGATCGCGATCGACCGCAGCTCCACCCGCCCGAAGACCAGCGCGAAGCCCTGGCTCATGCCACGCGGCCCGCGACGCTGCGCCGCGCCGGTGCCGGACCAGCCGCGCAGCCCGATCAGCACGATCGCGGCGGCGCCGGTGTAGAGCCCGGCGGTGAGCAGCAGCACGAGCTGCACGTTGATCGCGGCCAGGCCGGCGCCGGCCACGTACCCCACGACCTGGGTGATCTGGTTCAGCCCACCGACCAGGGAGAGGCCGACGACGAGCCGGTCGCGCGGCAGGATGCGGGGCAGCAGCGCGGACCGGGCGGCCTGCTCCGGCGCGGCCGCGAGCGTGCTCAGGAACAGCACCGCGGCGAGCACCGCGCCAGGCCAGTGGAAGAGCGCGGCGACCAGGAACAGCGACGCCCGGAATGCGAGGGTGACGCCCATGACCGTCCGGTACGGATAGCGGTCCGCGAACTGGCTGAGCAGCGGGCCGCCGATCAGCCAGGGCAGGAAACTGACCGCGAACGCCAGCGCGGAGAGCGCCACCGACCCGGTCCGCTCGAACACCACGAGCGTGATGACGGCCTTGGCGATCGGGTCGGCGAGATTGGAGAGCGCGACCGCACCGTAGACCACGCGGAACTCCGCGTGCGAGAAGACCTCACGGTATGTGGCGGGTCGATCCTGGTCAGCCGCGATCACCGGACGACCCCCAAGACCGGTCCCTCACGGACGCTGCTCCCCACGACGCTTCTCGGGGCGCTGAGCCGTAGATGATCCGGGCCGTAGATGGTCCGGGCGACGCCGCTCCCGAGAATTCAGATGAATGAATTCTGCCCGATCGTCTGAGTTGTGGCTAGGGTGATCGGCGGATGTCTTTATGCCGTCCATCAATGGAGCTCGGGTCAGGTCGCGCCGCCCCGGCTCGCCTCCGGGCCCCCGCCCGGCGCCCCTGGCCTGGGGAAATGCCGGCCCGCCGCGATCCGATCCGCGATCCCGGAGTTCTCCAGCGCCTCGGTCAGCCGGCGCCGCAGCTCCCGCGAGACGGTGAGCTGCGCGTCCGAGGTGGTCTTCGCGACGGTGCGGATGACCGCGCCGTCCACGGTGACCTGCTCCACGCCGATCACGTCCGGCGCCTCAAGCAGGCCGGTGGCCAGCTCCGGGTCCGCCGCCACGGCCGCGGCCGCCTCGCGCAGCACGGCCGTGGCCTCTTCGCTGTTCACGAAGCCGATCGGCATGTCGATCACGACCATCGCCCAGCCCTGGGACTTGTTGCCGACCCGGATGACCTCGCCGTTGCGGATGTACCAGAGCACGCCGCGGCCGTCGCGCACGGTGGTGACGCGCAGCCCGACGGACTCGACCACGCCGATCGCCTCGCCCAGGTCGACCGTGTCGCCCACGCCGTACTGGTCCTCGATCAGCATGAACAGGCCGGCCAGCACGTCCTTAACCAGGCTCTGCGCGCCGAAGCCGAGCGCCACGCCGACGATGCCGGCGCTTGCCAGCAGCGGCGCGAGGTTGAAGCCCAGCTCGGCCAGGACCATCAGCGTGGCGATGCCCATCACGATCGCGGTGACGAAACTGCGCAGCACCGAGCCGATCGCCTCGGCCCGCTGCCGCCGCCGCTCCGGGAAGACCGCTGTCGCGTCCAGCAGCGCGGTCGGCACCTTCTCGTGCAGCGGCTTCAGGATCGACGGCATGGCCGTGTTGGACGTGGTGCTGACCAGCTTGGTGATCGTGCGGACGATCAGGTAGCGGATCAGCGCGGCGATCGCGATGATCGCCAGGATCCGCAGCGGCTTGATGATCACCCAGTAGCCGCCCTCGGCCAGCCAGCCGTTCACGCCGAGGTCGATCAGTTGCTTACAGAGCCGGTCGGTCTCGCAGCTGGCCTCGATGGACGGCACGAGGTCGGACGGGGACGGACTGGGTGTCGGTGCTGCTATCACGGTGGGACCGGGCTCCACATGCTCGAAGACGGGTGTCAGAACGTTGGTATCGCATCGCCCTGTGTGTTCCGTTGGCGGGGTCACGGGCTGCGGTATCGAACCGGGCATCTTCGCACGGGACACCAAAGCTTCACGGCGCGGGCCCGATTAGTACGTGCAATTCCGCCACCTATCAGGGACTATTGGCGCACGGACGTTGGTGATCCGCCAGCGTGGGGCCGGATGGTGACGTGCGGCCCGACCCAGGTGGAACACGACGAGGAGTGCCGAGAACCGACCAGAAGGGTGACCACGATGCCTGACATACGACCCACGGTGGGCTCCGGAGCGTTGGTGCTCAACGTGACCTACGAGCCGCTGTGCGTCGTCTCAGTGCGTCGAGCCGCGATCCTGGTGCTCACGGACAAGGCCGCCCTGGTCACCGACGGGGACGGCATGCTCCACTCGGCCCGCAACGAGATCCCGGTACCGTCCGTGATTCGTCTCACACGCTACGTGCGTGTGCCGTACCGCACTCACATCGGCCTCTCCCGGCGCGCCATCTTCGCGCGGGACGGCTGGCGCTGTGCCTACTGCCGTGGGCCCGCACAGACCATCGACCACGTGTTCCCGCGCAGCCGCGGCGGCATGCACGCGTGGGAGAACGTGGTCGCCGCGTGCGCCAAGTGCAACCACACCAAGAGCGACAAGACGCCGGCCGAGCTGGGCTGGCGGCTGCACGGCGGCGCGCCCACCGCGCCCAAGGGTCAGGCCTGGCGCGTGCTCGGCCACCGCCTGCCGGACCCGCGCTGGGCCGACTGGCTGGACATCCCGATGCCGGACGCGGAGGCGGCCGCCTAGCGCTTCGCGCCGGTAAGCGTCGCGAAAACCACCACGTTGTCCCGGTAGCCGTCACCCGCCCACTGCCCGCCGCACGTGATGAGGCGCAGGTAGGGGCGGGTGAAGTCGGCGTAGACGCGGTCGGCCGGAAGGCGCGCCCGGTCGAACAGCTCCACCGAGTCCACCTCGAACACGGCGGTCTCCCGGTCCTCCCGCGTGACCTCTATCGTGTCGCCCTCGCGCAGATCCCGCAGCCGGTAGAAGACGGACGGCCCGGAGTAGTCGTCCACATGCCCCACGATCACCGCGGAGCCGAACTCGCCGGGCGTCGGGCCGTCCTCGTACCAGCCGGTCACGTCGTGCTCGGTGGGCGGCGGCACGTCGATCGAGCCGTCCGCGGCCAGACCCACCTGGCGGACCGGCGCCTCCACCCGGATCGCCGGAATCGCCACCCGGGTCGGCCGGCTCGGCTCCAGGACCGCGAACGCGCGTGGCGGCGCCGCACCAGGCCTGTCGAACAGGCGTGGCAGCCGTACATCGGTCAGCTGCCCCAGCCCGGCGCTCGCCGCGAACAGGCCCACCACAAGCAGCGCCACCGCAAGCAGACCGACCGCGCCGCCAGGACCACGAACATCGCGGGGGTACGGCGTACCCCCGGCGGATTGTGGCGGTTGTGGGATTTCCGGCGCGCGGTGACGGCCGGCCGGACCGGACGGGGGGAAGCGCACGCCCGCATGCCGGGCCAGCGGCGAATAGCGGTGCCCGGCCACTGTCTAACCCAGCCGCCGGCGGCGTAGCCACAGCACGGCCAGCGCCCCGCCCGCGAGCAGCGCCGTCACGCCGCCGCCGAGCAGCGCCAGCGCGCCCGCATCCGGATCCCTGCCGGCAGTGCCGCCGAGCCCGGTCGCCGGGCCCTGCGAGGGCCGGGAGTCCGCCACCACCCTGAGCGTGCCCAGCGCGCGGCCACCACCCGTGCAGGTCAGCTCGACCCGGTAGTCGTCCGCGCGGACATCGGCGCCCACGTCGGCGGACCCGGTCAGGAAGCCGTACTCCGGCTTCACCCGCACCTCGCCGAACGCGTCCGAGCGCACGACGGCCTCGGCGACGTTCCCCGCACAGCTGGCCCGGATGCTGACCGTGCCGCCGGCCGCAATCGTGCTCGGGTTGACCTCGACGAACATGTCGGCCCTGGCCGACGCGGCGCCGGGGGTGATCACCAGCGCGGCCGCTGTCAGCGCGAGCACCGCGACGAATCTGCGCATGGTCCTCCCATCGGATGGGGGAATGCCTGTCGTTGATTTTCGCACGCCACGGCGGAAATTTCGCGAGACGGACTCATTGCGCCGGAGTACGCCCCGATGATCTGCGGGGACCCTGGTTCCGCTACCGTGAAAGAAGCATCAGCACCTATCAGACCGCCCAGACACCGAGTGTCTTGCCACGTTGGGGGCGTTCACCGTGGATCCACTAGAAGTCGCGCTCGTCTTCGTCGTTGTGCCGCTCGCGGTCATCGGAGTCCTGGCAGCACTGACGCTGCCCGGAAACCGCCGCAAGGAGAAGCGGTACCGGCCCGGCCGGCCGTTCGAGTTCACCCCGGTCTGGTTCCTCTCGTCGCCCGGTCAGCTGGCCGGACGCCTCGCGATCTCCGCCTCTGACATCGCCGGCTCCGCGGGCGACCCGCCCGCGAACCCGCACGGACCCACGGGAGGCGCAAGTGACCGCTGGTGACGAGCCCCTGACCCACCTCGACCACCCCGGTGGCGAGGTCTCCGCGGCGAACGAGCCTCAGGGCGACGTGCTCGACGGCCCGTTCTCCACCCGCCAGCTGCTCCACATCGACGAGGCGCTGCGCATCGCCGACCGCGAGACCGGCCTGACGTTCAGCGTCTACGCCGGCGACCTGGCCGAGCCCCAGCGCGCCGCCGCCGAGAAGCTGCACGGCCAGCTCGCCGACCCGGACCGTTCCGTCCTGATCGCGTTCTCGCCGAACCAGCGCGTCCTCGAGGTCGTCACCGGCGCCGACGTCCGCCGCCGCATCCCGGACCGCGACGTCAAGCTCGCCTGTCTCTCGATGGCCGCCGCCTTCGCCGGCGGCGACCTGGCCGGCGGCGTGATCCACGGCCTCGACCAGCTGGCGACCCACGCCGGCCGCGCCTGACTCCCTGTTCGTCGCTCTGCGTGAAGGCCGGTCCCGAGGTGGGGCCGGCCTTTCGCGTTACTTGCGGCTTTCGCCGCTAAGGCCTCTCTTTCCGCCGGTCGCGATTTCCGCAGCTCTGAAACCAAGGGCATAACGCCGTCTTCCCACTCTGTGGGTGGTCGCGGCCCGCACGCTCCCGCGGGCTTCAGCCTCGCCGAGCACCGGCCACACCCCGCGCCTCACTCCGGCCGCGACGTCTGACCTGACTCGCATCGTTGGCCGGCGCGGTCTGCGCGGCTGGCGGTGATGGTGCTGACGAGCGTGGCCGAGCCCTTTTGCTGTACTCAGTAGTCGCGCGATTGCGCTTGATGCCGCCGGTGATTCCGTTTTGGCCCGGAGGGGCACGGGTCTGTCAGGTCGGGGACCTCACTCGGATTTTCTATGCCGATGTTTCGGAGATCGCGCTAGGCCGTGTGTGGGGATCGTGGCGAGCGGAGGCGCGGCCCAGGTGATGTCCAGGTGCCGCCGAGACCCGCCGGACACGACGGAGTCCTCGCCGTGAATCAGCCCTGCCCAGCCCACCACCGGCCAGCCCTGCCGACGGCGCTGAGCCGGCCTGCCGGCAGTAGGAATGCGTCAGCCGCTTCGGTTCCGAGGCGGGCACCCGGAAGTGCAGCGCCGGTCAACTCGTCCACGACTACCGGTCAAGGCTGCTCGACCCGATGGCAGACGCGCCGGGGCCAGTGACAAGACTTCTGGCCAGGTGCTTCTAGCAGGCGAGGCGAGTTTTGCTCACCGGAACCGGGTGAAAAGTACAACGTCGATTTTGTGCTGGACCGGACAAATTGGTCTAGTACCAACGCCGTTTCAACCCACTACAAAAGCGGCACAAAACAGGTACAAAACGACTTTGTACCGCCGATGTGCGACTTATGTACTGGCACAGGAGCGGGCATGAAAAAGCGCCCCACCGACTGCGAGAGCCGGTGGGGCGCTTGCGGACGGAAAGGCTAGCCGCGGTCCTTCGTGCGGGCGGCGATGGCGCGGACGACGCCGTCGCGGCCCTCGGCGACCAGGCGGCGGAGGCCTGCGGGCTGGCCACCGGCGGCCAGCCACGACTCGGTGGCGGCGACGGTGGCCTCGGTGACCTGATAGGAGGGGTAGGCGAAGAGCGCGAAGTCCTGGGCGGACTCGCTGTCCCGGCCGGCCCACACGGTGGCGGCCTCGGCGAAGAAGCGCTCCGCGTAGGGCGCGGTCAGCGCGGCCTGAGCGGGGTGCTGGAAGCCTTGGAGCAGCGCGCGATTGCGCCAGTTCGGCAGGGCCTCGGGGGCGGTGAGCTCGGACCAGACGCGGGCCTTGGACTCGGTCGTCGGCATCAGCGCGCGGGCCAGGGCGGCCTCGCGCTCGCCGCCGGCGGTCCGGTCGCCGGCCAGCTCCGTGTCGATCTCCTCGGCGGTGGCGGCGCCCTTGGCGACGAGCGTCTGGAGCAGGCTCCAGCGCAGCTCGGTGTCGACGGTGAGGCCGGCCGGTACGTTCTGGCCGGTGAGCCAGCCGCGCAGCACGGCCAGGTCAGCGTCGGACCGGGACGCGGAGGCGTAGGCGCGGGCCCAGGCGAGCTGGAAGCCGCTGCCGGGCTCGGCGACCGCGAGCGCGTCGGCCGCGGTCTTGGAGAGCAGCGCCCAGCCGGCCGGCGCCCAGGCCGGGTCCGCGTACGACGCGATCGCGGTGGCAGCCTGCCGGAGCGTGGCCGTGATCAGGTTGATGTCCTGCTCGTTCGGCAGGCCGGAGGCGACGAGCGCGATGTAGTCACGGGTGGCCAGCTCGGCGTCGCGGACCATGTCCCAGGCGGCGGCCCAGACCAGTGCGCGGGCCAGCGACGAGTCCAGGCCGCTGATGTGGTCGACGACGGTTGCCATCGAGCGCTCGTCCAGGCGCAACTTGGCGTAGCTGTGGTCGTCGTCGTTGAGCAGCAGCACGTCCGCGGCGGGCAGGCCGGTGAGCGCGGCCAGCTCGGTGCGCTCGCCCGCGATGTCGACCTCGACGATCTGCCGGCGGCTGAGCTTGCCGTCGCGGATGTCGTAGAGGCCGACGCCGATGTGGTGGGTGCGCAGCGTCGGGTAGTCGGCCGGCGCCTCCTGCAGCACCGAGACGGAGGCGTAGGTGCCGTCCTCGGCGAGCGTCACCTCCGGGCGGAGCGTGTTGACCTGTGCGGTCTCCAGCCACTGGGCGGCGAACTTGCGCAGCTCCCGGCCGGACGACGCCTCCAGCTCGGAGAGCAGGTCGTCGAAGGTGGCGTTGCCCCACGCGTGCGCCTGGAAGTAGGAGCGCAGGCCGGCCAGGAACGGGTCCAGGCCGACGTACGCCACGAGCTGCTTGATGACGCTGGCACCCTTGGCGTACGTGATGCCGTCGAAGTTGACCTCGACGGCCTCCAGGTCCGGCATCTCGCAGTAGACCGGGTGGGTGGAGGAGAGCTGGTCCTGGCGGTAGCCCCAGTTCTTGCGGACGGACAGGAACGTGGTCCACGCGTCGCTGAACCGGGTGGCCTCCGCGTTGCACCAGTGGCTGGCCCACTCGGCGAACGACTCGTTCAGCCAGAGGTCGTTCCACCAGCGCATGGTGACCAGGTCGCCGAACCACATGTGGGCCAGCTCGTGCAGGATCGTGTTGGCACGCTGCTCGTACTCGAAGTCGGTGACCTGCGAGCGGAAGATGTAGTGGTCCTCGGCGTGCACGACACAGCCGAAGTTCTCCATCGCGCCGGCGTTGAACTCGGGCACCCACACCTGGTCGTACTTGGGCAGCGGGTAGCGGATGCCGAACTGCTCGTGGAAGAAGTCGAAGCCCTGCACGGTGACCTTGTGCAGGTCGTCGACGTCGAAGTACGGCGCCATGCTGGCCCGGCAGAAGTAGCCCATGCCGATGCCGTCGTGGGTGAACTGCACCTCGTGGAACGGTCCCGCGCAGAGCGCCGTGATGTACGTGCTCATCCGCGCCGACTGCTGGAAGTGGATCGTCTTCACGCCGTCGCCGGCCGGCTCGTCGCGGTCGACGGGCATGTTCGACACCACGCGCCAGTGGGCCGGCACCGTGGCGTGCCAGGTGTAGACGCTCTTCAGGTCGGGCTGGTCGAAGCAGGCGTAGACCCGCTGCGCGTCAGCGGTCTCGAACTGGCTGTAGAGGTACGCCTCCTTGTCCACCGGGTCGACGCTGCGGTGCAGGCCCTGGCCGCTGTGCGAGAACGGGAACTCGGCCTCGACCACAAGCGTGTTCGTCTCGGCCAGACCGGCCAGCGTGAGCCCGCGCTCGGCGGACCACGTGGACGTGTCGACCGGTGCGCCGTTCAGCGTGACCGCGTGCAGGCGCTCGGCCGCCACCTCGATGAACGTGGTGGCGCCGGGCTCGCGAGAGGTGAACTCGACTGTGGTGGTCGACCGGAACGAGGTGTCGCCCGTCAGGTCGAGACCGATGTCGTACGAGGTCACATCGAGCACGCGGGCACGCTCGGCCGCCTCGACCTGGGTGAGATTGCGCACTCCGGCCACGATCACTCTCCATCCGGTGCCCTGCCCGCACGGCCGGGCGCCGGTGGGGCGGAAAAGTCCGCAGTAAGTGTTTCACGTCGACGGTGATCGCGGGTGGGCTGGTCCGGCGCGCCCGGGGGTTACGTCCGGGTTGTGGCGCGCGTCCGAATTTCGGCGGGTGACGCGTACCCACGGTGAGGTTTTATTTTGCGAACGTCAGCAACCCGTTAACTCTTCTGTCGGCAACCGTTAGGCAACCGGGAATGGCCCATCATTGGGGCATCGGCGTGACCGGTCACCGACGGTGTCGTTGCGAAAAGCGGCGTCTCTGCGTTATGCCTGGTAAGAGCGTCCGATCCCCGTCAAAGGAGTGACTATGGATCAGCAGACCATGACCCTCAGTAACGACGATGTGGACGAGAGCGGTTACTGGGCCGTCAGCGAGGACAGCTGGGCGAGCGTGTGCCCGGGTCTCTCCGAGGAGGACGCCGCGATGCTGGCGCCGGTCGTGGTCGTCGGCGCGGTTCCGATCACCGCGAACTGATCTCGGGAGATTACCCGTACCACCGCCTGGAACCGTTCTGGGGTGCGCAGCTGATGTGTGGAATACGTCGGTACCGTGGGTGCACATGACGATCGTGCACCCGATCAACCGGGCCTGGATCACGACCGGCGGTACCGGCGCGCAGAACTATGACGAGTTCGCGGACGACGCCGAGATCACCGCAATCATCGCCGGCAACCCGCGCAGCGCTCTCGCCGTCGAGATGCCGCACCTCGCGCCCGAAACGCTTGGCCGCTCCTTCGCCGACTCCCTGACCGTCGCCGCCGAGCGGCTTGCGGAGGCGAAGTCGGCCGGCAGTTACACCCCCGCCGAGCAGGTGATCGTTCTCTACCGGATCGCGGACCCGGACGGTGGCAACGCCGCCTACGGGATGTACTGCATGGTCGACACGGATCAGATCTCGACCAGCCCGGAGGAGCCCGGCCTGGTCATCCGCAACGAGGACGTCTTTATCGAGAAGGTCCGCGAGCGGGTGGCGCTGGCCACCACGATCGGCAACCTGCTCTCCCCGGTGCTGCTGCTGCAGACCGGCACCGGCGAGGCGCTGCACGAGGCGCTTGAGCGCGCGGTCGAGGCCGCGGGCGAGCCGCACGCCACGGACGTGGACGGCGCCGGGCGTACCCACGCGATCTGGGCCGTGCCGGGTGGCGACGAGCTGTGCGCGCTGGCCGGCGGCGGTGAGCTGGTCGTCGCGGACGGCAATCACCGCAGCCTCGCCGCGCAGACCGCCGGTTACCCGCGCTTCCTCGCCGTGATCACCACGCCGCGGTCGCTTGTCATCGCGCCGTACAACCGGCTGATCAAGCTGTCGATCGGCGCCACCGAGCTGGGCGACCGGCTGCGCGCGGCAGGCATGCAGCCCGAGCCGGTCTCCGGCGGCCCGTCCGTTCCGCCGGCCGGTGGCACCATCCAGCTCTACCTGGCCGGTGAGACCTACAGCGTCAAGCTTCCGGTGGAGAACTCCGCGAACCTGGTCGACGCGATGGACCACGCGCTCGTCGAGCGGGCGCTTGTCGGCGACGTGCTCGGCCTGGACGCCGGCGACAAGCGCATCGTCTACGTCGGCGGCGACTACCCGGCCGAGTGGCTCCGCGACCAGGTCGACGCGGGCCACGCGGACCTGGCCGTGCTGATCGCGCCGGTCACCGTGGACGAGTTCGTCGCGGTCAACCTGGCCCGCCAGAAGATGCCCCGCAAGAGCACCTGGTTCACGCCCAAGGCGCGCGGCGGCCTCGTCGTCGCGGAGATCTAGCAGCTGAGACCGTGGCGGCGCGCTCAACTTGGCGGCCGCCGCCACGGCCGCACCGGCGGGCTGACAGACTGCGCGTTATGCGCGTTTATCTGGGAGCCGACCACGCCGGCTACGAGCTGAAGGTGCACCTCGTCAACTACCTGTCGAAGCAGGGGTACGAGGTGACGGACGTTGGCCCGCACGTCTTCGATCCGGAGGACGACTACCCGGCGTACTGCCTGCACACGGCCGCCAAGGTGGTCGCTGATCCGGGCAGCCTGGGCATCGTCATCGGCGGGTCCGGCAACGGCGAGCAGATCGCCGCGAACAAGGTCCGGGGCACCCGCGTGGGCCTGGCCTGGAACACCGAGACCGCCCGCCTGACCCGCGAGCACAACGACGCCAACCTGGTCGGCATCGGCGCCCGGCAGCACACGCTCGACGAGGCCACCGCGATCGTCGAGGCGTTCCTGACCACGCCGTTCTCCGGCAACGAGCGGCACGCGCGGCGGATCGCGCAGGTCGCGGCGTACGAGGAGTCCGGCGTCCTGCCGGACCTGCCCTAACGGGCCGGCCCACCGCGGGCCGGAAGCTCTTCGCGGGGGACCCAGTTGCGGCGCACGATCAACAGTCGCTCCTGGGCCTCCGCCATGTCCTCATCAGTCGGACGGGACGCGTCCCGGGCCCGCATCGCGGCCCGCACACTCACCTGCGACGAGCCGGAGCCGACCAGGCCACGCAGGCCGCGCTCGGTCTCCCGCTCCTCCACCGAGACCCTTTCGCGGGTACGGGGCGCGGCAGCCTCGGGCGCGGTCTCCTCGGGGTCGTGCACGGGTGCGGTCTCGGCGATCGGCGGCTGCGGTTTCGGTGCGGGCCTCGGGGCCGGCGCTACAGGTGACGGGCCCGGCGCCGGCCTGGGCACGTCCGTGGGCCTGGCGGCCGGTCGAGGACCCGTCCCGGGCGGGCCGGGGCGGGGGACAGGCGTGGCCGTGGGAACAGGCGTGGCCGTGGGAACAGACGCGGCCGTGGGAACAGACGCGGGCGTGGGAACACGGCGGGCCGAGGGCGGCGGTCCGGGAACCGGCCTGACCGCCGGAGTCTCCGGGGCCGCCTCGGACGACCCGGCCGTGCGAGACTCGATCTCGCCGGCCCCGACCGGCTCAGAAGCCTCCGCCGTCCCGGTCACCGGCTCCTCCGCCGTCCCGGTCACCTGGTTCTCCGCCGTTCCGATCACCGGAGCCTCCGTCGTCCCGGTCACCGGGTCCGGCGCCGTCGGTTCGACCGCCGTGGACTCCACAGGCGTCTGCTCGTCGGCGCGATGGCGGCGAAGTCGGCGGCGGCGACGCTCGGGCTGTCCCATCCGCCGACCGTACCCCGGCCGGAGGACCGCTCAGAAGACCTCCAATGCGCTCGGCGCGCGGTGCCAGCCGAACGCCGTGCTCGCCGCCGCAAGCGTGCCTGGCGCCAGCTCCCGCACCAGCCCGGCACCGGCCAGCGCGGCCAGCGCCGTGCCGCCCAGGTAGACCGCGCCCAGGTCCCGCACGTCAAGCGCGAGCCCGGCCGCGTCCTGGGTGCGTACGCAGGACGCGCCGTCCGGCCCGCCGTGCAGCCGCCAGCGGCCCGCGTTCGCCGGGAGCAGCGCGTCCGTCACCTCAAGCACCACGTCGATCGCGGTCGCGTAGCGGCGGGCGGACAGTGCGGCCGGCAGGTCGAGCAGCCGGACCCAGAGCGCGTGCTCCCAGCCGATGCCGAGCCAGCCCGGGTCGTCGGCCAGGTGGATCAGCGGCTCGTCGGCCGGGGTGAAGTCATAGCGGACCCGGCTGGTCAGGTCGATGCCGAAGAGGAACCGCCACAGTGCGAGGCGGGCGGCCGGCGACTCGGCCACCAGCTCGGACACCACCACGGTGGCGGAGATGGGGTCGTTGTCCGGATTGGCGCCCTGGTGGACGCGCCAGGTCGCGTACCCGTCCGGCCCGTCGTCGCCCTCGTGGATCACGGCACGCCGCGAGGTGGCGCCGTGGCGCGAGGACTCCAGGTCGGCCAGCACGTAGTCCCACCACACCTCCGGGCGGCTCGACCAGCCGGGCCGGGCCGGGAGCGCGGCCTCGTACACCGTGGTGATCTCCTTGCGCAGGTCAGCCGGCGTGCCCAGCCGCAGCCGGCCCGCGTCCCCGGCCGGGAGCCGGACCTCGCGGGTCGTCGCGTTGAGCGTGAGCCTCGGTACGGCGAGGCCGTACCCGTACCGTGGATAGATCCGCCCTTCGCTTGCCCACAGCACTGCGACCGGCTCCGGCGCGTCCGTGAAGTGCTGCCGCATCATCCCGGTCAGTGCGCCGCGCCGCCGGTGCGTCGGCGCGACCGCCACCTGGGTGACGTGCGCGGCCGGGACGGCACCGCCCGGTACGGTCAGATCGCGGGCGAACGAACCCAGATGGCCGACGAGCAGCTCGCCGTCGGTCACCACCACGGACCGTTCCGGCTCGCAGACGGCACGCTCAAGCGCCACCCGTGCGTCGTCCGGCTCATTGTGGAACGCCGCGAACGTCAGCGGCAGGATCGCGTCCAGGTCGGCCTCGGTGCCGGGCCGGACGGTCAGATCGGGAAGGATGGGCGACATGTCTTGTGTGTAACGGACATGCCTCGATGGGGGCCAGCTATTTGCGGGCTCGCTACATTCGATGGTGCAAGGCCCGACAGGGGGAGGAGCTATGGCAGATCAGACGCAGTCATGGGCGGAGCGGACCGTCCCGGTCCCGCCGGAGACGTACCCGCCGGCTTCCGACCCGTTCGTGGACGCGCCGGATCACAACGACGACCCCACGCAGCTGAACTTCCAGCGTGGGCGCGCGTCCGTGGGAGCCCGGCCGTCCCGGCAACAGCACCACGACCACGACCACGAGATCGCGCCGCACGAGCCGACCGGCACCGGCTGGCCCGACGCGCCGCCCGCGCCGCCCGCGGTGCCGTTCGGCGTGCAGATCCGGCGCGGCCGCGAGTGGGGCGTGCTCGGCCTGATCTTCTCGTTCGTGTGCTGGGGCATCTGGGCGATCTGGGACGGCGGCACGTTCGTCAGCTCGATCCTCATCTACCTGGTCACGCTTATCGTGGCGGTCGGCCTCTTCGCGCTGGCCCGGCTTGTCGGCCGGCTGGTGTGGGAGCGTCAGCTGGGTCGCGTCCGCCGCAGCGCCCGCGGGGCGTACCTGGTGGTGGGCGTGTTCCTGATCGGTGTGGGCTTCTCGTTCCTGCGCCAGACCGGGTGGGTCATGGACGTCTGGGGCTGGATCAAGCACATGTTCTACTGAGCCGGCAGACGACGAAGGGGGCGCCGCCCGGCGCCCCCTTCTCGCTGTCTCCGCCCGTTACTCCAGGGTGAACGTGCCGACGCCCGCCGCGATGTCGATGTCGTAACGGCTCTCCGCGGCCTCCCACGCCTTCGGCGTGAACCGCGAGTTCGGCGCCGCCCTGCCCCGCCCGTCGCCGCGAAGCGTGACGCTGTCCGCGCCCGCGCCGAACCGCAGCCGGGACGGAGTCTTCGCCGGGGTGCGAAGCACGAACTGGCTCAGCCCCGAGCTCACCTTCAGCTTCACCGACGCGTCCGGCTCCGGAAGCGTCAACTCCAGCCGGGTCGCGCCGCCGAGCATGTCGAAGCCGGACACCCTGCCCCTGCTGAAGTCGATCACGTGCTCGGTGGCGCCGCCGGTCAGCCGCAGGTCCCAGGCCACCTCGGAACTGAGCCGGATCTCCACCAGGTTCGGCCCGCTCTGCCCGGTCTCGAACATCTGCAGCTGCACCCGCTCGCCCTGGTCGACCGCCTGCGGCCGGATGCTCGAATCCTCCGGCGTCGCGATCCGGTAGAGGTCACCCTGCAGATCGTCGCTGATCACCGTCACCGACGTGACACCGGAGACCAGGTCGAACGCCAGCGCGTTCCGCCCGTCCAGCGGCGCGGAGATCGCGTGCGGCCCACCGCCCGCGGCCGCCAGGTTCAGGCCTGTCACGTTCCGCAGCGCGGTAAGCATCCCACCCACGACCGCCACCGCGACCACCACGATCCCCAGCGTCACCAGCACCTTCGCCCGGCGACTCCGAGGCTTCGCACCTCCAAGATCAATAACATCCTGGGGGTACGACTCGGAGCTCCGATCGCCGTGCCGAGGATTCTCCTCCCGCCGTCGGTGATCGGCGGCCCGGCGGCCGGGCGGCGCCGGACGATCCGGTCCGGGTGAGGGCTGCGTCGCCAGATGCGGCGGCGGCGCCGGGACGGCAGTCCAGGCCTCCTCGGGCCCGGGCTGGAACCGGCCGGCGTGGGACCGGTCCGAGTGGGCCGGCTCTGCTGGGTACCGGTCGTGACCCGGGACCTGGTCACGACCGGTGGTCGGGGTGCCCTCCGCGCGCTGATCCTGGCCGGTGGCGCGGTCCTGACCGGTGAAGCGGTCGTGGCCGGTGGCGCGGTCGTCGAGACCGGCGGTCCAGCCGTTGGCCGGGCGCGGGACGTCCGTGCCGTCCTCGCCGACCCGCTCCGCACGGCCGTCCCAGTCGGGCGTGCGGCCGGGCGGTGTTTCCCGGGTGCCGCGGCCGGCCGTGGTCTGACCGGTGCCGCCGGCCCAAGACGGGCCGGAGTTCCAGGAGTCGGTGGCGGGCTGGTCGCTCCACGACGGGAGGGGAATCTCCTGCCAGCCCTTGTCGCCGTCGTCCCCCTTCACGCCGCCGTCCGTGGCCGCGTGCCGGCTGCCCGCGGCGTCGTCATCGATGGCACCGGGGCGGCGGTACATGGCGTAGGGATCGTCGGCGTCCCGGGCGGCGGGCTCGTCCCAGCCCGGAGCGGCAGCCCGTTCGTCCTGGCGGAAGACACCCGCCCGGCTCTGACGGGACACATCCGGCTCATCCCGGCGGGACGTTGCCGGCCGGTCCTGGCGGGACGCCTCCGGGCCGTCGCGGCGGAGGGTCGCTGACGATGGGTCCGGCGTGTCCTGGCGGTGCGTGGTGGACTCGTCCCAGCGAGGTGTGGTGCTGTGGTCGCTTCCGCGCGGATCGCCGGTGGCCGGCTCGTCCCGGCGCGGAACACCGGCGGCGTGTGTAGCCGAGGACGCGGCAGCGGCGCCGTGCTGCGGGGCCTTCACCACGGGAGTCTCGCCCGTGGCGGACTTCGACGGGGCGTGTGACGGGGACTTCGCCGCCGCCGACTTCGACCTCGGGGCCTTCGACGTCGGTACCTTCGGCGCCGGGGAGTCGGGCGCCGGGGCATCCGGAACTGCGGTATCCGAGGTCACGGGCTTCGTGGTGGTCCAGGACTTGCCGTCCGGGTCGGCCCAGAGGTCGACCACCGGAGGCCGTTCCGCCCAGCCGTTCTGGCTTTCCGCCTCCGTCCACGGCTTCGCCGCCGCCGGCGCGGCACCGGATGTCCAGATCGGGCCGTTCCGGGTGGGTTCGTTCCAGGCGGCGGGTCGGTCCGCCTGCCCTGGAACCGGCGCGGCGGCCTCGGTCGGAACGGAGTATGCGCCCGGAAGCGACTGTCCAGCCGAAGCGGACTGCTCCGCCGGGAACGGCTGCAGGGCCGGGCCGGGCTGTCCGGCCGGGAACGGCTGCGGGGCCGGGTCTGGCTGCCCCGCCGGGAACGACTGTGGTGCGGGGCCGGACTGTCCAGCCGCGAATGGTTGCGCACCCGAGAGGGACTGCGCACCCGGGAAGGATTGCGCACCCGGGACCGACGGCGTGGCCGGAGCCGGCTGGGCAGCCGGCGCGGCCGGCGCCGAGAGCGTGAGTTCCGTCCAATTCTGCGAGGTCTCGCCCGTGTTCTTGGGCGTCTCGACCCAGGCCGGGCCGGAGGGCGCGGACGGATCCGACAGCCGCGGCTCGACATGCGTGAACCATTCGGAGCCCGAGCCGGAGGCCTTACCCGCGCCCGTTGTCCCGGCGCCGGAGTCCAGCGCGGCGGTGCCCCACATCGGGGCACCCGCGCCCTGCGCTGCCGGGCTTCCCGCGCCGGTGGTCCGCGCGTCCCCACCGAACGACGACGCGCCCGCGCTGGTGATCTGTGCTTCGGCGCCGAACGATGCGGCACCCGCGCCATCGGCCTGCGCGCCCGCGCCAGCGGCCTGCGCTTTCGCGCCGAACGACGCGTCCGTGCTGGTCCCCTGCGCCTTCCCGCCGAACGACGCGCCCGCGTCGAAGGGCGGCGGTTCCGGTGCGAAGACCGGCTGGGCCGGGACGGAGGTGGGCTGCGGGGGAGCGGCGGAGACGGGTGCTTCCGGGGTGCGTGCGTCGGGCCAGGAGACCGGGGCCTGGGCGGGCATTCCGGTCGAGGGCGTCGGAGTCGCCGGCCAGGAGGCCGGGCTGCCCCAGCTGCGGGTGCCGCTGCTGTTCTCCGGATTGTCGGGATTCGCCGCGCTGTCCGCGGCAGCGGCCGAGCCACCGCTGTCAGCCGGGAACGCCGCTACGCCGGGAAGGTCTGAGACCGGGTGGGCGGAGCCGGCAGCCGGCCCGCCGAAGGCGGAGAACGTCGAGCTGCCATCAGCGCCGGGCGATGCGGCCGGTCCGCCGAAAGCCGGGTGACCGCCGGATGCGGCAGGTCCGCCCGCCGGGTAACCGAAGCCGTCAGAGGCGCCGCCAGGCCCGTCGGAGGTCGGGACACCCGTGCTGCCGGATGAGTCGGCCGGTCCGCCGAAGGCCGCGAAGCCGGGCCCGTTGGGTGTGGGGAAACCGGCGCTGTCCGAGGCTCCGGCTGGTCCGCTGAAGGTCGCGGAGCCGGACCCGTCGGATGCTCCGACCGGTCCGCCGAAGGCCGCAAAGCCGCCACCACCGGCCGGACCCCCGACTTCCGTAGGGCCGGTGTCGGCCGGCGTAATGCCGCTACCAGGTGAGACGCCCGTCCGGTCGGTCGTGCCGCCGAAGGTCGCAGGTGCAGAGCCGCCGGAGGGCCCGGAGAATGCATCGGGCAGCCGTGCCGCATCATCCGGCGTCTGTGCGGACCACGCTGATGCGGTGCCGCCCGTGCCCGGCGCTTGCACGCCTCCGAACGGCCCGTTCTGCGGCACCGGCGCCGGCCACGCCTGCTTGCCGCGCGAACCGGCAACGCCTGGGCTGTGAGAGTCGGTGCTGTCGACACGAGGACCGCCGGCATCCGGACCGCCCGCACCAGCGGTTCCAGCACGTGCGGCGCCCTCACTCACGCCGCCGAAGCCCGGCTGGCCGCCGTCACGAGAGCCACCCGCGCCTGGCCGGCCGCCGTCAGGAGAACCATCCACGCCCGTGCGGCCGCCGTCGTGCGTGCCGCCGTCACTCGGGCCACGCGTCTCCGGACTGTTCAACCCGTCGGACCCGGCCCACGGGTTCTCGTCCGCCGCTGCCTGCCGCCCCTTCTTGGACCGCTTCGGTGGCTTGGGGGCGCCGGCGCCCTTCGCACGCCCGGTCAGTCCGGCCAGCAGGGCCCGCAGGCCTCGTGGCTCGGCGCTCACGCCGGACGGCGTACCCAAATCGATCATGACTGGTTCTTCGCGGTGCGGCGGGGGAGCACTGGAATTCGCGCGCTTGGCAAGCGTCGATGCGCTGCCGGGCGTCTCGATGCCGCGCCAGGCGTCGCGATTGGTCTGCGGCGCCTGCGGGAACCGGTCCTCCAGGTCCGCCTCCGGGTCGAAGGCCGATTCAGGCGCGGGCGTAGGCGCCGATGCCTGGGGAGAGGCCGGCGAGGGTGCTGCCGCGGGAGAGACCTGTGGCGCGGCCGGACCGCCGAAGATCGCGGCCCGCTGCTCGCCGGGCCGGTCCGGGACCTCCCACATCGGCGCCGACGCGTCTGCCGCGAAAGCCTGGCCCGCCTCGAATTCGGTGGCCGTGGCCCGTTCCATGCCGCCCTCCGTCCGTTGCCGATCCGAGCCCGGCATCGAAGGGGGTGCGCCGGGGCCTGGTACGGCCTCAACCCGCAGTACGCAGCAGACGGCGTCGCGGATCGACGGGACGGTGGTGATTTGGAAATGGCCTGCGGAACTTAATGAACGCCTAAGAAACGACCCTCGGACCGTCACGCGGTGTGACGGTCCGAGGGGAGGTTCTACAGGTTGCCGCGGCGCTCCTGCTCGCGCTCGATGGCCTGGAACAGCGCCTTGAAGTTGCCCTTGCCGAAGCCGAGCGATCCGTGCCGCTCGATCAGCTCGAAGAACACGGTCGGCCGGTCGCCGATCGGCGCGGTGAAGATCTGCAGCAGGTAGCCGTCCTCGTCCCGGTCGACAAGGATGCCGCGCGACTGCAGCTCCTCGACCGGCACGCGGACCTCGCCGATCCGGGCCCGCAGCGCCGGGTCCTCGTAGTAGGAGTCCGGCGTCGCCAGGAACTCCACGCCCTCGGCGCGCATCGCGTCAACGGTGCGCAGGATGTCGTTCGTGGCCAGCGCCAGGTGCTGCGCGCCCGGGCCGCCGTAGAACTCCAGGAACTCGTCGATCTGCGACTTCTTCCGGGCCGCGGCCGGCTCGTTCAGCGGGAACTTGACGCGGTGGTTGCCGTTCGCCACCACCTTGCTCATCAGCGCGGAGTAGTCGGTGGCGATGTCGTCGCCGATGAACTCCGCCATGTTCACGAAGCCCATGACCGAGCGGTAGAAGTTCACCCAGTCGTCCATCCGGCCCAGTTCGACGTTACCGACCACGTGGTCGAGCGCTTGGAAGAGCCGCTTCGGCGCGCCGTCGCGCTTGGTGTAAGCAGAGCTGCGTGCGACGTATCCGGGCAGGTAGGGGCCGCTGTAGCCGGAGCGGTCGACAAGTGTGTGCCGGGTGTCGCCGTAGGCCGCGATGGCAGCGATCCGGACCGTGCCGAACGAGTCCGTGACGTCGTGCGGGTCCTCGAGCACGGTCGCACCTGCCGAGCGGGCCTGGAGCACGCAGCGGTCCACGTCCGGCACCTCGAGCGCGATGTCCGAGACGCCGTCGCCGTGCGCGCGGTGGTGGTCGAGCAGCGGGCTGGCCGGGTCCACGCCGCCCTTGATCACGAACCGGCAGGAGCCGCTCTTCAGCACGTACGCCTTGTGGTCCCGGTTCCCGGTCTCCGGCCCGGAGTAGGCGACCAGCTCCATGCCGAACGCGGACTGGTAGAAGTGCGCGGTCTGGGTGGCGTTGCCGACGACGAAGACGACCGCGTCCCACCCGGTGACCGGGAACGGGTCGCGGCTGGCGTCGTATTCCACGAGGCCGACGAGTTGCCGGAGCGTGTCGGCGTCGAGCTGTGCCTGACGTTCCTGATCGGTGAGTGGCGCGCTGGTCACGGCGGGGCTCCAATCGACGGATGCCCCTATCGCACCGCTGAACCGCAAACGAAGCAATAGATGCGCGAACAGCTGAGCAGACGTCGGCCGTGACGGGGAACTGCTATACAAACTGCGTGATCGACGAGCTGGATGCCCGAATTTTGGAGATCTTCGCGGAGGACCCACGGATCGGCGTGCTTGAGGCGTCCCGGCGGCTCGGCGTGGCGCGCGGCACGGTGCAGGCCCGGCTCGACCGTCTGGAGCGGCGCAGGGTGATCACCTCGTTCGCGCCGTCCGTCTCGCCGGCCGCGCTCGGGTTCGAGGTGACCGCGTTCGTGACGCTTGAGATCCGGCAGGACGCCGGCCATGACGCGGTCGCCGGGCATCTGGCCGGCATCCCGGAGGTGCTTGAGGCGCACACTGTCACCGGCACCGCGGACCTGTTCCTGCGGGTGGTCGCGCGCAGCAACGCGGACCTGCAGCGGGTCATCGACCGGATCGTGGCGGTGCCGGCCATCGAGCGGTCGGCGAGCGTGATCGCGCTGGCTACCCAGATTCCGTACCGTGTGATGCCGTTGATCAGGGTTTCAGCAGCACCTTGATGGTGCCGCCGGTCTTCTTCTGGAACGCCTCGTAGGCGGCCGGCGCCTGGTCCAGCGGCATGTGGTGGGTGGCGAAGTCGTCCACGCCGAGTACGTCCTCGGAGCCGGTAAGCAGCGGCATGATCTCCGGCACCCAGCGCTTCACGTTCGCCTGGCCCATGCGCAGCTGAATCTGCTTGTCGAACATGGTGAGCATCGGCATCGGGTCGGCCATCCCGCCGTAGACGCCGACAAGCGAGATCGTGCCGCCCCGCCGGACCACGTCGATCGCGGTGTGCAGCGCGACCAGGCGGTCCACGCCCGCCTTCTCCATCACCTTCGCGGCGATCGCGTCCGGCAGCAGACCTGCGGCGCGTTGTGCGAACTTGCCGAGCGGCGCGCCGTGCGCCTCCATGCCGACCGCGTCGATCACCGAGTCCGGCCCGCGGCCGTCGGTCATGTCCCGGATCACGTCGCCGAGCTTGCCCTCGTGGTCGTCGAAGTCGAGCACCTCGGCGCCGTGCGCGGACGCCCGCGCGAGCCGCTCCGGGACCAGGTCGACCGCGATGATCCGGCCCGCGCCGAGGTGACGGGCCACCCGGACGCACATGTCGCCGATCGGGCCCAACCCGAGGATCGCCACGGTGCCGCCGGGCGGGACGGCCGCGTACCGCACCGCCTGCCACGCGGTCGGCAGCACGTCCGACAGGTAGACGAACCGGTCGTCAGGGGCGTCGGTGGGCACCACGATCGGGCCGTAGTGAGCGTGCGGCACGCGCAGGAACTCGGCCTGACCGCCCGGGATCTCGCCGTAGAGCTTCGTGTAGCCGAACAGCGCCGCGCCCATGCCGTGCGTACGCACCTGGGTGATCTCGCACTGTGTCTGCAGGCCCTGCTTGCACATGAAGCAGTCACCGCAGGAGATCTGGAACGGGATGACCACGCGGTCGCCGGGTTTCAGGCCGGAGACCTCCCGGCCGACCTCCTCGACGATGCCCATCGGCTCGTGCCCGAGGATGTCGCCGTCGCCCATGAACGGTCCCATCACCTCATAGAGGTGCAGGTCGGAGCCGCAGATCCCGGATGAGGTGACCCGGATGATCGCGTCCGTCGGGTAGTAGATCTCCGGATCCGGGACCGTCTCCACGCGAACGTCCCGCCGGCCGTGCCAGGTGACCGCCTTCATGTCCACAGGCTCACCCGCGGACATGAAGGCGGTGTCACTTATGCGAGATCACGCATAGGTCAGGCCGGGGACTCCGACTTGTCGCCCGCCCACTGCGTGTGGAACGAGCCGTCCTTGTCGGTCCGGCGGTAGGTGTGCGCGCCGAAGTTGTCGCGCAGGCCCTGGATCAGCGCGGCCGGCAGGCGGTCCCGGCGCAGGCTGTCGTAGTACGACAGCGACGACGAGAACGCTGGCGTCGGGATTCCCACTCGGGCCGAATCCGCGACGACGCGCCGCCACGAGTCCACCCCGCCGGAAACCGCCTCCGCGAAGTACGGCGCGACGAGCAGCGACGGCAGCTTCGGGTCCGCGTCGTACGCCTCACGGATGCGGTTCAGGAAGCGCGCCCGGATGATGCAGCCACCGCGCCAGATGGTGGCCATCGCGCCCGGGTCGATGCCCCAGGAGTACTCCTCCGAGCCGGCCTGGATCTGGTCGAAGCCCTGCGCGTACGCGACGACCTTCGACGCGTACAGCGCACGCCGGACGTCCTCGATGAACTGGTCCCGGTCGGTGACGTCAAGCGGCTCGACCGAGCTGCCGAACGCCCGCGCCGCGGCCGCCCGCTGGTCCGCGTGGCCGGAGATCGACCTGGCGAACGTGGCCTCCGCGATGCCGGTGATCGGCACGCCCAGGTCGAGCGCGGACTGCACGGTCCAGCGACCGGTGCCCTTCTGCTCCGCCTGGTCCTGCACGATGTCGACGAAGCCCTTGCCGGTCTCCGCGTCCACGTGCTTGAGGACCTGCGCGGTGATCTCGATCAGGAACGACTCCAGGTCACCCTGGTTCCACGTCTCGAAGATCTCCCCGATCTCGGCAGGCGTCGCGTTCAGGCCCTCGCGGAGCAGGTCGTACGCCTCCGCGATCAGCTGCATGTCCGCGTACTCGATGCCGTTGTGGACCATCTTCACGAAGTGGCCGGCGCCGTCCGGGCCGACGTGCACGCAGCACGCCACGCCGTCCACCTTGGCCGAAATCGCCTCGAACATCGGGCCGAGCTTCTGGTACGACTCCGGCGAGCCACCGGGCATGATGCTCGGGCCGAGCAGCGCGCCCTCCTCGCCGCCGGACACGCCCGTACCCACGAAGTGCAAGCCCTGGGCGCGCAGCGCCTCCTCACGGCGACGCGTGTCCGCGAAGTGTGCGTTGCCGCAGTCGATGACGATGTCGCCCTCTTCAAGCAGCGGCACCAGCTCGTCGATGACCGCGTCCGTCGGGCCGCCGGCCTTGACCATGATGATCACGGCACGCGGGCGCTCAAGCGACGCGACGAACTCCTCAAGCGACTCGCCGGGAATGAACGTGCCCTCGTCGCCGTGGTCGGCGATCAGGGTGCGGGTGCGCTCGGGCGAGCGGTTGTGCACGGCGACCGTGAAGCCGTTACGGGCGAGGTTACGGGCCAGATTGCGCCCCATGACTGCAAGGCCTGTGACACCGATCTGCGCCTTGCCGGTCTTCTCTTCGCTCATCGGTTCTCGCTTTTCTCGTGTGTGTGCCCCGGTCTTCGGGTCCGACTTTGCCACGAATGCAGCCCGCCGTCCGTGTGTCACATCGCATGTGGGACGGCTATGGGGCGATACGGGGTGAACCGGTCCTCCGGTTCAGTTCGATCCCGAGGGCGGTTCGGATGACGGTAAGGTGGCGAGATCGTGTCATGCGCGGAAACGGCTCAGGTCGGTGCCGCTGCCGCCGATGTCGCGGCATCGTTGGAGAGGAGCGCCACATGGCTAAGAAGTCGAAGAAGGACAAGAAGAAGGACAAGAAGAACAAGAAGAAGAAGTAACTCTCCGCTGGCCGGCCGGGCGCGCCCCGGCCGGCCGCGCAGTTTCTGGCTGGCGCGTCCGCCTTCTGGCTAGGGTGTCCCGCGTGACTGCACCACCACGCCCCGGACCCGCGCTCCGCTTCGCCGGCCCCCAGCTGAACCCCGCCGTGCGCTCGTTCCTGAGCAACGAGGCCGGCAGCGGCGCCGCGCTCCTGATCGGCACCGTGCTCGCCATCGCCTGGGCGAACTCCCCCTGGTGGGAGTCGTACTTCGCGCTCTGGCACACCGAGGTCTCGCTTCACGTCGGCGGCTGGGCCCTGGAGATGGACCTCCACCACGTCATCAACGACGCGTTGATGGCCGTGTTCTTCCTGGTCCTCGGCCTGGAAATCAGCCGGGAGGCGGTCTCCGGCGAGCTGCGCGACCGCCGCACCATGCTCGTACCCACGCTCGGCGCCGTCGGCGGCATGCTCGTGCCGATCGCCATCTTCCTGGCCGTCAACCCGTCCGGCGACGCCGCCCGCGGGTGGGGCGTGGTGATGTCCACGGACACCGCGTTCGTGCTCGGCGTGCTGGCACTCTTCGGCCCGCGCTGCCCCGACCAGCTCCGTGTCTTCCTGCTCACACTCGCGGTCGTCGACGACATCGGCGCGATCGGCGTGCTCGCGGTCTTCTACACCGACACCGTCAACGTCGGCCCGCTGCTCGTCGCCGCGGTGCTGCTCGGCATGGTGCTGCTGCTGCGCTGGCTGGGCGTGTGGCGGCTCGCGCCGTACGTGGTCCTCACCATCGCCATGTGGATAGCGGTCTACGAGTCAGGCGTCCACCCCACGCTTGCCGGCGTGCTGATCGGCCTGTCCATCTCCGCCAAGCCCGCGTCCCCGGAGCAGATCCGCCGGGTCGCACTCTTCGGCCGCGCGCTCGTGGAGTCGCAGAGCGCCGAACGCGCACAGCTGGCCATCCTCCAGGCATCCGCGACGGTAAGCGCCAGCGAACGCATGGAACGCCGCCTCCACCCCTGGTCCGCGTACCTGGTCATCCCCGCATTCGGCCTGGCCAACGCGGGCGTGCGCCTCACCGGCGACGTGGTCCGGGACGCGCTGGCCTCACCACTCACCATCGGCGTGATCGTCGCGCTCGTGGTCGGCAACACCATCGGCATCTTCGGCGCGTCCTGGCTCGCGCTGCGTACCGGCCTGGGCGTGCTGCCCGGCCGCGTCCGCTACAGCCACCTGCTCGGCGGCGCGATCCTGGCCGGCATGGGCTTCACCATCTCGCTGTTCATCACCGACCTGGCCTTCGACGACCAGCAGCTCCGCGACCAGGCGAAGATCGGCATCCTGGCCGGCTCGTTCATCGCGGCCGCGATCGGCGCCTGGGTGATCCGCTGGATGGGCGAGCGCTCCCCCCTCTGCTCCCCGTCCAGCGACTCACCACCAGCACTCCCGCCGCTGCCATGGATCGCCCCGGTCCCACCCGGCGCGTCAGCTGCTCCGGCCGCTGTTCCGGCGGCGGCTCCGGCCGCTGTTCCGGTCTCGATCGGCGCTGCTGCACCTTCGTCGTCCTCACCCTCGGCGTCCCCATCCCCGGCCTCCTCATCCTCGGCGTCCTCGGAGGCTGGCGGGCCGTCCGAGATGGACCTGTCCGACGCGCCGCAGAGATGCGAGCCGACTACACCGTCTCCAGAGACGAAAGAGCCTTAAGAGCTTTATCTACCCATGCCCGCGGGGCTTGCGACCCGCATGCTCCCGCGGGCACCGGTCGTCGCCCAGGGCTCCTCCCTGCGCGATCCGTGGTCGCAAGTGCAAGACCCGGCCGGCCTCAATCTGCCTGGCTGGCCTCGGTCTGCCTGGCTGGCCTCGGTCTGCCCGGCTGATCAACGGCTGCCCGGCTGGCCTCGGTCAGCCCGAGAAACGTTTAACTCCTCGGCGGGCCTTGATCTGCCCGGCGGGCCTTGATCTGCCAGGCAGGCGTTGATCAGCTCGGCTGGTGGAGCAGGGGTGCCGGGGCCTGGTTCTGCATCTGCTGGAAGATCATCGAGGTGCGGAAGCCGGTGATCTCGCGGCGCTTGCTCAGATGATCGAGCAGGAACGCGTGCAGGTGGTCCAGGTCCGGCACCGCCACGTGCAGCAGAAAATCGTCGCCACCGGCCAGCACGAACACGCTGAGCACCTCCGCCATCTCGCTCGCCGCGGCCTTGAACGCGTTGATCACGTCCCGATTCAGCGGCCGCACCTGGACCGACACCATGGCCTGCACGCCGCGCCCGATAGCGCCCGGATCGATGTCCGCGTGGTAGCCGCGGATCACGCCCCGCCGGGTGAGCGCGCGAACCCGCTCCAGACACGTCGACGGCGCGATGCCGAGCTGCCGGGCCAGCTCCCGGTTGGAGAGCCGCGCATCCGACTGAAGGAGGCGGATCAGCGCCGAATCTAGTTCGTCCATGACCCGACTATGGCAGCCGATTCCGATCAAACGTTCGGTCAGGGCGCGTATCACCGTGCGCACTGCCTAACTTCAGCCGCATGAAACGGCTCAATATTCGGCACGGCACCGCGCTCCTGCTCGGCGGCGTGCTCAGCCCCGGCGTGCTCGTGCTGCCCCAGCTCGGCGCCGCCGTCGCCGGCCCCGCGTCCGTCCTAGCCTGGGCCGCACTGCTGCTGCTCAGCGCGCCGGTCGCGGTCACCTTCGCGACGCTCGGCATGCGGTACCCGGACGGCGGCGGCGTGGCCGCGTTCACCCGCCGCGCGTTCGGTGACCGTACCGCCGCGGTCGTGGGAATCTGGTTCTACGGCGTGATCCCGATCGGCACGTTCGCCGGCGCGCTGGTCGGCGCGGAGCAGGCCGCCGCCGCGCTGGGCCTGGGCCGCGCCGCCGCGCTTACCGGCGCGGTGCTGCTGATGGCCGCCGCGTTCGCCGCAAACGCCGCCGGCCTGCACACCTCCGGCCGCGTCCAGATGTGGCTGCTCACGCTCCTGGTCATGCTGCTCACCACCGCCGTGATCACCGCGGGGACCCATGCCACCTCCGCGAACCTCACGCCCTTCGCCCCGCACGGCCTCGGTGGCATCGCCGTCGCCATCGGCGTCCTCCTCTTCGCCTTCGTCGGCTGGGAAGCCGCCAGCCACCTCTCCGCCGAGTTCAGCGCCGACGGTGCCCCCGGCGCCGGCGGTACAGGCAGCGCGCACAGTGTCGGCGGTGCCAGTGCCGCCGTTCGGCTCCCGTCCGGTGCCAGCGGTGCCGACAGCACCGACGGCGTCAGTGGTGCCAGTGGTGCCAGTGGCATCAGCGGTGTCGGCGGTGCCGCCGGTGCCGGGGGTGGAGGCCATGCGGGTGGGCGGCGGGTGCTGTTGCGGTCCACGCAAGCGGCGCTGGCGATCGTCGGCGCGTTGTATCTGGCGCTGGCGGTGGCGACCGTGGGCGTGCTGGGGCCGAGGGCGGCCGAGCCGGGCGCGCTGGGCGCACTGCTGGAAACCGGGATCGGCCCGGCGTCGCGGCCGATCCTGGCGGTCGCTGCCGTGCTGCTCAGCTTCGGCGGGATCAACACCTACCTGGCGGGCGCGTCCCGGTTGGGTGCGGCGCTGGCCCGGGATGGCGTGCTGCCGCGCTGGTTCGCCCGTGGCGGGGAGCCCGGCGCGGTCCCGGCCCGGAGCCTCGGACTTCTCGGCGCGATGACCGCGCTGTTCGCCGTACCCATCGTGGTGCTCGATCTGGACCTTGACTTCCTGCTGCGGGTGACGGCGGCGTGCCTGGCCGCGGTCACCGTGGTCGGCGCCGCTTCCGCGGTCCGGCTCCTCCCGCCCGGCCGCGAGCGCCGCACCGCGATCACCGCCACCCTGTTGTCAGCGGCCGCGCTGGCCTGCTGCGGCGCCTACCTGATCGTCCCGATCCTGCTGGGGGTCGGCACACTGCTCACGGTCCGCCGCCGGAAGCCGGCGTTCGTGCCTGTCGCGGCCGTGCGGACGGTGCAGATGAGATAAGCGGACTGTCTGTCGTTTCGTCGATCGTCCTTCGTCAGCGCGACGGCGCGGCCGGTTCCGGGGCGACGCGCGGAGCCTTCCCACACGGCGAGGGTTGCCTGCGGAGCGATTCTGTTGCCCATTCGCGTTCCGCCGTCTGGGGTCCCGCGGTCGAAAGGGCTGGGTTGCGGTGAGCCGTTTCGGCTGGTCGTTGTGCTTGCGGTGCGGGAGAGCAGCACGGCTGTCGTCTCAGCGGCGGCGGGTCGAGGCGGCTGCGGCCTGGTGGGTGCAAGGACCGGCACCGAGGCCGCGGGTCGCGCAGGTGTGCGGGCTGGTCGCGGCGCTTCCGCAGGTCTCAGGGCCGGGCAGCAAGGCCGAGCCCCACCGGATCCGACGATGTCACGACACAGCTCACGCTCACGACCCGCCTCATGGAGGTTCTCGGTCAGTTTCCAGGTTCGGGCGCTGCGCGCCCGACATTTCGTCATACAGGTACCGCCTGGGCGTTCATCCTGACGCGCCGAAAGATCAGTAAGGCCCGCATCAAGATCCTTGCGGTTCTGGTGGCCCTTATCGCGCTCGGATAAGGGCCACCAGAACCGCAAGGATCTTGCATCCCATCAGATGGACGCGAGATCCCGACCAACGAACCAATCTCGGTGCGGAGCACCCAACTTGCCGTGGCGACACACCAGAGCCAAGATCGACCGGCCCTTCGGGCAAGCTCCCGGCTTCGGTGCTGGTTCTTGCGGCCGCCCAGGCGGAGGCCAACCGCCGTCTCGGCTTCGGCGCTGGCCCTTGCGGCCGCCCAGGCGGAGGTCATCCGCCCTCCCGGCTTCGGTGCTGGTTCTTGCGGCCGCCTGGGCGGGGGTCAATCGCCGTCTCGGCTTCGGTGCCGGTTCTTGCCGCCGCCCGGGCGGAGGTCAACTGCCGTCTCGGCTTCGCGCTGGCCCTTGCGGCTACCCGGGGCGGAGGTCAACCAGCCTCCCGCTACACCCGCTGCCGAAGTGCCGGCCCGTGTGACCGCCCGGACCGCAGCCGCCCTGACCAGCCGCCGCTCAGACGGCGGCCGTGCTGCCCCCTGCGTGCCGCGAGACCGCCGACCGCCGGGACCGATCCGACACACTCCTGGCCGCGATGTCAGCTCGATCGTCAGGCCCCGGACCACCGCACGCGAATGGGCAGCAGCGTCGGGAGCGACTCCGCTGCCATGTCGAGGTGGCTCAGTTATCGCTTGATCAACCCAGTACTCGCCGGAAATATCGGGAAAGTCCCCTACTGCCGGCTCGTCGCCGCTGTCCTCAATCAGCAACGGCAGATAGATCGACGGTCAGGTGAGGCGTGTGCACGCTATTCGCGACGAATGGCGTGCACACGCCTCACCTGACGCCAGCCACCCTTGCCACTTCTCCACATTCCACCCATATCGCCGCTACGCCACCCGCCTCTGAGCTGGTGTCGCGTGCGCGGCACACAAAGGTTGCTGCCCAGCCGTGCCATCGACCCGCCCCCTTTCGAGAGTCGACTGGTAGCCGGGCCGCTGCCAACGAGCCGGAACCCATACCGCCCAGCGCGACCAACAGCACGCGCCCACCACGCAAGCCGGAACCCGGCGAACCCAGCGAGACCAGCAGACTCGCAAGGAACCGCGGCAGGGCTGTGGGGTAAGGCTCGCACCGGCCGATGGCTCGCACCGGCCGATGGCTCGCACCGGCCGATGGCTCGCACCGGCCGATGGCCCGTACCGCAGCCAGCACCTGAAAGCAGGTCTACACGCCTGTTGTTCCGTCGACGGCCTCGCGGATGAGGTCGGCGTGGCCGTTGTGGCGGGCGTACTCGTGGATTATGTGGAGGAGGACCCAGCGGAGGGAGACCTGCTGGCCGCTGCGCGAGTGCCAGCCGGTGACGTCGAGTGTCGGGGCGGCGGCCTCGATCTCGCGGGCGCGGGCCACCTCCGCCTCCCAGGCCGCGAACGCCTCGGCGCCGGTGGCGTCACGGGCGTCGTAGGCGACCTGGAAGTCGCCGGAGTCGGACCAGACAAGTGGTACGTCCTCGGCGGTGAGTACGCGGCGGAACCAGGTGCGCTCGACCTCGGCCATGTGACGGACCAGGCCGAGCAGCGAGAGCGTGGACGGCGGTGACGCGGCCTCGCGCAGCTGTGCGTCGGTCAGCCCGGCGCACTTGTACGCGAGCGTCGCCCGGTGGAAGTCGAGCATGGCGCGAACCATCGTGCGTTCGTCGCCCTGTACGGGGGCGGAGGGCCGGTCGGTCATGCGCGGCGCGCCGTTAGGCTTGTCGCGCGGCGGAGGTCGGCGAGCTCGATCCGGCCCTCGAAGGGCACGTCGTTGATCAGCAGGCTGGGCGTGCCGGCGATGCCGCACTCGACGCCGGCCAGGTAGTCCTCCTGGACCTTCGGCGCGAACTGCTGTGCGGCCTCGCCGGTGGCCAGCGACGGGTCCGCGCCGACCGCCTCCGCGTAGTGCCTGAGGAACGTGTCCTCCAGACGATCCTGCTTCTTGAACAGCACGCGGTGCATGTCCCAGAAGACGCCGGCGCCGACTGTTGACTCGGCTGCGAGCGCGGCGGTCAGCGCGAACGGGTGGATCTCGAACAGCGGGAAGTTGCGGAAGATCAGGCGGACCTGCCCGTCCGACTCCTCGACCAGCCGGTGCAGGATCGGCGCGGCGGCGGCGCAGTACGGGCACTGGTAGTCGCCGTACTCCGTCACGGTCACGGGGGCGTCGACGTTGCCGAACACATGGTCCATGCCCCCCATCTTCGTCAGTCGACCGCCACCTCGACAACCGAGTCCTCGCTCACCCGGGCCGGGTAGACCGGCAGCGAGACGCCCGGCACGTCCAGGCACTCGCCGGTGCGCAGGTCGTAGACCTGTTTGTGCAGCGGGGACGCCACTGTCGGCGCGGCGCCGCGGCTGCCGACGATGCCACGGGACATCACGTACGCGTGCGAGATCGGGTCCTGGTTGCCGACCGCGAACAGCTCACCGTCGGAGGTGCGGAACAGCGCCACCTGGACGCTGCCGACCAGCGCGGCCACGCCCCGGTCGGGTTCGAGGCGGTGCAGCGGGCAGACGGGCTGGAAGGTCACGTCGATGATCATGCAGGGCTCCCGATGGACGTGGCCGGCATGCCGAGCAGCACCGGCTGGCGTGTGCCTGAGTCGGTCGGCACCGGCACCGGCTGGCCGCGCTCGACAGTGAAGCTGATCGACGGGTCGGGGGCGTCCGGCGCGTTGACGAACGAGACGAAGCGGGACAAGCGCTCTGGATCATCAAGCGTCGCGGCCCACTCATCCGCATAATTCGTGACATGCCCGGCCATGGCGGCGTCCAGTTCCGCGCACAGGCCGAGCGAGTCGTGCACGATCACGTCCCGCAGGTGCTCGATCCCGCCGTCAAGCGACTCGATCCAGGCGGCGGTGCGCTGCAGGCGGTCCGCGCTGCGGATATAGAAGATCAGGAAGCGGTCGATGGTACGGACCAGCTCCTCGGTCGTCAGGTCCGTGGCGAACAGGTCCGCGTGCCGGGGGCGGAAACCGCCGTTGCCGCCGACATACAGGTTCCAGCCGTTGTCAGTGGCGATGATGCCGAAGTCCTTGCTGCGCGCCTCCGCACACTCGCGCGCACAGCCGGAGACCGCGGACTTCAGCTTGTGCGGCGAACGCAGCCCGCGGTAGCGCAGCTCAAGTGCCACGGCCAGCCCGACCGAGTCCTGCACGCCGTACCGGCACCAGGTGGACCCGACGCACGACTTGATTGTCCGCAGCGACTTGCCGTACGCGTGCCCGCTCTCGAACCCGGCGTCGACAAGCCGCTTCCAGATCAGCGGCAGCTGTTCCACCCGCGCGCCGAACATGTCGATCCGCTGCCCGCCGGTGATCTTCGTGTACAGGTTGAAGTCGCGCGCCACCTCGCCGATCACGATCAGCTTCTCCGGCGTGATCTCCCCGCCCGGGATCCGCGGCACGACCGAGTACGTACCGTTGCGCTGGATGTTCGCAAGGAAGTGGTCGTTGGTGTCCTGAAGCGAGGCCTGCTCGCCCTCCAGCACGTACCCGGTGTTCAGCGACGCCAGGATCGAGGCGACGGCAGGCTTGCAGATGTCGCAGCCCTTCCCGCGGCCGAGTTCGCCGATCAGCGCGGAGAACGACCGGATGCCGCGCACCCGGACAATGTCGAACAGCTCCTGGCGCGAGTGGTCGAAGTGCTCGCACAGCGCCTTCGACTGGGCCACACCCTCCAAGGTCAAAAGCTGTTTCAGCATGGGTACGCAGGAGCCGCAGCTGGTCCCGGCGCGTGTGCAGGCCTTGAGCGCCGGCACGTCCGCGCAGCCCTGTGCATGGATCGCGTCCACGATCGCGTCCTTGGTGACCGCGTTGCACGAACACACCTGCGCCGATCCGGGCAGCGCGGCGAGTCCGGCGCCCGGGTCCACCTCCGCCCCGGCCGGTGCCAGGAGGGCCAGCGGGGGAGCGGACAGCGCCAGCCCCACTCCGGCCCGCAGCGTCGGATAGGCGCTCGCGTCGCCGATCAGCACGCCGCCGAGCAGCGTGGACGCGTCGTCGGAGAGCACCAGCTTGGCGTAGACGCGGGTGGCCGGGTCGGTGAACGTCACGTCCAGGCAGCCCTCGGTGGTGCCGTGCGCGTCGCCGAACGAGGCCACGTCCACGCCGAGCAACTTCAGCTTGGTGGACATGTCCGCGCCCGGGAAGGTGGCCGCGCCGCCCATCAGCCGGTCCGCGACCACCTCGGCCTGCGCGTATCCGGGCGCGACCAGGCCGTAACAGACGCCGTCCACTGCCGCGCACTCGCCGACCGCGTAGACGTCGGCTTCAGAGGTCTCGCACCGGGAGTCGACCAGGATGCCGCCCCGGGCACCGGTGGCCAGCCCGGCCGCACGGGCCACGTCGTCGCGGGGGCGGATGCCGGCCGCCACGATCACCATGTCGGCCTTGACAAGCGCGCCGTTGGAGAGGCTCAGGCTCGCGACCGTGCCGTCCTCGCCGGCGTTGAGCGCTGTGGTGCCGGTCCCGGTGTGGACGGTCACGCCGAGGTCCTCGACGTAGCGGCGGAGCATCGCGCCACCGGCCTCGTCGACCTGCACCGGCATCAGCCGCGGCGCGAACTCGACCACGTGCGTGGCCAGGCCGAGCAGCCGCATCGCGTTCGCGGCCTCCAGGCCGAGCAGCCCGCCGCCGATCACCGCGCCGATGGTCCGGCCCTGGGCGTACTCGCGGATGGCGACGAGGTCGTCAAGCGTGCGGTAGACGAACACGCCGGGCAGGTCCTTCCCCTCGACCGGCGGGACGAACGGGTACGAACCGGTCGCGAAGACCAGCGCGTCGTAGGGGTAAGCAGAGCTGTCGGTGAGCACGGTCCGGCTTTGGAGATCCACTTTCCGGGCCGGTTCGCCCAGCCGCAGATCCACGCCCGCGTCCGGGGTGTGCAGGTTCAGGTCCTCGGCCGACGAGCCGTCGAAGAACGCGGAAAGCTTCACCCGGTCGTACGCGGCCCGCCCCTCCTCCGCAAGCACCGTGACCGACCAGGCGTGGTCGGTGTCCCGTGCGCGCACCGCCTCGATCAGCCGCTGCCCGACCATCCCGTTACCGATGATCACAAGCCGCTTCATGCCACAACCTCCGAAGCCGGGGCGTCCACAGCGGACAGCCAATCGACGATGCCGCGGACCGCATCCGTGCAGGTCCCGCAGCCGGTGGTGGCCCGCGTCGCGGCGACCACGTCACCGGTCGAACGGGCCCCCGCGCGCCAGCAGCGCACCAGCGCGCCCTTGCTGACGTTGTTGCACTGGCAGACGGTGGCGGCATCCGGCATCAGCGCCGGCGACTCGGCCACCGTGACCGGCGCCGCGCCGAGCGCCCGGCCGAGCAGCAGCGCCCGGCGGTCGCCCGGCACCGGCGTGCCACGGTCGAAGAGCTGGATGACGGTGCCGATCGCCGGGTTGTCGCCAAGCATGATCGCGCCGGCCAGCCGGTCCCCGTCGATGACCAGCCGCGCATAGGTACCGCGCGCCGGATCGGAGAACGTCAGCTCCTCGATCCGGCCGGTGCCCGCGGCGCCTCCCGTGCCCACCCCGGTTCCCGTGCCTGCGGCGGCTTCCGTGCCCGCGCCGGCTCCCGTGCCCGCCCCGGTTCCCGTGCCTGCGGCGGTTTCCGTGCCTGCGGCGGTTTCCGTGCCTGCGGCGGTTTCCGTGCCTGCGGCGCCTCCCGTGCCCGCGCCGCCTCCCGTGCCTGCGGTGACTCCCGTGCCCGCGGCGAGCGCGGCGCCCGCGGGCATCCCGAGGCCGGGAAGCAGGCCCATCGCCGCCAGGTCGATGCCGGCGGCCTTCAGCCGGGTCACCACCGCGGGCGGGCGGTAGACCGCGTCGGGATCATCGCCGGTCAGCCGCGCTGCCACTACGCGTGCCTGCTCCCAGGCAGGTGCGACCAGCCCGCCGGTGACGCCGTCGTGCTCCGCGCAGTCGCCGATCGCCGAGACGTGCGGGTCCGAGGTGCGCATCGCGTCGTCGACAAGCACGCCGCGGCCCACGTCAAGTCCCGCCCCGCGCGCCAGCCCGGTCTCGGCCCGCACACCGCACGCCAGCACCAGCAGGTCGGTGATCAGCGCCCGGCCGTCGCCCAGCCGCACGGTGACCTGGTCCGGCCCGCTCTCGACCGCAACGGTCGACGCGTCGAGCACACATTCAATGCCAAGATCCGCGAGGGTACGGGTGAGCACGCCGCTCGCCCCGGCGTCGATCTGCCGGTTCATCAGCCGGTCAACGGCGTGCACCACGCGCACCGAGAGTCCCCGCGCGGTCAGCCCGCGCGCCGCCTCCAGCCCGAGCAGCCCGCCACCGAGCACGATCGCGGTCCGCGCCCGCTCCGCCACCGCCAGGATCCGCCGGCAGTCATCAAGCGTGCGAAACACCGCCACCCGCTCCGGCAACCCACCCGAATCCGCACCCGGCCGGCCCGTGTCCGTCGGGTCCGGGTGACCTGCGCCCATGGAACCGGAGCCCGCCAGCCCGGGGATCGGCGGGATGATTGCCGTGCCGCCGGTGGCCAGGACCAGGTGGTCGTAGGGGAGGACCTCGCCGCACGCGGTGGTCACGGTGCGCGCCGCGCGGTCGATTGCCACCACGGCCGCGCCGGGTCGCACGTCCACGCCGTGCCCGGCCGCCTCGGTGATCTCCACGTCTGCCTCGCCGATCTTGCCGGCTAGCAGGTTGGACAGCATGATCCGGTTGTAGGCGCGGTGCGGTTCCGCGCCAAGCACTGTGACTTTCACGTCCGCCTCGCGCGCCCGCAGTTCGGCCGCGAGTCGGGAGCCGGCCATGCCGTACCCGATGATGATGACCTTCAAGGTTTAAGCCCTTTCCAGCCGGACGGCGCAGACCTTGAACTCCGGCATGCGGGAGACCGGGTCGAGCGCGTCGTTGGTGAGCGAGTTGGCCCGGCCGCGACCCGCCCAGTGGAACGGCATGAACACCGTGTCCTCCCGGATCGCGTCGCTGACCCGGGCCGGCGCCGTCACCTCGCCGCGTCGCGAGGTGACTGTCAGCTCCTCCCCGTCCGCGACGCCGAGGCGCGTGGCCAGGTCCGGGTGCAGCTCGACGAACGCGGCCGGCGCGGCCTTCTGGAGCGCCGCCACCCGCCGGGTCTGGGTGCCGGACTGGTACTGCGCGAGTACCCGCCCGGTGGTCAGGTAGTACGGGTAGTCCGCGCACGGTTCCTCGGCCGCGGGCCGGTGCTCGACCGGAAGCATCCGGGCCAGCCCGTCCGGCGTGCCGAAGCGCGTGCTGAACAGGCGCGGGGTGTCCGGCCCGTCCTCGTCCGGGCACGGCCAGAACACGCCGTCGTTCGCGTCGATCCGCTCCCAGGTCACGCCGTGGTAGTCCGCGATGCCGCCCGCGCTGGCCCGGCGCAGCTCCGCGAAGACCTCGGCGGGATCGTCAGGGAAGCCCCGCTCGACGCCGAGCCTGGTGGCAAGCGCGTGCAGGATCGACAGATCGGTGCGGGCCTCGCCGGGCGGGCGGCGGATCGCGTGCCGGCGCAGCACCCTGCCCTCCAGGTTGGTCATGGTGCCGTCCTCCTCGGCCCACTGCGCGCTCGGCAGCACCACGTCCGCGAGCGCGGCGGTCTCGGAGAGCAGGAAGTCGGCCACCACAAGGAACTCAAGGCTCTTGAGCCGTTCGGTGACCCGTCCGGCGCGTGGCGCGGAGACCACCGGGTTCGACCCGAACAGCAGCATCGCCTTCGGCCCGGTCTCGGTGCCGAGCGCGTCCAGCAGCTCGTAGGCGGAGACGCCCGGGCCCGGCAGCGAATCGGGGTCCACGCCCCACACGCCCGCCACGTGCTCACGCGCGACCGGATCATCGATCTTGCGGTAGCCGGGGAGCTGATCCGCCTTCTGCCCGTGCTCGCGGCCGCCCTGCCCGTTGCCCTGGCCGGTCAGACAGCCGTATCCGGACCCGGGCCGCCCGGGCAGGCCGAGCGCGAGTGCCAGGTTGATGAACGCGGTGACCGTGTCCACGCCCTTCGCATGCTGCTCGGCGCCGCGCGCGGTCAGGATGATCGCGTTCTCCGCACCGGCCAGCGCCCGGGCCGCCGCTTCCAGATCCGCCACGGGTACGCCGGTCAGCCGCTCCACCCGGGCCGGCCAGTAGTTCGCGACCGTCCGGCGCACGTCGTCGAAGCCGGTGACGCGCTCGGCGAGATAGTCCTTGTCCAGCAGGCCCTCGGTCAGCGCGATGTGCAGCAGCGCGTTCGCGATCGCCAGGTCGGTGCCGGGCGTCGGCTGCAGGTGCAGCGTGGCCTGCTTCGCGGTCGGCGTGGCCCGCGGGTCGATCACGATCAGTGTGCCGCCGCGCGCCTTCTGGTCGGCCAGCCAGCGGCCGAACGGTGGCATCGTCTCGGCCACGTTCGCGCCGACGAGCAGCAGCGTGTCCGCGCTGCCCACGTCGCTGAGCGGGAACGGCAGGCCGCGGTCGACGCCGAACGCGCGGATCCCGGCCGCGGCCGCGGAGGACATGCAGAATCGGCCGTTGTAGTCGATGTTGCGGGTACGCAGCGCGACGCGGGCGAACTTGCCGAGCGCGTACGACTTCTCGTTCGTCAGCCCGCCACCGCCGAACACGGCTACGGCGTTCTCGTCGTACCGCCGCTGGATGTCCTTGATCGTCGTGGTGATGAGCGTGAGCGCGTCGTCCCAGGAGGCAGGCGTCAGCACGCCGTCACGTCTGACAAGCGGGGTCTTCAGCCGTTCCGGGTGGTCCAGGAGGTCGGCCGCGGTCCACCCCTTCTGGCACAGGCCGCCGCGGTTTGTGGGAAAGTCGCGCGGCTCGACCGAGATGGTGTCCGCCGAGGCGCGCAGTGTCATCCCGCACTGCAACGCGCAGTACGGGCAGTGCGTGTCAACGCGGTCGCCATCGGTCATGACCAGAGCGTTGCCAGCCGGGATTTCCCGTCCGCGTCCCCTCCGTGTCGGCCGTGTCAACTGGCTCTCACCTCGGCCCGACGACCATGGTGAACTCACAACCGCAGGTCAGAGGCGGTTAACTACCCGTCGCAGGCCTGACTCACGACTCGAACTCCGAAGAAATCCGCCCTCTTTACGTTTCGGTGTGTTGCTGATCCCTCACCGCCGAAACCGGAGTCGATCATGAGCACCGCGACGCTTGCCCCCACCGACACGATTGCCGCAGCGGCGCGGCGGCACGGACACTGGATCGACGACTGGCGCCCCGAGGACCCGGACTTCTGGGCCAACGGCGGCGCGAGGATCGCCCGCCGGAACCTGATCTTCTCGGTCTTCTCGGAGCACATCGGCTTCTCGATCTGGACGCTCTGGTCAGTGATGGTCCTCTTCCTCGGACCCGCCTACGGCATCGATCCCGCGCAGAAGTTCCTGCTCACCGCCGCCCCGGCCGCGCTCGGCGCGATCGTGCGGCTGCCCTACACGTTCGCGGTGGCCACGTTCGGCGGCCGGAATTGGACGATCATCAGCGCGCTGCTCCTGCTCATCCCGGCCGGCCTGGCCGCGTTCCTGATCCAGCCCGGCGTCTCCTACTCGACGCTGCTGATCATCGCGTGCGTGGCCGGCGTCGGCGGCGGCAACTTCGCCTCCTCGATGGCCAACATCAACGCGTTCTACCCGCAGCGGCTGAAGGGGTGGGCGCTCGGCCTGAACGCGGGCGGCGGCAACCTCGGCGTCGCAGTGGTGCAGCTGGTCGGCCTCGCGGTGCTGGCCACGGTCGGCGCGGGCCGGCCCGGCCTGATCGCCGGCATCTACATCCCGCTGATCGTGGTGGCCGCGATCGCGTCCGCGCTCTACATGGACAACCTGACGCAGGCCTCGAACGAGAAGGGCGCGCTCCGCGAGGTCAGCCGTGACCCGCACACCTGGATCATGTCGCTGCTCTACATCGGCACGTTCGGCTCGTTCATCGGCTTCGGGTTCGCCTTCGGCCAGGTGCTTCAGGTCCAGTTCAAGGAATCGTTCGCCACCCCCGTCGACGCGGCCTACCTGACGTTCCTCGGCCCGCTGCTCGGCTCGCTGATCCGCCCGATCGGCGGCGCGCTCGCGGACCGGCTCGGCGGGGCACGGGTCACGATGGTCAACTTCGCGTTGATGGGCGCCGGCGCGTCTGTCGTTCTCTACGCGTCCGCAGCCCGCTCACTGCCGCTCTACCTGGTCGGATTCGTGCTGCTCTTCGTCTTCTCCGGCGTGGGCAACGGCTCCACGTACAAGATGATCCCCGCGATCTTCAAGGCGAAGAGCGCGCTGAGCGACCTGCCCGGCGAGGTGGCGGAGGCGCGGGCACGGCGGCTGTCCGGCGCACTGATCGGCATCGCCGGCGCGATCGGGGCCTTCGGCGGCGTCCTGGTGAACGTGGCCTTCCGCCAGTCGTTCCTGACGACCGGCTCGGCCGAGGCCGCCTACGTCGCGTTCATCGCGTACTACGCGCTCTGCCTGATCCTCACCTGGTTCGTCTACCTGCGTCCCTCCGCAGCGCGTCTGACCGGCGTCTGACCAGCTCTTTCAAAGATCACATTCCAGGTCATCGTCCCGCTTCCGCGGTGGTTCGGCCCGTTTGCTCCCGCGGGCAAACCTCGCGCCGCGCGAAGACTCCGCTAGCGCTCCGCTTCGCACGCCGCATCGGAGCCTGCCTCGTCGTTGGTCACCGAAAACCTCAGCCGGTCCGTTTCCGCGGGCCGGCTGCGGGTGTCTGTCCTCCGGCGGCCCGGTCCATCGCAGCCGTCGGGGCGCCGGGTCCACCGCAGCCGTCGGGGCGCCGGGTCAGGAAGCGCCGCCCGCGGTGGTCCCGGGGGTGTGGAGGATCTCGCGGGCCTGGTCGGCGGCGCGCGCCATGTTCTCCGAGACGAAGCCGACGAAGCGCGCGATGTTCTCCAGGCGGGCGGCGGCCGGGGTGCCGGCGCCGAGGATGTCCACGCCCTGCCGGGCGATCTCGCCGAGCTTGGCCGTGGAACGGGCGATCGAAGGAGTTCGCGATGCGAAAGCCCACCACCCCCGCCCCCGCCGAGTTCGACATCCCCACGCCGGAGTGGTCCGGCATGGTGACGGTCGACGACACGGCCCTGGCCGTCACCGACACCGGGGGCGCAGGCATCCCCGTGGTCTACCTCAACGGGCAGTTCGCCACCCAGGGGTATTGGCGGCGGGTCATCGCCGAGCTGGGCACCGGGTGGCGGCACATCACCTACGACGAGCGGGCCCGCGGCAGATCGCGCCGTTCGGCGGACTACTCCTTCGAGGCCGCCGTGCGGGACGTCGACGCCGTCCTGGCCGCCCGCGGGGTGGACCGGGCGCTGCTTGTGGGCTGGTCCTACGGAGCGGTGGTCGCCGCGCACTGGGCGCACCGGAACCCGGAGCGCACGATCGGCGCGGTCATGGTCGACGGCGCCTTCCCGCACGACTGGCTCGACGACGCCATGGAGGTGCGGATCCGGAAGATGTTCCGGCGCATGGGCTGGTTCCTGCCGCTGTTGCGCCCGACGGGTCTGACCCCCAGGATGACCGCTGACCAGCAGGCCGACAGCAACATCGAGCTGGGCAGGCTCTCCCGCGAACGCGAGCTGGGCCCCGTGCTCAACGCCCTTACCGTGCCCACCCGCTACGTCGTCGCCTCCGGAACGTCCCTCGGCAGCCGCGATGACGAGCAGGAACGCATCCGTGCCGGCCTCGACACGGTCACCGCCAAGAACCCGAACATCCGGATCCACGCCAAGGTGCCAAGCAACCACGGCGCCCTCCTCAAGAAGGACTTCCCGGTCATCGCCGGCGCCATACGCGAGGTCGCCGCCCTCGACCGCCCCTGAGCTCTGCACGCGACCACCCACGGATCCCGTGGCCCGCGGGAGCACGCGGCAAGGAACCACGGCGGAAGCGGGAAGAGGAGCTTTCAGAGCGAAGCGAAGAATGGGGTGTTGAGCCCCGGATGCCGCACCTGAAGCCGATCGTAGGCACGGACAAGATCATCACGGCTCAGCCACACCGGCGCCGCGATCTCCAGCCGCTTCAGCCGCTCCCCGATCGCCAACGCCGCCAGATCCTCGGCGATCCGTCCCGCGTCCACCCCGCACTCGAAGCCGTAACTGCTCACCCGCACGCGTTCCAGCAGGTGCCGGCCTTCCGGCAGCTCAACCCACGCCCAGCCCTCGGCGATGGCGCCGGGCCCGCTCACGTGCAGGCCGCGGATGATCGGGTCGACGAGGTCGCGGGAGATGTAGGCGTCGACGGCGGCAGCCCGGGCGAGGATGCTGAGATCGTTGACGAAGCCGTCGCGGCCGTCGGGGAGGCGGCCGATGATGTCGCGGAATCCGGTGCCGTCGAACGTGGTGGCGTCGTGGAACGCGCGTGCGTCGATCAGGTACTCGACAATGCGCCGGGCCTGGGCGGTGGCGCCGAGGATCGGGGACGCGATGCGCAGCCATTCCAGGCCGACGGCGGCGCAGACCACGGCGACCATCCGGTCCGGCCGTTCGGAGGTGGAGGCCTCGGCGGGGTCGGCGAACTCGACGGCGAAGTCGGGCAGCCGGCTGCCGGCGTCGAGGACGACGAAGTCGGCGCGGGCGCGCAGCGCGGTGTTCCACTGATGCGGGCTGACCCCCTCCGGGCGGCGCTGGACCAGCTGGCTGATCCGCCGGTCAGGCTGGACCACCCGGCGGCCACGCTCGAAGGATTGGTCGTCGGTGAGCACGACCGGACGCAACGACGAGTTCGGCACCTGACCACTCTAGGGACCGTGACCGGGTGGAGAGGGCCCGTCGCGGTTCGTGTCGCGCGTCACGCCCGGGAAGACGGACACGGTGGGCGAGGTTGAGTCGGGCAGGCTCAAGAATGGGGTGTCCGATGGCTACGCTTCCCGTACTGCCGTTGACCGACGACGTGCTGCTTCCCCGCATGGTTACTCCGGTGGAGCTCGACTCCGCCACTCAGGCCGCCGTGGACGCGGCCCGGACCAGCGGTGACAAGCGGTTGCTGGCCGTCCCCCGGATCGACGGCGTCTACGGCCCGGTCGGCACCGTGGCCGTGATCGAACAGGTCGGCCGGCTGCCCAGCGGCGAGCCGGTGGCCGTGATCCGCGGCCTGCACCGCGCCCGCATCGGTTCCGGTGTGGCCGGACCCGGCGCGGCGCTCTGGGTGGAGTCGACCGAGATCGAGGAATCGCCGGTGACCGGGAAGACCCGGGAGCTGGCCCGTGACTACAAGGCGCTTGTCCGCGCACAGCTGCAGAAGCGCGGTGCGTGGCAGGTGATCGACGCGGTCGAGCGGATGACCGACCCGTCGGAGATCGCCGACTCCTCCGGCTACTCCCCGTGGATGTCGCTCGAGCAGAAGCGCGGCCTGCTCGACGAGACCGACCTGACCGCCCGGCTGGAGCTCCTGGTCACCTGGATCAAGGAGCACCAGGCCGAGGAGGAGGTCAGCGAGAAGATCAACTCTGAGGTGCGCGAGGGTCTGGAGAAGACCCAGCGCGACTTCCTGCTCCGTCAGCAGCTCGCCGCGATCCGCAAGGAGCTTGGCGAGGACGAGCCGGAGGGCGCTGGCGACTACCGGACCCGGGTCCAGGAGGCTGACCTGCCGGACAACGTCCGCGAGGCAGCGATGCGCGAGGTGGGCCGCCTGGAGCGGGCCAGCGACGCGTCCCCGGAGTCCGGCTGGATTCGCACCTGGCTGGACACGGTGCTGGAGATGCCGTGGACGACCCGCACGGACGACAACACCGACCTGGACGCCGCCCGCGCCGTGCTCGACGCGGACCACGCGGGCCTGGACGACGTCAAAGACCGCATTCTCGAATATCTGGCGGTACGCAACCGGCGCGCGGCCCGTGGCCTGCACGTGGTCGGCGGCCGTGGCTCCGGCGCGGTGCTCGCGCTGGCCGGCCCGCCCGGGGTGGGCAAGACCTCGCTCGGTGAGTCGGTCGCACGCGCGCTCGGCCGGAAGTTCGTCCGGGTCTCGCTCGGCGGCATCCGGGACGAGGCAGAGATCCGCGGTCACCGGCGCACCTACGTCGGCGCGCTGCCCGGCCGGATCGTGCGGGCGATCCGCGAGGCCGGCTCGATGAACCCGGTGGTGCTGCTCGACGAGGTCGACAAGATCTCCGCCGGGTACGCCGGCGACCCGGCCGCCGCGCTGCTCGAGGTGCTCGACCCGGCGCAGAACCACACGTTCCGGGACCACTACCTGGAGGTCGACCTGGACCTCTCCGACGTGCTGTTCCTCGCCACCGCGAACGTGGTGGAGACGATCCCCGGCCCGCTGCTGGACCGGATGGAACTCGTCGCGCTGGACGGCTACACCGAGCGGGAGAAGGTGTCGATCGCCCGGGATCACCTGTGGCCCCGGCAGCTTGACCGGGCCGGGCTCACGGCCGACGACGTGACGATCACCGACGAGGCGCTGTCACTGATCGCCGTCGAGTACACGCGTGAGGCGGGCGTCCGGCAGTTGGAGCGGGCGCTGGCCAAGGTGCTACGCAAGGTAGCCGTGAAGTCTGAAACGATAAATGTCGACAAGTCCAACCTGTCCGACTTCCTCGGGCGGCCGCGGTTCTTCTTCGAGTCCGCGGAACGCACCGCGGTCCCGGGCGTGGCCACCGGACTCGCGGTCACCGGCGCCGGCGGCGACGTCCTCTTCATCGAGGCCACCGCGATGCCCGCGGACAGTGCCGGGCTGACGCTCACCGGCCAGCTCGGCGACGTGATGAAGGAGTCCGCGCAGATCGCGCTCTCCTACCTGAGGTCGCACGGTCAGGCCACACCGCTCGACGGCAAGCGCCTGCACCTGCACGTCCCCGCGGGCGCGGTCCCGAAGGACGGCCCGAGCGCGGGCATCACCATGGTCACCGCGCTGGCGTCGCTGGCGTCCGGCCGGCCGGTACGCCCGGAGGTCGGCATGACCGGCGAGGTCACGCTCGCCGGCCGGGTGCTGCCGATCGGCGGCGTCAAGCAGAAGCTGCTTGCCGCACACCGGGCCGGACTCACCGAGGTGATCATCCCGGCCCGCAACGAGCCGGACCTCGACGACCTGCCGGCCGAGATCCGGGAGCAGCTGACCATCCACGCGCTCGCCGACGTGGCGGACGTGCTGAAGATCGCGCTGCGGCCGGAGGAGACGGCGGTCGTCGCGGCCGCCTGACAGAGCGAATGCCGGTCCGGAACCTTTCCGGGCCGGCATTTCTCATCTCCGCGGGTCTGCGCGCCGATAGCTCCGGCGCCAAGCAACCCGTTGAGAACCAGGGATGACCGTATGCAGAACCCCCGCCGCCGGATGATCGCTCCCCTCCTGGCCGCCACCGTCCTCGCGCCCGCGCTCGCGTTCGCGGCCCCCGCACAGGCCGCAGCGGCACCTGCCCCCGCACGGGCCGCGGCATTTGCGGCAACGCCCGACTGGCAGCCGGCGAGTGTCCGCCTCACCTCCTGGAAGCTCTCCAAGACCGCGTACACGGTGAGGTCCTCGGACCCCTGCGCGGTCCGCGCGCACGTCTCCGCAGTGCTCAGCGGCCCGATGCCGACCGAGAACGTGTTCGTGTCCGCGGTCGGCGCCGACTTCTACCTCGGCGGCGAGATCGGCGGCTACACAGTCCTTGAGAACAGCGGCGGCAACACCTGGGACGGCGACGTGACAGTCTGCGGCGCGGACCCGGCCGGCACGTACCGGATGGAGCTTTACGGGGCATATGCCACCGGAACCGGCCTCGACGATCCGGACTTCGCGGTCTACCGCACCAACGTGGTGACGACCACGTTCACGGTGAAGCGCCCGGCGACCGTCACGCTCAACGCCACGCCCGAGCCGGTGAAGAAGGGCGCGAAGCTGACCGCGAAGGGCACGCTCACCTCGGACGGCAGGAAGCTTGCGAACACGAAGGTGCAGGTCTGGTTCAAGGCGGACGGCGCGAACGCCTGGACGCTCGCCGGTTCCGCGAAGACCAACGCGTCCGGCGCGTACACGGCGACGTTCACGGCGAAGGCGTCCGGCACATGGAAGGCCGTCGTTCCCGCGACCGGCACGCGAAATGAGACGGTGGCCTACGACGCCGTGAAGGTCAAGAAGTAAATACCATCATCCTCATGGGCATGGTTCACACCGTCGGGCTGGTGCTTCACCCGAAACGGGACTCGAAAATCGCGATAGACACGATCGTCGAGTGGGCACGCACGCGCGGCGTGACCGTGCTCGGCCTGCCGGACGAGATCGCGCGCATCGACTGCAGCGCGGTCCCGGCCGGTGAGGACGAGCTGCTCGACCGCTCCGACCTGCTGGTGAGCCTGGGCGGCGACGGCACGATGCTCCGCACCATGCGCCTGCTCTCCGGCCGGACCACGCCGGTGCTCGGCGTCAACGTCGGCCGCCTCGGCTTCCTGGCCGAGATCGACGTGGAGGAGCTGCCGGCCACGCTGTCGCTGATCGACGGCCACACGTTCACCGTCGAGCCGCGGATGGCAGTCGTCACAGTGCTTCCCGACGGCACCGAGGTCACCGCGTTCAACGACATCGCGCTCGCCCGCATCCCCGGCGACCGGATGGCAGGTGTGGCGATCTCCGTCCAGGGCAACCCGTTCGTCCGCTACGCCGCCGACGCCGTCATCGTGGCCACCTCGACCGGCTCCACCGCGTACAGCTTCGCCGCCGGCGGCCCGATCGTCTCCCCCACGGTCGAGGGCTTCCTGGTCGTCCCCTCCTCCGCTCACTCCAGCTTCAACCGCGCCCTGGTCCTCTCCGCCGACGAGGAGGTCGTCCTCGACCTGCTCCCCACAAGCGGCGAACTCGCGCTCGAGGTCGACGGCATCATCGCCGGCCGCCTCCACCCGGGCGACCAGATCCGCGTCCGCGCCCGCCGCGCCGCCGCCAACGTCGTCCGCCTCGGCCACACCTCCTTCTACGAGCGCGCCCGCCGCAAACTCCGCGTCAACGGCTCCGCCGAAGCCGACTGACCCAGATCAACTGCCGGATTGCCCACTCTGTGGCCACTCGCGCCCCGCACGCTCCCGCGGGCACCAGCCTCGTCGTTGGTCACCACGACCCGGTGCGGGCCGGAAGATGGGAATTGGCCCTCTGCCGGGGCGTGCGGTGGGCAGAGGATGCAGGGATGCGACCTGAGACCAGAGCCGTGCATGTCCGCCAGCCCGAGCAGGCCGACAGCCGGCCGATCGCGCTGCCGCTGTATCAAGCCTCCACCTGGGCGTTCGACGATCCGGACGTGCTCGCGGACGCCTTCCACACGCCGAACGGGCCGTTCCTCTACTCGCGGATGGCGAACCCGACCGTGCGGGCCCTCGAGAACACGGTCGCGGATCTGGAGGGCGGCACGGCGGCGATCGCGACCGCGTCCGGCATGGGGGCGATCAACCTGGTGCTGCAGGCCTCGCTGCGGACCGGGGAGCACGTGGTGGCCCAGCGGCGGCTCTACGGCGGCGCGTCGTCCGCGCTTCGCGATCTGACCGAGCGGTTCGGCATCGAGGTCGACTACCTGGACGACGCGACGCCGGACGCGCTCGCCGCGGCGCTGCGGCCGGGCACCAGGCTGGTCTACCTGGAGACCATCTCCAACCCGACCGGGTACGTCGCCGACCTGCCAGCGCTCACCGCCGTCGCCCGGGAGGCCGGTGCGCTGACGGTCGTGGACAACACGTTCGCCACGCCGCTGCTCTGCCGCCCGATCGCGCACGGCGCGGACATCGTGGTGCACTCCGTGACGAAGTATCTCGGCGGTCACCACGATGTGGTCGGCGGGATCGCGGTCTTCGGCACGCCGGAACTACACGAGAAGGTCTGGCACTACAACGTCGAGTTCGGTGTGGCCGCCGACCCGTTCGCGGCCTGGCTGACCGCGCGCTCGCTGCAGACGCTTCCGCTGCGGATGGAGCGGCACTGTGCGAACGCGGCAGTGATCGCGCGGCGGCTGTGCGATCACGCCGCGGTGGACGCGGTCTGGTACCCCGGCCTGCCCCAGCACCCGACGCACGAGGTCGCCGCACGGGTGTTGTCAGGTGGTTTCGGTGCCACGTTCGCCTTCGACCTGGCCGGCGGGCGCGCGGCCGGAACGGACCTGAGCAAGCGCGTGCGTCTCCTCCAGCTCGCGCCGTCGCTCGGCGGGACCACCACCACGCTTATGCATCCGGCCAGCACGTCCCACCGCCAGCTGGACGAGGCCCAGCTGGCGGCGGTCGGCATCGGCGAGGGCACGATCAGGATCTCGGTCGGGATCGAGCACGTCGAGGACGTCTGGGACGACCTCGCACAGGCCTTGGGTTAGAGGGCTGTGGGCTAGGGGAGCGCCTTAAGGAACGGCGAGTGCGCGTTCCGGAACTCCCACGAGTAGTAGCGGTCCCAGTTGATCGACCAGGTCATCAGGCCGCGGAAGTTCGGGTTGGTGCCGCTGCGGGGCGTGTAGGAGCCGCAGGAGACGCCCTTGACCAGGCAGTTGACCGCTTCCTGGACGGCGGCCGGCGCCACGTACCCGTTGCCGGCGCTGACCGAGGACGGCGCGCCGAACGCCACCTGGTCCTCCCGGAGCGCGGGGAACACGTTCGCGGTGTTCCCCGCGACCGGGAAGCCTGCGAGCAGCATGTCAGTCATCGCGATGTGGAAGTCCGCGCCGCCCATCGTGTGGTACGCGCCGTCCAGCCCGGTGATCGGCCCGGAGTTGTAGTCCTGCACGTGCAGGACCGTGAGGTCGTTGCGTAGCGCGTAGATCACCGGGAGATACGCGCCGGAGCGCGGGTCCTGCCCGCCCCACGGCCCCGACCCGTAGTACTGGTAGCCCAGCTGCACGAAGAACGTCTCCGGCGCCATCGTCAGCACGAAGTTCGCGCCGTAGCGGGCCTTGAGCGTCCGTACCGCGGAGATCAGGTTGACGATCCCGGGCGTGGTCGGGTTCTTGAAGTCGGTGTCCCCGGTGTTGAGCGACAGCGAGTGGCCCTCGAAGTCGATGTCCAGGCCGTCCAGTCCGTACCTGTCGATGATCGCGGCGACCGAGCTGACGAACGCGTCCCGTGCCGTGGTCGTGGTCAGCTGCACCTGGCCGTTCTGGCCGCCGATCGAGATCAGCACCTTCTTGCCCTGCGCGCGCTTGGCCTGGATCGCGGCCTTGAACTCGGCCTCCGACTCCACCCCCGGGCACTCCGCGGCCGGGCAGAGGCTGAACCTGATGTCACCGGAGGTCGCGGTGGTGGGCTCGCCGAACGCCAGGTTGATGACGTCCCACTCGGCCGGCACGTCCGCCATCCGCAGGTACCCGGACCCGTTCGCGAAGCTCGAGTGCAGGTAGCCGATGAGCGCGTGCTTCGGCAGCACGCCCGGGTTGGCGGGGTTGCTCGGCGTCGGCGTCGGCGTGGTCGGCCCGGGTGTGGTCGGCCCGGGTGTGGTGGGCCGGGGCGTCGGGCTGACTGTGGGCGATCCGGTCGTCGGGCCGGTCGTCGGCGTCGTGCCGCCGCAGGACGCGCCGTTAAGCGTGCAGTTGACTGGCGTGCCGGACCCGGTGGCCAGGAACCCGAAGGAGACGGACGCGCCCGGCGCCACAGTGCCGTTCCAGGACCGGTTGGTGAACGTGTGCCGCTGCCCGGACGAGGTGAGCAGCGCGTCCCAGTAGCTGCCCATCGTGGTGCCGGACGGCAGGTCGAACGCGACGGTCCAGGACGGGATCGCCGCGCCGGTACCGTTGGTGATCGTGTATTTGCCCTCCCACCCGGAGCCCCAGTCCGAGGTCTTGACGAACGTGGCGGTGACCGACGCGGCCGAGGCGGGAAGCGCGAACAGGACCGCCGACGCGGCCGCGGTGAGCAGGGAGGACAGTGTCAGAGCGATAGACCGAGACCGTTTCACGGCAGCCTCCAGGGATCGGCGGCGGTGCACGTCACCGCGGCCGTTGGAGAATTATTAAGACTCTTAACTGTTGATGTCCATGGCTGCGGACGATATTTAGGACAGCGTTGACGTTTCGGAACGAGCGGTCCGTACCCTGCGGATTTGAGACCCTGTTCGGGTGAGTCAGCTGACGGTCGGGGTGCTGTCGCCGTTTGTGGGCGGCGACTATTACGGCGCGCTGATCGCGGGCGTGGCCTCGGCCACCGCCGCGCTCGGTGGCCGGGTGGTGGCCGTGCAGACGCTCACGCCCGGCGCGCGCCGCGCCGACGACGAGGGGATTCCCGACTTCCGCACGCCGGTGGGCTGGGCACACGTGGACGGCTTCATCGTGATCATCGGTGCGGTCGACGAGGACCACCTGGCCCGGCTGTACGCCACAGGCAAGCCGGTCGTGCTGATCAGCCACGGGTCCGCGCGCCTGCCGCTGACCTCGGTGCTTCCGGACAACCGCTCGGGCGTCCGGGACGCGGTCACCCATCTGATCGGGCACGGGCACACCCGGATCGCGTTCGCCGGCACGCTCGGGGTGCCGGACATCCGCGAGCGCCATGCCGGCTACCGGGAGGCGCTCGCCGCCCACGACCTGCCGGAGCTGCTCTTCGAGGCGCCGGACAACCACGAGCACGGTGGCCGTCGCGCCGCCGAGGATCTGCTCGCGGCCGGGCTGCCGTCCACCGCGCTCGTCTGCGGCACGGACCGCAACGCGCTCGGCGCGCTGGAGACGCTTACCGAGGCGGGCCGCCGGGTGCCGGACGACCAGGCGCTGGTCGGCTTCGACGACAATCCCGTCGCGCTCTACACGGAACCCACGCTGGCAAGCGTCGCGCAGCCGCTGGGCCGGATCGGCGCGGCCGCGGTCGAAGCCCTGCTCAACGCGGCCGGCGCCGACATCGTGCAGGTCCCGACCGTGTTCAGGCCGCGGGAGAGCTGCGGCTGTGACCGGCCCGTGCCGCCGCCGCTCGACACCGCTATCGCCGCGCGGATCGCCGACCCGTCGGTCCCGGACGCGGAACTCGCGGACGAGCTGCGCGAACACACGCTCGGTGAGCTGGACCAGATGCTGGCGTCCGCGCCGGAGCGCCGGGCCCGGCGGATCCTGCTGCGCGTGGCGCACATCCAGGCCCGCGACCAGTTCAGCGACATCCGCTACCTGCAGGACACGCTCAACGCGCAGTACCAGCTGGGCGCGGAGCTGCTGCGCACGGACGAGCAGGACCCGCGCGCGCTCGGCTGGATGCGCCGGCTGCACGTGTCCGCCGGATGCCTGGGCCTCTGGCGGCCGGGCTTCCCCGACTTCCTTGACCTGTCCGGATCGTTCCGGTGCGAGACCGGGACGGCCACGCTTCCGGTCGAGGAGTTCCCGCCGAGGTCGATCCTGCAGGCGTCGCACCCGGAGAGCGGCGAGATCGTCTTCGTCATCTCGGTGCGCAGCAGCACGCACGACTGGGGGCTGCTCGCCACTGTCGCGCAGATCCAGGCGAAGACGCCGCCCGGACGCGAGCCGATGAACCAGTCCGGCGCGCTGCTTGCGGTCGCGCTGGACGGCGAGTTCATGCTCAGATCCCTGCGCGACCAGGAGGAACGACTGCGCCGCAGTGCGCTCTACGACCTGCTCACCGGCCTGCCCAACCGCGGGCTGTTCCTGGACCGGCTGCGGCGCGCGGTGGAGCGCGCCCAGCGCGAGCCCAGCTACGCGTTCGCGGTGCTCTTCCTCGACCTGGACGGCTTCAAGTCGGTGAACGACACGCTCGGGCATGCGGCCGGCGACCAGCTGCTCGTGGAGACCGCGGCCCGGATCACCGCGCTGCTGCGGGACACGGACACGCCAGCGCGCTTCGGCGGCGACGAGTTCCTTGTGCTGCTCGACGACATCGACGGCCCGGAGAGCGCGGCAGCGGTGGCGGAACGCGCACGCGTCGCGCTGGCCCGGCCGTTCGCGCTTGACGAGGGGACTGCCCGGGTCTCGGCCAGCGTCGGCACCGCGCTCTCGACGGACGCCCACACCTCGGCGGAAGCGCTGCTCCGGGTGGCCGACGCCGCGATGTACCACGCCAAGTCGGTGCGCCGCGGCGCGGCCGGCCGGCACTCGGCCCGAGCGTAGAAGCTCCCTCCGTACCCCCGAAAAGCTCTTGAATTTCGGTGTTGATCTCAAGCTGGGCGCGCAGCGGCCGACGTGGCAGGCATGAGCCATCGCGCCCTCGACGTCGTGGTCACCGCCGGTGGGACCGCCGCGGAACTGAAGGCCACGCTTGAGGCGCTGAAACCCGCGCTCGGCGTGCGGGACGAGGTGGTGTGCGCGATCCCGCCCGGCCGCGCCGACCTGTCGCCTGTCGTCGCCGCGCTGCCCTGGGCCCGCGCGATCCCCGGCGGGCGTGCCGAGGCGGTCGCAGCCACCGCGCGCGATCTGCTGCTCTTCGTCGACGGCGACATGATCCTGCCCCGGCACTGGCTGGACGCGGTCCGCGAGGTCTTCGACGACGACGCCGTGGTGGCGGCCGGACCGCGCTGCATCGGCTCGATCGGCCCGCAGCGCACCGAATTCGAAGGGCCGATGGGGGTACGGGAGGTGCGCGACCACGCCCGGCAGTGGCGCGACAGCCACCGCGGCGAACGGTACGACGTGGACCGGCTCGGCCCGGTCTGCGTGGCCGTCCGGCGCGCCGCGCTGGAGACGGCCGGCGGCCCGACCCCGGACCTGCCCTACGAGCGGCTGCGCGACCTGGGCCAGATCGTGCTCGTCGACGACGTGCTGGTGGCCCACGTCGGCTCGCCCACCTGCGCGCTGCGCGTCACCACCGACTCCGCGCTGCTGGTCTCCGCAAGCATGATCGTCCGCGACGAGGCGGCCTCGATCGGCGCGAGCATCGACGCGGTCACGCCCTTCGTCGACGAGGTGGTCGTCTACGACACCGGCTCGCTCGACGACACGGTCGCTGTGGCGCGCGCGCACGGCGCCACGGTGATCGAGGGCTTCTGGGACGAGCACTTCGGCGACGCGCGCAACCGGGCGATCGCGCACTGCCGGGGCCGTTGGGTGCTGTGGGCCGACGCGGACGAGACCGCGGTCGGCGACCCGGCCGCGCTGCGTGCCCGGCTGACCGGCCCGGGCCCGGACGCCTACCGGATCCGGCAGGTCAACGAGTACACGAACGGCGTGCAGGTGGTGGTGTTCCCGCGGCTGTTCCGGCGGGACGTGGCCCGGCTGGCCGGCCGGCTGCACGAGCAGGTCGTGGACCGGATCACCGGCGGCCCGGTCGGCGGCCCGGAGATCGGCGACGTGGAGCTGCGGCACGCGGGCTACCAGTTCGCCACGTTCGTCACCAAGGACAAGGCGGAACGGAACCGGCGGCTCGCGTTGCGCGCGGTCGAGGACCGGGTGCTCACCGCGGACGCGCTCGTCAACCTGGCCCGCGCCGAGTACTCGGCAGGCAACGTCGACTCCGCGATCGCCGCCTGCCGCCGGGGTCTGGACGCCGGTGGCCGCCGCCCGGTCCGGATCAAGCTGCTCACCACGATGATCCGCGCGTGCGCCACCGCCGGCCGGGCCGAGGACGCGGCCCGGGCGCTCGATGAGCTGCGGACGATCGCCACCAAGCAGGTCACCGTCGACCACATGGAGGTGCTCGTCCGGTACGCCGAGGGCGACGACGCGCGCGTCGTGTCGCTGGTCCGCGCGCTGCCGGAACTGGCCGAGGACGACGGCGCCGTGCTGATCGGCCGCGACCAGCTGGTTTCCTACGAGATCCACAGCCTGATGCGGCTGGCCCGGCCCGGCGAGGCCGCGGACCGCCTGCGCGCGGAGCTGCGCGCCGGCCGGCTGCCGATGCCTGTGGTGGGCATGGCGGACACGCTGCGCCAGGCCGGCGCCGAGGCCGCGGAGATCGCCGCGCACATCTCGCCGGACGCGCTTCGGCAGCTCATCCACGAGATGGGCCAGGCGCCGGTGTCGGTGGCGGAACCGCTTGCCGACGCGCTGTGGCGGCGTTTCCCTGACGAGCGGGCCGTGATCGCCTACGCGGCCTGGCTGGGCCCACGTATGCAGGTGCTGCGCGCGCTCGAGTGGTCGTCGCGGTTGCGGCGGGCCGGCCACGAGACGCAGTGCCCGCTGCTCGCGCTGGCCCGCAACCCGGAACGCAGCGCGCGGGACCGGTCGCTTGCCGCGGCCGTGGCGCACGAGACGTTCCACGATCCGGTGGCCATGGGCCTGTTGTCCGACGCGCTGGACGAGGTGCCGCCCGCGGACGAGTCCGCAGTGCTTGAGGAGTTGCGGCTGCTCGCACCCGGCATCGCGGCCGCGGTCACCGCTTCTTGACCGCCGTCGCACAATCTGACCGACATCAACCGAGTGCCCGCACATAACTTCGCTGGGTGACCGTCTTCGACCTCTTCCCGTGCGTCTCGCCGCTGCAGCGGTACGAGTTGTCGATCACCCGCATGCTGTCCAGCTTCGACGGCGGCACCGAGGTCACGCTGAGCGGCAAGATCCCCGGGATGTTGAGCGGCACGCCCCGCCAGGTGGACCTGCTCGCCCGCGGCCGCGTCTTCGGCACCGGGGTGACCGCCGTGGTGGAGTGCTGCCAGCGCCGGCGCGCCGCCGACATCGGGGTCGTGGACCGCTTCATCGGCAAGCTGCTCGACGTGGACGCGGACCGCGGCGTGCTCTACTCCCGCTCCGGGTTCACGACGTGCGCCCGGGCCCGGGCCGCCGCCGCGCGGTACCCCGCGGTGATGGCGGTGTCGCTTGCCCCGCGCATCCCGCGGCAGCGCACCGGTTCCGGCCCGCTGCCGCCGCATCGCGCCGAGGAGATCACCGAGGCCGACTTCGCGCTCTTCCTCTGGCCCGGCTGAATGTCCGTTCTTTGGGATTTAACGGTCAAGACGCACATTTTGGGTGATATTTCCAGGCGGATCGCCGTTACGCTCAACGTTGTGTACCCAGCGGACCCGGACCAGCCGCCGGACCCCGACGAAGACACCCTCCGCCGGTTGACCCTCTTCGACGCGTCGATCAGCTGCCTCCTGGGCGGCTTCGAGCCCCCCGTCGAGGTCGGCTACAACCGCCGCGTCGAGGGCCGCCTCAGCCGATCCCTCCGCCGGGTGGACGTGCTGGTCCAAGGCGCCGTGCTGGGCATCCAGGTGACCGCCGCGATCGAGTGTCACCAGCGGCGGCGGCGCCCGGTGGACGTCGGCGCCGTGGACCGCTTCGTGGGAAAGCTGCTCGACATCGGCGCGGACCGGGGCGTGCTCTACTCGTGCACCGGATTCACCGACCGGGCCCGTGCGCGCGCCGCCCACGCCCAGAGCCCGCCGGTCATGGCGATCACGCTCGGGGACGGCAGACTGGTCCGCGACAGCCTCCCGCCGCATGACTCCGCTGACGTGGGGCAGGCCGACTTCGCCCTGTTCCTCCGCCTCGGCGGGACCGCCGACCTGTGGAGCCCATGACGTCCTTCAGCCTCAGTAAAGTGTCTTAAGCGTCAAGTCGCCCCGATCGGGCATGACGGACAACGGGGGCGACACCCTGCGGGCGCATGCTCGTTAACGTCGGCGGATGTCCCCCTCCGGCACCCTCCTCAAGCGCTACGAACGGTCGCTGACCCGCCTGCTCGCCGCCTTCGACTTCGCGCAGGTGATCTACAACCGCCGCCACGAGGGCCGGCTCAGCGGGGCGCCCCGCCACATCCAGGTCATGATCTACGGTGCCGTCGCGAACCTCCCGATCACCGTCGCCGTCGAATGCCGCCAGCAACACCGCCCCGTCGGCATCTCCTGCATCGACTACTTCGTGGCGAAACTCGCCGACGTCGGCGCGGACCGCGGCATCCTCTACTCCTGCGCCGGCTTCACCGCCCCCGCCACCCGCCGCGCGGCCCACTCCCACGACCCGGCCGTCCTCGCCATCTCCTTCGACGACGAGAGGCCGGCCTTCATCCCACGTCAACGCCGCCCGCACGCCGAATCGAGCATGGCCGACCACATCACCGAACTCGACTACGCGAACTTCCTCCGCTACCCGGGGTCGTACGACCGCCTCTAGCAGCCGGCCCCTGATGTCCGGCACCCGTCATGAGCACGCCGAACAGGCAAGATCTTCCGAACCGAATGCTCTGAGCCCGGGTTTCACACTGTCGCACCGTCATATCTGAACTAGTTCAGATATGCTTCAAGTATGACGGTGCAGAGCTTCTCCTACAGCTCGTTTCTACGAGGTCCCTCTCAGGTCCTGCCGTCCCTCACCGACGCCGATGTCATTCTCGAGCGCCGGGACGAGGAGAACCTCGTCCTCACTCGGGTCGAGCGGTTCGAAGCCGCCGCTACCGGGCTCCGCATCGCGGCACGGTCACTTGCCATTCTCGCCCGCCGACACCGTGAGCTGGCCGAAGAGGCCCTCGCCGAGGAACTGCCCTGGCTTACCTGGCTGCCGGCCGAGGAACGCCTGACGTGCGTTCGCGAGCTGCTCGCCGACCTCATGGCCGGCGCCGACACAGGGCTTCTTATCCCCTTCGCTCGGAATCTCGCTTCTTGGCGCTCGACCGCCGAAGTGTGGTCGGACCCGCAGCTCGCCCGTGAGTTGCAGGGCCCGTTCGGCGGTGATGGTCCCGCCATCTCCCGCCCGGCTGAGAACCGCGCATGAGTGGACGGGGCGCAGAGCTTCCCCGGCCCAAGCCGTGGATAGTGCGAGCGGCGGATCGTCAGGCGTATCAGGGGTGGCAGCGCCTTCTGGCAGCAGTACCGGAAAACCTCGACCGCGCGTGGACGGCGCTGACCAGCGATCCACGTCACGTCGATCAGCGCCAGCACCCGCTGAAGGGGCAACTCGGCGTCGTGAAGGTCGGCGGAGCGGCGCTCGAGCAATGGCAGTACGAGGTGACCGGCGCGGGACGGATTTGGTACGCCGTCGATGACGATGCGCGCACGTTGTGGATCACACGAGCCGGCGCGGGACATCCGAAGCAGACGGACTGACTGACTCCGCTTGACGGAACGCCAATGTCGCCCGCGATGCGCCCGGCCAGCGTTGCGTAGTCAAGCGCGTGTCTTACGACCTGGATGACCCGTGCATCCGCCGACGCTGCAGCGCATGTCGGCACGACCTTGTCGACGGGACGCCGCACCTGGCGGGGCGCTCTCCTACGAAGAAGTGGAAGAGCGCCCTGCGAACCGATCAGGCGGCCGCTGCCCTCGCGTTCCGCACCGCGACGACCGCGGCCAGCGCGACCACTCCCGCCGCGAACCCGACCAGCGCCACCTGCGTCGACACCACAGCGGTCGCGAGGCCGAAGCCGAGGATCGGGATGGACAGGCCCAGGTAGCCGGCCAGGAACAGCCCGGCCAGCGCCTCACCGCGCGTCGCCGGCTCGGAAATCGCGAACACGGTCCCGACCGAGCCCTTGAACAGCATTCCGGCGCCCGCGCCCGATGCCGCGCCACCGATCAGGAACAGCGGCAGGTGGGGCAGCCACACGGCGACGGTCGCGGCGATCAGGCCGAGGCTGAGCAGGGACAGGCCGGCCATGATCTGCCGGCCCGCGCTGATCCGGCCGACGACGAGCTGGGACACCACCGAGCTGCCGAACACCAGGAACGCGACAAGCCCGGCCAGCGCCCGCGACGGGTGTCCCATCGTGCTGCCGACGAAGCCGGGCGCGACGGACGCGAACAGTCCGAGCACCGCGAAGGCCGCGAACGCGCCGATCGCCACGGTCGCGAAACGGCCACGGGCGGACGGCGGGACGGCGACGCTCTGCGGGCGGTAGGGCTCCCGCACGGCGGGCGGCGTCACGGTCTCCGGGATGAAGAGCAGGGCGACGGCGACGGCCACCAGCAGGACCAGATACACCACATAGGGGGTACGCAGCGGCGCCCCGACCCACTCGGCAAGCAGGCCGGAGGTGAGCGAGCCGACGGCGAAGCCGCCCATGTTCGCTGCGGTCGCGATCAGCTGGGCGAAGGACCGGCCGGCGGCGGGGCGGGCGACGGCGTGCAGCTCGGACAGCGCGGCGGTCGCGGTGGCAGTGATCATGCCGACGGCGACGCCGCTCAGCGCGCGGCCGATCAGCACGGCGGGGAACGCGGTGGACGCGAGCAGGAGCACGCCGGACACGATCTCGATCAGGACCGCAGGGAGGAGGACGCGGCGGCGGCCGAGTCGGTCGGAGAGGTGGCCGGCGAGGAAGAGGCTGACTGTCACGCCGACCGCGTAGGCGGCGTAGGCGACGGTGACCATCAGCGTCGAGTAGCCGGCTTCGCGCTGGTAGAGCGGCCAGAGCGGGGTGGGTACGACGGTGAAGGCCATGGCGACCAGGAACGCGGCCGCGACAACCCAGAATCCGGCGCCGTGACCGACACCGCGCCGGGACGCCACCGTGGGGGTGGGCGCCGGCAGGGTCTGAGCGGACATCGTGGGCTCCTCAGGAAGAACGGGTGGTACGCCTCCACAGCTTCCGCTCACGAGCCCATCTCCGCCAACGATCGTTCCTGCTGACCTCTATCATCAACGGTGATGGAGTTGCGACACCTTGAATACTTCGTGGCCGTCGCGGAGGAGCTGAGCTTCACCCGGGCGGCCGCGCGTCTGCACGTCGTCCAGTCGGGCGTGTCCGCGACGATCCGCGCGCTCGAGCAGCACCTCAAGGCCGACCTGTTCGAGCGCGGGCCGCAACGGATCGCGCTTACGGACGCGGGCCTCGCGCTGCTGCCGGAGGCGCGTGCGACGCTCGACGCGGCGCAGGGCGCCCGGGACGCGGTCGGGCAGGTGCGCGGCGGGCTGCGCGGGACCGTCACCGTGGGGGCGATGACGTCGGTCACGATCCTTGACCTCCCCGGGCTGCTGGGACGGTTCGCGGCGGACCACCCGGACGTGACAGTGCGCATGCGGGCCGCACCGAGCGGGTCGGCGGGCCTGGCCCAGTCACTGCTTGACGGCGAATTCGACCTGGCGTTCCTCTCCGACATCGACCGGCCGCACACCGGTCTCTCCGTCAACACCTTGGCACGGGTACGGATGGTCGCCATCGTTCCGGCCGGATATCCCGGACAATCGGTCACGCTCGAGCGGCTTGCGGAGCACCCGTTCATCGACTCGCCCGCAGGCTTCGGCAACCGCGTGGTGGTCGACCGGGCCTATGCCGCGGCCGGCCTGCAACGACGGGTCGCGCTCGAGGTGGTCGAGATCGGCACCGCACCCGAGTACGTGCGGCACGGGCTCGGCGTCTCGATCATGCCGGTCTTCTCCGTACCCCTGGATGATCGTGGGGTTAAAAGCCTGCCGATCGACGGGCCGGAGCTGTGGTGGACGCTTGCGCTGGCGACCGCCACCCGCCGCCGGCCGAACGCGGCGACGCGCCGGTTCCTGCAGCTCGCGAGCGACTACGTCACGACCGGCTGAACGACCGCAGCGCCTTCGTCACCCACGACGGCTCGAAGATCGCGCCCGGGTCGCCGCCCAGCTCCGCCGCGATCGGGCGGGCACCGGGGCGGCCGGTGTGCGCGTCAAGCAGCACGGTTCCGGCGGACTCGAGCAGCGCCAGGTTCCGCCGCCACGCGGGATGGCCCCACAGCTTCTCGTTCACGGTCGGCACCGCCACCACCGGCACGCCCTCGCCGAGCGCCTCACAGAGCCGGGCCAGCGCATACGTGTCCGCGGCACCGGACGCCGCCTTGTTGAGCGTGTTGAACGTGGCCGGGCAGACCACCACCGCGTCCGGCGGGCCACCCTGCTTCGGCTCACCCGGCGCCCGGAAGTCGAACTGCGGCGGCGCACCGAGCACGGTCCGCACCGCGTCCGGGTCCAGCCAGGCGCGCGCGGCCGGCGTGCCGATCACGATCGACGTCCAGCCCTCAACGGCGAGAGCCCTCAACAGATCGGGGGTACGCGTGGCGAGCGGCGCCCCGCAGACGATCACAGTCACGTTCCCGGTCATGGCCGCACCGTACCTCTCTACCCTCCGATAGAGACCGGGCCCCGCCTCACGGGCGATTCATCGCGGACGATCCAGCCATAGATTCGATCGCATGACGACGAACGAGGTGACGGCGGTGGCGACGGTGACCGGACGCAGGACGCTGATCGCGGGCGCGGTGGTGACCGGCGTGGTCGCGGTGGGACTCATCTGGGCCGGCTGGCTGATCGCCGGCGCCGACCCGGGCTGGGACCGGTTCCTCAGCGGCGAGTACTGGTTCGGAAGCCTGCTGCGCGGCACCGGCGTCCTGCTGATCGGCAAGACCGGCCTCAAGCTCGGCCTGATCGTGGTGGCCGCGGCCGCCGGTGGCGTCATGTGGCTGCGTGGCCGCCGGAAGGGCGATTGACCACCCGTCTACCATGCAGTTCCTGCCGAACTGAACGGGAACCGCACGAGGATGCCGACTTACATGGGGGCGGCCTGGGTCGACCTCAGGCCGGGCGCGGACGTCGACGCCGTGCTGGACGTGCTCCGCGCGGACGGCCCCGGCGTCCTCTACGCCCGCGTCGTACCGCTGGACGGCGGCTGGCAGCGGATCGAGCTGTCCACGGGTGACGCCGGCCCCGCGCTCGGCCACCTGATCGTCACGCTGCTGCAGAGTTCGGAGCACGCGGTACGGGCGTTCCTCGCCCACGACTACGACGAGGACGGCGCGGAGCAGATCGTGCTCGACGGCCGCACCACACCCGTCACGCGGGTGCAACACGTGCGGATCCATCCGTTCGGCGCCGGCTCCGCCACACCACCGCTGCTGCTCGACGTGCCCGCGGCCGTCGCGCCCGGCCGGTCGTGGGGCCGTGGGCGCGTGCTGACCGGGCCCGAATCCGTGGCCGCGCTCGCCGACCTCTACGGCGTACCCCCGGATGATCTGAAACGTGCGCAGCGGCGCACCCGGATGCCGGCCCGCCTGCTCGGCGAGACCGGCGGCCCGTTCGAGCCCTGGCTGGACGCGCTCGCGATCGCCTGGACCGCGACCACCGGCGGCCGCCCGATCAAGCTCCGGCCCGGCCCGGTCTGGCGCGAGGCCGTGGTCAGATACGCGCTGCCGTCGCTGCCCGGCCGCTGGCACGTCTTCGACGAGGAGTTGGTCGCCGACCCGGTCGGCCTGATAGTCCGCGCGATCGTCCAGGGCCAGGCCGTGCTGCACCCGCTCTACCTGCCGTCCGGCCACCCCGGCTGGCGCGTCCACGACGCGCTCGACCTGCGGCTGCCCCGCACCGGCCTCGCCACCCGCGAGCAGGCCGAGCCCGCCATGCACCACCTGGCCGAGGCGATCCGCGCACGGGCGCTCCCACACTTCGCCGCGCACGGGACGCTGTCCGGATACGTCGAGTACTGCCGAGCCGGATCCTCGGATCCCTACCGCCTGCACGCCCAGGCGCTGACCGAGATCGTGCTGGAACGCTTCGACGACGCGCTCGAGTCGCTCGACGCGATCACGGGCATGGTGGTGCCACGGCTGTACGACCAGACACGGCCGGCAGGCCTGGGCCCGGCGCGGCTGAGCGGGCTCGCCGCGGAGGCCGACCACTGGCGGCGGCGATTGGCCGAGGATCCGATGGGCGCACAGGCTGACCTGCTGGCGAACGTGCCGGGACAGCGGCGACGGCTCGGCCTGCCGGCACCGACGGCGTGACCGGCGTCAGTCCACCGGCGGTCGCGGGCTGGGAATAGGCTCGCCCGGCTGGTCATATCGCCACGCATTGAGTCGCATCCACCGACGCTACGACCGATTCCACCCCCCGATGCCACCCTCTTTGTCCGTCACGTCCGGATCCGTGGGCCTCTCAGTGAGGTTCGCGGGTCGCTCAGTGAGGTTCGCGGGTCTCTCAGTGAGACCCGCGGGCCTTTCAGGGAGATTCGCCGGGTCGCAGCCAGAGGAAGAGCAGGAAATCCATCTCGGTGACCTCCTCCGCATCATGCGGCGGCAGGAACTCCTGCTCCGGCCGGCGCTGACCGGGGATGACCGGATCCCCAGTGCGGCCCGGCCGGTTCAGTGCGATCACCATGACCGGCGGCCGCCGCATCCCCGCAGCGCGAAGCCGGGCGCTCATCGTGAACCCGGACACCGCGTAGAGGATCCCGCAGTCAGCCGCGATGTCCACAAGCTTCTCCGCAAAGCGCTCCACCGCACCGGCGCCGACGGCCTCCCGCCCCTGCTCACACTCGATCGCCACGGCGATGTCCCGATCCATCAACGGCCCCCACATCACCGTCTCGACCGGCTGCGGCCTACCGGAAAGCCGCCCGATCAGACTCCGGTTGTGCAACACAGCGGGCCGCTCATCGAACGCGACGGACAGCCGGCCGATCGATCGGTGATACCGCTCCAGCGCCAGCATCTCGTCCGCATCAAGCCCGGGAACGGCATACGCATCATCGGGAGAAACCATGCGAAGACGCTAGAAGCACTCAGCTCCGACAAGTCACCCTCGATGTGCGACATCAGCATCTGGTGCCGCGCTGTGGGGGCGCCTTCCTGTGAGGCGCCCGCCCGATAGTGGCGAGACCCTTATTCTGAATCTGATAATCAGATATGGTCGTGACATGCGAACTATCTCCGCTACCGAGGCGTCGCGACGGTTCTCCGATCTGCTCGACGCGATCGAGCGCGGTGAGACCGTTACCGTGACGCGCGGAAGCCGCCCCATCGCCGAAATTCGGCCGGCGCCCCGGCGAACCGGCCGCGACCTCCGTGCCGCGCTGTCCGAGGTCTCACCGCCCGATGACGAGTTCGAGCGTGACGTCGCCGAGGCCTTGACCTACGTCAGCAGTGATAGGACAGACCCGTGGGCCGACGCCTGATCCTCGACACCAACGTCCTCATCGCCTACGAGCGCGGGAAGATCGACCGTGCCGCCTTCGATGACGACGAACTCGCGGTCGCCGCGGTCACCATCGCCGAATATCGCGTTGGAATCGAGCTTGCCGACACCGCTGCACGAGCAGCCGACCGGGCGCGGGCGTTAGCGGCGATCGTCTCGTCCGTCGACGTGCTCGAATACACGGAGGCGACAGCCGCCCATCATGCCCGTCTCATCGCACACGTACGACGCAGCGGTACGCCACGTGGTGCGCACGACTTGATTATCGCCGCTCACGCATCGGAGACCGGACGTACCGTCATCACCTCCGACGCCCAAGCCCGGTTCGGAGACCTGCCCAGCGTTCTGGCCGCTCAGCCGTAGGACGGCACAGTGGGCGCTGGCCCACGGCTGGCCCGCAAGATCAACCAGGCCGGAAAGTGAGTGAGCAACACCGTGGGGGTCTGGGGGCTCGGCCCCCAGGAATTATGCGCGGAACGCCCAGGTCAGCGCTCTCCGCTGACAGGCTGACCCCAAGTGGAGCGGACGACGGGAATCGAACCCGCGTAATCAGTTTGGAAGATCTCGCCGCCCCGCCATGATCGTCCCATTTTGCCTGGTGAGCGAGCCTGGCGTACCGCCCGATCATGACCGTCCGAAGCCGCCTGCGGCCTGAGTTAGTGGCACGCCCGTTTGATCTCCGCCGTGCGGCGCTCCGGCGCCGCGAGGCGGCTTCTCGCCCCGGACCGTACGCGGTCCGGGGCGGCTTGCCGTGGCGCCGGCCTCCCGCACGGCCGGCGACCCAAGGAGACCGGTGGCAAGCCGCGTAGCGGCGCGGCAGCCGATCGCCGGACGCCACGACGAATCCCAGCCACCCACAGCGATCGTCGGGACCGTGTCTACCCGGTGGCTTTGCCCATCTTGATCCGGCCTACTTGAGTGCTGGTCCATGCTCTGGTGGTCCTCAGAACGACGGAGTACGGGTTGTGCCAGTTAGCCGGGTAGCCGGCCCGCCTCCGACTGAACCAGCGGATACGCCTGGTTGATCGTCCGGGCCGTACCTCCCACCGCCGACCTGCGTTATCCGAGATCAACATCCAGCGCACCTCGTAGCTGAGGCCAATCAAGGGATCGAGTTGGCCCGCATGAGCTGGCGCGAGATGAGCAACGTTGATGGGCTGGGCTCCCAATTCATACGTTTCCTCGGGTGGCACGCGAACTAGACCTTGGAAGTAGCGCAGGAGGTCCGTACCTTCCTTGATCTCCCAGACCGGAAAGTCGTCGGACCACTGTTCAAGATCTCGTACGCACCACTGGGTGCGCACGTCGAAAGCGACCTGGTGTACGTCAACGGGGAGTTGACTTCCGTTGCGAACGAATCGCTCGATCTCGCACGTCTCAACCATGGCATCCATGGGGCTGCGGCGATCCCACGATGGCACGGCCCAGAAGCCGACTAGATCGACCTGAGCCCGGTCACTGCTTATCCGATCTCGATGGAAGATCCGGTATGCGAGCAGCAAGGACAACGCACCGAGCCAAGCGGGCACTGTGCCGTAGTCGAGCTGTCCCAACCAGTCCACCACGTTGGTCGTCACTGACATGCTGCAAGTCTCCTGGGATCAGGCTGACGACGAGCCACGACGCGCCGCCACGGCCGATGCCGGCCGCAGGCCGCCAGCAGGCCGTGGCGGCGCTGCGCCGCGCGAGCGCGGCGCCTTGATCCAGAAGAGAACAACTCGGCAGAGGGTTTGAAGGGGTCATGTAACTCGCGGGTACGTCGGATCTCGTGTCGTAGCGGTCCAGTCCGTGAAAATCTCGTATGGTCGATCCCTTGTAACCAGATGCTCTGGGCAGGACGGAAGGCGTTGGGCCGAGATTCCGGCGACCGGGAAATATGTGGAGAGATCGGTGGTGGTCGAGTTGCTCGCGGAATATGGGCCAGTCATGGTTGCTCGGAAAGGCGGAAGAGGGCGAATCGGTGGACTAGGGCAAGGAATTGGTGGAGGCTATTATTTAGTGCCGAGCTTCGCGGTTTCTAGCAAGTCGCCAGATGGTGACAATGCGATGGAAGTGCCACTCATTGATGGAGATGGCGAAACGATACTATCCCGAGTTATCTGGCGGGATAAGCAGAATGGGGAAGGCCCCGCCCTTTTGCGAGCAGATGTTAATCTGCCTCTCCCGAACGATCCGGTGGAGTGGGGTCGGATTCGTGGGATTGGGCTTCATAAGTGTAAAATTCTCGGATTTCCTCATCCTGTCATGGGGGAGAATAGCCCATATATCGATACTGTATACGGCACAATCTCCCTGCCTACCGAGAATTATGCGGGAGGGCTAATTTTTAAGGTATCCGACCCGGATATCCCATCTTCCGATGCCTCGGTTCCCTCTTGGACGCAGTCGGGCGGATCTCCTGTTTTTAGTCAAGGGCTATTCTTGGGATACTTGGTTGGGCGACAGACACCGCGCCGTCTATCCATCTTCCCTGCATCTAGAATTGCAGAGAGTCGAGAGTTCGTTAGAGCGCTTGCCTCGACGGGGCATCCTGGAATCTTGATCCAAGACGTAGGGGTTGTCGAGGATTTCGAAGGAACCGGCGCTGCGATCGATGAGGTCGCTCGGACTGATCCAAAAAATATCCAAGAAGTTGCGGCGGCGCAGTTCTCTCTGAGTAACGCATACTATGAGAATGTGTTGCTTCAAGCGAAGAGAAGTTTTGGTGCCGCAGTTATTGCGGCATCTCTCGGTACGTTCTTCTTTTTTGCTGCAGTTGCTATCGTCGTGGCGCAAGCGCAGTTTCAGGCGGCGGTCGTCAGCGTTATCAGCGGAAGTGTGGTGCAAGTTATCGCCGGGCTGAACTTTTGGCTTTATTCGCGAACTTCGAGCCAGTTAAATGCTTTCCATGCTCGGCTTGAGCGTATGCAGAAATACCTACTGGCGAACAGTGTATGTGCGAACTTGTCGGATGAAGCGAGGGATAGTGCCATGAGTGACCTAGTGAAGACAATTGCCGCTGACGTCGAGAACTCGTCCGAGAAGGCGGCATGATTGCCTTGCTTCGACCATGGACCGACTCGGCTCATGCATGGGACGTGCGGAAAGCTCACTCCATGCCTCTGTTCGAAGTGATGGGTTCGGAAATTTGAAATTCGGGCAGGGGGTGATAGGGCCACCATTGGATGCCGTGGTCAACTAAATTTGGCTGATCGATGTGAGCTGTTGGTGAATTGTGTAGCGATGCGGCTTATTGGCGAGAATTTCGATGCCGGGCGACGCCTACGATCATGACCTAAGGTTATTGCCGCCCGGCCGATCGGATGTTGAAGCAATGGTTATTGGGTGACGTGTTGCCTTTCGGAGAAGTTGACACCGTTTTCGTTCCAGGACATGACAGCCTCGAAGGTTTGGGCTGTGCCCATGTGCGTGAGCAGTAACCAAGAGAAGTCCGAATGAGGAATGATGTTGGGTGTCCCGCTAGTATGGATAGCTGGAACCTCTTCGCCTTCGTTGAGCGGGCGTAGCGCGACCGAAACGCCTTCAGCAACGGCGCCGCCGGTATTAGTGATTAATAGCCGCTCGTTGGTGGTGCGGTACTTAATTTTTCCCTTCGAGTCCGTATATTGTTCTCGATCGCTTGTGTACTTGGCTCGAAGTAATGCATGCTCTTGACCTCGTGTTCTTTTTGTAACGGCCCCTAGATTGAGAAAGTCGAGATCGCTCTCAATTGCCAGCCTTGCTTGGAATCCGAGATCTTCCGGACTTGCGTATGTGCCCAAAAGACCAAGGCTGGAAAGCTTGTCTTTAAACTCTCGTAACGCTGCTACCTGAGTTAGGTCTGCGTCCCGAGGGATGGGCTCATCGGAGAAGTAGACGTGGACTGGTTTGCCGGCGGCGTGTGCCCGCTCAATTTCTTCGGCGGTGCCTGACACTGCAGCTGACGTTGCCATGCCGATTCTAGAGTCAAATAGGGCGATAACGATGTCAGCTTTGTCGACTAACTGTTCGTTGATGACACCCTGGGCGCTTCCCCCGAGACGCGGGACCGCATCCGACTCCCACTTCTTTGGGAGTAGAACGATTTCTTCGCGCTCTGCTCTCGCCGAGTTCCAACCGTGGAGTGCGTCAGTGACTGCCTTTCGCTCGGCCTTCGTGTCGCCGGGCGATGCAATCAAGATCTTTAAGACATGGGCATCAAAGGGCATGGTAGGACGATACCTGACTGGTTCGACCTCTATTCCTGCGGTGTTTAGCCGATGTGGGGCCTCCTGCTTGAGAGTCCGTGTCGGATCCGGAGCAGCATTGACGGATGCACGACGAGAGCATCGATCATGTCTGGTCGAATCCACCTAACGGATGTGGTCTCATCGCTCGTGCGGATCGTGCCCCCAACTGGCTCGGCGTGGAAGCATATGGAAAATTCCTGTCGGACCTCGCCATTGTCGTACGCGATGACGTGTCCAGGATCGGAGTAGATGCCAGAAACTCCGGACACCTCGACTATGATGCCAGTTTCCTCCTCAACCTCGCGGACGACTGCCTGAGTTACCGACTCGCCATGGTCCTGGGCGCCGCCCGGTAGCGCCCAGAATCCATTGTCTGCGCGTTGCACCAGCAGCAACTGATGCTTGTCGTTCCGGACAACAGCACCAACGGCAATGACGAGTGAATTCGGTTTAGGGGCATTGGGGTCATTTAAGAAGTCGGTTTTGCTCATGTATGCCCCGATTTTGCCCACAAGCTATCTGCAGAATTTCTGTATGAATGTACGCCATGACGCAGCGCTAAGTCTGAGGACTGGCCCGGCGTTGGATTTGCTGTCTCTCACTAGAATTTGATCGGCTGACTTCGAGGCGATCTCGATGCAGTGGCCGCCGTTGGGGCTGCTGCGGGTGGATTTTTTCCAGATCAGGTTGTCCATGAGTGGGTGGCCTCCTGGATCAGCTTGAGGGACTGACGCTTGGGCAGGGCTTCTCCTAGAAGACCCTCCCAGATGTGCCGGATGGCATCAACGTCTGTCGCGGTCTCGATGACCAGGCCGCGGAGCTGGGGGTCGATGAAGGCGGCGTCGGGGTGGCCGGGAATTGTGGCGAGGGCGAAGGCGCCGGCCAAGCCGCGGTGCGCGCCTACCTCGGTGCGGAGGATGTGGATCTCGGCGGTGCCGGCGCGGCTGGTTGTAGCCAGATGATCGAGCTGAGTGCGCATCAGCGCTGGGGCGTCGCCGATCGGGCGGTGGAGGATCGACTCTTCGAGGATTGTGATGAGCCGCGGTGGGTTGGGGCGGCTGAGGATCTGTTGGCGGTGGATCCGGGCGTCCACTGCACGCTGGAGAGCGTCTTCGCTGGCCGTCGGGTCGCCCGCCTGGAACATCGCGCGGGCGTAGGCGGGTGTCTGGAGCAGGCCGTCGAGGACCAGCGGTTGGTAGGAGCGGAGTGCGGTGGCGGTTTGCTCGATCTCTGCCCAGGGGCGGAACCACTCGGGCAGGGCCTCGCGACTGGCGGTTGCCTGCGCGGTCTCCAAGAGGCGGCTGAGGAGCCCTCCGGTGCCGAGCGTTGCGTCGGCGCGGTGAACCAGGGCAGGGCTCGGCGGACGGCGGCCGGTCTCCACGGCGGAGATCTGGCTGTCCGAGAAATGAATCTCCCTGCCGAGGTCTTGCTGAGTCCAGCCGTGAGATTCGCGCGCAAGTCGTAGCTCGCGACCCAGCGATACAAGCGTCGGATGCGGAGCGCCCGCTCGGTTGCCGGTCACTTCGCACCGCACTCATTCCGCAGATAACTGATCGAGTTCCCCTGCTCGGTAGACGTTTCTGACGGCTCGCGTGGAGATGTCATAGGGGTTCCGTTCGGGCCTATCGCAAGGAACAGTTGACGCGGATCTGATTGGTTTGGGAGTGGGTGCTCCTGCTCCTGCATCTCTAAGGAGTCGCATGTCTGCGGATGCTGCTGAGGAACAAAATCCCACCGTCTTTCACCCGTCTTGGTGTGATCCGGAGGAATGTTGGGTCGGCGGGGATAGGCCGTGGCATCGGTCGCGTATGCAGTTCATGCAGTTGAAAGACGCCTTAGACACCCGTCTCGGCGTTTGCTTGCTCAAGTGCACGCTCGCGCCGGAAGTTACATTCGTCGAGTTCGAGGCGTATATCGATGACGCGGAGGAGCCGGTGATGGAGTTCATGCTGATGAGCCACGACCTGTGGAAGTTGTCCGGGCTCCTCGACTCCGTCTCGCGGGCGTTGGCGACGGATGAAGCGCCCCCGGCGCCTCTGGGGATCTCACAGTCGTAGATCCAACGTGAATAGCCCCAGTGCGAAAGGTTGACGAGAGCCAGCTCGGCGCAGTCGAGTCGTTCGGCAGGCTCTAGGACACGAGCCGGCTCGTGAAGCCGGCCGAGACCAAGCGTTCGTATGCGGCACGGATCTCGTCGGGCATCGGCTGGGGGATCGCCCAGCCGGCCTCGGCCCACGTGTCGATGCGCTGGGTGTCGCCCACCATCGTGTCGATGATCTTCTTTGGGTTGCCGATGAAGGTGAAGTAGTCGTCGATGGGGAGGGGGTTCGAGGCGCAAATGACATCGACCTCGGGCCAGAGCTTCTTGCAGATGGCATAGCCGCGTCGCTGTTGGTAGGGGCGGGACATCAAGGTGATCGTCTCGATGTCCTTGTAACCCCGCTCCTCCAGCAGCTCGCGGGAGAGCACGATGTTCTCGGCGGTGTGCTTGGCCTTCGTCTCGATCAGGATCGCCTCGTCAGGCACGCCGTGCTCCAAGGCGTACTCGCGATAGTGCACGGCTTCGCCGCGCGGAAAGACCTCGACGGTCGGCGGGGCGTTCGCGCCGGTGAAGAGCAGGATCGGGTACATGCCGCGGTGGTAGAGGTCGGTGCCGACGATCGCTACGCCCAGGTCGTGGCTGCCGAGGCCGATACCGACATCCGTGGGGCGGAGTTCGTGGCCCATCTGGTGGTAGTTCCATAAGGTCTCGACATCCTCGCGGTGCTCGGCGGGGATGACGGCAGGGCTGTGCGTCATGGCGTGGCCTCCGCGGCGAAAGGTCAGTCGGGGATCTGGAAGTGGTAGGTCCAGGCGAACCGGGACGCGGCATGGACGCCGCGAGCGAACTCGATCGAGCGACCCTCGGCGGTGTACGTGATGCGGTGCAGGATCATCACCGGCTCGCCGCCGGGTAGCTGGAGCTGGTCGATCTCGTCGGGCGCCGGCATCCGGGCACGGATCGTCTCCGTCATGTTGTCCGGCTCCAAGCCCTGACTCGTCAGAACCGCGAAACCGCCACCGCGGCCGGCGGGGCCGGCCTTCGCGTCGACCAGCGGCGTGCCCTCGACATCCTCGGGCCGGTAGTAGCTGGTCAGCGTGTGCGTTGGCACGTTCGCTTCCTTGACCAGACGCGCTCGCTCGTAGACGGGATCACCGATCTCCAAGCCGAGCGCGTCCGAGATGTCGGCGTCCGCGGTCGTGAGTCGTACCGTCTGCGTCTGGTCTCCGGGTTTCCATGGGCGGCCGGTGGCCTCGCGGTCGGCGGCGAACGCGACCAGGCCGGTGCCCTTCCACTTGCTCTTCGCGTAGCGGTCGGCGCCGAGCCGCTTCATCGCCAGGCGTGGGCGAACCACGGTGCCGCGACGGCGGACCGGCGTGACGAGACCTTCGGCTTCGAGGATGCGTACCGCTTGGCGGACGGTCTTGATGTTGACGCCGTGCTGCGTCGCGATCTCGTCCTGTTTGGGCAGCGTGGTGCCTTCGGCGTAGTCGCCGTTCAGAATCGCGGTCCGCAGGATGGCCGCCAGTTCGCGGTAGCCGGTGCTCATGGTTCCTCCTCGGTTGAGCGCTCTGAAGTTAGCACCTCACAGGTCAACTTTGGGGTTTAGGGGTAGCTCTATTGACACCTCTGGGCTTGACTGTCTCTAATAGAGCTAGCTCTAATGGTGGCGGCGGGGAGGCCGGATGTCGGCGAACAAGATCGAGACGGGTATCACCGAGCGGTGCCCGGATCGGAACGGGGATGCCGGCGATCCGCTCTCTGCCGTGACCGATGAGCGTCCAGCCTGCGTCTCGTGCCGGGGCAACGGCTGGAAGTACGTGGTCAGACGGTCGGCCATGCGCGTCATGGCTTACACCTGCGGGCGGACTGACGCCTCGTTTCGTCAGTCCTGCCTTGACTGCGGTGGCTCTGGGAGGACTGCCGCGTCCTGACCAGGCGCCGAGGCGGCTTCGGCATGGCTTGTGACACCTGGCTGGCACCTGTGTAACAAGAAATATTGCCGCTTCGGCGCCCTCGCCGTTCTGACTTCGGTGGAGGAGCGATGGATCCCGGGCAGGTGATGTCCTGTTCGTGGACCGCAGGGCATCGGTGCAGTTCAACGGTCCCAACGCGCTGGTCCTGCGGGTGATCTCGGTGTCGGCCAGGGCGACCTACGACGGGTGGGCCTGGATCACCGGCTACGCCCTCGACCCGGAGACCGGCAAAGCGACCGTCCGGCGCGAGATCTTCGTGCTCCGTAGCGGCTTGCAGATCATGAGGTTCAAGCCGCAATCTCCGAGAAAGGCCGCTCGATGACGGTTTATCTGACTGCCGAGGCTCGAACGGCGCTACGGGCGGCGCAGCGACAGTTGGACCGGCACACCGACCTCGCCAACGATGGCCGGTGCCCGGTCTGCGACTTGGAGGGGCCGTGCCCGCTGAAGCGGGCGGCGCTCCTGGTCTTCCGTCGATACGAGCAGTTGCCGGGGCGTCGGCCCGGCGCGACGCGTCCGCAGTTGGTCGGTCTGCGTCGCAACGGGGGTGCCGCGGACTGGTTCGGTGCGCGTGCGAGCGCGGAGAGCCCTCACGCGTGACCGGCCTTGCCTGGTCATGCTTATCTCATCTAATGTCTTGTGTTGACAAGTAGTGGCGTCGAGTCTGGGTGGTGTGCGTGGCCGGGTATGAGGTGCCGACGCCGAAGTACATGCGGGTGCTGAACACGGTCCGTGAGCGCATCGAGAGCGGCGCCTATCCGCCGGGGACCTCGCTGCCGTCCGAGAACACGCTGTCCAAGGAGTTCGCGGTCGCTCGCCCGACCGTCTTGAAGGCGCTCGGCATCCTGCGCCAGGACGGCTGGATCGAGTCGCAGCAGGGCAAGGGGCACTTCGTGCGTGGCCGGCCGTCCGCGACCGGCATCTCGCCGCAGTACGCCCGCGAGACGCTGTACCTGGATGAGACCGTCGCCACGGAGGTCCTGCACGTCGGACCGGTGCTGGCGTCACCGCGGGTGGCGGCCTCGCTGAACATCCCCGAGGGCACGCCGGTCTACGAGCGCCGGCGCCGCACCGTTTCCGAGTCCGGGCCGATCGACCTGGTCTCGACGTTCGTGCCGGTGGACATCGCGGTGGGGACCAGCATTACCAAGCCGGCTCCGATCACCGGCAGCCTGCTCGACCACATCGCGAAAGCGAAGAGTGTCCGTGGGGACTACGTGGCCGAACGGCTGACGGCGCGCCGGGTCAGCGCAGTCGAGGCTGAAGCATTGGACGTCCCTGCTGACGAGTCTGTGATCAGTACAGTGATCACTGTGTATCAATCATCTGGCGACGCATTGTTGTCGTCAATTTTGGTCATGCCTGGATCTCGGCACGAGATCGAGGATGTATACCCGCTCCCTTAGCCTCGGCCCTTCGTTAAGGCGCCTGTCCACGGACTGGGCCGGGAACGCAGAAGTGCCCTCTGATCTGGAAAAATAGGACTTGCTGAGGGTCCAAGATTTCCGAACACAGAAGGCACTTGCTGGGTGAAGACTACCGCAACACGTCCGAAGATCACGGTCACCGGCGAAGGTCGGGGCGTGGTCGGTCACGCCGGTGCCCGGCTTCTCGCCGACCTGGCCGATAAGACCGGTCTGGCCAGCGCGTTCAGCCGGGCGCTGGCGGG
>NZ_JBITDX010000005.1:0-134639 GCF_044454585.1 Catenuloplanes sp. NPDC051500
TCGAGGACAACCTGTCCGAGCGCATCCTCTTCAACGAGCTGCGCCCCGGCCACATCATCGTCGTCGACTGCGAAGGCGACCCGGACAACATCGACCAGTCCAAGCTGACGTTCACGGCTTCGGACCGGCCGGTCGAGGTACCGGAGAAGGTTCCGGCCGACCTCGGGGCCGCAACGACCGAGGAGTGACAGCCAGTCGGTGAAAAGGGGCCCCTCGGGGCCCCTTTTCTCATGTCAGGCAACGAATCACGGCAGCACGTAATGCTCTGGCAGGTCCGGCGCGTCCTTGGCGAGCCCGTCCGTCAGCAGCCCGGCCAGCGCGCGCTTCCGCTGTGCCTCATCCGGCCAGACCAGATCGATCCGGTGCCGGGACACCGGCGTCTCCGACTGCCGCAGCACCGCCATGATCAGGCCGCGGACGTGCCGGTCCGTGCCCGCGTACTTCTGCGGGCGCCGCGTCGGGCCCTCCGGCATCGGCTTGCCTGTCGCCTTCCACGCGCACGTCGACACGACCGGGCAGTCCGGGCACCGGGGCGACCGGGCGGTGCAGATCAGCGCGCCGATCTCCATGAACGCGGCGCTGGCCCGCGCGGCCCGGCCCGGCTCCACCGGCAGCAGCGCCTCGCACGCCACCAGGTCCGCCGGGGTGGTCGCCGGGCCCGCGTCCGGATCGCCGGCCACCGCCCGGGACACGAAGCGGCGTACGTTCGTGTCCACCACCGGGTGCCGCTGGCCGTATGCGAACGCGGCCACCGCCCGCGCCGTGTAGACGCCGATCCCCGGCAGGGCCAGCAGCTGGTCCAACTCGTCCGGCACCTCGCCGCCGTGCTCCGCCACCATGGCGGTCGCGCACGCGTGCAGGCGCAGTGCGCGCCGCGGGTAGCCGAGCCGGTCCCACATCCGGATCGCCTCACCGGGCGGGTCCTCGGCCAGTGCGGCAGGCGTCGGCCATCTCGCCATCCAGTTGCGCCAGGCGGGCAGCACCCGTACCACAGGCGTCTGTTGCAGCATCACCTCGCTGACCAGGATGGACCAGGGGGAGGCGTCCGGTTCCCGCCACGGAAGATCCCGGGCATTCGCGTCGAACCAGTCGATTGCGGTCTCGGCAATTATCGTCATCGCGCGACAATCCTGCCCGATCGAATCCGCGTCCCGCACGCTGGACCCTCCGGCGGGGGAACACGCCCCGGCCACCCCGCTCGGGGAGACTGCACGGGTGCAGGAGCTTGCGATCACCGTCATCGGCCGGGACCGGCCCGGCATCGTCGCCGACGTGGCCGGGGTGCTGGCCGGTCTGGGCGCCAACCTCACCGACTCCACGATGACCCGGCTACGCGGCCACTTCGCGATGACGCTCGTCTGCAACGGGCCGGAGGCCGGTGCGGTCGAGTCCGCGCTCGTGCCGCTCACCGCGGACGGGCAACTGCTCGCCACGGTACGGGCCGTCGAGCCGGACGCCGGCGGTGCACCACAGGGCGAGCCGTACCTGGTCAGCGTGCACGGCGCGGACCGGCTTGGCATCGTCGCGGCCGTCACCCGCGTGGTCGAGGAGGAGGGCGGCAACGTCACCGACCTCACCACCCGCCTGACCGGCCCGCTCTACCTGCTGATCGCCGAGGTGGACCTGCCACCCGCCGCGGCCGAGCGGCTGGCGGACCGGCTGCACGAGGTCGCGAAGGAGCTGGACGTCGAGGTGACGTTGCGGCACGCGGAAACGGATCTGCTGTGACCGCCCCGCTCGACGACCTGGCCGGGTGGACGCCGGAGGCGCTCGGTGAGCCCGGGGCGCCGCGCACCGTGGTCACCGCGCCCGACCCCGCGCTCAGCCGGGCCGGCGTCGAGGTCGACCCCTGCGACCCGGAGACCGTCCGGCTCGCCGCCGACCTGATCGCCACCATGCGCGTCTCGCCCGGCTGCGTCGGCCTGGCCGCGCCGCAGGTAGGCGTGAGCGCCCAGGTCTTCTGCGTGAACGTGATCGGCCACCCGAAGGCGGTCACCGTGCACGGTACGTTCGCGCTCTGCAACGCCACAGTGGTCGAGGCGAGCCGGTGGCGGCCCGGACGCGAGGGCTGCATGTCAGTGCCGGACCTGACAGGTGACGTGAAGCGGGCCAGCCGGCTCGTGGTCGAGGCCCAGCTACCCGGCACCGGAATGACCGTGAAGTTCGCGGCGGACGGATTCGAGGCGCGCGCGCTCCAGCATGAGATCGATCACTGCGCGGGGCTGCTCTTCCTGGACAGGGTGGCCGGCGCGCATGCGGTGTACCAACGCAAGGTCTACCTGTGAGTGATACTCACGGCGCGTCGCACCCGCCGCGCGCGTATCGCTCGATACGGTGACCCCATCATGAGAATGACGGTTGGACCCCACCCACCCGCCGTCTACTGGCGGAGACGCGCGGTTGTCATCGGCGCGATACTCGTTGTCGTCATGGTGATTGTCTACTCGTGCGTCGGCAGAGGCGGCAACGGCACGCCGAACGCCCAACCCGGATCGACGGGTACACCCTCACCCGGCGCGGACACCACCAACTCCCCGCAGGCCTCCGCCACGGTGCTGACGCCGCAGACGAACCCGCCCGGCCAGGACCAGTCGTTCGCTCCGGCGCCGGAGGGCGGCTCGGCCAACCTTCCCGGCGCGCAGGAGTCGCTCTTCCCCACCGCGGGCGCGGACGGCATCGTGGTCGGCAACGGCGGTTGCGCCCAGGGCGCGATCACGATCACCGGCGTGACAGACAAGACCACCACGCAGCGGGGTACGGAGCTGCGCTTCCAGCTGAAGGTCAAGAACTCCTCGACCGCACCCTGCACAGTGGACGTCGGTTCCAAGGAGCAGGAGATGTACCTGAAGAAGGGCGCGGAGACGGTCTGGTCGTCGGACATCTGCAGCGACCCCGGCGTGTCGAACATGCGCACCTTCGCGGCAGGCGAGGAGACGATAATCGGCACCGCGGTCTGGAACGGCAAGGACTCCTCGAAGTGCGCCGGCGGCTGGCCCGCCGGCGTGGCCCCGGAGTCCGGCTCCTACCAGTTCTTCGGCCGCCTCTCCCGCCAGATCACCACCCCGATAGCGATCGAACTCAGCTAGCTGGTCGTCGCTTCGCTCCTCCAGGCTCGACGCCACGGCTAGTTAGCTGGTCGTCGCTTCGCTCCTCCGGGCTCGACGCCACGGCTGAAGAAAGGCGGTGTCAGGCAGACGAAGAGCGTGTCTGACTGACACCGACTTTCTTCAGTCGTCCGCGCCTCACGACGTGGTCGAGACCCGCGGGGGGTCATGGGAAACTGCAGACGAAGGACGTGTTTGGCCGGGTTTCAGGCTCAGACGTAGCGTTCGAGGATGCTTGCCTCGGCCAGGCGGGAGAGGCCCTCGCGGACGCTGCGGGCGCGGGCGTCGCCCACGCCGTCGACCGCCTGAAGGTCCTCGACCGTGGCGCCGAGCAGTCGCTGCAGGCTGCCGAAGTGGTCGACAAGCCGGTCGACCACGCTGCCGGGCAGCCTCGGCACCTTTGCCAGGAGGCGGTAACCGCGCGGGCTGACCGGTGCGTCAAGCGCGTCGGACGCCGGCGGGTAGCCGATCGACTTCGCGACCGCGACCAGGTCGATGAGCTCGGCGGCGGACAGCAGGTCCAGCTCGACAAGTGCCTCGTCAAGCGTGCGGGCCTTCCGCCCGGTCGGCAGGTAGTCGCGGATGACAAGCGTGCGGTCCGCGTCGACGCCGGCCATCAGCTCGTCCAGCTGCAGTGCGAGCAGGCGGCCGTCCGTGCCGAGCTCCACCACGTAGCCGGCGATCTCGTCCGCGATGCGGCGGACCATCTCCAGCCGCTGCACGACCGCCACCGCGTCCCGGACCGTGACCAGGTCCTCGATCTCCAGCGCGGAGAGCGTGCCGGAGACCTCGTCCAACCGCAGCTTGTACCGCTCCAGCGTGGCCAGCGCCTGATTGGCCCGGCTCATGATCGCGGCGGAGTCGTCGAGCACGTGGCGCTGGCCGTTCACGTACAGCCCGATGATGTGCATCGACTGGCTGACGGAGATCACCGGGTAGCCGGTCTGCTTCGCCACGCGCTCGGCCGTGCGGTGCCGGGTGCCGGACTCCTCGGTGTAGATGTCCGGGTTCGGCATCAGGTGCACTGCGGCGCGGACGATGCGGGTGCCGTCGCTGGACAGCACCACCGCGCCGTCCATCTTGCACAGCTCGCGCAGCCGGGTCGAGGAGAACTCCACGTCAAGCGCGAAGCCGCCGGTGCAGAGCGACTCGACCGTCGTGTCGTAGCCGAGCACGATCAGCGCGCCGGTGCGGCCGCGCAGGATGCGCTCAAGCCCGTCGCGGAGTGCGGTGCCGGGCGCCATCAGAGCGAGGTTGGCCCGGAGCGGGTCGCCGACGGCGCTGGACCCGTTGAGCCCGGGGGAGCCGGTCACGGCGCGAGCGGGTGAGCCGACCACGCTTGCGCGGCCGGGAAGGCTGGCACCAGCGGACGTGCTGGCATCTCCGTCGATCGGCACCCGCACAGTCTACGGACCGTCATCCACGGGCCGCCGTTGCGGTTCGGCCGCAACACCACACAGTGATCTTGCATCACGTTGAGTGACCTCCCCGCCGGTTTCACTCTGCCGAGAATCGGGCGGCCCACTGTAGCGCGCTGCGCAGGTCGCCGACCTCCTCTACCCGCATACCCTCAGGTGTAATCCCGGTGGATGCGGGGCCGCAGCCGGGCGGGACCAGCGCGAACTTGAAGCCGAGCCGGGCCGCCTCGGCCAGCCGCCGGGGCGCCGCACCGACCCGCCGCACCTCGCCGGTCAGCCCGACCTCGCCGATCGCGGCAAGCGTCGGCTGGAGCGCGAGATTGAGCCCGCCGGACGCGACGGCCAGCGCCATCGCCAGGTCGGCCGCGGGCTCGGTCACCCGGATCCCACCGACCGTGGCCGCGAAGACCTCCTTGTCGTGAAGCGTCAGCCGCTCGACCCGGCGCTGCAGCACGGCCAGGACCATGGCGAGCCGCGCGCTGTCCAGCCCGGAGACCGTGCGCCGCGGCGAGCCCGGGACCGTGCCGCCGATCAGCGCCTGAACCTCGGTGAGCAGCGCGCGCCGGCCCTCCATGGCCACCGTCACACAGGTGCCGGGCACCGGCTCCGCATAGCGGGTGAGGAACAGCCCGGACGGGTCGGAGAGGCTGCTGATGCCGCCCTCGTGCATCTCGAAGCAGCCCACCTCGTCGGCGGCACCGAACCGGTTCTTGATGCCGCGGACCAGCCGCAGCGACGAGTGCTTGTCGCCCTCGAAGTGAAGCACCACGTCGACCAGGTGCTCAAGCACGCGCGGACCGGCCACGTTGCCGTCCTTCGTCACGTGGCCGACAAGCACCGTCGCGATGCCGCGCTCCTTGGCGATGCTGACGAGCGTGGCGGTGACCGCGCGGACCTGGGTGACGCCGCCGGCCACGCCGTCGTTGGTCCCGGTGGAGATGGTCTGGACGGAGTCGACGATCAGCAGGCCGGGCTTGACCGCATCGAGGTGGCCGATGACCGCGCCGAGGTCGCTCTCGGCCGCGAGGTAGAGCTTGTCGTGCAGCGCGCCCATCCGCTCCGCGCGCAGCCGCACCTGACTGACCGACTCCTCGCCGCTGACCACCAGCGACGGCGTCTCACCGGCCTCGGCCCAGCGCTGGGCCACGTCGAGCAGCAGCGTGGACTTGCCCACGCCCGGCTCACCGGCGAGCAGCACCACGGCGCCGGGCACCATGCCGCCGCCGAGCACCCGGTCCAGCTCCGGGATGTGGGTCGAGCGGGCCTTGGCCGGTGCGGCGCTGATCTGCGAGATCGGCCGGGCCGGCTCCGCGGGCAGGCGCGAGCTGACCACCTTGCCGGACACGACGGGGCTGGGCGCCGCCTCGATGACCGAGCCCCACTCGCCGCACTCCGGGCAGCGGCCCACCCACTTGGGAGGCTGATGGCCGCAGGCGTCGCACTGGTAGTTCGGGCGGGGCTCCTTGGCGCCGCCGGAGCGGGCGCGGGTGGAGGAGGCGCCGCGGGGCACGGGTCGGGTCACCGCGCAACCGTAGCCACTCCCTACGACAAAAAGCCCGTCCGTCGCGCCGGTGTGGCGCAGCGGACGGGCTCCCGAAGTCGTTCTACTCGTGCTCTTCGGCCTCGCCGGCCTCGCGCGGCGCCGCCGTCAGCGGGATCGCGACCGGCGTCTTGACCGTGAGCAGCTCACTCTGCTGCCCGTCCTGCGTCACCTGGAACGTCAACGTGACCGCCATGCCGCTGCGCAGCGCCGCTGCCAGCCCGACCAGCGACAGCTGCTGCGCGCTCTCCGGCGTGAACGTCACGATGCTGCTCGCCGGGATGGTGATCTGCGCCGGCTGCCCGGCCGGAACCGCGGGCGTGACAGGTGCGGTCGGAGTGGCCGAACCACCTGCGCTCGGCGTGACGGAACCGGATGCGTCAGGCGTCGCGGAACCGGACGTGTTAGGCGCCGCGGCCTCACCCTCGGGCGACTCGGGCGCCTTCGGCGTCGGAGACGTCGAACCAGTCGGCGTCGGCGTGCTGCCCGCACCTGCCGGAGTCTCGGCGCCGGAGGTCAGCAGGACCTGCCGGGCGGACGTCACGGTCGGGTCGGAACCCTCCGGCGCGCCCAGGCCGATCTGCACGGTGAGCGGGTTGCGGGTCTGGTTGACGAGCGCGACCGACACCGGCGCGGATCCACCGGCCGGGTAGCCCTCGACACCCTCGTACGCCACGGCGAGCCCACGCACGGCTAGCTTTCCGTCCGCCGAGTTCGCGGAGACGCCGGAGACCGAGGCCTGCTTCAGCGCCGTCTCGGCGATCTGCCCGGCACTGCAGCCGGTCACAGCGAGAGCGACCGCGGCGGCTCCCACCGCGAGGCGCAGAGCCCGGCGGCTCACCGTCATCGAGCGCGTCACGTCGGTCCTCCTCGAACTACTACCAGAACGCGAGCTGGCCGGGCTTCAGCGTAGTTGGCCGTGATCCGCTTCGTGAGCCGACCCGCCAACTGTCCGGCGCTCACCCCACCGAACCGCCCGCGACCAGCAGAACCACGTCGATCAGCGCGACCGCGATGACCGAGCGGAACGCCGCATGCGAGCGCTGCCCACGTGCGGTGGCGGCGCGGGCGGCGAGCCAGCCGGCGGGCAGCGTGAGGGCCGCGGCGGCCAGCGCGGCGATGCCCACCCAGGACGGCGGCCCCGGCGGTCCGAACGCGAGCGTGACCGTCGCGCCGAGCAGCAGCACGGCCGCGGCGATCCGGGACGCGGTCGCGCCGATCCGGTGCGGCAGGCCGCGTACCCCGGTGGTCAGGTCGTCCTCCAGATCGGGCAGCACGTTGGCGAAGTGTGCGCCGCCGCCGATCAGCCCACCGGCCAGGACCAGCCACAGCGGCGGCGTGGGCGCGCCCGGCAACGCAAGCACGACGAACGCGGGCAGCGCGCCGAACGAGACCACATAGGGCAGCACGGAGAACGCTGTGCGCTTCAGCGGCGCGTTGTAGAGCAGCGCCGAGACCAGCGCAAGCGTGATGCAGGCCGCGCCCGGCAGCGTGGTGAAGAGCCCGATCACCGGTACGGCGAGCGCGGACACCGCCGCCGCGACTCCCACGGCCGTACGGCTCACCGCACCCGTGGCGACCGGTTTGTCAGGCCGCCCCACCGCCCGGTCCCGCCGCGCGTCGAGCCAGTCGTTGCTCCAGCCGACCGCGGCCTGACTGGCCAGCACTGTCGCGGTGATGAGCGCGCCGCGCCCGAACGTGTGCCCGGCACCGGCCGCCAGCAGCGCGCTCACCGTGGTCACCGCGAGCCCGGGCTCGGGATGGGCGGCGCGGAACAGGGCGTGGAACTTTCCGAGGGCCATAACGCGTCAGTCTGGCCCTTCCCGCCGACTCGTGCCAGGCTCGACGGATGGCCCCGCCCCAGGTGACGGCGCGGAACGATCCCCGGCAGTACGACCTCCTCGCCGGGGAATGGTGGCGTCCGGGTGGCCTCTTCGAGTTGCTGCACTGGCTGGCCGTCGCGCGCGCCGCGTTGATCCCGCCCGCGCCCCGGGCGGGTGCGTTGCTTGTCGACGTGGGCTGTGGCGCCGGTCTGCTGGCCCCCCACCTGCGCGACCGCGGCTATCGGCACGTCGGCCTGGACCTGACCGCGTCCGCGCTGGTCCGGGCGCGTGCCCAGGGCGTCGTCCCGGTGCGTGCGGACGCCGCCCGCCTGCCGCTGCCGGACGGCATCGCGGACGTGGTGGTCGCGGGCGAACTGCTGGAGCACGTGCCGGACCTGCCGGCCACGGTCGCGGAGCTGTGCCGGGTACTGCGCCCCGGCGGCCTGCTCGTCCTCGACACGCTCAACGACACGCTGCTCAGCCGCCTGGTCACGATCACCGTCGCGGAGTTCCTGGTGCCGCGGGCACGTGGCATCCACGATGCCCGGTTCTATGTGGACCCGGCCCGGCTGACCGCGCTCTGCGCACGTCACGGTGTGAGGCTGCGGATCCGGGGTACCCGTCCGGGCCTGACCGCGCTCACCGGCTGGCTGCTGGGCCGGCCGGTGCCGGAACACGCCCGCCGTATGCGCCCGACCAGGTCGACCGCCGTTGCTTACCAGGGATTGGGGCTGAAACAGTGGTGATCTTGGGTGGCACGGGGGTGGCGTCGCTTCCGGCCGCGAGCCAGGCCGAGCTGTGGTCCGGATACTTCGCCTCGCACTACACCGGGCGGGTCGCCGCGATCGCGGAGAAGATCTTCACCAACTCCGGCGTGCGCACCCGGCAGGCCGCGGTCAGCCCGCTCGACGAGGACGTCTCCGGCTGGTCCACGGAGCAGCGCATGCGCCGTTACCAGGAGGAAGCGCTGCCGCTCGGCAAGGAGGCGGTGGAGCGCGCGCTCGTCTCGTCCGGCCTCGCCGCCGACGACGTCGGGCTCTTCGCGGTCTGCTCCTGCACCGGCTACGCCACGCCCGGCCTGGACATCCTGCTCGCCCGCGACCTGGGCATGTCGCCACGCACGCAGCGCCTCTTCATCGGCCACATGGGCTGTTACGCCGCGCTGCCCGGCCTCGGCGCGGTCTCCGACTTCGTGACCGCGCGCGGCCGGCCAGCGCTGCTGCTCTGCGCGGAGCTGACCAGCCTGCACATCCAGCCGCCCGCCGCCAGGCTGGAGACCCAGCAGGTGGTCTCGCACGCGCTCTTCGGCGACGCCGCCGTGGCCGTGGTGCTCCAGCCGGAGGAGCACGGATACGCCGTGCGCGAGATCGCCGCCCTCACCGATCCGACCACCGCCGACCACATGTCCTGGGAGGTGACCGACCTCGGCTTCCGGATGGGCCTGTCCGCCCGCGTCCCGCAGGTGCTCGCCCGGCACGTCCGCCCGATGGTCGACGACCTGCTGGCCAACCACGGTCTGACCGTGGCCGACGTCGACGGCTGGGCCGTGCACCCCGGCGGCCCCCGGATCCTGGAGACGGTCGAGCGCCACCTTGACCTCCCGGAGACCGCGCTGGCCGAGTCCCGCGCCGTCCTCGCCGCCCACGGCAACTGCTCGTCCGCGACCGTTCTCCTGATCCTGGACGCGCTCCGCCGCCGGCCCACCCCGCCGCGCCGCATCCTGGCCCTCGCCTTCGGCCCCGGCCTGACGCTCTACGCAGCCTTTATCGAACGCGTGTGAAAGCCGCTTCACCACATTCCGATAAAAGGCGTAATTCGCATTCAAAAATCAAGATCTAATTCATTGTCCCGCTCCCGCGGTGGTGGCGGCCCGCACGCTCCCGCGGGCAAACCGGAGCGTCGGGCTCCGCTGGCGCTCCGCACGTCGCTCCGGAGCCGGTTCCGCCGTGGTTGAAACCCCTGTCAAGATCAACGCTGCCGCCACTCCGGACGCGCATCGCCGCAGGCTTTGCTCTGCTTACCTAGTCCGGGACCTGCACGGACCGCTCTGCTTACCTGGCGGAAATCACCCATATCGTCCACTGCCTGGCGAGCGGTGAGCCACCGAATCGTCCTGCCTGCCGCGGTGGTGAACCCGCTGGCCTGCGGTGGGGGTGAGCAGGTCAGGTCAGGGCTTCGAGGGGGAGGCGGTACTCGTCCACGGTGGTGGCGGACGGGATGGTGCGGAGGATCTCGTTCGTGCCGGTGACCAGTAGGACCGCACCCTGGCCGGTCGGGTCGGGGAGGTCGGTCACCGCGCGCAGCGTGCCCGACTGGTCGGTGAGCCGGGTGAGGTTCGGCTCAGGGCCGGGCGGGGCGGATACGGGTGTCCTGCTGACCGCGACCACGCGGACGCCCGGCGGCGCGACCTCAAGCGTCTGGCGCAGCAGTTCGTCGCAGGCGCATCCGTCGATGATCACGAAGACGGCGGGGAGCAGGCCTCGCACTGGCGTGCTGCCGCCGTCCGTGCCGATGAGGTCGAGCGCGGGGAGCGTGCGGCCAGGGCTGGGCGTGTGGCCGGCCGTCGTGCGCTGGATGGCCGGCGGGCGGGGCTGGCCGAGCCAGCTGACCAGGAACAGGCTGGTCAGCGTCGTGATGATGGCGATACCCATGATCACGAGAGGGATGCGTAGTGCGGTCTCGCTCGGCGGGCGCGCCAGCCAGTCCACCGCGCGGGGGCGGTGGGGCTCCGACGGCGCGGGCGGGTCCTCGGTGAGGCGGCGTAGCTCACGCAGCTCGCGCCGGACCGCAGCCGCCTCGTCGGCGAGCGCGGAGGCATCGTCCGGTATGACGATCGATCGCCACTCCGGAGGGAGCTTCGGCAGGTCACTGTCGTCTGGAGGTGGTACGTCGCCGTTGCCGCCAAGCGTGCCCATCTGCGCTCCCTGACCGCCCGCCGTGACGTAGACCGGGGTCCGGCTTATAGCGTCCCGCACGCGGGCGTTCACCGCCAGTGGGGCGCGGGGTGGCCATCAGCGATAGAATAGGGCCGCCGCATCGTTGAGCCACCACCTCTTGCAAGACCGTGCAAGTTTTTCTGGCCCAGATTTCCTCGCCCCATCCTTGTCGTACGGACCGCCGCCGGCGCTCCGTTTCGCCCTGGTTGGGGTGGCTCGATCCAGACGTGCTGATCTGTCCGGCCTTAGCGACTGTCGATCTCGTCGGTAGCCGCAGGTCGGTGATGTATTGGTCACGCTGCGTCAGCGAATCATCTGAATGGCGCGCTGTCAAGCCCGAGAAAGACCTTTCACAGGGTCTCTGAGCTGCGCAAATGGTCAGGGTCGGGGTGGGACATCGGTGTCCGACCGTGTTACGCTAGACACAGCGAAAGGGGTTTCGAACCTATGGTTTTCAGTGTCGGCGAGACCGTTGTTTACCCCCACCACGGGGCCGCACTCATCGAGGCTATCGAGACTCGGGTCGTCAAGGGCGAGGAGAAGCTGTACCTCGTCCTGCGGGTCGCCCAGGGCGACCTGACGGTGCGGGTTCCCGCTGAGAACGCCGAGATCGTCGGTGTGCGTGAAGTGGTCGGAGAGGAAGGCCTCGGCAAGGTCTTCGATGTTCTCCGTGCCCCGCACACCGAGGAGCCGACCAACTGGTCGCGGCGTTACAAGGCAAACCTGGAAAAGCTGGCCTCCGGCAACCCGCTGAAGGTCGCTGAGGTCGTCCGCGACCTGTGGCGTCGTGAGCGGGAGCGGGGCCTTTCCGCCGGCGAGAAGCGCATGCTGGCGAAGGCTCGGGACATTCTCGTCGGCGAGGTGGCTCTCGCCGAGAAGAGCACCAAGGACGAGGCGGAGACCCTCCTCGACAAGGTCCTCACCGAGGCCTGATCCACGGCCTGTGTTCCACCCCGATAAACGACAGGACCGCGACGTGACCGCGCACCTTGACCCGCGCGGTGACGTCGCGGTCCTTGTTCCTGCCGCCGGTGCCGGCGTCAGGCTCGGCCCGGGCGGCCCCAAGGCGTTACGTCTGCTCGGTGGTGAGCCGCTGCTGGTGCACGCGGTGCGCCGGGCCGCCGCCGCCCGTGGTGTCCGGCTGATCGTGGTCGCGGCACCCCCGGCGGACGTGGCGTTCGTCCGGGAGCTGCTCGCGCCGGTCGCGGAGGTGACGGTCGTTCCCGGTGGGGCGGACCGGCAGTCCTCCGTGTCGGCCGCGCTCTCGGTCGTACCCCCGGAGGTCGATGTCGTTCTTGTGCACGACGCGGCTCGGGCGCTGGCCCCGGCCGCGCTTGTCGAGTCGGTCGCCGCGGCCGTGCGGGGCGGTGCCGGCGCGGTGATCCCGGTGCTGCCGGTGGTCGACACGATCAAGGAGGTCGACGCGTCCGAGGTGGTCCTCGGCACCGTTGACCGATCCACGCTGCGCGCGGTGCAGACCCCGCAGGGCTTCCGGCGCGACCTGCTCGTCGCCGCGCATGCGGCAGCGGTCGCGGCGCACACCGACGACGCCGGCATGGTGGAGAAGCTGGGCGAGCGCGTGCTCTGCGTGCCCGGCTCGGACCATGCCATGAAGATCACCCGCCCGATCGACCTGGTGCTCGCGGAGTACCTGCTCGGTCATGAGGCAGGATCCACCGCGTGATCATTCCGATGGTGGGCGTGGGGACGGACGTGCATGCGTTCGAGGCGGGGCGCGAGTGCTGGGTCGCGGGCCTGCACTGGCCTGGCGAGACCGGGCTTGCCGGTCACTCGGACGGCGACGTCGCCGCACACGCGGCCTGCGACGCGCTCTTCTCCGCGGCCGGCCTCGGCGACCTGGGGGCGAATTTCGGCACCGACCGGCCGGAGTGGTCCGGCGCGTCCGGAATCGCGCTGCTCACCGAGGCCGCGGCCCGGGTGCGCGCGGCCGGTTACGAGATCGGCAACGTCTCGATCCAGGTGATCGGCGTCCGGCCGAAGATCGGCAAGCGGCGGGACGAGGCGCAGCGGGTGCTCGGCGACGCGGTCGGCGCGACCGTGACCGTGTCCGGGACCACCACTGACGGGCTCGGCCTGACCGGGCGTGCCGAAGGGCTGGCCGGCCTCGCGGTTGCGATGGTCTACAGGGCGCAAGCGCCGCTCGCATAAGCTCGGGGCGTGCCGAGCGACGCCGCCCCCGACAGCACGCCCGACCGTTCTCCGGACGAGGGCGCCGAAGCGATCACCGCGAGCGAGCATGTGCAGCGTGCCGCGTTGCTCGCCGACCTGGAGGCCTACCCGGACGCGTTCGTCGAGCTGGAGGCCGCGCTCGCGCTGGAGCCTGACGATCCCTGGGCGCGCGCCATGCTGGCCCGGGTCTACCTGATCACCGGCCGCCCGGCGGACGCGCTGGTCAGCGCGGACCAGGCGGTCCAGGCCGCGCCCGGCCAGGTCGCGCCGCTTGTGGTGCGCGGTATCGCGCTTGTCGACCTGCAGCGGTTCGCGGAGGGCGCGCAGGTCGCGGAGCAGATCCTCGCGCTCGGCGCCCAGGAGGCCTATGCGCAGCGCACCGGCGCCGCGCTGCTCAGCGAGACGCGCAACGGCCAGGTGGCGCTGGACACGGCCTGGCACGCGGTCACGCTCGCGCCGACCGAGCCGGAGAGCCATCTGGTGCTCGCGGTGGTCGCTGCCCGGCTGCACCAGTTCGACCTGGCCGAGCGGGCGTACCGGGAGGCGATCCGGCTGAACCCGGACCTGGCCGCGAGCGGCGCGGATTCCGGGCTGCTGCGGCTGGAGCAGCGGCGGTACGCACGGGCACTGGAGAGCCTCGCCGCGGAGGCCGCGCGGGAGGAGCCGGTCGCGTTCGACCCGCGGGTACGCGAGACCGCCACCCAGACGCTCGGGCGCACCACTGACGAGAAGCTGCACCGGGCACTGCTGATCGGTGGCGCCGGCGCGTTGGTCGTGGCGCTGCTCGTCGCGTTCTCCGCCGCGGTGGACGGCGCGCTGTCCCGGTTCGCCGCCGTCTCGCTGACCATGCTTGGCGTGGTCGCGATGGTGCTCTACCTGGCCCGGATGCCGCGGATGGTGCGCGAGGGCTTCCCGGCGCTGCTGCGCGCCGACCGGCAGCTGATGACCGCGCTGGTGGCGACGCTTGCCATGCCGGTGCTGATCCTGATCTATGCCGCGATCGGCACGCCGTGGCCGCTTGTCGCCGCGATCGTGTGCGGCGCTGTCGCCGAACTGGTGGTCTTTCTGCGGGTCCGCCGCTTCTGAGGCGCGCTGCCCCTGTCGGTCGATCGAGAGTTCCATTAAGTTCAATAGCCATGCCGACGGGGTTGATACCGCCGCTTCTCGCGGGTTTGGTGGACGACGCGGCGCTGGTCTCCGGCGGTGGCACCGTGCCGCTCGACACCGCCGCGCTGCTGGACGCCGCGTCGGTGCACCGTGACCACACGACGGCGTGGTACGCGGCGCTGGTCGGCCCGCTGCTGATCCCCGCGTCCGCGCTTGGGCAGGCACGGGCGTCCGGCGTGCGGCCGGAGATCGCCGTGATCGCGGACACCGGCCTGGATGCGTTCGTCGCGGCCCGCCCGCTGATCGACAGGCACTTCACGCTGCGCCAGGTCGAGGTGGCGGTCGCGAAGCGCGGCGAGGACCCGCAGCCCGGCCTGCATCGGTTGATCCGCGCGCTGGCGTCCGGCGCGGCACCCCGCGGGTACGCCGAGGTCCCGCTCAGCTGGGGTCTGCTCGGCGCGCTCGACACGGTTTCGGCGGCGCGCGCGGCCGGGGCGCCGGTCGCCGTGAAGTTCCGCACCGGCGGACTGGCCGCGGAGTTGTTCCCGACGCCTGTCGAGCTGGCCGCGATCATCTGCGCCTGCCGTGAGCGGGAGCTGCCGTTCAAGGTGACCGCCGGCCCGCATCACGCGGTGCGCAGCGCGGACCCGGAGACCGGTTTCGTGCATCACGGCTTTCTGAACATGCTTGTCGGCTCGTTGCTGGCGGCGGACGGCGGTGAGGTGGCCGACGTGGCCGAGGTGCTGGCCACCACCGATCCGATGCGGCTGATCGAGGCGGTGCGGGTGCGGCGCGAGGAGCCGCGGCCGCTGTGGGAGGGGTTCGGCGCGTCCGCGGTCATCGACCCGTTGACCGATCTGATCCGATTCGGGCTTGTCAATGGCGGATTCGATTAATGTCACCATCGTCTGCCGGATAGTTAAAACGCCTATCCGTACAGGTGAGGATCCCGTTACTCTGCGGCATTAGGGGAGTACGGGGAGGCGTTTCGTGTCGACCATCACGGTTACCCGCATGATCCAGGCGCCCGCCGCACGTGTGTGGCGGCTCTTCACCGATCTGCACCAGCGCGCGACCTGGCTCTCCACCGTCGACCAGGTCGAGGTGCTCACCGCCGGTGAACTGCGGCCCGGCTCGGTCTGGCGGGAGACGCGGCGCCTGCCGGACGGCGGCCGCGTCACCGAAGAGTTCCGGGTCGAGGAGTGCGACGAGGGCCTCCGATTCGTGGTCAGCTCGTCCGGGGTCGGCGCCGACTACCGGATGACGTATACGTTCGCGCCGGTCAGGACCGGCCGGCGACGCGGCGACACGGTGGTGACCGCGGTGCAGGAGGGCACGCCGCTCGCGCCCCGGGCCCGGCTGGTGGCGCTGCTCCTCGGTGGGCTGGCGGCCGTGGTGTCCGAGGGGGCGCTCCGGCAGGATCTGCACGATCTCGAGATCGCGGTGCGCGGGCAGCTCCCGGCGGCCCGTTGATCGAATTCACGTCACGGTGACCGGAGTGACAGGGAGGCGCGAGCGCGTTCACGGTAGGGTGCCGGGGTGCTTCAGGAGGCGGAGAAAAAGAGCCGCGCAGTGTGGTGGCAGGCCGCGATCGCTGCGGTCGTGCTGCTCGTGCTCGGTGTGACGGCGGGGGTCCGAGTGCTCGGCCCGGCCGAGGTGCTGACCGTGACCACGTCAATTCAGAGCCGGCCGATCGCGCGGGTGCCCGGTACGGCCGGGCTGCTCTACTGGGCCCCGCTGGTCGTGGGTGACTATCGCGTCTTCGCCGGTGACCGGCTGATCCGGGCGGACTACCCCTACAACGGGACCACCGAGCGGACCCCGTCCTGGTCGCTGCGCCGCTGGCCGCAGAGCCTGCTCGGCATGGTCTCGTCCGGTGAACTGGTGATCAGCCGCTGGTCGGACGGCGACCTGGTGGCGATCCGGGTGCGGGACGGCGCGCGGGCCTGGCGGGCCGAGGGCCCCGAGTCCGCGCCGGACGCGGGCACGCCACGGGACCGGCGTACCAACGAGCAGGTGAGCTGGACACCGCCGGACCTCTACACGGCTGTGGACTCGGCAGGTGTCGCACTTGTCGTGGTGCGCGGGGAGAACGCGGTCCGGGTCTACGACGCGACCACCGGCCAGGAGCGCCCGCAGATCGAGGCGGACTGCGGGCCGAAGAGCTTCACCTCCGCGGACGGCCGGTACGCGTGCCAGACCTCGGCCGGTCTGAGCGTCTACGACCTGGCCTCCGGCACGAAGTACGACTGGGCCTACCCGGACAAGTTCAAGGCCGACTCCTGCTTCCTCGGCTCCTCGCGCTGCGGTCTGATCCGCGAGGACAAGCTGAAGGGCAAGGCGTTCCGGTTCACCGACACCGGTGTGCAGGCGGCGCCGCAGGCGGACGTGGACGGTGCCAAGGTGTGGGGCGACATCGTGTTCACCACGGACAGCGCGCGGACCGCGACGGCGACGAACATGGCCACCGGCGCGGTGCTCTGGACCTGGCCCGGCCGGGAGTACGACAAGAACCTGCGGGTGCTGGCCGTGCAGGAGGGCCGCGTGCACCTGATCAACCTGGAGAACCGGCTGATCACGCTTGACTCGGCCACCGGCGCCCAGATCTCCCTCTTCGCGTTCGGCGTGCCGATCTCGAAGGAGACCGGGGAGGAGCTGCACTGGACGCCGGGCCCGTCGTACGCCCAGGACAACCTGGTCGTCTCCGTCCGGCGCAGGGTCAAGGCGTCCTACCTGTCGCCGGACGACGGCTACTACTTCATGCACGAGGCGATCGCGGTGGCGATCACCGAGTAGGACTGTCTACAACGCGTCGGCCGCGGCCGCGAGGAACGAATCGTTCTCCGCGGCCGTGCCGACCGTGACTCGCACGCCGTCCCCCTGGAACGGGCGGACGATCACACCGCGCGATTCGAGCGCGGCGCCGAACGCGGCGGACCGGTCGCCGAGCGGCAACCAGACGAAGTTCGCCTGGCTCTCCGGCAGGTCCTGGCCGAGTTTGCGCAGCTCCGCCGTGAGCCGGTCGCGTTCGCCGGTGACGAGCGCGCAGCGGCGGCGCATCTCCTCCTCCTGGTCCAGCGCGGCCAGCGCCGCGGCCTGGGCCAGCAGGTTCGTCGAGAACGGCGTGGTCACCTTGCGCACCGCGGCCGCCACCTCCGGCGCCGCGACCAGGAAGCCGATCCGCATGCCGGCCAGGCCCCACGCCTTGGAGAGCGTGCGAAGCACTGCCACGTTCGGCCGGTCCGCGTAGGTGTCGATGCCGTCCGGCACGTCCGGGTCAGTGATGAACTCCCGGTACGCCTCGTCCAGCACCACAAGCACGTTCTCCGGCACCGAGTCGAGGAACCGGTCCAGCTCCGCCCGGCGCACGCTTGTGCCGGTCGGGTTGTTCGGGTTGCAGACGAAGACCAGCCGCGTGCGGTCGGTGATCGCGGCCGCCATCGCGTCCAGGTCGTGACCGTGGGCGGGCGTGTTCGGCACCCGGATCGCTGTGGCACCGACGCCGGCCACGACGATCGGGTACGCCTCGAAGGACCGCCAGGAGATGATCACCTCGTCGCCCGGCAGGCAGGTGGCGCGCGCCAGGTTCTCGCAGATCGCGACGGAGCCGCAGCCGGTGACGAGCCGGTCGGCCGGTACGCCGTACCGCGCGGAGAGCCGGTCCCGCAGCACGACAGCGGCCGGGTCCGGGTAGCGGTGACTTCCCGCGGCGGCCGCGGTGACCGCCTCCACCACGCCGGGCAGCGGCCCGAACGGCACCTCGTTGCTGGCGAGCTTGATCGCCTCCGGCAGGCCCAGGTCCCGGGCCAGGTCGGCGGGGCTGCGCCCGGCCACGTAGGCGGGGATCGCATCCAGGTCGGCGCGGGTCAGCCGGGTCATCGGTCTCCTCCGGTGGTGTCGGTGCGGCCCTCGTGCGTCGCGGTCACCGGCGCGCCGGGCGCGGTCCGGGGCAGCTGGACCACGACGGTGTCCGCGACCCGGTCGTGCCAGCCGCGCTGGAGCTGCCTGTCGAAGAGCGGCGACAGCCCGTCCAGGATCTGCCAGAGCAGGCCGATGCCGCAGCACGACCAGAACAGCGTGGCGACGCCGTAGAGGTTCCAGCGGCGGAACGCGCGGGCGAACCCGGGCGTGGTCCCGGACGAGAGCGAGATGGCCTTGATGCCCATCAGACGCTTGCCAAGCGTCTGGCCGGTGCCGGAGATCTGCGGCACCTCGTAGGCGAACCAGACCATCGCGGTGACAAGCAGCATGGCCAGCTGCAGCAGTGCGAACCTGTCGGACGCGGTAGGCATGGTCGCGCCCTCGCCCCGCTCGATCGCGGCCGCGTACTCGTTTACCGCGGGCAGGTAGAGCTGGAACTCCTGGATGTACTGCACAAGGAACCACGAGTTCGCGATGCCGACCAGGACGAGCAGCACGCCGAGGTCGATCAGCCGGGCCATGAAGCGGGCGCCGTAACCGGCGAGCGCCATCCCGTGCGGCATGGCCGGCGGCACCCAGCCGGGCGGCGCGTACGGCATCGGATGGCCGGGCATCGGATAACCGGGCGGCGGGCCCTGCCAGCCCGGGGGCGGGCCGCCCTGCCAGCCCGGAGGCGGTCCACCCTGCCAACCCGGAGGCGGGCCCTGGAAGGCCGTGGGCGGAGGCGTCGCGGACCGGTCGGCGGGCCAGCCCTGGGGGCCGCCGTCGCGGGCCGGGGGCGTGCCGTCGACGCCGGGCACGGGTGCGGCCGGGACCGGCTCGGGCTCCGGGGGCGGTGGGCCGTCGGGCGGCGTCGCGTCCGCGGGCAACGCCGTGCCGATCCAGCCCTCGCCGTCCCACCAGCGTTGTGTGGCGGGGTCTGCCGGGTCCTTGTACCAGCCGGGGGCGATGTCGCTCACTTGATCACACCGCCGGCGAATGCTGTGCTGCTCACCGGAGAAACCTTAACGACAGTCGTCATGGGCGCGGAAACTCCGGATTGACCGTTATATGCGGGAGGGGGACCCGAGAACTGCGGATTCACGCGGACAGTCTCCCAGGTCACGCTGAGGAATGTCTGCGAGCGCCAGCTACCTGACGAGCACGTCCATCAGTCGCTCCAGCTCCGCGCCCGGATCCCCGGTCAGCCCGGTGTGCACCGGGCCGGTCTGGATGATCGTGCTGCGCGGCGCGGTCAGCCAGCGGAAACGCTCGCCCGGGCGCATGCCGGAGGCCGGCCCGCAGACCACGTCGCCCGCGGTGGTGACCTCGAACGACCGCAGCGCGCCGAGCACGGCGTCCACGTCGGCGGTCCGGTCCAGCGCGCGCAGCCGGTCCAGGTCCAGCTGGGTGCGGGCGGCGAGGAAACCGGCCCGCTGGCAGTAGAGGATCACGCCCACGTTGATCTGCTCGCCGCGCTCGATCCTGGGCATTACCCGGACCAGCGCGTACTCGAAGAGTTCGGTCACTTCGCCACTCCCGCCGGGAGCCATGCGTCCCGGCCGGCCGCGCGGGCCAGCAGGTGATCGTGATAGGCCGCCCGTACGCCGTCCGGCGTGGCCAACGACGGGTCCACGCTGTCCGGCGCGGCCAGCCAGCCGTCCGGCACCAGCGCCAGCACCTCGGTCAGCAGCGCGGACGTGATCTGCGGGCCGAGCGCGGCGTCCGCCTCGGCAAGCCGGGTGGCGAACGGTGCGAGCACGTGGTCGTCGCCCTTGAACGGCCTGTGCACCACCGCGCCCGCGCGCGGCCAGTTGTGGTGGAAGTAGAGCGCGGCGCCGTGGTCGATCAGCCAGAGGCCGCCGTGGTGCCAGGTCAGCAGGTTCGGGTTGCGCCAGCTGCGGTCTACGTTCTCGGTGAACGCGTCGAACCAGAGGATCCGGGAGGCGAGCAGCGGGTCGACCGGGTGCGCGAGCGGGTCGAAGCCGAACGCGCCGGGCAGGAAGTCCATGCCGAGGTTGTCGCCGCCGGAGTGTTTCAGCAGCTCCTGGACCTCCTCGTCCGGCTCGGCGCGGGCGATCACCGGGTCCAGCTCGAGCACCACGAGCTCGGGGACTGGCAGGCCGAGGCGGCGGGCCAGCTCGCCCGCGATCACCTCGGCGACCAGCGCCTTCGGGCCCTGGCCGGCGCCGGAGAACTTGACCACGTAGGTGCCGAGGTCGTCGGCCTCGATCACGCCGGGCAGTGATCCACCCTCACGAAGCGGTGTCACGTACCGCGTTCCGACAACTCGGCGAAGCATGGTCAACAGCTTACGGCGTACCCTCGATGGCCGGTTTTGATCTTATTTGTTATGGACAGGCGGGAAATGTGCAAGCGGGACCATCGTGATCAGCCTGGTTAGCGTGGGCGCGTGGCGAACGGCCGGCGGATCTGTGTGCGGTGCTGGCTGATCCTTGCCGTAGTCGCGCTTGTCACGCTGGCGCTGACGAACGTCTGGAACCCGTGGCCCGGCCTGCTGGCCTGGGTTAACCAGAGCGGCACGCTCTCCGAGCCGGCGCCGCTCTGGCAGCAGCGGGTCGGCGCGCTACCCCGCACGGTCACGATCGCGGGCGGCGCCGTGATCGTCGACCGGGGCGACGCGGTCGAGGGCCGGGCGATCGCCAGCGGCGGCGTGGCCTGGGAGAAGACCGGGATCAGCTGGAACGCGGTGGCCGGCGACGGCAACGACGCGGTGGTGCTGACCGGCGAGCTGCTCGTCAAGGGCTACCAGGTGATCAACCCCGCCAACGGTACGGTGCTGCGGCAGAGCACTGATGCGATCGGTGTCTGGACCTACCGGAACCTGCTGCTCGACGTGCGGTGCTTCGCCGCCAAGGATTGCGTGCTCTCCGCCTGGGAACCACGCGGTGCCGCGCCGCTGTGGTCCACCGACCTGCCCGGCATCCAGGTCGGGCTGAGCGCGGACAACCCGAAGTCGTTCGGCACGCAGCTGCTCACCACGCCCCGGGTCAACGACGACGCGGCCGGGCCGCAGCCCGCGCCGGTGCTGCTGGGACTGCCGATCGACAACAAGGTCTACGTGGTGGAGACCGCGACCGGCCGGGTGGCCCGGGTGACGGACCCGGGCCGGGAGGAACGTGTGACCACGGCCGGTGGCCGGGTGATCCGGGTGCTGGCCCAGTCCGCGGACGGCACCTGCTACTTCACTGTCTCCGGCCACGAGGCGGGAACCGGGCGCGAGGTGTGGAAGCAGACCGCGCTCAACCTGCGGACCGCGGAGACCGCCGGGTGCGCGCAGCGCGACGACCCGAGCGGCGGGCGCAACGTGGTGCTCGGCGTGGCGCCGGACCGCCGTGAGGTGATCGCTGACATGTACGACGGCCGCATGCTCTGGACCGGCGACCCCGGCGACCGGGTGCTCTCCGTGGACGATAGGTACGCGGCCGTGCGCTCCGCGGACAACCGGCTGCTGCGCGGCTATGTGCTCGGCGAGTCGGGCGTGGCCTGGTCCCGGAACGCCGATGAGGACACCCAGGCCGCGATCGCCAGGTTCGCGATCGTGGTGATCGAGAAGGACCCGGACCGGGTCATCGCGCTCGCGCCGGCCGACGGTGCGCTCCTGGCCCAGCTGCGCTCCGGCGCGGACGTGCTCGCGGTCGGCCCGGCCGGTCTGGTGATCGGCGACGGCCGGGACATCGGCTACGTGCCTTACGGGTCTCAACTTGCCAATGGCGGAAACTCCGACCAAACGGGCGGCCAATCCGGCACCCAAACCGACTGCGGGGGCGAAAAACAGCCCAATTGCGGGGTCTCCGGCAAGTAGCGACGGACCGGTCACCGTGCCCGTGTCCGGACTGGCCTAGGCTTTCCGCTCATGAGCAGTGCCGCCGCCTTCTCCCATGCCCCCCTGCTGCCGCTCGGGGAAGACCTGACCGAGTACCGCCTCGTGAGCGACGAGGGCGTCGACGTGGTGAACGGTCCGGGCGGCCGCCGATTCCTGACCGTCGAGCCGGCCGTGCTGACCCAGCTCACCGCGGAGGCGATGCACGACATCGCGCACTACCTGCGCCCGGCGCACCTCACCCAGCTGCGGTCCATCATCGACGACCCGGCCGCCTCGCCGAACGACCGCTTCGTCGCCACCGACCTGCTGCGCAACGCGAACATCGCGGCCGGCGGCGTGCTGCCGATGTGCCAGGACACCGGCACCGCGATCGTGATGGGCAAGCGCGGCCGGCACGTGCTCACCGACGGGCTTGACGAGGAGGCGATCGCGCGCGGCGTCTACGAGGCGTACACCCGGCTGAATCTCCGGTACTCGCAGCTCGCGCCGATCACCATGTGGGACGAGCGGAACACCGGCACCAACCTGCCGGCGCAGATCGAGCTGTACGCGGAGGACCCGGGCGGGCACCCGGACGCGTACAAGTTCCTGTTCATGGCCAAGGGCGGCGGCTCGGCCAACAAGTCCTTCCTCTACCAGGAGACGAAGGCGCTGCTGAATCCCACGCGGATGATGCAGTTCCTGGAGGAGAAGCTGCGCCTGATCGGCACCGCGGCCTGCCCGCCGTACCACCTGGCGGTCGTGATCGGCGGCACCTCCGGCGAGCACGCGCTGAAGACGGCGAAACTGGCCAGCGCGAAGTACCTGGACACGCTCCCCACCTCCGGCTCGATGCTTGCGCACGGCTTCCGCGACGTGGAACTGGAGGCGGAGGTGCTTGAGCTGACCCGCCAGTTCGGCATTGGCGCGCAGTTCGGCGGCAGGTACTTCTGCCACGACGTGCGCGTGGTCAGGCTGCCCCGGCACGGCGCGTCCTGCCCGGTCGCGATCGCGGTCTCCTGCTCCGCGGACCGGCAGGCGGTCGCCAAGATCACCCCGTCCGGCGTGTGGCTTGAGAAGCTGGAGACCGACCCGGCCCGCTTCCTGCCGGACGTCACCGACGAGACGCTGGAGACCGACGCGGTCGTCAAGATCGATCTCAACCGCCCGATGGACGAGATCCGTGCGGAACTGTCCCGCTACCCGGTGAAGACCCGGCTCTCGCTTACCGGCCCGCTTGTGGTGGCGCGCGACATCGCCCACGCGAAGATCGCCGAGCTGCTCGACAACGGCGGTCAGATGCCGCAGTACCTGCGCGACCACGCGGTCTACTACGCCGGACCGGCGAAGACCCCCGAGGGGTACGCGTCCGGCTCGTTCGGCCCGACCACAGCCGGCCGGATGGACGCCTATGTGGAGAAGTTCCAGGCCGCGGGCGGCAGCATGGTGATGCTTGCCAAGGGCAACAGGTCCCGCGGCGTCACCGAGGCCTGCCACCGGCACGGCGGCTTCTACCTCGGCTCGATCGGCGGCCCGGCCGCACGCCTGGCCCAGGACTGCATCCGCCACGTCGAGGTGCTCGAGTACCCCGAGCTGGGCATGGAGGCAGTCTGGAAGATCGAGGTGGAGGACTTCCCCGCGTTCATCGTGGTGGACGACAAGGGCAACGACTTCTTCGCCGAGGTCACCAAGCCGGTCCTGACCGTGGGTCGTCGGTAGTCGCCATGTCTCGCTGGTCGCATGCCCGCCCGGCCGTGGTGACGCACGGACGGGCAGGCGACCACCCCCGAGGTGTTCTTGCAAGACGTGTTCACACATCCGCGGCCATAGCCTGCCGGGCGCCGCTTCCGATTCGCTGCCGTTCCGCTCTCACGGCCGGCGGATCAGTTCCGGCGGACAAGCGGGAGGCGCGATGTGGTTCGGCGTCCTAGGGCCGCTCCGGGCCGCCAACGGTGAGGTGGACGCGCCGGTCGCCGCCGGGCGGGACCGGGTCGTACTCGCCATGCTGCTGCTCAACTCGCTTCATGTGGTGTCGACCGATCAGCTGGTCGACGCGTTGTGGGACGAGTCGCCGCCCGCCACCGCCCGCGGCCAGCTGCAGAGCAGCGTCTCCCGGATCCGGCGCGCGTTCGCCGCGGCCGGCCTGCCCGCGGACCTGATCGTCACCGACCCGGCCGGATATCGCCTGGTCGCGGACCCGGACCAGATCGACGTGCACGTCTTCGCCCGCCGTCTCGCGCAGGCCCGTCTCGCTGTGGAGAAGGAGGAGTGGACCGAGGCCCGCGACCACTTCCGGACCGCGCTCTCGCTCTGGCAGGGGCCCACGCTTGCCGGGATCAACAGCCCGGCCGTGCGCCGCGCCGCCGCCGCGCTCGACGAGCAGCGGCTGCTGGCCATCGAGGACACCTTCGACGTGGAGTTGCGCCTCGGCCTGGAACGCGAGGCGATCAGCGGCCTGACCGGGCTGGTCGAGCGGCACCCGCTACGGGAACGGCTGCGCGGCCAGCTGATGATCGCGCTCTACCGGGCCGGGCGGCAGGCGGACGCGCTCGCGGTCTACCGGGACGCGCGGGAGGCGCTCGCCTCCGAACTGGGCATCGAGCCCGGTCCGGCGTTGCGCGAGGTGCACCGGCAGATCCTCACCGGCGAGGTGGCGACCGCGCCCGCGCAGCGGGACGTGACGCCGCCGGTGCGCGCGCTGCCGCGTACCGTCGCGGACTTCACCGGCCGGGCCGAGGCGGTCGACCGGCTTGTGCACGCGGTCGAGCACGCGAGCTTCGACGGCCCGGTCATCCAGGTGATCGACGGCATGGCCGGCAGCGGCAAGACCACCCTGGCCGTGCACGTGGCGAACCTGGTCGCGCCGCGCTACCCGGACGCGCAGCTCTTCATCGACCTGCACGGGCACAGCCTGCGCCGCCCGCTCGACGCCTCGGCTGCGCTTGTCACGCTGCTGCGCCAGCTCGGCCTGCCCGGCGACCGGATCCCTGTCGACATGGATGACAGGGTCGCGCTCTGGCGCAGCGAGCTGGCCTCCCGGCGCGCGCTCGTCGTGCTCGACAACGTGGCGAGCACCGCGCAGATCGCGCCGCTCCTTCCGGCCTCCGCGGGCAGCCTCGCGCTGATCACCAGCCGGCGTCGCCTGCTCGGCCTGGACGCGGTACGCCCCGAGTCGCTTCCGGTGCTCTCCGAGGCCGAGGCCGTCGACCTGCTGGCCCGGATCGCCGGCGACCGGGTCCGCGCCGAGCCGGACGCCGCGGCCGAGGTGGTGCGCTGCTGCGGGCACCTGCCGCTGGCCATCCGGCTGGCCGCGGCCCGGCTCGCGCACCGTCCCCGGTGGAAGGTCGCGGACCTCGCCCGCCGGCTGGCCGGACGCTCCGCGCTGCCCGAGCTGGCCGCCGAGGAACGCACGGTGGCCAGCGCGTTCGACCTGTCCTACGCGCATCTGCCGGCCGTCGCCCAGCGCGTGTTCCGGCTGCTCGGCCTGCACCCGGGGGACCGGTTCGACGCGTTCACCACTGCCGCGCTCGCCGACCTGCCGCTCGACGACGCGCAGGACGTGCTCGACGACCTGGTGGACTGGCACCTGGTCGAGGAGCCGCAGGCCGGGCGCTACCGCCTGCACGACCTGATGCGCGAGTTCGCCGCCGGGCTGGCGGCCCGGGACCCGCTGCCCGAGCGGCACGCCGCGGTCGGCCGGCTGCTCGACTTCTACCTGCACGCGGCGGATGCGGCCACTGTGGCGATGGAGGCGCACACCTCCGGCGACGTACGCGGCTGGGGACCCGCGCAGCGCCCCGATCTGATCGACGCGCTGCCGAGCAAGCTGCGCTGGCTGGAGGACGAGCGCGGCGGGCTGATCGCGCTCGCGGACCGGGCGATCGGCGCCGGGCACGCGCATTACGCCTGGTGGCTGGCGCGGGCGGCGTGGCGGTTCCTGTACGTCAACGCGTACCACGACGACCTGATCGTGCTTCACGAGCGCGGGCTGGCCGCGGCGCTGCTGGCCGGCGACGACGCGGCCGTGGCGCAGGTGCTCAACTACCTGGCCTCGTCCTACTACCGCACCGGCCGGTACCGGCAGGCGGTGACGCACCTGACCGAGTCGCTGCGCCTGCGCGAGCGGCTCGGTGACGACAGGGGTGCCGCGACCACCCGCGGCAACCTCTCCGCGGTGCAGCTGATGATGGGCCTGCTGCCGGAGGCGCTTGCGAACGCGCGCGCGGCCTACGCGGTCTGGGAGCGGCTCGGCGACGACCGGGGCCGGATGCTTCACCTCCCGAAGATGGGCTTCGTCGCGGCGCTGCTCGGCCGGTACGAGGAGGCGCTGCACTACCACCGCCGCCACCTGCTGCTCGCTTCCGAGCGCCGGGACCAGCACAACGTCACGGTCGCGCTCGGCCACATCGGCGCGGTCCGGGTGCGGATCGGCGAGGCGGACGCGGGCGCCCGGCGGCTCGTCGCCGCGCTGCGCCGCCAGCGGGGGATCCCGTACAACGAGGCCGAGGTGCTCAACGACCTCGGCACCGCGCGCCACCTGCAGGGCCGGCTGGGCGAGGCGGAGCAGCATCACCAGGAGGCGCTGCGGATCATGCGCACGGTCGGTGACCGGCAGGGCGAGGCGATGGTCGGCAACGACCTCGCGGCCACGCTGCTGGCGGGTGGGGACGAGGTGGCGGCGGCCACGGCGTACCGGCGGTCGTTGGCCATCTGCGTGCAGATCGGGCACCGGTACGAGCAGGCCCGCGCGCTGGCCGGCCTCGGCGAGTGCCTGCGACGCCGGGAGCCGGAGGAGGCCCGGCAGCACCGCGAGCGCGCCCGGGTGATCTTCGGCGAGATGGGCGTCGCCTGAAAGCGTGCTGGAGATCAACTGCGGTTGGCGCGCGGTGGAGGGAGGATGGGGCGGTGACTGCCAACGAGAGCGAATTCCGGATCGAGCACGACACCATGGGCGAGGTCCGGGTGCCGGCGAGCGCGTTGTGGCGGGCCCAGACCCAGCGGGCCGTGGAGAACTTCCCGATCTCCGGCCGGGGACTGGAACCGGCGCACATCCGGGCCCTGGCACAGATCAAGGGGGCGGCCGCCGCGGTGAACGCGGAACTCGGCGTGATCGACGCGGACGTGGCGGCCGCGATCGGGACCGCTGCCGCGCACGTGGCGGACGGCGGCTACGACGACCAGTTCCCGATCGACGTGTTCCAGACCGGCTCCGGCACCTCGTCCAACATGAACACCAACGAGGTGATCGCCACGCTGGCCGCCCGTGAGCTGGGCCGCGAGGTGCACCCGAACGACCACGTGAACGCGTCGCAGTCGAGCAACGACGTGTTCCCGTCCTCGATCCACCTGGCCGCCACGCAGGCGGTCACGCACGATCTGATCCCGGCGCTGGCATACCTCGGGGATGCGTTGAGCCGCAAGGCGGAGGAGTGGGCGGAGGTGGTCAAGTCCGGCCGCACCCACCTGATGGACGCCACGCCGGTCACGCTCGGCCAGGAGTTCTCCGGCTACGCCGCGCAGGTGCGGTACGGCGTCGAGCGCCTGGAGTCCACGCTGCCCCGGCTCGCGGAGCTGCCGCTCGGCGGTACCGCGGTCGGCACCGGTGTGAACACGCCGCCCGGCTTCGCGGCCGCCGTGATCGGCAAGCTGCGCGACGCCACCGGCCTGCCGCTGAGCGAGGCGCGCAACCACTTCGAGGCGCAGGGCGCGCGGGACGCGCTTGTCGAGACGTCCGGCCAGGTGCGCACGATCGCCACCGGGCTCTACAAGATCGCCAACGACATCCGCTGGATGGGCTCGGGACCGCGGGCCGGCCTGCGTGAGCTGCGCCTGCCGGACCTGCAGCCCGGCTCGTCGATCATGCCGGGCAAGGTGAACCCGGTGGTGCCGGAGGCGGCCCGCCAGGTCGTCGCGCAGGTGATCGGCAACGACGCGGCCGTCGCGTTCGCCGGCTCGCAGGGCGACTTCGAGCTGAACGTGATGCTTCCGGTGATGGGCCGCAACCTGCTGGAGTCGATCAAGCTGGTGGCGAACGTGTCCCGGCTGCTCGCCGACCGCTGCATCGACGGCCTGGAGGCGGACATCGAGGTCACCCGCGGTTACGCGGAGGGCTCGCCGTCGATCGTCACACCGCTCAACCGCCACCTGGGGTACGACGAGGCCGCCGCGATCGCGAAGCAGGCGCTCAAGGAGAACAAGTCGATCCGCGAGGTGGTCGTGGAGCGAGGCCACGTGGCCTCCGGAAAGCTCACCGAGGAGCAGCTGGACACCGCTCTCGACGTGCTTCGTATGACACGTCCGTAGCACACCTGTTTCGCCCACTACGCCTCTGTAAAGAATTTGTGCATTCCTCTATGCGAATTCTTCGAGATCGGGTGGGATGCTTCCAGGCCGTCATCGACGGCCGTCTCGACTCTCGAGAGGAAGCACATGGCGAGCAGACGCTTCACCGCCGGCTCGGTCGCGACCGTGACCGGGCTGGCGTTGGTGCTGGCGGTTCCGGCCGGTGCGGCCACCGCCGCGCCGTCGGGTACCGCCCTTACCGAATACACAGTGGTCGCCGAGGACGGGGTCAGTGCCGACTCGGCGAAGGCGGCCATCGCGGCGGCCGGCGGCACTGTCGTGTCAAGCAACGACAGTGTCGGCACGTTCACGGTGAGCAGCGGCGCTGGCGACTTCGCGTCCAAGGCGACCGCGTCGTCGGCGCTGATCGGTGCGTCGAGCGCGGACAGGGCGATCGGCCAGGCGCCGAAGATCGACCTCGTGGAGCAGGAACACCTGCTGGACGCCGCTAAGAAGGCGGCCCGGAACAGGGGCGGCGGACCCCACAAGGGGCCGAAGCTGGACCCGCTCGACGACCGGCTCTGGGGCCTGGAGATGATCCGCGCCGACGACGCCCGCCGGGTGGAGTCGGGCAACAAGGGCGTGACGGTGGGCGTGCTCGACACCGGCCTGGACGCGAGCAACCCCGACCTCGCGGCGAACTTCAGCCGCAGCCTCTCCCGCAACTTCGCGCCGGACATCGCGGCGATCGACGGCCCGTGCGAGGTGGCGAGCTGTCTCGACCCGGTCGGCACGGACGACGCGGGCCACGGCACGCACGTCGCGGGCACGATCGGCGCCGCGGCCAACGGCGTCGGCGTCTCCGGCATCGCGCCGAACGTGACGCTTGTCGAGCTCAAGGGCGGCCAGGACTCCGGTTACTTCTTCCTGGAGTCGGTCGTCAACGCGCTCACCTACGCGGGCGACGCCGGGCTGGACGTGGTGAACATGTCCTTCTATGTCGACCCGTGGCTCTACAACTGCCTCGGCAACCCGGCCGACTCCGCGCAGGAGCAGGCGGAGCAGCGGGCGATCATCACGGCGATGAAGCGCGCGCTCACCTACGCCCACAACAAGGGTGTGACGCTTGTCGGCGCGCTCGGCAACAACCACGAGGACCTCGGTAAGCCGCGGACCGACGTGGGCAGCCCGAACTACCCGGGTGACACCGTGCGCCCGCGGCCGATCGACAACGCGACCTGCTGGGACCTGCCGACCGAGGGCCCGTTCGTGATCGGCGTCTCCTCGCTCGGCCCGTCCGGCCGTAAGTCGGACTTCTCCAACTACGGCACGGAGCAGATCTCCGTCGCCGCACCGGGCGGCTGGTTCCGCGACGGGTACGGAACCGACTCGTTCCAGACCGACGCGAACATGATCCTCTCGTCGTACCCGCTGAAGGTGCTGCAGGAGGAGGGCACCGTCGACGCGAACGGCAACGTGCTTCCGGACGCCGCGGACTTCGTGTTCAAGGACTGCACCAAGGCCGGCAAGTGCGGCTACTACACCTACCTGCAGGGCACCTCGATGGCGTCGCCGCACGCCGCCGGTGTCACCGCGCTGATCGTCAGCAAGTTCGGCACGAGGGACTGGCGCAAGGGCGGCCTGACGCTCGCGCCGGACCTGGTCGAGCAGCACCTCTACCGCACCGCGGCGGAGAAGGCCTGCCCGACGCCGGCACTCGTCAGCTACACGCAGGAGGGTCGCCCGGCCGAGTTCGACGCGCTCTGCCAGGGCACGAAGAACTTCAACGGGTTCTACGGCTACGGCGTCGTCGACGCCTACTCGGCCGTGACCACGCCGCTGAAGCCCTGGGTGAGGCCGTAACAGCCTAATCAAGATCATCCACCTGTACGATGGCCGGTCCCCGAGATGAGGGGACCGGCCGCTACCCTTGCAGGGTGACACTGCGCTTGTACGACACCGCGACCCGGTCGGTGCGGGACTTCGTCCCGCGTTCACCCGGCAAGGCCGGCATCTACCTGTGTGGTCTCACAGTGCAGTCCGTGCCGCACATCGGCCACCTTCGCTCCGGTGTCAACTACGACGTGCTGCGCCGCTGGCTGATCCACTCCGGATATGACGTGACGTTTGTACGGAACGTGACGGACATCGACGACAAGATCCTCGCCAAGTCGACCGAGCAGGGCCGTCCGTTCTGGGCCATCGCGTACGAGAACGAGGTCAAGCTCGCGGCCGCGTACCGGTCGCTCAACGTGCTGCCGCCTACCTACGAGCCGCGCGCGACAGGCCACATCCCGGAGATCCAGCAGATCATCGCGAAGCTGATCGAGAGCGGTCACGCCTACCCGTCGCCGGACGGCTGCGGCGACGTCTACTTCTCCGTGCGCGACTTCCCGGCGTACGGCGCGCTCTCCGGCCAGCACCCGGACGAGATGAAGAACGCGCCGGACGGCCCGGCCCGGATCAAGCGGGACCCGCGCGACTTCGCGCTGTGGAAGGGCGTCAAGGAGTCCGAACCGCCGGCCGGCAACTGGCCGTCGCCGTGGGGCCGCGGCCGCCCCGGCTGGCACATCGAGTGCTCCGCCATGTCCTGGCGCTACCTGGGTGAGGAGTTCGACATCCACGGCGGCGGGCTGGACCTGCAGTTCCCCCACCACGAGAACGAGATCGCCCAGTCCAGGGCGGCCGGCTTCGGCTTCGCCAACTACTGGGTGCACCACGCGCTGCTCAACCTCGGTTCCTCGAAGATGAGCAAGTCGCTCGGGAACGTGCTCGATCTCGACCACGTGGCGGGCCTCGGCGTCCGCCCGGTGGAGCTGCGCTACTACGAGGCGCAGCCGCACTACCGGTCGACGATCGACTACTCGGACGAGGCGTTGCAGGAGGCCGCCGTGGCGTACCGGCGGATCGAGGGCTTCGTGCAGCGCGCGGTCGAGCTTGTCGGCGTGGGTGACCTCGGCGACATCCCGCCCGCGTTCGCCACCGCCATGAACGATGATCTGAACACGTCCGCGGCGCTCGCGGTCGTGCACGAGTCGATGACGCGCGGTAACAGCGCGCTCAGCGCGGGCGAGCGGGATACGGTCGCCACCGCGCTGGCCGAGGTGCGAGCCATGCTCGACATCTTCGGCGTCGACCCGCTTGACCCGGCCTGGTCGGCCGGGAATGGCGGAGACGACCTCCGCGGGATCGTCGACTCGCTGGTCGCGCTCGCGCTCGAACAGCGCACCGCCGCCCGCGGACGTAAGGACTGGCAGGCCGCGGACGCCGTGCGCGACCAGCTCAAGAACGCCGGCATCGCGGTGGAGGACACCCCGGCCGGGCCACGATGGACCATTGGGGAGCAGCACTGATGCCGGGCAATTCGCAGCGCAGGAACAAGCGCGTCACGCCGAAGCGGGGCGCGCCGTCCGGTTCCGGCGGTAAGAACCGCGACGGCCTGGCCGGTCGCGGCCGCACGCTGCCGGCGGACGAGCGTCCCTGGCACAAGGGCTACTCCGGCACGGAGGACCTGCCGGAGAAGACCGCGCGCAAGCAGGACAAGGAGCGACGGGCCGCCGCCGCGGAGGGCCGTGCGCCCAAGATCGGCGTTCCCGGCTCGAAGGACACCACCTGGGGACGGAACGGCACCGGCCGTGGCGCCCCCGGGGCCGGCCGGAGCTCGTCCGGCCGTGGCGCGCTGGCCGGTGGCCGGGGCGCGGGCAAGGTCGGCGCGCGCGGTCCGCGGATCGCGCCGGGCCGCCGCTCCAACCCGCCGAAGGACTCGCCCGAGCTGCTTGTCGGCCGCAACCCGGTGGTCGAGGCGCTGCGCTCCGGCGTGCCCGCGACCGCGCTCTACGTGGCGCAGGGCATCGAGCAGGACGAGCGGATCCGCGAGGCGGTGCGCTTCTGCGCCGACAAGGGCATCGCGATCATGGAGATCACCCGCGCCGAGCTGGACCGGATGACCGGCGGCGTGCTGCACCAGGGCATCGGCATCCAGGTGCCGTCGTTCGGGTACGCGGACTTCACCGACATGGTCAGCGCCGCGATGGAGCACACCGCGCCGCTGCTTGTCGCGCTGGACGGCGTCACCGACCCGCGCAACCTCGGCGCCGTGATCAGGTCCGCCGCCGCGTTCGGCGCGCAGGGCGTCTTCGTGCCGGAGCGCCGTGCCGCCGGGATCACCGCGACCGCGTGGCGCACAAGCGCCGGTGCGGCCGCCCGCCTCCCGGTCGCCCAGGTCACGAACCTGACCAGGGCGATCAAGGCCTGCCAGCAGGCGGGCTTCATGGCGGTCGGGCTGGACGCGGAGGGCGCCACAGACGTCTACCACCTGGAGGCCGCCACCGGCCCGACAATCGTTGTGGTCGGCTCGGAGGGGCGCGGGCTGTCCCGGCTCGTCGGCGAGACCTGCGATCTGCTGGTCTCGATCCCGATGGCGTCGGATGTGGAGTCGCTCAACGCCTCGGTCGCGGCCGCGGTCGCGCTGTCCGAGATCACCCGGCGTCGTAACGCCTGATCAGTGGGTGTGACAACCTGCATGGGGTAACTACCATGCAGGTTGATCTCCCGGGTCCACGCGGGGGTGGGCAGGGAGACGGATCATGAGGCAGGACGGCCCGTACGGGCTGGGTGTCGATCTCGGCACCTCCAACACCGTCGCGGTGTTGCACACCCCGGACGGACGTACCCGCCCGCTGCTCTTCGACGGGCAGCCGCTCATGCCGTCCGGGGTCTTCCTGGACCAGCAGGGCCGGCTGCACGTCGGGCGGGACGCGCAACGCCTCGCCCAGGCCGACCCGGCCCGCTACGAGCCCAACCCGAAGCGCCGCATCGACGAGACCTCGGTGCTGCTCGGCACGGGCGAGGTGCCGGTCGTCGACCTGCTGGCCGCGCTGCTCGGCGCGGTCGCCCGCGCGGCCGTCGAGACGGTCGGCTTCCTGCCACCGGCCATGGTCACCCACCCGGCCGCGTGGGGCCCCGTCCGGCGGAACGTGTTGAACCAGGCGGTGGCGCGCGCCGGCTGGCCGCCGAGCACCCGCTTCACGCCGGAGCCGGTCGCGGCCGCCCGCTACTTCGCCGAGGTGCTCAGCCGCCCGGTGCCGGTCGGCTCCTCGCTTGCGGTCTTCGACTTCGGCGGCGGCACGCTCGACGTCGCTGTGGTCCGCAACGACGGCCACGGCCCGACCGGCCGCCCGGTCTTCTCCGTGATCAGCTCCGGTGGCGTCGCCGACCTGGGCGGTCTGGACCTGGATGCCGCGCTTGTCGAGCAGGTCGGCCGCTCACTGACCGGGCCGCCGCCGCAGGGCGGGCCGGACGGGCCAACCCAGCAGCTCAACCTGGGGGCGGCCGCGGCCTGGCAGGCGCTGGCACGGCCGAGCTCCACCACCCAGTGGCGCAACCGCCGTCAGCTCTGGGACGACGTGCGCGGCGCCAAGGAGATGCTGTCCCGGACCACTGTCGCGCCGGTTGCGGTCCCCGGCGTCGAGCATGCGGTGCACCTGACCCGCGAGGAGCTGGAGCATGTGGTCACGCCGCTGCTCCGCCGTGGCGTGCACGAGGCGGCAGGCGTGATCCGCGCCGCCGGCATCGCCCCGAACCAGCTGGCCGGTCTCTTCCTGGTCGGCGGCTCGTCCCGCGTTCCGATGGTCGGCCGGCTGCTCCACTCCGACCTGCACATCCCGCCGACCGTGCTGGAACAGCCGGAGCTGCCGGTCGCGGAGGGCGCGCTCGCCGAGTTGCTGGCTGCCGCCCCACAGCCGGTCTCACCCGCACCCGTCTCCGGCCCACCTGTCTCCGGCCCGCCAGTGTCCGGCTCGCCTGCTTCGGGCCCGCCGGCTTCCGGGCCGCCTGCCTACGGTCCGCCGGTGCCGATGTCCGGAGCGCCGATGCCGAGCCCGGCCCCCAGGTCCCGCCGGCCGCTCCTGCTGGCCGGCCTGGCCGCCGCGGTCGTGCTGATCGTGCTTGTCACGGCGGGTGTCGTGTATTTCGGACCGTGGGGCCGCGCCGCGCCGGTCGCGTTCTCGAAGCTTGACGAGGGAACCACGTTTCCCGCGATCGCCGACAAGCCGGACAGCTCGGCCTACTACTTCTACACGTCTGTCGCCGGGGACCGGGCCTATGCCGCCGCGCAGCGCCCGGACAAATCGCTTGAGATCACCGCGATCGACCTGGCGAAGAACCAGGAGGCGTGGCGCAAGGTCACTCCGCAGCTGACCGCGATCAACTGGTCGGCCCTCTACGCGACGGACCGTTACGTGATCGCTGACGGCGACGCCAGCGGCGATCTGGCGCGCCCGCTCGTCGTGTACGGCAAGGACGGCACACCCCTGTGGAACAGGAGTCTGGCGTCCGAGGACACGTTTCTGATCTTCAATGACGTTCTGCTGCTGATCGACGCGGAGCAGCGCAAGCTCATCGGCCTGGATCTGTCGGACGGCTCCGAGCGGTGGAACTTCGCCGTGCCGAGCGACAAGAGCTACACCTACTACCGGATCGCGCCGGTCGGCTCGGCCGCCGACTTCTCCGGCCCGGCCGACGCCAGCGGGACACCGATGGGGTGGAACACCGAGTCCGCGCAGCGGTTCGTGCTGATCAGCTCGGACAAGAAGGCCCGCGTGTTCGACGCGGACGGCACGGTCACGTCCGAGGGTACGGTCGCGGTCGAACCGTCAGACCTCTCGCTGAGCATCGGCGTGCAGATCGTGGCCGATTCCGAGCGCCTCTACATCGGGACGAAGAGCACCGGGTACCGGATCGACGCGTACAAACTGGATGCGCTCGGCGACAAGCCGGTGGTCGTCTACAACGGCGCCGCAGAACGCGAGCTGAAGATGCTGATCACCTGCGGTGGGGGCAGGATCTGCCTGGCCGACGTCGCCGAAGACGGGTCGGACGAGGTGGCCGCCGTGCAGCCCTCCGACACCGGGGGTACGGAGGCCTGGCGCAAACCCGCGGCCGGCCTGACCTCGTTCAGCGACACCGGCGTGATCGTCTCCACCGACACCGGCCTGCTGGTCCGGCACAAGGAGAAGGGCGGCAGCTTCCAGTCGGCGCTCTTCGACAAGGACGGCACGGCGGTCTTCGATCTGAACGGCGTCGCCGCCCGCGTCAACCCGCGCAGCTTCCTGCTCTTCGACCGCGAGCCGTCCGGCGCGACGAGCGCGGAGGGCGTGCCGGTCTCGGCCGTCGTCGACAACGGCGACAATCCGACACAGATCGGCACGCTGCCGGAGGCACGACTCTCCACCTGCTCCTGGAACGAGACCACGATCATCTGCGCCAGCGGCACCAACAGCTTCCGCGTCCAGCACTTCGCCGCAGGCTGACCCGGCACCCACGCCCTAGGCGCTGTATCGAAGTGGGGGTCGGAGCGAGGCGCGGTCCAGGGGCCGCCTGGGCCTCGCCGCAGCCCGGCATCCCACTTCGATACAGCGCCTAGACGGCCCGCACGCATCGGTCCCGTCAGCGGCGCTCATGGCGAACGGTCTGGAACGTGCGCGAGTTGATCAGTGGTGCTGGTGGAGTTCAAGAGTCACCGGGGCGGCGGGATCGGCTAGTCGGCGGCGGACCACGTGCAGCGCGAGCAGCGTGTAGCCGGCCAGGATCGGGACCAGGATGGCCTGGATCAGGTAGCCGAGCCCGATGGTGAACGCCATGATTCCGGTGCTCGCGGCCAGCAGTGCCGGCCGGGCCACGGTGAGCCGGGCGGCGTCGCGGGTGGCAGTGCGCCAGCCGTCGCCGGCGCGGCCAAACTCGGTGATCACCAGGCCCGCGAAGCCGGCGAGGGCCAGGCCGAGCAGCACTGTCGCCCAGATCAGCGGCCGGCCGCCCGGCACCAGCCCGACGCCGAGCGCGTGGATGTTGAGGCGGAGCAGCACGAACGCGGCGACGGCGATGAGTAGTGGCGGAATCCCGGGCAGAAGGCCCCGGCCGAAGATTCGCGCGCACTCCCGTACCCCAGGGAAGCGCTCTTGATCTGTGTATTTCGCTGTTGCGGCGGATGCCGTGCCGACGGCGGTGCCCGCGGTGACCAGGGGCAGCGCGGCCACCGTCATGAGGATCCCGGCGAGGGCCAGGTCGGTGGCGGCGCGGAGCGTGTCCCGCCAGTCGCGCTGGGCCGGCGGCCGGGGGACGGTATCTGCCGGCCAGCGCGACTGGCGGTTATCCATGGTGGGCCTAACCCTTCAGGCCGCTGGTGTTGATGCCCTCGACAAGCATCCGCTGGAAGGCGACGAAGAAGAGGAACACCGGCAGCAGCGAGAGCACCGACATGGCGAACATCGCGCCGAGCGAGCTCTGCCCGGTCGAGTCGATGAACAGGCGCAACGCGATCGGGACCGTGTAGTCCTCGAGGTCGTTCAGGTAGACCAGCTGGGTGAAGAAGTCGTTCCAGGTCCAGATGAACGAGAAGATCGCGGTGGTGACAAGCGCGGGCCTGCTCAGCGGCAGGATCACGTGCCAGAAGACGCCGTACGGTGAGCAGCCGTCGATGGTGGCCGCCTCGTCCAGGTCGCGCGGGATGCCCCGCATGAACTGGACCATGAGGAAGACGAAGAACGCCTCGGTGGCCAGCGCCTTCGGCACGATAAGCGGCAGCAGCGGGGTGTCGATCCAGCCCAGCGTGTTGAACACGATGTACTGCGGGATAATCAGCACGTCGCCGGGGAGCAGCAGCGTGCCGATCATGATGGCGAACCAGAGCCCGCGCCCCCGGAATCGCAGGCGGGCGAACGCGTAGGCCGCGATCAGGCAGGACACCCCGTTGGCGACCACTGTGAGCAGCGCGATCACGGTGCTGTTGATGAAGAACCGGGTGAAGCTGACGTCGAAGCTGTTCCAGCCCGCGGCGTAGTGCGAGAGCGTGAACTCGGTCGGCAGCACGTTGATGTTGCTGGCGATCTCCGCGTCCGACTTGAACGACGAGCCGATTACCCAGGCCAGTGGGTAGAGCACGAGCAGCAGGCCGGCGATCAGCACGATCAGCCGGACGGCCTGGCCCGCGCTGAACCTGTTCTTCCGGACGGCGACATGCCGTGCCACTGCGGTCATCGGTCTTCCCCGTCGGCGTAGTGCACCCAGAACCGGCCGGTGCTGAACAGAACGATTGTCAGGATGCCGATCGCCAGCAGGAACACCCAGGCGAGCGCGGACGCGTACCCCATGTCGAACTCGGTGAAGCCGCGCTTGTAGAGGTAGAGCGTGTAGAGCAGCGTCGAGTCGACGGGACCGCCGTTGCCGTTGCTGATCACGAACGCGGACGTGAAGCTCTGGAACCCGCGGATCGTCTCCAGCACCAGGTTGAAGAAGATGACAGGGGAGAGCATCGGCATGGTGACGTGCCAGAACTGCCGCGCCGGGCTGGCACCGTCGACGGACGCGGCCTCGTAGAGCTCGACCGGCACCTGCTTGAGCCCGGCCAGGAAGATCACCATGGGCGCGCCGAACTGCCAGATGCCCAGGATGATCAGCGTGCCGAGCGCGTAGTCCGGATCGTTGACCCAGGCCTTGCCGGTGATGCCGAAGAAGCGCAGGAACTCGTTTACCGCGCCGTCCCCGGCGAACAGCGCGCTCCACACCAGGGCCAGCGCCACGCTGCCGCCGAGAAGTGACGGCAGGTAGAACAGGCCGCGGAACAGCCCGACGCCACGCCAGGCGCGGTTGAGCAGCAACGCCACCGCGAGTGCGGCCGCGAGCTTGAGCGGCACCATCACCAGCGCGTAGACAAGCGTGACGGTGATCGCCCGGTAGAACGACGGGTCGTTCGTGAACATGGTGACGTAGTTCTCGAGCCCGATCCACTCGACGTCGTCCCAGGTGGAGAAGACCGAGTAGTCGGTGAAGCTGAGGTAGAGCGACAGCAGCATCGGGATGGCGGTGATGCCCATCAGGCCGAGCAGCCAGGGCGACAGGAATACGTACCCGGCCAGGCCCTCCCGATTTCGCCCGGTACCGGACCCCCGCCGCTTGCGCGCGGCGGGGGAGCGGCGACCGGGCTGCTCGGGGACGACCGGGGCGGATGCCGTGGTCAGTGCCACGAGCGAGCCTCCTTATGCCAGCTTGCTCTGGGCCTGGGACATGAAGTCCTGTGCGGCCTGGGCCGGCGTGGCCTTGCCGTACTGGACGGTCTCCGCGATCGTCACGAGCAGCGTGCGGACCGCGGCGTGTCCCTTCGGCGGCGGCGTCGGGGCCGCACCGAACTTGGGCGTGATCTCGGTTTCGAAGGCGAGCGACGCCTTCTGGTTCGCGTCCGTGAGCGTCGCCTCCACCTGCGGGCGCAGGTCCAGGTTCGGCGTGATGCCGCGCTCGATGCCGAGCGTCTTCGCGGCCTCGGCGTCGTTCACGAAGTAGCTGATCACGTCCGCGACCACGTCCGGGTGCTTGGTCTTGGCCGAGCCGGACCAGTACATCGAGGCGCGTGCCCACTGCCCCTTCGGGTCGCCCGGGTACGCCATCAGGCCGAGCTGGTCCTTGGTGTTCTTGGACAGCGCGGCGAGCTGGTTCGACCAGACCCAGCTGGTGGCGGCCTTGCCGGTCACCACGAGCTGCTTGGCCGCGTCCGAGCTGTTGCCCTCGTGGATCACGTCCGCGGTCGGGGTGGCGCCGGAGTCACGCGCGCCCTTCCACAGCTCGAACCACTTCGTCAGGTCCTCGGCGGTGAAACCGAGCTCCTTGCCGTTGTAGAACTCCTTGCCCTGCTGGCGCAGCCAGACCCAGAGCGCCTTGTAGTCCGCACTCGGGTCCATCGTGCCGGGCAGCGCGCCGCCGGACTTCTTGCTCACGTCGTTGGCCCAGGCGATGAACGCCTCCCAGGTGATGCCTGTGGTCGGCTCCGTGACGCCAAGCTCCTGGAGCTTGGTCTTGTTGTAGATCAGGCCGGGTGTGTTCTCCGCGAGCGCGACGCCGGCCTGCTTCTCCTCGACCACGCCGTACTTGGCGAGGCTCTCCGGGAACTTGGACAGGTCCAGGGACTTGTCCTCCACATAGGGCGTCAGGTCCAGCGTGACCTTCCGCTCCGCCAGCTCGGAGAGCATGTTGTCGTCGAGCTGGAAGATGTCCGGCGCGTTCCCGCCTGCCGCCTGGGTGGAGAGCTTGTCCAGGTAGCCCTGGTTGCCCTGGAAGGTGGTCACGAACGTCACGTTCGGGTGGGCGGTGTGGTAGGCGTCGAGCACCTTCTTGGTGGTCTCGGCGCGTGAGTCGTCACCCCACCAGAAGACGCTGAGCTCGACCGGCTCGTTCGGATCGGTGCCGCTGCCGGAGTCGTCGCCACCGCAGGCGGCAGCGCCGAAGATCAGCGGAAGTGCGACAGCGGTCGCGGCGAGGCCGCGCATAAGACGACCAAATTTGAGGGTACGGTGAGTGCGCGCGGGCAGCGCGGACTCCGGATGTGTGGCGGGGTGCATCTTGCGCTCACTCCTTGGGCTAGGAGGCGACAACTTCCGGGATCGGCGCGACCGCGCCGCCCGGGTCCGCAGTGCCATGCGGACCCGGGCCCGTGGAGTCGCGTATGACCAACTGGGTCTGCAGCGTTACCTGGGCGGTGGTGCGGCGGTCGTCGACGGGAACGGTCCCGGTGGCGCCGCGTCCGACGCGACCCGGCCAGGAGCCGTCCTGTTGCAGGAGCATGTCGACGGCCGCCCGTCCGGCGGCCCCCGCGGGGGTGGCCACCGTCGTCAATTTGGGCCGGGTCAGCCGGCTGAGCGTGATGTCGTCGATGCCGACGACGCTCACCTCGGCCGGGACCGCGATGCCGAGCGAGTCGAGCCCTTCCATGAGGCCGATCGCCATCAGGTCGTTGTAGGCGAGCACGGCTGTCACCTCGGCGCGCCGCACCTGCTCCGCCATGGTCTGGCCGCCGCGCTCGGTCGGCGGGTTGGGCCCGAGCACTGTCAGCTCGGCGTTTCCGGTGCGGGCCGCGGTGGTGGCGGACCGGCGGATCTCGCGGCTGGTCCAGGAGCCGCGCGGGCCGGAGAGCAGCGCCAGGTCGCGGTGGCCGAGTGAGATCAGGTGCTCGATCGCGAGCCGCGCGCCCTGGCCGACGTCCATCACCACCGAGGGCAGGCCGGTCACCTGCCGGTTGATGACGACAAGCGGGACCTCGCGGGACAGCTGCTCGATGAGGCTGTTGCTCATCCGCGGGCTGCACAGCAGGATGCCGTCCACCTGCTTGGCGAGCGCGTGGACCAGCTCCTCCTCGGCGGCCGGATCCTCATTCGTGTCGGCGACGAAGATGTGGTAATCGCGCTGCCGGGCCTGGCTTTCCGCGGCCTTGATCAGCGGGGGGAAGAACGGGTTCGCGATGTCCGCGACGATCAGGCCCATGTTGTGCGTGCGGCCGGTGATCAGCGCCCGGGCCGCCCGGTTGGGCCGGTAGCCGAGCGTCTCCGCGCATGCGAGCACGCGACTGCGGGTGTCCGGGTTGACCAGGTGCGGTGCCGAGAAGGTCCGCGAGACGGTGGAGATGTGCACCCCCGAGGCCCGGGCAACGTCTCGGATCGTGGCTGGCACGCGGCCCCCTTCGCGGTGGTCGATGTTGTGGTCGGCGTCACGTAGTTGGCCAATTAATGCAAACGGTTGTGCTCATGTCAATGGATGTTTGTTGCGGAAACATTGCGGAAGCGCTCCCAGGAGAACCGATTTGCCGGGCAAATAGGGCAAAGTAGCCCGCTTTGTGTTCGGCCGTTGACGGACTGCTACCCCTCATGGTTTCTTCGCTGCAAACCTTTGCAGTTATCGGCAGCGATGTAACGACCGACCGCGCACCCCCGACCCGAGTGAACCAACCTTCTAGGAGCCTCGTGTCCGACCTCCTCCTCCCCGCCGAGCCCACCCAGCGCGGGATCGCCCGCGAGCTGTACGCGCTAGCGGCCGAACAACCGATCATCTCGCCGCACGGCCACGTGGATCCCGGCCTGCTCGCGGACGACTCGCCGTTCCCGGACCCGGCCCGGCTGATCATCGTGCCCGACCACTACGTCACCCGGATGCTGCTCAGCCAGGGCATCGCGCCTGCCGAGCTTGGCGTGCCCACGCGCGACGGCACCGCGTCCGAGCAGGACGGGCGGACGATCTGGCGGCGGTTCGCGGCACAGTGGCACCTCTTTCGCGGGACGCCGTCGCGGTTTTGGCTGGAGCAGACGTTCGCGACCGTGTTCGGCGTGACGGACCGGTTCGGCCCGGAGACCGCGGACTCGGTCTACGACCAGATCTCCGCGAAGCTGGCCACGCCGCAGTTCCGGCCGCGCGCGCTGTTCGAGCGGTTCAACATCGAGGTGATGGCCACCACGGAGTCGCCGCTCGACGACCTGTCCCGGCACGCGAAGCTCGCGGACGACGGCTGGGGCGGCCCCGGCGGCCGGGTTATCACCACGTTCCGGCCGGACAACGTGGTGGACATGGAGTTCGAGGACTGGGCCGGGAGCGTGGCCCGGCTGGGCGAGATCACAGGTGAGGACACCGGGACGTACCGCGGCTACCTCCGTGCGCTGGAGGCCCGGCGCCGGGACTTCATCGCGGCCGGCGCGACAAGTACCGACCACGGGCATCTCACCGCGCGCACGCTTCTGCTGACCCCCGCCGAGGCCGGCGCACTCTTCGACAAGGGCCTGGCCGGGACCGCGAGCGCCGAGGACGCGGAGGCGTTCCGCGCACACATGCTCGTCGAGATGGCGCGGATGTCCATCGAGGACGGCCTGGTCATGCAGCTGCACCCCGGCGCGTTCCGCAACCACAACCGGTGGCTGTACGACAAGCACGGCCGGGACGTGGGCGGCGACGTCCCGCACGCGGTCGAGTTCGTGCACGGGCTGAAGCCGCTGCTTGACGCGTACGGCAACGACCCGCGCCTGCGCCTGGTCCTCTTCACGCTCGACGAGGACGTGTTCACCAGGGAACTGGCCCCGCTGGCCGGCGGCTACGCGGCGCTCTACCTCGGCGCGCCCTGGTGGTTCCTGGACTCGCCCGAGGTGATGCGCCGGTTCCGGGAGGCGGTCACCGAGACGGCAGGCTTCTACAACACCGCCGGTTTCGTGGACGACACGCGCGCGTTCTGCTCGATCCCGGTCCGGCACGACGTGGCCCGCCGGATCGACGCCGGATACCTGGCCAGGCTCGTCGCCGAGCACCGGCTGCCGCTCGACGAGGCGGCCGAGACGATCGTCGACCTGGCCTACCGGCTGCCCAAGAAGATCTTCAAAATCGGAGAGAAACTGTGACCACAATTCTCGCGGTCGAGGTGCACGACGTGCGGTTCCCCACGTCGGACTCGGCGGACGGCTCCGACGCGATCAACCGCGGCGACTACTCGGCGACCTATGTGGAGCTGCGGACGGACACGCCGCACATCGGGGCCGGCTTCACGTTCACAAACGGCCGGGGCAACGAGATCACGGTCGCGGCAGTGAAGGCGCTGTCCCGGCACGTCACAGGCAAGACGCTCGAGGAGATCGTCGCGGAGCCGGTCGCGTTCTGGCGGTCGCTCTCCGCCGACGCGCAGCTGCGCTGGCTCGGCCCGGAGAAGGGCGTCATCCACATGGCGACAGGCGCGCTTGTCAACGCGGTCTGGGACCTGCGGGCCAAGATCGAGAACAAGCCGCTGTGGCGCCTGCTCGCGGAGATGCCGACCGGCGAGCTGGTCCGGTCGATCGACTTCCACCACATCGTGGACGCGATCACGCCCGACGAGGCGGCCGCGATCCTGGACAAGGGCCGGGAAGGGCTGGACGAGCGGCTGGCGTCGATCGCCGCGGACGGGTTCCCGTCGTACACCACCTCGGTCGGCTGGCTCGGCTACCCGGACGACAAGGTGCGCGCGCTCAGCCGGGCCGCCTTCGAGGAGGGCTGGCGCGCGGTCAAGATGAAGGTCGGCGGCCCGATCGAGGACGACGTACGCCGCGCCCGGATCATCCGCGAGGAGGTCGGGACCGAAACCCGGCTGATGATGGACGCGAACCAGGTCTGGGACGTCGACGAGGCGATCGAGAACATGGCGCGGCTTGCCGAGTTCGACCCGTACTGGATCGAGGAGCCGACGCACGCGGACGACATCCTCGGGCACGCGCGCATCCAGCGGGCGGTCGCGCCGATCCGGGTCGCGACAGGCGAGGTCGCGGCGAACCGGGTCATCTTCAAGCAGCTGCTGCAGGCCGAGGCGATCGGCGTCATGCAGATCGACGCGTGCCGGGTCGGCGGCGTCAACGAGGTGCTCTCCGAGATCCTGATGGCCGCGAAGTTCGGCGTGCCGGTCTGCCCACACGCGGGCGGCGTCGGCCTCTGCGAGTACGTGCAGCACCTGGCGATCTTCGACTTCCTGCGGGTCAGCGCGTCGCTCGACGGCCGGATGGTGGAGTACGTCGACCACCTGCACGAGCACTTCGTCGACCCGGTGACCACGCGCGAGGGGAAGTACCTGCTCCCCGAGCAGCCCGGATACAGCGCCTCGATGAAGCCGGAGTCGGTCGCGGACTACAGCTTCCCGGACGGGCCGATCTGGAGCGCCCGCCTCGCGGACGGGGTGGACGCATGACAAGCACCGTCAGCACCACGCGGCTCGGGCTGAACGCGATCTCCTCGCTGCCGATCGAGAGCCGCCCGCTGGTCCGGCCGGACGAGATCCGGCCCGGCATCGTGCACCTCGGGCTCGGCGCGTTCCACCGGGCCCACCAGGCGGTCTACACCGAGGAGGCGATCTCGGCGGCCGGCGGCGACTGGGGAATCATCGGCGTCGCACCGCGCAGCACCGGCGTCTTCGACCGGCTCCGAGCGCAGGACAACCTGTTCAGCGTGACCACGCTCGGCGCGCACACGTCCCGTACCCGCGTGGTCGGCTCGTTGTCGGGTGTCAGGCATGCGGCGAGTGACCCGGCCGCGATCGTGGCGCTGCTTGCCGACCCCGCGATCCGGGTGGTGACGCTTACCGTGACGGAGAAGGCGTACCAGCTGGATCCGGTCACCGGCGAGCTGCTCGCGGACGAGGCGGTCGCGGCGGACCTGACCACTGACCGGCCGCCGCTAACCGTGCCCGGCCTGCTCATCCGTGGGCTGCTGGCGCGCGCGGCGGCGGACGCGGGACCGCTCACGCTGCTGAGCTGCGACAACCTGCCGTCGAACGGGCGGCGCACGCACGGTCTGGTCGGCGCGGGCCTGGCGTTCGGCGGTTTCACAGGTGCCGAGGCCGACTGGATCCACCACAACGTCACGTTCCCGAACTCGATGGTGGACCGGATCGTGCCGGCCGCCACGCCGGAGACACTTGCCGCGGCGGCGCGCGCGCTCGGTGTGGAGGACCAGGCGGCGATCGCGGCCGAGCCGTACAACCAGTGGGTCATCGAGGACCGGTTCCCGGGCGGGCGGCCGGCCTGGGAGCAGGCCGGGGCGATCATGACGGACGACGCCGGGCAGTGGGAGCGGCTGAAGCTGCGCACGCTCAACGGCGTCCACTCCGCGCTCGCTTACCTCGGCGCGCTGGCCGGGAAGGAGACGATCGCGGACGCGCTGGCTCTGCCGGGCATGGAGGGCACGCTTCGCAAACTCATCGCTGAGGACATCGCGGAGAGCTTCGAGCCGCCGGCCGGTGTCTCGATCATCGGGTACGGCGACGACGTGCTCGCCCGGTTCGCCAACCCGGTGATCCTCTACCGGACGCATCAGGTCGCGATGGATGGCACCCAGAAACTGCCGCAGCGCCTCCTGCACACGATCCTCGACAGGCGTGCGGCGAAGGCCGAGGCGCGCTGGGCGACGCTTGCGGTGGCCGCCTGGATGCGGTTCGTGCAGGGCACGGCGGACGACGGCACCGCGCTGCCGCTCAACGACCCGCTTGCGGACCGGATCCGGGCCGCGCTCGCGGACACGCCGTCCACGCCGTCCGCGGTGGTCGGCGCGCTGCTGCGGATCGACTCGGTGTTCCCGGCCGCGCTTGTCGCGGACGACGAGGTGCGCGCGTCGATCACCGCCTGGCTTGACGACCTGACCCGGCACGGCGTGGCGGCCACCATCGAGGCGGCGGGGCGGTGAAACGCGTCGCGCTGATCGGGGCGAGCGGGCACGGGATCTCGCACCGCCGCAACCTCGCCCGGCTGGCCCGCGCCGGCCGGATCGAGATCGCGGCGTTCGCGGACCCGCGCCCGCCGGAGCCACAGCCGGACGCACCGATCGACGCCACCACCCGGATCTTCACCGACCATGCGGAGATGCTGCGCGAGGTGCGCCCGGACGTGGTGGTGATCTGCACGCCGCCGCACACGCACCTGGAGATCGCCACCGACGCGCTCGAGTCCGGCGCGGACGTGCTGCTGGAGAAGCCGCCGCTGATCTCGACGGCCGAGCACCGCGCGTTGAGCGGGGTGGTGACGCGTACCGGCCGGGCGCTGCAGATCGGTTTTCAGGCGCTCGGCTCCGCGGCGCTTGCCGAACTGCGGCGGGCGATCGCGGACGGCCGGCTCGGGGAGATCACCGCGATCGCCGCGGTCGCGTCCTGGCGGCGGCCGGACGGGTACTACAAGCGGACCCCGTGGGCCGGTCGGCGCACAGTGAACGGCCGCCCGACGCTTGACGGCGCGATCGCGAACCCGCAGGCGCACGCGCTGATGCAGGCGCTGGCGCTGGCCCCCGACCCGGACCCGGTCATGGTGGAGCTGGAGCGGTACCGGACCCGGCCGATCGAGGTGGACGACACCGCGAGCCTGCGCGTGACGTTCGCGGGCGGGCCGCCGGTGGTGATGGCCGTGACGCTCTGCGGTGAGGACTTCATCGCGGGCGAGGTGATCGTCCACGGCACGCGCGGGCGGGCCGTCCTTGAGTATCCGACCGACCGGCTGCTGCTCCCCGGCGACGACATGCCCCGGCACGTGCCCGGACGTCGTGACCTGCTGGAGAACCTGCTCGACGACCCGGAGCACCTGATCGTGCCGCTGTCGCGCACCGCGCCGTTCACCGCGGTGCTGGAGGTGGTCGCGGCCGCGCCGGTGCCGTACGCGATCGACGCCGCGCTTGTCGACCCGGTGGGCACGCCGCCGGACCGGATGAACGTGATCCGCGGCGTCAACGCGGCGCTGCGGGCCGCGGCCGACCGGCCGGGGCTGCTCTCCGAGGTGGGCGTCGAATGGGCGCGGCCACCGCTGACCGCCGGCCTGCAAACGGGAGGACACCCGGTCCGGTAAAGAACGGACTGAGCCGTCCTCAATCCGGCGAATGCTCGCCGGGTGATGCGCCCTGCCGATTTCCGGTGCAACATTCCTGCATATCGACGTTATTGACTCTCTTCCACGTGGATACCTACGTTGAGCCTAGATGTTTCGCGTTAGTTAAACGCATCCGTGTGGCGCTCATGTGGAGAGATCAATGACGAGACGCACCACCACCGCAGCGGCGGTCGCCGGGCTCCTTCTGGTGTCGCTGCCGTCGACCGCCCAGGCCGCAGAAGGCCGTGCTGACCTTGGACGGCAGACCCTCCCGGCGAATGACGGCTGGGCCGCTTCCGGGCCCGGGACCACCGGCGGCAGCGCGGCAGACGACGCGCACGTGTTCACTGTGGACAGCCGGGCCGGACTGGTCGCGGCGCTCGGCGGAAACAATGCGACGAACAAGACGAACGCCATTCCGAAAATCATCTACGTGGACGGCGACATCGACGGTTTCGAGGCGGACGACGGCACGCTGCTCGAATGCGCCGATCTGGCCGATCCGGCATATTCGCTCGACGCATTCCTGACCGCCTACGCCCCGGCCACCTGGGGGTACGTCAACCCGTCCGGCGCGCTAGAGTCGGCCCGGGCGCGCTCGGTCACCCGGCAGACCGCGCAGACCCAGATCAACATCGGGCCGAACACCACGATCGTGGGCCGGCCGGGTGCCACGGTGAGCGGCCTGACGCTGATGGTGGACGGCGCCAGCAACACCATCATCCGGAACCTGACGATCACGGACGCGCGGGACTGCTTCCCGGCCTGGTCGCCCACTGACGGCGCGCTCGGCAACTGGAACTCGAACTACGACCTGATCTCCGTGCGGCGCAGCGAGAACGTGTGGGTCGACCACAACACGTTCTCCGACGGCGACAACCTCGACACGGACCAGCCGATCCACTCCGGGCGGCCGTACCAGGTGCACGACGGCGCGCTTGACATCACGCACACGTCCAGCCTGGTCACCGCGTCCTGGAACAGGTTCACCGAGCACGACAAGACCATGCTGATCGGCTCGTCGAACACGGTCGGGCCGGACGTCGGGCGGCTCAAGGTGACGATCCACAACAACCTGTTCGACGGCAGCATCCAGCGCCTGCCGCGGGTGCGGTTCGGCCAGGTCGACGTCTACAACAACTACTACCGGTCGTCAGGTGAGACGTTCGACTACGCGTGGGGCGTCGGCGTGCAGTCCGCGATCTACGCGGAGAACAACTACTTCCGGCTCTACGACGACCTCCGGCCGGACGCGATCATCCACGACTGGGGCGGCACGGCGATCACCGAGATCGGCACCGTGACGCGTACCGGGAACCGTGCCGAGGTCGCCACGAGCGCGCTCGACGCCTACAACGCTACGCACGACCCCGACCTGGGCTCGGACGCCGGCTGGACGCCCGTGCTGCGGGCCGGCCCGGTGCTGCCCGCCACGGATGTCCCGGGCGTCGTCGGCTCCTACGCCGGCGCCGGGAGGATCTAGCGCCCGGTCGCCCCGCGGCTCCACGGGGCGACCGGGCATCACACCCCTCCGGAAGGAGAACCGCCACCATGCGACGTGTCGTCCCCACGATCGCCCTAGCCGCGGCCGGACTGCTCTACGCGGCCTCGTCCACAAGCGCCGCCACCCTGCTCACCGACACCTTCGAGGACGGTAACTCGGACCCGACGCCGACGCTGCCGCCCACCGAGCCGCCGATCGACCCGGGCGCGCCTCCGGCCGGGTTCGCCTCGGTCAACGCGCTCGGCCAGAACGGGACCACGGGCGGCGCGGGCGGCCCCACGGTCACGGTGAGCACCGCGGCCTCGTTCCTGACCGCGATCGCGACGCCCGGGCCGCTCAACATCCGGGTCAGCGGCGTGCTGACGCTGCCCGGCCCGATGCACGACGTGACGAGCGACAAGACGATCGTCGGCGTGGGTGCGGCGTCCGGGCTTACCGGCGGCGGGCTCAACATCGGCCTGCCGGTCTCGGCCGCGACCTCACCGCCGGCTGATGCGGTGCACAACGTCATCGTCCGGAACCTGAACTTCACCGGCACGCCTGACGACGCGATAAATGTGCAGATGTTCTCGCACCACGTGTGGCTCGACCACAACGATCTGTCCGACGGCTACGACGGCCTGATCGACATCAAGCGCGGCTCGTCATACATCACGGTCTCCTGGAACCACACGCACGACCACACGAAGAACATGCTGCTCGGGCACGACGACAGCAACGGCGCGCAGGACACCGGCTGGTTGAAGGTGACATATCACCACAACTGGTTCGACCGCACGCCGCAGCGCAACCCACGCGTCCGCTTCGGCGAGCCGGTGCAAGTGGTCAACAACTACTTCGTCTACAACACGGACGTCGGCGTGGCCTGTCAGGTGAACGCCGGCTGCGTGATCGAGGGCAACTACTTCGAGGACGTCGAGGAGCCGGCCAGCAACAGCTACGCCGGGCCGAACGGCCGGTGCGTGGCCCGCAACAACGTCTTCGCCGGCGAGTCCGGCACACCGGTCTGCAGCGGCACCGTCCAGGAGCCGAGCACGTACTACAGCTACACCGTCGAGGACCCGAACGGCATCAAGGCCGCGGTCACCGCCGGCGCCGGCACCGGAAAGATCAATATCTAGCGGGGGTACGCGTACCCGCGGCCGCGACGTGGCCCGGCGGCCGGCAGAACCGTGCGGGCCACCGGCCCCCGGCGGTGGGCAGACACCCCGGGGGCCGAAGACCTCGAGCCGGGTGGGGGCGGTGCCGCCACACCACCGCCCTCACCCCCGTTTTCGTCCGTGCGACAGCGGATCCGGCGGCCCGCGGGAGCATGCGGGTCCCGGCTCCGGCGGGTGTGGGTATATCCGGAAATGCCGTGAGGGCGGCTCCCCGTCGGGGAAGCCGCCCTCACGTGTGCGTGCGAAAGATCAGATGCGGTCGTTCGTGGACGCGTTGAACAGGTGGATCTTGTCGGGGCGCGGCTTCACGTAGATCGTCTCGCCCATGTTGGGCATGTGACGGCGGTCGGTGCGGACCACGAAGCGCTCGGAGGCGCCGCCGATGGTCGCGTGACCGTAGACGTTCGCGTCGGAGCCGAGGTCCTCGACCAGCTCGACCACGATCGGCAGGCCACCCTCGCTGGCGGCGACGATGTCGGTGTCCTCCGGGCGGAAGCCGACGGTGACCTTGTCGCTGCCGCCGGTGCGCGCCGCCTCGATCTGCTCGCGGGTCAGCGGGAGCACGATGCCGGCGAAGTCGGCGCCGCCGTCGACAAGCGTGACGGTCTTGAGGTTCATGGCGGGGGAGCCCATGAAGCCGGCGACGAAGACGTTCTTCGGGGTGTCGTAGAGCGCGCGGGGCGTGTCGACCTGCTGCAGGTTGCCGTCAAGCATGACCGCGACCCGGTGACCCATGGTCATGGCCTCGACCTGGTCGTGGGTGACGTAGACGGTGGTGATGCCGAGCTTCGCCTGGAGGCTGGCGATCTGCGAACGGGTCTGGACGCGGAGCTTGGCGTCAAGGTTCGACAGGGGCTCGTCCATGAGGAAGACCTGCGGCTCACGCACGATGGCGCGGCCCATGGCGACACGCTGGCGCTGACCACCGGAGAGCGCCTTCGGCTTGCGGGAGAGGTACTCCTCGAGCTGCAGCAGGCCGGCGGCCTCCTTGACGCGACGGTCGATCTCCGCCTTGGAGGTCTTGCGCAGCTTGAGCGCGAAGGCCATGTTCTCGTACACCGACATGTGCGGGTAGAGCGCGTAGTTCTGGAAGACCATCGCGATGTCGCGTGCCTTCGGCGGGAGGTGCGTGACGTCGCGGCCGTCGATCAGGATCTGACCGCCGTCGACGTCCTCCAGGCCGGCGAGCATGCGCAGCGAGGTGGACTTTCCGCAGCCGGACGGGCCGACGAGAACGAGGAACTCGCCGTCGGCGATGTCGAGCTGGAGCTCGTTGACCGCGGGGCGCTCCTGGCCTGGGTAGACGCGGGACGCCTTCGCATAGGTAACGGTAGCCATGGTGAGGCCGCTTCCTTTCACCGGCAGGAACGTGCCGGACGATCCGAGTGAAGAGGAGCAGGCCGATGTCTCCACCGACCCTTTGGATGATCTCCGATGTGCCTGGCGGCGCGCCGGATGTCACCCGTGTCACGCCACCGTAAACGCGTTCGTGACCGCTGCCAAGAGCCGGCCGGCCGTTCCGCCACGAAACTCTCCGGACAAAAACGGATGATTGGTACGGGCGGCGGTGAAAGCTATGCGGTGGCACTCCGAACACACGCGACGCAGTGGTTATGCTGACGGGGCACGCCCCGCCTCCTTAGCTCAGCTGGCCAGAGCACTCGCCTTGTAAGCGAGTGGTCGTCGGTTCGAATCCGACAGGAGGCTCACTTCATCCCGTGGCTGGTCGGAGCGGCTTTTTGGAGCGCTCTAGGCCGGCACCGGCCAGACGTACGGCAGGTCCGCCGGGATGTCGCCGAAGACCGGACCGTAGAAGTCCGGGTCCTTGGCCAGCAGTGAGGACCGGTGGCTGAGGTGGAACTCCTCGTTCCCGAGCCACGGTGGCACCGCGATGATCCGCTCCAACTGCTGCTGTGTGCGGATCGTCACGTTCTCTGCCGACTCCCCGCGGTAGGCGGCGTAGTCCTCGATCAGCGTGGCCGCGACCGTGTCCGCGAAGCCGCGCTCCTCCCAGACCGCGCACATGTCGAGGCCGTAGCGGACCAGCGCCTCCGGGTAGCCGTGCCACATCTTGACGGCAGGATGGTTGCGCCAGCCGTACTTGACCCGGGTGAGCCCACGCAGAACCTGGAGCGTCTCCGCGCGCTGTTTGCCCAGACGCTTGTCGTCGAGCACGCGCGCGCTCTCCAGAAAACTGGCATAAGGCAGGAATGTCTGCATCACGCAAGGATTACCCACTGGGCGAGCGGTCATTCCCCCGACCGGTAAGAATGAGCGCTTGCCTCGGAAGGTAGGGATCATGCGCTGGATGCCGGTCGCGGTGGCGCTACTGCTCACGGCGGTGCTCGCGGTCGCGCGATCCGGCCTGTGGCAGGGCGTCCTGATCGTGGCGCTCGGCACCGCGGTGGCCTGGCTGGCGCCGGCCACGGCCGAGGGCCGCCGGTCCGCGCGCGAGTTCCGCAGGCTGACCACCGAGGTCCGCCGGCAGCAGTTGGTCACGGAGCAGCGGCGGCAGGAGGCGGAGGAGCGCCGGCACGAGGCGGAGGATGCGCGCGCCGAGGCGGAGGCCGCACGCGAGCAGGCCGAGGCGGAACGGCGCGAGGCGGACGCGGCGCGGGAGGCCGCCGACGAGCGCGCGATGATCGGCCCGGAGATGCACGACCTGGTCAGCCATGCGATCGGCGTGATCGTGGTGCTGGCCGAGGGCGGCACGGCCGCGGCCGAGAGCCGGCCGCAGGCGGCGGCGCGCGCGTTCGACACGATCGCCGGCACCGGGCGGCGCACGCTCGCGGAGCTGGGCGACATGCTCAGCGTGCTCCGCAACGACATCGAACCGGGCCGGCGCGCGGTTCCCGGCCTCGCCGAACTTCCGGAGCTGGTGCGGATAATGCGCGCGGCCGGGATGGCGCTGACCATGGTCGCGCCGGAGAACGTGCGGCTCGGCCGCCGGGAGGGCCTCGCGGTCTACCGCGTGGTGCAGGAGTCGCTGACGAACGCGCTCAACCACGCGCCCGGGCAGCCGGTCGAGGTGCGGCTGACGGTCGAGGAGTCGCGGCTGGTCGCGACCGTGAGTAATCCGGTGCCGCCGCGACGCGGACCCGAGCCGCCGGCCGGCCACGGCGTGCGGGGCATGCGCGAGCGGGCGGCGAGTGTGCGCGGCGAGCTTTCCGCGGCCGAGGACGACGGGCGCTGGCAGGTGAGGCTTTCGGTGCGGGTCGAGAAGGCGCCGGTGAAGCAGGCCGCCAAACCAAGGAAAACGGACAAGAACGGCAGCAAGGGTACGGGCCGGAAGCGCTGACATATCGCACGCGTTAAGTCTCGCCATCAATCGGACATATGCCTATAAAGACTTATAACCTGCCTCTGTGCTGCGCAAACTCCTCACCACACTGCTGGTCACCGGCCTGACCGGGGCGGTGCTGCCGGCGCCGGCGCTCGCCGCGCCGACCACGTGGAAGCCCAAGTCCTCATCCGCCACCGCGCTCGGCGCCGACGACGCCAGACGGCTTGCCGACGCCCGTGCGAGTGGCCGGGAGACCGTGCTCGTCCTGGTCGCCACCGGCCCGGGTGCCGCCACCGCGGTCGCAGGTCATCTCGTGCGCCTCGGCGGCTCCGTCTCCCGCGTCGTCGACCGGCTCGGATACGTGCTCGCCCGCATGCCCACCGGCGCGGTCCTGGCCGCGGCCCGGCTGGACGGCGTCGAAGCGCTCGACCTCGACTCCGCCGTGCGGCGTCCCGACCCGGCCGAAGGGCTTGACGGCGGCGGTGCGGTCGCGCGCGGCTCCTACGCCGGGCCGGGACCTGACACGCCGGCGGACAACCCGTACCTGCCGACCGGGGAGACCGGCGCTGTCGACTTCGTCGCGAAGCACCAGGCGTACGACGGGCGCGGCATCACCATCGGGATCATGGACTCCGGCGTGGACCTCGACCATCCCGCGCTGCAGAAGACCACCACCGGCGAGCGCAAGATCGTGGACTCGTTCACCGCCACCGACCCGCTCGAGGACGCCACCTGGCTGCGGATGAACACCACCGTGACCGGCCCGGCGTTCACCGGCGGCATGTCCGGCTTCACGGCGCCGCCCGGGAAGTACGCGTTCAGCTGGTTCTACGAGGACATCACCAAGGCCAGCGAGCCCGCCGGTGACGTCAACCGCGACGGCGACACCACCGACGCGTTCGGCGTGCTCTACGACCCGGAGTCGCACGACGTCCGGGTGGACGTCGACCAGGACAAGAGCTTCACCGACGAGGCAGTCCTCCGGCCGTACCGCGAGAAGTACGACATCGGCCATTTCGGGGTGGACGATCCGAAGACCGAGGTGATCGACCGGATGGCGTTCGTCGTGGAGTACCGCGAGGACGTGGCGGTCGACAGGACCACGTCCGACTACGTCAACATCGGCATCCTGGAGAGCCAGCACGGCACCCACGTCGCGGGCATCGCGGCCGGCAACAACCTGCTCGGCAACGCCGCGTTCGACGGCGCCGCGCCCGGTGCGAAGATCGTCTCCGGGCGGGCCTGCACCTGGGGCGGCTCCTGCACGTACGCGGCGCTCACCGACGGCATCGTGGACATGGTCGTCAACCGGCACGTCGACATCATCAACATGTCAATCGGCGGCCTCGGCGCGCTCAACGACGGCCGCAACGCCTGGGTGCTGCTCTACGACCGGCTGATCCGCGACTACGGCGTGCAGATGTTCATCTCGGCGGGCAACTCCGGGCCGGGCCTGAACACGACCGGCGACCCGTCCACCGCGGGCGAGGTCGTCTCGGTCGGCTCCACGATCAGCCGCGAGACCTGGGCCGCCGACTACGGGTCGACGGTCACGGCCGCGTACTCGATGCACCCGTTCTCCTCACGGGGCCCCCGGGAGGACGGCGGGCTCAAGCCGGACCTGGTCGCGCCCGGCGCCGCGATCTCAAGCGTGCCGACGTGGCAGTCCGGAACGCCTGTGACGCAGACCGGATACACGCTGCCGGCCGGGTACGCGATGCTGCAGGGCACGTCGATGGCGTCCCCGCAGGCGACCGGCGCGGCCACGCTGCTGCTCTCCGCGGCCCGCGCGCAGGACCGGGGCATCACGCCGGCCCAGCTGCGGCGGGCGCTCTACACCTCGGCGAAACACCTGCCGGGTGCGAAGACCGTCGCCCAGGGGTACGGCCTGATCGACGTACCGGCGGCCTGGAAGCTGTTGTCCAAGAACCTGGAGACGCGCGACTACACGGCCGTCGCGCCGGTGTGCACCGCGCTGTCCGACCTGATCGGCTCCGGTGACGTGCCATCACCCGGCCAGGGCGCCGGCATCTACAACCGCTGCCCCGCCGCGGAGGGCGGGCAGAAGCCGGGCGAGTGGAAGCCGTACCAGGTCGTCCTCACCCGCAACTCCGGGCCCGCGCGCGGCGTCGTGCACCGGCTCGGCTGGATCGGCAACGACGGCACGTTCGAGGCAGGCCGGACCGTGACGCTGCCGCTGCGCAAACCGGTCACCATCACCGTCGGCGCCCGGCCCGGCGCGGGCGTGCACAGCGCGATCCTGACCGTCGACGACCCGGCCACCCCGATCGTCGACTTCGAGGTGTTCAGCACCGTCATCGTGGCCGCGCCGGTCACCGCACCCGAGCACGCGTTCACGGCGGCCGGGCGGATCGACCGGAACGCGTCCCGGTCCTACTTCGTCGAGGTGCCGGACGGGGCCGAGGCGCTGCAGGTGAACCTGTCCGGGCTGGCCGCGGGCTCGCAGACGCGGTTCGTCGCCATCGACCCGTACGGCGTGCCCGCCGACCCGACCGCCACCACCGGCTGCTACCCGAACTACGAGCCGGTCTCGCCGTGCGCCGGCATCGAACGTGACTACCGCAAGCCGCTCTCCGGCATCTGGGAGATCGAGGTCGAGGCACGGCGGACGACACCGATGCTTGCCAACCCGTACTCGATCACGGCCGCGGTCCAGGGCGTCGAGGTGCTGCCCGCGGAGACGACCCTCGCAGCCGTCGGCGTCGGCGTGGCGAAACCGCTCAGCTGGGATCTGAAGAACCGCTTCGGCCCGGTCAGGGTGGCGGCGCAGGGCGGCCCGCTGGGCAGCCTCGCGTCCCGCCGGCCGACGCTGAAGAACGGCGAGTCCGCCGAGTACACGCTTACCGTGCCGTCCGGCGCCAAACGCCTGGACGTATCGATCGGCGGCACCAGCGACACCAGCGCCGACCTGGACCTGTTCCTCTACCGGGAGAAGGAGACCACCCCGCTGGTCACCTCGGCGGACGGCGGCTCGGAGGAGAAGATCTCGATCGCCTCACCCGAGGCCGGGACGTACCGCGTGGTGGTCGAGGCCTACTCGGTCCCGGCGGGCACGACGGCCTTCGACTACCGCGACGCCTACTACTCGCCCGCGCTCGGCTCGCTGGCCGTCACCGGCGACCCGGTCCGCCTCGACGGAAACGGCACCACAAAGGTCAAGGGCTCGCTGACAGTCGCCTCCGCGCTCACCGGCGACCGCTCGCTCACCGGCGAAATGTCCGTGATCACCGACATGGGCGCGGTGATCGGCACCGCCACCGTCCTCATCACCCCCTGAAAACCCCACAACAAGAAAGGCCCGCCTCCCGGGTACGACCGGGAGGCGGGCCTTCTCACCTTCGTCAGGCGTAGTCGGGGTCGACGCCGACGACCCGCCGATCATCGGGCCGGTCCACGGGCCGTTCCCGGATCGTCGACGGGCTCGGGGACTCGGCCGGGTGCGCATCAACCGCCCGCGGAGTCTCCGCTTGTGCCGCCGCGGCCGGGTTCGCGCGCGACGCCCTCGGCGGGGCCGCCTGCGTTGCCTTGGGCGGGGCCGCCCGTGTTGCCTTGGGCGGGGTCGCCCGTGTTCCCTTGGGCGGGAGCGCCTGCGTTGCCTTGGGCGGGGGCGCCTGCGTTGCCTTGGGCGTGGTTGTCCCTGTCGCCTTGGGCGGGACCGCCTGTGTCGCTCGCGCTGGCGCAGCGTGCAGGGCCTGCGCCGGGGCCGCCTGGGACGCCCGGTCGGAGATACCGCGGGAAGGCCGGCCGAAGCCCTGGTCGGAGTCCGGCGTCACGACGATCGCGCCGTCATCGGAGGGGGAGACGGCGGCCCACGTGTTGGCCGGGTGACCGGCGAGGGTGCCGCCACCGCGACCCGGATCGGTCGCCGGGCCGTGCTTCGGCGTGTCATCGGCGCGGTGGGCACCGGCGCCACGTGGCGAGGTCTGAGCGGGAAGCGTGCCCGGCTGGGCCCGGTGACGCCCGGGGCCTGCCGTCGTGGTGGGACGGTCGGCGGCCTGACCGGGGCGTTTGCCCGCGGCGTGCGTGTTGTGCGGCTGTTCGGCGTCCGCCCGGGTGGTCGTGGGTCGTCCGCCGGTAGGCCGGGTGGCCGCTGGCCGTTCGCCCCCGCGCGTGGCGATGGGCCGTTCGGCCCCGCGGCCCGCGCTTGTGGGCTGGCCGGTAAGCGTGGAGAGCATGGTGAAGCCGGGCAGTGCGGTGAGGCCGCGGGCCGGGGACTCGGACTGCCGACTCTGGCCGGTCAACGCGCCGAGCAGCCCACCGCCGCCGCCGGAGCCGCCGAAGAGTTCGGGCCGCTGGGCCGCGAGCGAGTTCCCGATCAGCGCGGGCATGTAGTCGCTGTCGATGCCGAGGAACTGCGCCGCCGGATTAGGGATCATGCCCACCGCCGAAGCGGGCTGATCATCCGGCGCATCCGCGACCGGCACATCCGCGCTGGACGCCGCGGCGGGCTGGCCTGCCGTTCCCGATACCGGCCCCCCTGCCAATTGCGAGGCCGGCCCGGTGGCCGGTGTGGAAGCGGACCCCGCGACCGGCCCGGTGGCCGGCATGGAAGCGGACCCGAGGAGCGGCCCGGAGGCCGGCGTGGAAATGGACCCGGAGACCGGGTCCGTCACCGGCTTGAGGACCGGCTTCGACGCGGTTGAGGCCGACGTGGACGCCGGTCTGGAGACCGGGCGTGGAGAGGGCTTGGAGCCGGGTCTGGCGGACGGCTTCCCGGATGGCTTCGACGCGGGTCGCTGCGCGGGATGCTGTCCCGCGGCGTTGTGCCCGCCACCGAAGAGCCCGGACAACCCGCCGCCGCCGAGCAGCCCGGCCGGGCCGTCGTCGTCGAAGAGGCCGTTCGAGGTGTTGCCGCCGCCCAGGAGCCCGGACGGCCCGTCCGCGCCGAAGAGCCCAGATCCGTCCGCGCCGAACAGCCCGCCGCCGGAGGGCCCGAACAGCCCGCCGCCGGCGGGTCCGAGCAGGTCGGCGCTGTTCGGGGACTTGGCGGAGCCGAGCAGGTCGGACAGGAGCGGGACGCCGCCGCCGTCCTGGAGGCCGGAGAGCGGCAGCAGGTCGTCGGCGGGGAGGTGGTCCGGGGCTGCGGCCTGGGCCTGGGTCGCGGTCAGCAGGAGAAAGCCGCCGGCGAGGCCTGCGGTGCCTACGGCGCGGGTCAGCCACTTGTTCATGGCGGGCGGTCCTTTCGGGGCGAGAGGGCTCTCCCGCCGTGTGCCGCGACGAAAGGGTCCATGTGCACGGGTCCTCAATAGCCAACGAACCACCCAGTACGGACGTTTCGCCCAAATTGGTCGGTTTGGACCTGCTGCCTATGATCCGGGAATGGCGAGTGTGGATCCTCCGCCCGCTGCCGGGCGCGGCCGGGCGCTCGCCCGGTGGTGGAACGGGCGGGGCAACGGCGACAGCACCGCGCCGCACTACGTGGTGTGCGGCCGGGATGTGCTGGCGCTCCGGCTGATCAACGAGCTGCTTGCGGCGCGGCCGGACGTGCGCGTCACCGCGCTGGTCCCGGACATCTCGGCGTTGCCGGAGCTGCTGACCATGCGGCGGGTACGCACGCTTGTCGCGGGCCGGCTGGACGAGACCGCGTTCGCCGGCGTCGACCTGGCCGACGCGGCCGCGCTCGCGCTCGTGCATCCGGACGACGTCGCGAACATCCACGCCGCCCTCTGCGCGCGCGAGGCCGCTCCAGGGATCCGGCTGGTGCTGCGCGTCTTCAACGGCCGGCTTGCGGCGAGCGTCGGCGAGGTCTTCGAGGACTGCGCGGTGCTGTCGGACGCGTCGATGGCCGCGCCCGCGTTCGTCGCGGCCGCGCTCGGCGAGCCCGACCCCACCCACTTCCGGCTGGCCGGCCGGACCATGTTCGTGGCGCGGCGGCACGACGTACCCCCGGAGACTGTTGTCTGTGGTCTTGCGGACGCGGCGGTGGGCGGTGAGCCGGACATTCTGCCGGAGGATCAGGCACGCGCGGAGATCGTGCTGGCCGAGGCGACCGGGCAACCGGCCGGGACCGTGGTGGCGGCGCGCCGGTTGCGGGCCCGGCGGCGCCGGCGGCGGCCGATGGCGGTGCTGCTGCGGGCCGGGCGCGCGCTTGTCGACCGCAAGATCGGCGTGGCGCTGCTCAGCGTGCTGGGGATAATCATGATCAGCGGCGGGCTGCAGACCAGGGAGTTCATGCGGGCCGGTGACCAGCATGTAAGCGTGTGGCGGGGGATCTACCAGACGCTTCTCACCACTGTCACCGGCGCGGATCCGGATCTGCGGGAGAACGGCGTCCTGCAGGCCACCGACCTGGTGCTGACGCTTGCCGGGCTGGCGCTGATCCCGCTGATCACGGCCGGGGTGGTCGGCGCGGTGGTGAACGCGCGGCTGGCGCTGGCCGCCGGCCGGCTCGCGCTTCCGCACAAGGACCACGTGGTGGTGGTCGGGCTCGGTACGGTCGGCGCGCGCGTGATGGCGCAGCTGCACGACCTGGGCGTGGACGTCGTCGCGGTGGACAAGGACCCGAACGCGCGCGGCGTGCCGCTCGCCCGGCGGCTCAACGTGCCGGTGATCACCGGGGATGCCGCGCGCGAGGAGACGTTGCAGGCCGCGCAGATCGGCAGCGCGCAGACGCTTGTCGTGGTCTCCACGGACGACGTGACGAACCTGCAGGCCGCGCTGAACGCGCGCGCGGTGAAACCGGACCTGCGTGTGGTGCTGCGACTGTTCGACGGCGACTTCGCCCGGCGGATCCAGCGCGCGTTCCAGATCACCATCTCGCGCAGCGTGTCCTACCTGGCGGCGCCCGCGTTCGCGGAGGCGATGATGGACCGCGAGGTGAAGGCCACCATCCCGGTCGCCCGGCACGTGCTGCTGGTCGCGGAGGTGGCGGTCACCGCGGGCGGCGGGCTGGTCGGCCGCACGCTTGACGCGGCGGAACGGCCCGGCGGAGCCAGGGTGATCGGGCTGGCCCGCGCCGGGAAGAACTGGGTGGACTGGCAGCCGCCGCGTGACCATCCGATCGGGCCCGGCGACCGGCTGGTCGTGGTGGCCCGCCGCCGGGGACTGCGCGAGCTGATCGCGGACGCGAACCCACCGGCCCCGGCACCCGAGCCGTTCTGACATCAGGCCGGTCAGGAGAGCAGCGCGTCCACCTCGACGCCGAGCACGGCCCGCTCGTCCGGCCGGTGCACAAGCACGTCGTTGAGGAACGACTGGACGGCCGGGGCCAGGCCCACGTCGCGGCCGGCCTCCTCGGAGAGCCGCCACCTGTGGTTGAGCACCTGGGAGAAGAGTTCGGTCGGCTCCAGCTTGCCACGCTGGTTCGGCGGGACCGCGCGGACGACCGGCTCGAAGACCTCGGTCAGCCAGCGGTGCGCGGCCTGCTGCTCGTCCGTGAGGTCGCTCTCCGCCCGGTACGTGTCCAGGTCGTTGAGCAGCTGCCGGGCCTGGTTCTCCTCCGCGTCCAGGCCGGTAAGGCGGAACAGCCGGCGCACGTGGTAGCCGGGGTCCACCACCTTCGGCCGGACCATGAACGACTGGCCGCTGTCCGAGACCGACATGGACACCTCGGCCACGTCGAAGCCGAGTTCGTTGAGGCGGCGGATCCGGCCCTCCATGTGGTGCCGGGAGTCCTGCTGCACCTCCTGCTCGTAGGTGACCTCGTGCCAGAGCCGCTCGTACCGCGCGAGGACCTCGTCGGCCATCTGCTCCGGGTCGATCGACTCGTGCAGCAGCCCGGCGGCCTGGAGGTCGAGCGCCTCGCCGAAGATGTTGGTCCGGGCCAGGTCGAGGTCCTCGTCGCGCTGGCCGTTGGAGAGCTTGGGCCGCAGCGCGCCGGTCTCCGCGTCCACCAGGTAGGCGGCGAACGAGCCCGCGTCCCGGCGGAACAGCGTGTTCGACAGCGAGCAGTCACCCCAGAAGAAACCGGTCAGGTGCATCCGGACCAGGAGCGCCGCCTGCGCGTCGAGCAGCCGGATCATGGTGTTCTCGCGAAGCGTGTGCGAGAACAGCGCGCGGTACGGCAGCGAGAACTGCAGGTGCCGGGTGACAAGCACGGTGTCAAGCGGTTCGCCGTCCGGCGCGTGCCGGTCGGTGACCACGGCGACGGCCTCCACGGAGGGGAAGCCGATCCGTTCCAGCGCGCGGAGCAGGTCGTACTCCTTCTCGGCGACGCGCTCGCCGGTCTCCTTGACCGCATAGACAGTGCCGGCCAGCTTGACGAATCGGACGATGTGCCGCGAGATGCCCTGTGGCAGCGCGACCAGGTGGTCGGCGGGCCACTGCTCCAGCGGTGTCGACCATGGGAGGTCGAGCAGCGCCGGGTCTACGAGGGCGGAGGTGATGCGCACGTACTAAGCATGCCGTTTTCCGCGGCGCGTCGCGGCTCATCGTGGCTCGTTACACAGTGACGAGATCTGCTCAAATGTCTGTTCTGACCATTCGTGTGTCGCGCATGAGACAGGCATGAACTGTGCAGACGATGACATAGCGGAAGCAGGAGCGGAATGCGGCGAAGGCTGAGTCTGGTCGTCGGGGCGGGTGCGGCGGTCGCGCTCGCCGGCGTCGGAGCGATCGGCTACCTCGGTGGCGGCCAGCGCGAGGCGCCGGGCGTGGCGGTCTGGAACGCGGCGGCGGAGCACTCACCCCGTACCCCCGAGGCCTCTGTGAACCCGCCCACCGCCTCGGCCGCGCCGCGGCCCGTGCCCACGACGGAGGCCGTGCCGACCCCACCGCCGGTGACCGGGCCGGGCCCGTCGCAGACCGGAGCGCCGCAGGACGGTGAGACCGCGGACGCGGGGCAGCCGATCGGCACGGTCGAGACTGTGGACCGGGCGCTCGGCTACGTCGACGACGCGGCGCGGCGCACCACGCTGCGCTTTCCCGGCGCCGAGTACGTGAAGGTGCACTTCAGCCGGATGACGCTGCTGCCCGGCGACTACCTCACGGTCTCCGACCCGGCCGGGCGGGAATCGCACAGGTACCAGGGCGTCACCCGCGACGCGGTCTCCGGGCTGACCCGAGCCGTGCTCAACCCGGACGAGCCGGCGGCGAGCGGCGCACGCTGGGCGATGTCCGTCTCCGGCGACACGGCGGTGGTCGAGCTGCACACCACGAGCGCGGACCCGCTCGGCCTGCACACCGCGTTCGGCGGGCTCGGCGTCGGCATCGACCGGGTGGCCCGCGGGTACACCCGGCCGGAGCGGGTCGAGGCCGCGCACGAGCTGGAGCGCGCCCGTGAGCTGGAGCCCGGACCGGCCGGGCCGGGGCGCGAGGAGAGCGTCTGCGGCGGCGACGAGAAGTCGGACGCGGCCTGTTACAAGTCCACCGACCCGATGGCGTACACCAGGTCGAAGGCGGTGGCCCGGCTGCTGATCAACGGCACCGAGCTGTGCACCGCGTGGCGGATCGGCGCGCAGAACCGGCTTGTCACAAACAACCACTGCTTCGCCACCTCGAAGGACGCGTACAACACCGAGGTCTGGTTCAACTACCAGTGCGCGAAGTGCGGCGGGTACGACGTCTACCAGTCGACGAAGGTCTGGGGCGACAAGGTGCTGGCCACGGACAAGACGCTCGACTTCACGCTGTTCACGGTGGAGAGCTTCGCCTCGGTCCAGAAGTTCGGCTTCCTGACGCTCGACACGGCACGGCCGACCGCGGGCACCCAGCTCTACATTCCGCAGCACCCGGCCGGCGACCCGACCGCGATCGCGATGAGCTCGGGCGAGCGCGGCAGCAACTGCGCGGTCGACAACCCGGGCTACACGGGGTACGCGGCCGCGAGCGACGTCTCCTACTTCTGCGACACCGAGGGCGGCTCGTCCGGCTCGCCGGTGCTCTCCCGGAAGACGAACAAGGTGGTGGCGCTGCACCACTTCGGCGGCTGCCCCAACTCGGGCGTGCGTGCGGACCTGCTCAACGCGCGGATCAAGTCGCTGATCTGAGCCCGGTAACGTGTGCCGGGTGCGACGACTCGGCTGGTGGTTCGATGGTCTGCTGCTGGCGGCGCTGGCAGGGCTGACCGCCCTGCTCGCCGCCGGCCACCTGCTCGACGTGGACCTCGCGGTGTCGGACTGGGCGTTCGACGTCCAGCCGGCCGTGCTGCACTACCCGTCCTACGTGCTCAACTATCTGGGCCAGGGCACGCCGATCATGGTGCTCTGCCTGGTGGCGGCGCTGTGGCTGCTCTACAAGTGGCGTGACGTGCGGCCGCTGATCCTGGTGGTGTTCACACAGCTGTTCATCCTCGTGGTGGTCACCCCGATCAAGGAGCTGAGCAGCCGGGACGCTCCCCGGTCGGCGCTGCCGAACAAGGCCGAGCTGTTCAACGAGGCGGCTGCGCACGGCTACAACTGGTCGTACCCGTCGGGCCACATGGTCAACACGGTCGTCTGGTACTTCACGCTCTACCTGCTGCTGAGCTGGCTGATCGGCGAGCGGGCCGGTCGCCTGCGGAGGCCGCTGCGCATCGCGCCGCCGATCATCGTGTTCTGGACGACTGTCTACCTCAACTACCACTGGCTGACCGACTCGATCGCCGGTCTGCTGCTCGGCATCGTGCTGGGCCGGGTGACGGCGCGCATCCCGTGGCGCACGCTGCCGCTGCCGTCGTGGGTGCCTTTCAACCCACAGGCCTCAGCGGGTACGGGAGGCGCGCAGACGCCGCAGCCGGCCGATCAGCATCGGGTCGTGGGCTAGCGCCAGCGGGTTGTCCAGCAGGCCGTTGAGCAACTGGTAGTAGCGCGTCGAGGAGAGGCCGAACTCGTCGCGGATCGCCTGCTCCTTCGCGCCCGCGTGCCGCCACCACTTTTTCTCGAACTCGAGGATGGCCAGTTCGCGCTCGGCAAGCGCCGGCTCGTCGGGCGCGGCTCGGGGCGCCGGCGGGGAAAAATCGTCGTCGATGTCCTCGGACTCCATGGTCCTCACCATAACCAGCATCGACGCAGGCCGCACCGGATCAGGCGGTGATCACCCGCACGCCGGCCTCCTCGAACTCCGCGACCACCGAGGCGGGTGCGCCGGAGTCGGTGATCAGCGTTTCCACCCGGTCGATGGCGCAGATCCGGGCGAACGCGTGACCGCCCAGCTTGGACGAGTCCGCGATGATCACGACGCGCTTGGCCCGGCCGACCATCAGCGAGTTCATCGCCGCCTCGCCCTCGTGGTGGGCCGCCGCACCGAGCCGCACGTCGATCGCGTTCACGCCGAGCAGCACCACGTCAAGCGTGACCTCGTGCAGCAGCGCGCCGCCGAGCGGGCCGACCAGCTCGAACGACTGCGGGCGGACCACGCCGCCGGCCACCACGATCTTCATCTGCGAGCGGACCAGCAGCTCGTTCGCGATGTTCAGCGCGTTGGTGACCACTGTGAGCTGAGTGCCGTCCGCGTTGGTGTTCAGGTCCGGCCGGACCGCCAGCGCACGGGCCACCTCGGTGGTGGTGGTGCCGCCGTTCAGGCCGACGACCTGGCCGGGCGCGACAAGCGAGGCCGCTGCCGCGCCGATCCGCTGCTTCTCGGCCGAGTGCTTCGCGGTCTTGTACCGCAGCGGGAGGTCGTAGGAGACGCCGTTCGCGACCGCGCCACCCCGGGTACGGATGATCATCTGCTGCTGGGCGAGCTGGTCGAAGTCACGCCGGATGGTCGCCTGGGACACGTTGAGCTGCGCGGCGGCGTCCTCGACGCTTACCCGGCCACTGTCCGTGAGGAGTTCGAGCAGGGCGTTCCAGCGCACGTACCGATCCACCGTCGGCCTCCCCTGCATGCGCACGCTTAGTGATTTCGTGCACAGTAATGCGCGAAAGGGCCGGTTAGCAAACCGCCGGGCTGCGCGAAGTTGCTCATGCTTGCCGCACGACTGCAGATCTGCGCACAATGGCGCGCGAAACAGCATTGAAACGAGCCGTTCTGCGCAGCACGGCGCGTGCCAGTCCCGGTTCCTCTGAGGGGTGGTCGAAATGGCCTACGTCGACGAAGAGCTCGCCAGTCAGCCCGACTGCTGGCGTACCGCCGCCGCCCTCGCCCCGGAGCACGCCGCCGTGCTCGGGCGGCCGGGCGAACGAGTCGCGGTCACCGGCTGCGGCACCTCCTGGTTCATGGCCATGGCGTACGCGGCGTTGCGTGAGCGGGCCGGCCTGGGCGAGACGGACGCGTTCCAGGCCTCCGAGTTCCCGGCCACCCGGCGGTACGACCGGGTCGTCGCGATCACCCGGTCCGGTACCACGACCGAGGTCACCGACCTGCTCGCGGCGCTGAGCACGCCCACCACGGTGATCGTGGGCAACGCGGACACCCCGGCCGCGCACCTCGCCACGGACGTGGTCGCGATGCCGTTCGCGGACGAGCGCTCGGTCGTGCAGACCCGGTTCGCCACAAGCACGCTCGCGCTTCTCCGCGCCCACCTCGGCGAGAACCTGGAGGACGCGATCACGGACGCCGAGGTCGCGGTGCGTATGCCGCTGCCGGTCGACCCGGCGCCGATCGAGCAGATCACCTTCCTCGGGCAGGGCTGGACCGTGGGGCTTGCCGAGGAGGCCGCGCTCAAGTGCCGGGAGGCCGCGACGTTCTGGGCCGAGGCGTACCAGGCGATGGACTACCGGCACGGCCCGATCGCGATCGCCGCGCCGCGCCGGGTGGTGTGGGCGTTCGGCGAGATACCGGCCGGGCTGGACGAGACCGTCGCGGCGGCCGGCGCCACGTTCGTGCACAGCCGCGCGCACTGCGGGCACACCGCGCTCGGCAGCTGGAACGGCGGCCGCGTGCCACTCGACCCGATGGCCGACCTGATCATGGCGCAGCGCTTCGCGGTCGCGCTCGCCGCACACCGCGGCCTCGACCCGGACGCACCCCGCAACCTGACCCGCTCGGTCGTCCTGGCGTGACCGGACAGACCGCCGTGCCCAGACAGATCTCCGCGACCGGGCAGATCTCCGTGGCCGGGCAGACCTCCGCGACCGGGCAGATCTCCGCGACCGGGCAGACGGCTGTGACCAGTCCGACGGCCGTGACCAGGCAGACCGCCGTGACCGGACGGGCCGTCGCGAGCGGGCAGGCATCTGAGGCCGGACCGGCGCTTGTGGCCGGGCAGGGCGACGGGACCAGGCCGGTCGTCGTCGCCATGGACATCGGCGGTACCGGGATGAAGTGCGGCGTGGTCGCGGTGGACGGCGAGGTGCTGCACACCGAGCGGCACGACACGCTCGCGTCCCGGGGGCCCGTCGCGGTCACGGCCGCGATCTGCGACATCGCGGAGGAGCTGGCCGGGAAGGCGCGCGCGGCCGGGCAGACGCCGGTCGCGGCTGGCGTGGCCATCCCGGGCGTGGTCGACGAGGTTCGCGGCGTTGCGGTCTTCGCCGCGAACCTGGGCTTCCGGGACGTACCCCTGCGTGATCTTGTCTCGGCACGACTCGGCATCCCGGCCGCGCTCGGTCATGACATGCGCGCGGCAGGTCTCGCGGAGGCCCGTCTCGGCGCCGGCCACGGCGCGGACGACGTGATCTTCGTGGGCATCGGTACCGGCATCGCGGCCGCGCACGTGCGCGGCGGGCACACGAACAGCGGCGCACACGGCGCGGCAGGCGAGCTGGGGCACATAGTGGTCCGGCCCGGCGGTCCCGCCTGCGCGTGCGGCCAGCGCGGCTGCCTGGAGACGATCGCCAGCGCCGCGTCGGTGGCCCGCCGCTACCTCGCGCTGACAGGTGTGGAGACCAGCGCCGCGGACGTGGTCGCGCGCGTGACCGTGGGCGAGGACGCGGCCGCCGAGATCTGGCGGGAGACAGTCGACGCGCTTGCGGACGGGCTGCTCACCGCACAGGCGCTGCTTGACACGGAGGTCTTCGTGATCGGCGGCGGGCTGGGCGAGGCCGGCGAGACGCTGCTCGGGCCGCTGCGCGAGGCGCTGGCCGCGCGCGTCACGTTCCACCGCATGCCCAGGCTGGTCAAGGCCAGCCTCGGCGACACGGCCGGACTGCGCGGCGCGGCGCTGCTCGGCCTCTCATCGACCACGGACTTCAGCATCGGGGACAACGGGTGACCATGCACATCGCCGGCCGGATCGTGACGCCGGACGGGATCGTCGAGGACGGCCACGTCGCGATCGACGGTTCGCTGATCACCGGGGTCGGCGACGGGCCGGGCGTGGGCGCCGAGCGGGCCGCCTGGGTGCTGCCGGGCTTCGTGGACATCCACAACCACGGCGGCGGCGGGCACACGTTCACCACCGGTGACCCGGACGCCGCGCGCGCCGCGGCCGCGTTCCACCTGCGGCACGGCTCCACCACAGTGCTGGCCAGCCTGGTCAGCTCGCCGTTCGCGCTGATGCGCGACGCGACCGCGGCGTTCGTGCCGCTGGTCCGCGAGGGTGTGCTGGGCGGCGTGCACTTCGAGGGGCCGTACCTCTCCGGCGCCCGGTGCGGCGCGCAGAACCCTGACTTCCTGCGGGACCCGGACCCCGACGAGCTGGCGGCGCTGATCGCGCTCGGCGACGGCGCGGTCCGGATGATGACTATCGCACCCGAGCTGCCCGGCGCGCTCGACGCGATCAAGCTGCTGGCCTCGCACGGCGTCGCCGCGGCGGTCGGGCACACGGACGCGCCCTACGACGTGACCCGAGCCGCGGTCGAGGCCGGCGCCACGGTCGCCACCCACCTGTTCAACGGCATGCGGCCGATCCACCATCGCGAGCCCGGCCCGGCGGTGGCGCTGCTCGACGCGCCCGGCGTGATCTGTGAGGTGGTCGCGGACGGCGTGCACCTGCACGACGGGACGCTTGCGTTCGTGGCCGGCGCGGCGCGCGGCGGGTACGCGCTTGTCACCGACGCGATGGCCGCGGCCGGGATGCCGGACGGCGCCTACGAGCTGGGCGGCCTCTCCGTCGTGGTGGCCGACCGGGTCGCGCGGCTGACGACGAACGGCTCGATCGCCGGCAGCACGCTGACCATGGACGCGGCGCTGCGGCAGGCGGTCGGTGCCGGCCTCTCCATCGTGGACGCGTCACGTGCCGCATCGTGGACACCCGCGCGCGCGGCGGGCTTCTCCGGCACGCTCGGCGCGATCACGCCCGGCCTGCGCGCGGACCTCGTGCTGCTCTCCGAGGATCTGCAGGTCACCGGCGTGATCCGCGCGGGAGCCCGTCAGTAATCCTTTTCTCGGAGGTCAGGGCGGAGTACGGTCCGCGTGTGTGAGCGCGCACATGCGCTTCCCGCATAGTGAAATAGGCAAAGATTTTTGGGTATAAATCGCACTATGGGGGACTAGCGTCTCGGGTCATGCATCTGACCGTCACGCACCTCGCCGCGTTCGCGGGAGTCATGGCGCTCGGCACGATGTCCCCCGGACCGGACTTCGCGATCGTCCTGCGCCACGCCGTCGCCTCCGGCCGCCGGGCCGGCTTCGCCACCGCGGTCGGCATCGCCACCGGCATCCTGGGGTGGGTGCTGCTCGCCGCCGTCGGCGTCGCCGCGCTTGTCGCCACCTCGCCGATGGCGTACCTCGCGATGAAGCTGGCCGGTGCCGCCTACCTGGTCTTCGTCGGACTCCGTACGCTCTGGACCGCCATCGCCGCCCGCCGCGACCTGACGCCCGCCGCCCACGCGGACCTGGCCGCGCTCGCGGCCGCCTTCGACGTGCCACGCCACAGGCGCCGGCGTTTCCGCTGGTCACCGTTCACGGCCTGGGACCGCCGGCACTGGGCCGCGTTCCGCGCCGGCCTGTTCACAAACCTGGTCAATCCCAAGGTCGCGGTCTTCTTCCTGGCGCTCCTGCCGCAGTTCCTGCCGGACAACCCGACAGCAGGCGACACGCTCGTGCTGGGGGCCGTCTCGTTCGCGGTCACGGCCGGCTGGTTCACCACTGTCACGCTTGTCGTCGGCGCGATCCGGCGTCTCCTCGACCGCCGTGCGGTCCGCCGCGGCCTGGACACGCTCACCGGCTCCGCGCTGCTCGCGCTGGGCGTCCGCCTCGCCATCGAACACTGATCTTTCGATCGGGCGACCCGACCGGCCCGCGCCCCGCCGCCTTTGCTCTGCTTACATGCACAAACCGCGCTAATTCGACCGTCCGGCATATGCCGCGAATCGCTCGGCGACAGTTAGGTAAGCAGAGCAAAGGTGGATGGGAACGATCAAGAGCTGAGGAGCATCAGCGGGTACGGGCCTCCGCGTAGGCGGCCAGGTGGGCGACCTGTGCGGGATCCAGCGACGGGCGGACCCGCTTCCGGGCCGTGGCGACGTGCGCGGCCGTGACCGAGGTGGCGTCAAGCGACTCGCGCATCGCGGCAAGCGCGGCCTCGCGGATCAGCGCGGCACAGTCCGCGGCGGAGAAGTTCTCCAGCTCGAGACCGAGCTCGGCCAGATCCACGTCGTCCGCGAGCGGCACCGGCTTCGAGGCGGCGCGCAGGATCGCGGTCCGGGCCTCGCCGTCCGGCGGTGGCACGTAGACGATGCGCTCCAGCCGGCCGGGCCGCAGCAGCGCGGGATCGACCAGATCGGGACGGTTCGTCGCGCCGATCACCACCACGTTGCGCAGCGACTCCACGCCGTCCAGCTCGGTGAGCAGCGCGGCGACCACGCGGTCGGTGGTGCCGCCGTCGCTCGACTGTCCGCGCACCGGGGCCAGCGCGTCCACCTCGTCCAGGAACACAAGCGTGGGCGCGGCCTCGCGGGCCCGGCGGAACAGCTCACGGACCGCGCGCTCGCTCTCGCCGACCCACTTGCTGAGCAGCTCCGCGCCCTTGACCGAGAGCACATTGGCCTGTCCGGAACCGGCGACGGCCTTCACCAGGTACGTCTTCCCGCAGCCGGGCGGGCCGTAGAGCAGCACGCCGCGCGGCGCCTGCACGCCGAGCCGGGCGAACGTGTCCGGGTAGGTGAGCGGCCACAGCACCGACTCGGTGAGCAGCTCCTTCACCTCGGCCATGTCGCCGACGTCATCAAGCGTGACCCGGGCCAGCTCAAGCGTGGACTCGGCCATCGAGGTCGGGCGGACCACCTCGAGCGCGGCCGAGAAGTCGGTCATCGCGATCGTCGGCGTCTCCGGCAGGTCGCCCTTCTGCCGCAGCGCCGCACGCACCGCGGCCTCCCGGGTCAGCGCGGCCAGGTCGGCGGCGACGAAGCCGGGGGTACGCCCGGCGACGTCGTCCAGCCGCACGTCCTCGGCCAGCGGCATCCCCCGGGTAAGCACGTCCAGCTGCTCGCGGCGCAGTGCCGCGTCCGGAAGCGACACGGTGATCTGCACGGAGAGCAGGTCCGGCGCGCGCAGCCCGGTGTCCAGCTCCTCCGGCCGGCTGCTTGTGCAGACCACTGCCGCACCCGTCTTGATCAGGCCGGCGATGACCTGGCGGAACACGGTGGCCAGCGGGCCGGTCTCGTCGCGCGGGACGAGCGCCTCCACGTCCGCGACAAGCAGCACGCCGGGCCGGTCCGCACCGGTTACCGCGTCGGCGGCGGCGCGCAGGCGACGGGCCGCGGCCTCGTTGGTGAGCGAGACCAGTTCCGGCGCCCAGAGCGCGACCACCTGCGCGCCGACCGCGGCCGCGACGGACCGGACCAGCACACCCTTGCCGGAACCGGCCGGGCCGGTGATCAGCACGCCGAGTGCGGCGGCAGCGCCGAGCCGGCCCAGCACCTCGCGGTGGTGGAAGCCGAGATCGAGGAGTTCGCGCAGCTCGTGGGCCTGGGCGCGAAGGCCGGGCAGGTCCTCGATCGGCGGCGCGGGCTCGGTGTCCCGCGCGGCGTCCGGGCCGGAGTCGACGATCTCACCCTCGACGACCGCGTCCTGGGCCGAAGCGGCTTGACCACCGAAGGTGGCACCGCCTGCTGCGACTCCGCCTGCCGCGACACCATCCGCAGCGCCGCCCGCGGTGCCGGAGGGACGGCCGCCGGGCCGGAAGGCACCGCCGCCCGAGCCGGACCCGGGGGAACCGGGCGCACGCCGTACCGGCGAAGGGGGTGTGAAGGGTGTCGCGGCCTCCGCGTGGAAGGTCTGGCCGTGCGTGGTGTGGCCGGACGCCCAGGTGACGACCGTGTCCATGGTGACAAGTGCGCCGTCCGCGTCGGAGACCGAGTCCACCCGCAGCAGCGTGGTGGTCCAGCCGAAGCCGACCGTGTTGGCCAGGCTGCGGCGCGCGGTCTGGACCAGGCTGTGCGTGGTCGCGTCCGGCAGCACGTCCTGCGGCAGCAGCGACACGTCGTCGCCGGCCGTGACCACCTTGCCGAGCAGCGCGAGCCGCAGCATGTCCGCGGAGACCGCGACCACGATCTCAGGTGGCCCGGAGAGCACCACCCGGCGCGCGCCGGTGGTCGGGATCGGCGCGACAGTGAGCTGCCCGCCCTCGCGTAGCCCCAGGTTGCCGAGGACCAGGTCGTCGGCGTAGAGGATCGCGCGGCTGGAGGTCGTGTTCGCGAGCGCCACGATTCCCGCGCTGGTGCGCTGCCCGGTGAGCCGGACGGGGTCGCCCTGGTGCAGGCCGAGCGCGGCCATCACCTCGGGGTGCAGCCGCACGATCCCGCGCCGCGCGTCGAGCGCGGCGGGTCGCAGCATCGCGGTCAGCGTCAGTTCAGCATCGCCCACCCCAGCGACACTAGCCTGATCACGCTTCTCAAACCCGCCACCGGCATTCCCGATCGGGCTTGCCGGCCGCCGCACCGCCGTTCGCGACCGCGCGTCCCGGGCTTCCGTGATCACGCTTCTCAGGTTCGGCACAGGGGTTCCGCCGTAGGCTCGCGCCATGCCCCGTGCCCTGCCCAGCCGGCTCCGCCGCGCGCTCCCGCGAATGACGCCTCGCCGCTGGCTCGCCGGCTCGGCCGTGGTGGCGCTTGTCGCGGGCCTGACCGGCTGGGCGGTGTGGCCGGAGGACCCGGGCTTCACATTCCAGGACGAGATCATCACGGTACGGTCCGGGCCGACCGGCGACGAGCCGGTCACGCTCGACACCCGTTACTTCATGCCGGACGGCGCCTCCGCCGAGGCCAGGGTGCCCGCGCTGCTGCTGGCGCACGGCTTCGGCGGCGACATGCACAGCGTGCACGCGCAGGCGGAACGGCTTGCGGCGGAGGGCTACGCGGTGCTCACCTGGACCGCGCGCGGCTTCGGGCGCAGCGGCGGGCAGATCCACCTGGACAGCGCGGACTACGAGGTCAAGGACGCGCAGCGGCTGCTGGACTGGCTGGCCCAGCGGCCGGAGGTGCGGCAGGACGCGCCCGGCGACCCGCGGGTGGGCGCGGTCGGCGGCTCCTACGGCGGCGCGCTGTCGCTGCTGCTCGCGGCGCAGGACTCGCGGGTGGACGCGATCGTGCCGATGATCACGTGGAACGACCTGGGCCGCGCGTTCCTGCCGGACGCGGCGGGCGGCCCGGTGGTGGACGGCGTGTTCAAGAAGGCCTGGGCCGGAACGTTCTTCTCCTCCGGTGCGACAGGCGGCGCGCCGGGCGGTGCCACGGGTGGTGCGACAGGTGGTGCCCCCGCAGGCGTACCCGCGGAGTTCGATCCGGCCTGTGGTCGTTTCGCCGCGGACGTGTGTGCCGCGTTCATGTCGATCGCGACCACCGGCCGGGCCACCCCGGAGGCGGTCGCGGTGCTCGACCGGTCCAGCCCGGCGAACGTGCTCGACCGGATCAAGGCCCCCACGCTGCTGGTCCAGGGCCTGGCGGACACGCTGTTCCCGCTGGCCGAGGCGGATGCGAACGCGCGCGGGATCGCCGCGAACGGCACGCCGGTCCGGGTCGCCTGGTACGCCGGCGGCCACGACGGCGGCGAGGGCCCGCAGACCGATCAGGACCGGGTGGACGAGCTGACCCGCGGCTGGCTGGACCACTACGTGGCCGGTGACGGCCCGGCGCCTGCGGACTCGTTCACCTACTCGCGGGTGGCCGGCTTCGACGCGATCGACCGCGGGCTGGTCACCAACGCCTACACGATCACGGACTACCCGGGCCTGACCGGTCAGTCAACAACGGCGGTCACTGTGGACGGTGGTGCCCGGCCGATCGCGAACCCGCCGGGCGGCAATCCGGCCGCGCTCTCCTCGCTGCCCGGTGCGGGCGCGCTCTCCTCGGTCCTCGGTTCCGTCGTCGCTGACCTGCCGGGGCAGCATGCCGCGTTCGAGTCGGAGCCGCTGCCGGCCGCGCTCAACGTTGGCGGATCACCGCGGGTCACGCTTCGCGCCGCGTCGCCGACCGGCGAGGCCGTGCTGTTCGTGAAGCTCTACGACGTGGACCCGGACGGCGGCGCCACCCTCTCCGAGGGCCTGGTCGCGCCGGTCCGGCTGACCGGGCTGCCGGCCACGATCGACGCCGCCCGGCCGGTCGCGGTGACATTGCCCGCGATCGTCCGGCGCATCGACGAGGGACACCGGATCCGGATCGTGGTCGCCACATCCGACCAGGCGTTCGCGAGCCCGGCCCAACCCGCGGTCTACACGGTCGGAATCGAGCCGGCCGTGACGCTGCCGATCCTGGGCGGCGCGCAGATGGCGAGCCCGGACGCGGTCTGGCGCCTGGTGCTCGCCGGGCTGCTTGCCGCGATCGCGATCGGGCTGACCGCGGTGCTGCTGCTCGCGCGGGCCCGGAACCGGCGGGTGGACCGCTCGGTCGCGGCCGAGCATGCGGACACGCCGCTTGTCGTGCAGGGGCTGCGCAAGGAGTACGCGGACGGCTTCGTCGCCGTGTCCAGGGTGGACTTCACGGTGCGGCGCGGCCAGGTGGTCGGCCTGCTCGGCCCGAACGGCGCCGGGAAGACCACCACGTTGCGGGTGCTGATGGGCCTCACCCAGCCGACGCGCGGCGAGATCCGGATCTTCGGGCATCGCCTGACGCCCGGCTCCCCGGTGCTGTCCAGGGTCGGTGCGCTGGTCGAGGGGCCGGGCTTCCTGCCGCATCTGACCGGCGAGGAGAACCTGCGCGCGTACTGGAGGGCGACCGGCAGGCCGTGGGCGGACGCCCGGTTCGAGGAGGCGCTGCGGATCGCCGGGCTCGGTGACTCGGTGCACCGGCGGACCCGCAAGTACAGCCACGGCATGCGGCAGCGGCTGGCGATCGCGCAGGCCATGCTCGGCCTGCCGGAGCTGCTGGTGCTCGACGAGCCGACGGACGGCCTGGACCCGCCGCAGATCGCGGAGATGCGCCGGGTGCTGCAGCGGTACGCCACCGACGGCCGGGCCGTGCTCGTCTCAAGCCACCTGCTGGCCGAGGTGGAGCAGACCTGTACGCACGCGGTGGTGGTGAACAAGGGCACGATCGTGGCGTCCGGCCCGGTCGGGGACATCGTCGGCGACTCGCCGACAGTGCAGCTGGACGTGGACGACCCGGTCGCGGCGCGGGCCGCGATGGACGGACTGGACGGCGTGCGTTTCCTGCAGGAGGCGGAGAACGGCGGCCTGATCGTGGACCTGAACGGCACGCCCCGCCGGGACCTGGTGGCGGCGCTTGTGAGAGCGGGGGTCGGTGTGGACCGGGTGATGCCGAGGCGCCGGCTCGAGGACGCGTTCCTCGCGCTGGTCGGGGACAACTCGCGGGGGAGTGGGGACCGATGACCGGCAGCGGCGCGGTGGGTTACCGGCCGGGGCGGACGCTGTCGTTCGGCGCCGAGTTCCGGCGTCAGGCCACGCGGGTGCGTACCCGGATGGCGCTCGGTTTCATGGTCCTGCTGCCGGTGATCATCCTGATCGCGTTCCAGTTCGACACCGGTGACGACGACGGGAACGGCGGCGGCGAGTTCGGCAGCCTGATCGACCTGGCGACCTCCGGCGGGCTCAACTTCACGCTCTTCACGCTGCTGGTCTCCGCCGGTTTCATGCTCGGCGTGGTGGTGGCGCTGTTCCACGGCGACACAGTGGCCAGCGAGGCGAGCTGGGGGAGTCTTCGCTATCTGCTTGCCGTGCCGGTGCCGCGGTCCCGCCTGCTTGCGGTGAAGCTTGCGGTAGCGCTCGCCTACTCCGGGCTGGCGCTGCTCACGCTTGCCGTCACCGCGATGGCGCTCGGCACGGCCCGGTACGGCTGGTCGCCGCTGCGCAGCACTGTCGCGGCGCAGATCCCACCGGGCGAGGGGGTGCTGCGGCTGCTCGGCGTGGTCGGCTACCTCGCGGTCAGCCTGCTGGTGATCGCCGGCCTCGCGTTCCTGCTGTCGGTGCTCACCGACGCGCCGCTCGGTGCGGTCGGCGGCGCGGTGCTGCTGGTGATCCTCTCCAACATCCTGGACCAGATCACCGCCCTCGGCGACCTGCGGAACCTGCTGCCCACGCACTTCTCCGACGCCTGGCTGGGGCTGCTCTCCACGCCGATCCAGACGGACGACATGGTGAAGGGCACAATCTCCGCGGTCTGCTACGCCACGCTCTTCTGGTCGTTCGCGTTCCGGCGCTTCACCCGCAAGGACGTGACCTCCTAACCGGTCACCCGTTCGTGGGGCCTTCGCACATGCCGTGCGACGGAGACCCGGTCCAGTGGTTCACCGTCTGCTGCCAGACGGTCACCGGCTCGGGTTTCGGGAAGAGGCCACATGCGTTCCACACTCATAGTTCCGGAGTGGAAGACCGCGGCGATCGGGCCACCCGGCACCGATCCCGCGTTTCGCCGACGGCGGCAGGCCACCATTCGCGGCCGGGTGGCCCGCCTGCTGGCGCTGCCGCTCGTCGTCATCCTGCTGCTCCTCGGCGACCTGGTGCTCAAGGAGATCGACGAGTACGGCGCCGCGGACCGGGCCACCGCCACTGTCGAGTTGAGCATGTCCGCGCAGGACCTGGTCCGCGAGCTGCAGCACGAGCGCGACCTGACCGCCGTGGTGATGGCCGGCGAGGCCCGGCTGCGCGGGGACCTGGCCACGCAGCGCGTGCGGGTGGACGCGAGCCGGACCGCGCTCGCCGGGCTCCGGGACGCGGAAGGGCCGGGACCGAAGGCGGTCTACGCGGTCGTGCAGCAGCTTGAGGAGCTGGGGCGGCTCCGGGCCGACGCGGACACCGGGCGGGTGGGGCAGCAGTCGGCGGTGCAGTCGTACACGGACCGGATCACGGCCCTGAACCGCGTCGACGTCGGGCTTGACTCGCCGTTCCCGGACCCGGACCCGGAGCTGCGCCGCGGCCTCTCCGCGCTGCAGGCGCTCTCCGACGCGACCGAGGCCGTCTCCGAGACGCGCGGGCTGATCGGCGCGGCCCAGGCCAGCGGCCGGTTCGAGGAGGGCCAGCGGACCGAGCTGTCGACGCTGCTCGCGGCGAAGCGCGTCGCACTCGCCGAGACCTCCCGGTACGCCTCGGCCCGCGCGCTTGACCGGCTGAAGAACGCCACCACCGGCCCGGACGCGGCCGTGGTCACCGCCGCCGAGCAGGCCGCGCTCGCCGCGCCGGAGAACGGCCCGCGCCGGGACCCGGCCGAGTGGCTGCGGGCGAGCACCGCGTTCGCGGGGGAGCTGACCGCGGTGCGCGCGGTGGTCGCCGAGGACGTCCGTGCCCGGACCGGCGATCTGCGGGCGGAGGCCACGTTCGACCTGGCCGGGCTCGGGATCGTGATCCTGGTGGCGCTGGCCGGCGGGCTGCTGCTCGGCCGGTCCGCGTCGACGGGCATCACCCGCCCGCTGGCCCGGCTGGTAAGCGAGGCCGATGCGGCCGCGTCCCGGCGGTTGCCGGCCGCGGTCGCGTCGCTTCACGAGGGCGGTGGGTCCGGGCCCCCGCCGCCGGTGGTCGTGCCCGAGCAGGCCGGCACCGAGATCACGTCGGTGGCGGACGCGCTGAACCGGTTGCAGTCGTCCGCCTACGGCCTCGCCGCCGAGCAGGCCGTGCTGCGCCGGAACACCACCGACTCGATGGCGAACCTGGGCCGCCGCAACCAGAACCTGCTCAGCCGCCAGCTCGGCTTCATCACCCGGCTCGAACGCGAGGAGACCGACCCGGCCGGCCTGGCCAACCTCTTCGAGCTGGACCACCTGGCCACCCGCATGCGCCGCAACGCGGAGAGCCTGCTGGTGCTGGTCGGCGAGGCGACGCCGCGGACCTGGTCCAGCCCGCTGCCGATGTCGGACGTGCTGCGCTCCGCGCTCGCGGAGGTGGAGGAGTACCGCCGGGTGTCGCTGCGCCGGATCGACGACGCGTTCGTCCCCGGCGCGTACGTGGCCGACCTGGCCCACATGGTCGCGGAGCTGGTCGAGAACGGGCTCACCTTCTCGCCGCCGGACTTCGACGTGGAGGTGCACGGGCGATGGGTGGGTGACGAGGCGTACCTGATCGCGATCGTGGACCAGGGCGTCGGCATGAGCGCGGAGGAACTGGCACGGGCGAACGCGCGGCTGGCCGGCGTGGAGTCGTTCACCGTCGCGCCGACCCGGTTCCTCGGTCACTACGTAGTCGGCCACCTCGCCGCGAAGCTCGGCGTCGAGGTGGAGATCTGCCAGTCACCGGTGACCGGCACGACCGCGCGCGTGAAGGTTCCGGCCGCGCTGCTGGTCAAGGAGCCGGCGAAGCCCGAGCCGGTGGCCGTCGCCCCGGCACCGGCGCCGCCCCCGGCTCTGCCGGCCCCGGATGCCGAGATCACGCCGAACGGGCTGGTCAAGCGCGTACCCCGGCATCGTCGTGGGGTTTCTGTTCCCCGGCAGGGGCCGCGCGGCGCGACGAACGGAACGGCCGCCCGCCTCGCGGCCGAACGCCCGGCGCCGAGCGACATCGGCGCCACCATGACGGCGCTCCGCCGCGGCATGCAGCAGGGCCGCGCCGCGGGCAACGACACCGGTCCCGACCAGAACCGTCCCGACCAGAACGGGGAAATTCAATGAGCACCGAAGCCGGGCCGGGCACCACCGCGCAGCGCTTCAACTGGCTGATCACCAACTTCGTCAGGGGTACGGCCGGCGTGCGCGAGGCCGTCGCCGTCTCCTCGGACGGCATCCTGATCGCCACCTCGGCCGGTCTGGACCGCGCCGACGCGGACCACCTGGCCGCGATCGTCTCCGGGCTGACCAGCCTGGCCCGCAGCGCCGCCCGCCGGTACGACTTCACCGGGCTCAAACTCATCATGATCGAGATGACGTCCGGCTTCCTTGTCGTCTCCACGCTCGGCGGCGGCACCTGTCTCGGCGTGCTCGCGGACGGCGACTGCGACGTGGCGCTGATCGGCTACGAGATCGCGATGCTCGGCGAACGCGTCGGCGACCTGCTCACCCCCGCGCTGATCGCCGAGTCCCGCCGGGGCCTGCCGCGGTGAGCACCTCGGAGTTCCGGCCGCCGGACCCGCGGATGGTGCCACCGTGGCAACCGCCGGCGGTGGAGTCGCCGAGCCGCCGGGACCGGGCCGCGGCGACGCCCGAGGAACCGGCCGACGACGGTGTGGTCCGCCCGTTCCTGCTCACCGGTGGCCGGACCCGGCCGTTGCGGGACGGGCTGCGCCTGGAGACGCTGGTCCGGGCCGCACCCGCCGCGCTCTCCGCGCCGCTGCGCTTCGAACTGCAGCGCATCGTCCGGCTCTGCCAGGAACCGCGCTCGCTCGCGGACGTGGCCGCCCGCCTGTGCCTGCCGATCGGGGTGACGCGGGTGCTTATCGCGGACCTCGCGGCGGACGACTACCTGACCGTGGCGCAGCCGGTGGACGACCCGTCCGAGCTGCCCATCGCGCTTATCGAAAGGATCGTCGACCGTGTCCGGGCTCTCTGAGGTGCCGACCGCACCGGTGGTCGTGAAGATCGTGATAAGCGGCGGCTTCGGGGTGGGGAAGACCACCTTCGTGAGTGCCATCTCCGAGATCGAGCCGCTGCTCACCGAGGCGGACATGACCACGGTCTCGATCGGCGTGGACGACACCCGCGGCCTGGACGGGAAGACGACCACCACTGTCGCGCTCGACTTCGGCCGGATCCATCTGGACGCGTCACTGATGCTCTACCTGTTCGGCACGCCCGGCCAGGACCGCTTCTCGTTCCTCTGGGACGACCTGGTCGACGGCGCACTCGGCGCGGTGGTGCTCGTCGACACGCGCCGGATCCAGGACAGCTATCCGGCGATCGACTACTTCGAGGAACTCGGAGTCCCGTTCCTGCTCGCGGTGAACCCGTTCGACGGCGCGCCCCGGTTCGCGCTCCCCGAGGTGCGGGACGCGCTCGGCGTCGGGCCGGAGGTGCCGATCGCGGAGTGTGACGCCCGGACCCGTGACTCGGTGAAGAACGCGCTTGTGCAGCTGATGGAGCAGGTGCTGCAGCGCCGGATGCGCGCGCTCGCCGCGAGCGCGCCGCGTGAGTGAACCGCGACGATTAGCTCACACCTCGGGATCGGCTGGTGGTGATCGCGAAACCCGGTCGTAAACTCGGACGCGCACGACACAACTGAATACCTCATCCAGAGGGGCTGAGGGATACGGCCCGATGACGCCCCGGCAACCACCTTCCGTACCGCGCTCGATGACGAGCCGGTGGAGGGCAGGTGCCAATTCCGTCCCCGTCACACGGTGTGGCGATGGGAAAGATGAGAGGAAAAATCCTCATGACGTCTGCCGTCAGCCCTGCTCGAGCCCTTGTCTGCCGTGGTTGCGGCGCGGAGTTCCCGCTCGCCGCGCAGCACGCCTGTTACGAGTGTTTCGGCCCGCTCGAGGTCGCCTACGACCAGGACCTGCTGAAGAGCGTCACCCGCGAGCAGATCGAGGCCGGGCCGAACAACATCTGGCGGTACGCCGGACTGCTCCCCGCGGGCCAGAACCCGGCCGACCGCATCACGCTCGACCCTGGCATGACGCCGCTGGTGTCCGCGCCCGCGCTCGCCGCGGAGCTGGGCATGACCGGCGCGCTCTGGGTCAAGGACGACTCCGCGAACCCGACGCACTCGTTCAAGGACCGGGTCGTCTCGGTGGCGCTCTCCGCCGCCAAAGGCCTCGGCTTCACCCGTTTCGCCTGCGCCTCCACCGGCAACCTGGCCAACTCCGTCGCGGCGCACTCGGCCCGGGCCGGCGTGCCGTCGATCGTGTTCATCCCGTCCGACCTGGAACCAGGCAAGATCATCACCACCGCGGTGTACGGCGGCGAACTGGTGGCGATCGAGGGCTCCTACGACGACGTGAACCGGTTGTGCAGCGAGCTGGTCGAGACGGACGAGTTCGAGGACACCGCGTTCGTGAACGTCAACGTCCGGCCGTACTACGCCGAGGGCTCGAAGACGCTCGGCTACGAGGTGGCGGAGCAGCTCGGCTGGCGCATCCCGGAGCAGGTGGTGATCCCGATGGCCAGCGGCGAGCTGCTCACCAAGGTGGACAAGGCGTTCTCCGAGCTTGTCGAGATCGGCCTGGTCGAGGCACCGGCGAACGGCTGGACCGTCTTCGGTGCGCAGTCCGCGGGCTGCAACCCGATCGCTGTGGCACTGCACGAGGAGACGGACGAGATCCGCCCGGTGCGCCCGACCGGCATCGCGAAGTCACTCAACATCGGCGACCCGGCCGCGGGCCTCTACGCGCTGGAGGCGGTGCGGCGTACCGGCGGATGGATGGACTACGCGGACGACGACGAGATCCGCGACGCGATCCGGCTGCTGGCGCGCACCACTGGCGTCTTCGCCGAGACCGCGGGCGGCGTGACAGCTGCGGTGCTGGTCAAGCTGATCAAGTCGGGCAAGCTCGACCCGTCCAAGGAGACGGTCATCTACAACACCGGCGAGGGCCTGAAGACCATCGATGCCGTCGCCGGCCTCGTCGGGCCGACGCATACAGTGAAGCCGTCGCTTCGTTCCGCCCGCGAGGCGGGCCTGCTCGGCTAGGGCGTATTTGACGGATCCCGTCGCGATCCGTCAAACACGCCCTGGGCGCCTAGGCCATATGTGGTGGATCGCGGCAATCCGTGGCGCAAATGATCACCCTCCGGGGTGGAGCATTGAGCGGCGGGTAGCGAATGTCTTGACGTGATCCGCGTTACACCGCAAAATGCTCCGTGCGGGGAGACGTGACGCCGTAAGAGTTGCGGATCCTGAGTTTGGTAACAATCTCTTCTGCCGACTCGACGACCCCAGCGCTGATCGTTCATCGAGGTGCTGGTGCGCGCGTCTCCCCGACCACACGTTATTCGCTCGCGTGAGCGTGCCGGCCCGTGCAGTGTGCTCGGCATGACGATCGCCATCACCCCGTTCGACGTCGCGAACGACGCAGAGCTGGAGGTGGTGGCCGGCATCATGCGCGGCGCCGCCCCGGCTGACAATCCCGGCCTGCCGGTGCTAAGCACACGCCGCTACCGCGCCCGTTTCCGCAACCCGCAGCTGAACGAGCGGCGGCTCAGCTTCCTGGCCCGGGTCGACGGCGTTCCCGCCGGCGTCGGCGTGCTCATCCTGCCGGACGCGGTGAACAGAGACACCGCGATGATCGAGCTGATCGTGCTTCCGGAGTTCCGCCGCCGGGGCACCGGGCGCGCGCTGCACGACCGCCTGATCTCGCTCGCCCGCACAGAGGGCCGGACAACCGTGCTGGCCTCCACCTCGGAGGGTCTGCCACCCGGCCTGTCCCACGCCGCGCCGGGCCAGTCCCACGCCGTGTCGGATCCGTTCCAGGCCGCGTCGGACCCGTCCCACGCCGCGTCGGATCCGTTCCAGGCCGCGTCGGATCCGTTCCAGGCCGCGTCGGATCCGTTCCAGGCCGCGTCGGACCCGTCCCAGGCCGCGTCGGACCCGTCCCACGCCGCGCCGGATTTGTCCCACGCCGCGCCCGGCCTTTCTCGCGCCGCGACGGAAGGCCCGCTCCATGCGGCGGCGGGCTCCGCGTTCGCGGCCGCGCTCGGCTACCGGCGGGCCTCGACCGCGTTCGGCCGGCTGCTGGACCTGGACGAGGTGCCTGTGGGCCGGCTCTCGGCCCTGGTGGCGCCGTATACCGGCGGGTATACCCCGGTGGTCTGGTCCGGCGAGGTTCCGGACGAGGACGTGCGGGACATCGCCTATCTGAACGGGCGGCTGCTTACCGACGCGCCGACCGGCGATATCAAATACGAGGGGGAGAAGCCCGACCCCGCCGTGATCCGCAACTACGAGCAGGCGTACCGCGACAAGCACTCCACGCTCTTCCACGCCGCCATGCGGGACGACGCCACCGGCCATCTCGTCGCCTGGACCATGGTCGAGCAGCTGGACGAGCCGCGCTCCTGGGGCTGGCAGCAGATCACGCTTGTCGACCCGGCGCACCGTGGCCGCCGGCTCGGTCTCGCCGTCAAGCTCCACAATCACCGTCAGCTGCGTGCCGCCGCCCCGGAGCTGCGCTGGCTGCACACCTGGAACTCGGCCGCCAACACCCACATGAACGCGATCAACGAGTCCCTCGGCTTCCGCCCCTCCGGCACCACAGTCGACTGGCAGACCCGCCTCTGACCGATCGGTCACGCCTTGGTTTCCCCGGCCACGGCGAAACCGGCTCCGGAGCGACGTGCGGAGCGCCAGCGGAGCCCGCCGCGGAGGTTTGCCCGCGGGAGCGACGCTGTTGCCCATTCGCGTCCGGTCGTCTGGGGACCGACGATCGAATGGGCTGGGGCGTGGTGAGTGGTTTCGGTCGGTCGTTGCGGATGCGGAGGGCGACCAGCACGGCCGTCGTCTCGACGGCGGCGGTCCGAGGCGGCTGTGGGTCGAGGCAGCCGCGAACGAGGCAGCCGCGAACGAGGCAGCCGCGAACAAGGCAGCTGCGGCTTGGGCGGGCACAAGGGCCGGCACCGAGGCCGCGGGTTTCGCAGGCGTGCGGGTCAGTCGTGGCACTTCGGCAGGTCTCAGGGTCGGGCATGAACGCAAACCGACACCGGATCCGTATATGTCAGGACACAGCCTGCACTCGCGGCCCGCGTCAGGTGGAGGCCCCGCGGTCAGTGCCCAGGTCCGAGCGCTACGCGCCCGATATTTCGTTATATGAGTGCCTGCCTGTGCGTTCATCTTGACGCCGAAGGGTTAGTAAGGCCTACGTCAAGATCCTTGCGGCTCTGGTGGCCCTTATTTGAGCGCGATAAGGGCCACCAGAGCCGCAAGGATCTTGCATCCCGCCAGATGGACGCGAGATCCCGCGCAACGAACTCATCTCGGCGTGGAGCGTCCGAGTTGCCGTTGCCCTGGCGCGGCGGCACGCGAGAGCCAAGATCGGCTTACTCTTCGGCGAGCTCTTGGCTTCGGTGCCGGTCCTTGCAACCACCCAGGCCAAGATCAACCGGCCTTCCCGGCCACATCGCTCCCTCGGTGCAGGCCCTTGCGACCGCCCAGGCCGCAGCCGCCCAGGCCGCAGCCGCCCAGGCCGCAGCCGCCCAGGCCGCAGCCGCCCAGACCGGCCGCCCTGACCGCAGCCGCCCTGACCGGCCGCCGCTTAGACGATGGCCGTGCTGCCCCCGCGTGCCGCGAGACCGCCGGCCAGCCGGAACAAACCGCCACACCCCCGGCCTCGATGCCAGCCTTCGATCGCCGGGCCCCAGACCGCCGCACGCGAATGGGCAACAGAGTCGGGAGCATGCGGGCCGGACCCGCGCGGGAGCGGGAAGATGTTGCAGGTCGGGGATTTCCGGTCTTGATCCTCAGGTCGGGTGCCGGGTCGCCGATGAGCCCCCTATTGCCGGAAACGGGGGGTGTCGTCGTGCGGGGCGGTCTGGGCGCTGTGCTGGTTCTTGTGCTGTCGATGGTCTTCTGCCCTTCCGCGGCGCACGCCGTGCCGCTGTCCGAGGTGGCGCTCGCGAAGAAGAAGCCTGTCTCCTACCGGGTGTTCGCCACCCGGGAAGGGCTGGTCGGCGGCGTGACCGCGAACGGGCACGTCATCGTGGAGCGGGACCACTTCGTGGCGCTGCCGTCGCGGCTCGGGCTGGCCACGGCCGGGACCGGGGATCGCACGGTACGAGTCTGCGCGGACAACGGTCGCTGCGCGTATGCGCCGGTCTGGGACGTGGGGCCGTGGAACACCACCGACGATTACTGGAACACGCCGCGTCAGACCTGGCAGGGTTTGCAGCGTGGGAAGCCTGCGGCGCAGGCGGCCTACGAGGCGGAGTACAACGGCGGGCGGGATGAGTTCGACCGTGATGTGCTCAATCCGGCCGGCATCGACCTGGCGGACGGCACGTTCTGGGACGGGTTGCGGCTGACCGGCAACTCCTGGGTCAGCGTGGACTTCCTGTGGACCGGCGGCGTCACGCGGGGCTCGGTGCTCACCGGCGACGGCCCGGTGCGGCTGCGCGCGGGCGCGACAAGTGCGGCGGCCGAGATCGGGTTGGCGGGCAATGCGGCCGAGCTGCCGATCCAGTGTCAGAAGCGCGGGCAGACGGTGGCCGGCGCGGTGCGGACCACGAATCTGTGGGATCGGGTGGCGCCGGGGACCTACGTGTCGCACGCCTACGTCTCGGTGCCGCCCGGGGTGCGCCTCTCTGCCTGCTGACCGCGGGTCATCCGGGCGGCCCAGGGGCGCAGCGGCGCCTCCAGGTAGCGGCCGGCGGTGAGGCCGGCCCGCCGCTCGAAGAAGTTGCGTGAGCCGTAGGTCCTGGTCAGCGCGTATGACCAGCCGCAGGCCAGCCAGTACGCGGGAAAGAACAGCGGGCCGAGCCCGGCGTACTGCGCGACGTGCCGTGTCTCGTGTTCCAGCAGTGCGGCCCGGTCCGGGTGCAGCAGCCACTCCGGCGGGCGCCGGGTCAGGATCACGCTGCCGATCGTGAAGGTGCGGCCCAGCGCCGGACGCCGGCAGTCGCCCGCGATCAGTACGCCGCCCGGCCCGCGGCGGATGCGTGCGCGGGCGAGCACGGCGATCGCCAGCCCTACCGCGGTGGTGCCGTTGATCGCCGTCAAGCCGGTGCGCGTCAGGTGTCTCGCCCGCATCAGACAAGTGTGACGCTTACTTACAGTAATGGATACGTATCTCTGCGGAGTTTTACCTCTTTCGTGCCTATTCCTTCATGCGGCACGACGCATTCGCAGTTCGGTGAGACCCTCAATGGTGGGGTGCGGCACTCGTACGCCGGTGTCCTGGAAACCTAGTCTTTCGTAGGCGCGGACCGCGCGGTCGTTGCCGTTCACCACCTCAAGCATCAGGTCCGGCCGGCGCTCCTCCCGCGACCATTGCGCCACCGCCTCGACCAACGCCCCCACCAGGCCCGTTCCCCGTAGGCGGGGTGTCACGTAGACCGCGAAGATCAGGGTCACCCGGCGGTCCGCGGCGAACACGGCGCCCCCCGCGTGACCGACGAACCGTCCATCCTCGACTGCCGCGAACTGCACTGTCGATCCGGACCGGATGTTGTACGCGATCTGCGCGCGGAAATCCTCGTGCGGTCGTGCCGCGGCCTCTGCCACCGTTTCCAGGAATGCGAGCGGAGAATCGGCAAGCATTTCCAGTCGGAGTGCCCGCATTCGCGCGGCGTCCGGGACTCGCACGCGCGTGATGGTGTGGGGCGTGGGGTGGCGTACCGGGGCAATGGTGCTGGTCATGTTGCTCTGCCTACCCGGAAGCGGGTGATCGGGCAACCTGTATCGACGAGAACGGCCCGTCCGGGTTCGTTCCTGTGTGGGCTGGGCAGCGATCACCATCAGTAGCCGACCACGGTCCATGGTGTCCGTTTTAGGGTAGTGCACGCTCGGTGTTGCTCGTGTAGCGTGCGGTTCGGCCGCAGTGTTTCGAGGACCAAGAGGGGCCCGGATCGGCGGCCCCGGATGAGCAGTTGCTTAAGCCGGGGGGTTGGCGCAACCAGCACCATAGAAGTGAGGAAGTGCACCGTGGCACAGGGCACCGTCAAGTGGTTCAACAGCGAAAAGGGCTACGGTTTCATCGCGGTTGACGGGGGGCAGGACGTCTTCGTCCACTTCTCCGCGATCGAGATGGACGGCTACAAGGCGTTGGACGACGGGCAGCGCGTGGAGTTCGAGATCGCGCAGGGTCAGAAGGGTCCGCAGGCGGAGAAGGTGCGGGTCATCGCCTGATTCACCGGCGGCGGTCCAGGGCCGGGCCGACCCCCATCCATCTCCCATTCGGGGCGTCGCTCCTCACGTCGGTGAGGCGGCGCCCTACTCACGTGTGGACCCCTGTCGTGGTGACCTCTACATGTTGATGTACTTCAACGTCTTATTACGGCTTTGCTAATGCGAACCATGAGCCGCTAGCTGCATCAGGCAGCTTTTTCCGAGGAGCGCCACCGGTGGGTTACCCGCCTATCGAGCAGCCTTATTACTACCAACCTCAGTTCGATCCCAACGACCCGCTCGTCACCCCGCCGGACGGCGGAGTCGCCGGCTGGGTCTCGCGGATCAGTGCGACGTTCAAACGTAGCTGGCGAAGCGTCATTTCGATCATCTTTGTCGCGCAGATCCTGCCCGCCCTGGTGCTTCTCCTGGTGATCGGCGGGATTGTGGCCGCGGTCGTCATCGCCGATCCCGATGTGGTGACCCGGACGCTCGGCTTCGACCCGTCCGATCCGTCCGCGGAGCCCGACCCCGCCCGGCTGATCTCTATCGGAATCGTCGCCGTGGCCGCCGGGCTTGTCATCGGTGTGGTCGCCGCCTGGTTCCAGTCCGTCACCTGGGCCGCGGCCACCTGGGCGATCGTCCGGGAGGCGGCGACCGGGCAGCGGGTCCGGCTCGGCGAGGCGCTCGGGTACGGCGTCCGGCGCAGCCTCGCGCTCTGGGGCTGGACGCTCCTCGGCGGGCTGCTCTACCTCCTCGGCCTGCTCGCCTGCTTCCTGCCCGGCCTCTACGTGCTCCTCGGGCTGATGATGCTCACCCCGATCGTGCTCTTCGAGCGGCAGGGCATCGGCGCCTCGTTCCGGGCGCTACACCGCAACCTGCTGGTGATCGGCGTCCGTGCCGTGATCATCTGGGGCGTGGCGCAGGCCGTCGGCAGCATGGTCGGCGTGGTGGTGCAGATCCCGTTCGCCGCGCTGATGAGCGCACCGGACCCGGTCTACCTGGTCGTCTACTCGCTGGCGATCGTCCCGGTCGAGCTTGTGGTCCTGCTGCCGCTCTCCGCGTTCCAGATCATCGGCACCCTGCTCATCTACGCGGAGCAGCGGGCCCAGGCGGCGCCGCTGAGCACTGCACAACTCGCGGCGGAACTGGGTTGAACGAGGTTCTCCCCACGCTTGCCGGAGCATGACCCGTGCTTGCACTCGCATGGGTAGAGTGCTAAAAAAGGTTCTGGCACTCGCTGATGGCGAGTGCCAACAGGTCGGGACGGTGGGGTCACGTCCGAGGGGGTCGCCGGAGGGTGGCCAACAAGGGCGGGGCCGGTCGTCGCGGGCTTATCCGGCCCGGCCGACGGACGACGTCATCGACGTCGTCCGAAGGTGCGTCAGCAGGCGGCATGCCGGTGGGAATCGTCCGGGTGCCGTGAGCGTCCAGGAGGACAACGCCGTATGGCCAAGATTATCGCTTTCGACGAGGAGGCGCGCCGCGGACTCGAGCGGGGCATGAACACCCTCGCCGACGCCGTAAAGGTGACGCTGGGCCCGAAGGGCCGCAACGTCGTGCTCGAGAAGAAGTGGGGTGCCCCCACCATCACCAACGATGGTGTGAGCATCGCCAAGGAGATCGAGCTCGAGGACCCCTACGAGAAGATCGGCGCTGAGCTGGTCAAGGAGGTCGCGAAGAAGACGGACGACGTTGCCGGTGACGGCACGACGACCGCGACCGTCCTGGCCCAGGCGCTGGTCCGTGAGGGCCTCCGCAACGTCGCCGCCGGCGCCAACCCGCTTGGTCTCAAGCGGGGCATCGAGGCTGCCGTGGCGAGTGTCTCCGAGGCCCTGAGCCAGCTGGCGAAGGACGTCGAGACCAAGGAGCAGATCGCCTCCACCGCCTCCATCTCCGCTGGTGACAGCACCGTCGGCGAGATCATCGCCGAGGCGATGGACAAGGTCGGCAAGGAAGGCGTCATCACCGTCGAGGAGAGCAACACCTTCGGCCTCGAGCTCGAGCTCACCGAGGGCATGCGCTTCGACAAGGGCTACATCTCGCCCTACTTCTGGACCGACGCGGAGCGTATGGAGGCCGTCCTCGACGACCCGTACATCCTCATCGCGAACAGCAAGATCTCGTCGGTCAAGGACGTTCTCCCGATCCTGGAGAAGGTCATGCAGTCGGGCAAGCCGCTGCTGATCATCGCCGAGGACGTGGAGGGCGAGGCCCTGGCCACCCTGATCGTCAACAAGGTGCGCGGCACCTTCAAGTCTGTCGCCGTCAAGGCGCCGGGCTTCGGTGACCGCCGCAAGGCCATGCTGACCGACATCGCGATCCTGACCGGCGGTCAGGGCATCAGCGAGGAGCTCGGCCTCAAGCTGGAGGGCGTCACGCTCGACCAGCTCGGCCGCGCCCGCAAGGTCCAGGTCACCAAGGACGAGACCACAATCGTCGACGGTGCCGGCGACGCCGACCAGATCAACGGCCGGGTCGCCCAGATCCGCGCCGAGATCGAGAAGTCGGACTCCGACTACGACCGTGAGAAGCTGCAGGAGCGCCTGGCCAAGCTGGCCGGCGGCGTTGCGGTCATCAAGGTCGGCGCGGCCACCGAGGTCGAGCTCAAGGAGCGCAAGCACCGCATCGAGGACGCCGTTCGCAACGCGAAGGCGGCCGTCGAGGAGGGCATCGTGCCCGGCGGTGGCGTCGCCCTGGTGCAGGCAGGCAAGACCGCGTTCGACAAGCTGGACCTCGTCGGCGACGAGGCCACCGGTGCGAACATCGTGAAGGTCGCGCTCGACGCCCCGCTGCGCCAGATCGCCGTGAACGCCGGCCTCGAGGGCGGCGTCGTGGTGGAGAAGGTGCGCAACCTGGAGGCCGGCTTCGGTCTCAATGCCGCCACCGGTGAGTACGTCGACCTGCTCAAGGCCGGCATCATCGACCCGGCGAAGGTCACCCGCTCGGCGCTGCAGAACGCGGCCTCGATCGCGGCCCTGTTCCTCACCACGGAGGCCGTGGTGGCGGACAAGCCGGAGAAGAACCCGGCCCCGGCCGGCGCCCCCGACGGCGGAGGCATGGACTTCTAAGTTCAACCCTGTTTCACCGAAGCGGGCGGGTCGCGACAGCGGCCCGCCCGCTTGGCTGTGTCCCGTCGTCCACAAACGTCTATCTTGCGGAAAATGTCCGTTTCGCGTGACAGTCTGGGTGCTCGGGGCCGGATTCCGCGACCTCTGCGGGCCGGCCCGAATCACGAGCCGACCCGTAGAGGACCGCCATGCGCACCGACGACACGGAACCGACAGACGACGCCCTGGAGCAGGACACCGGCCGGGCCTACGCCTCCGCGGCGGCCCGCCGCGCCCGCCGCCCGAAGCAGCAGATCGCGATCGGTGCGGTCGGCGTGCTCGCGGTCCTGGGGGTAGGGGTGGCCATCGTCGCCTCACAGACGCACAAGCCCACCGCGGAGACGGCCCCGGACGTGGTCGCGCTGCCGCCGCCGAGCTCCCCTGCCTCCGCCGCCCCCTCGTCCTCCGTGGCCCCGGCGTCGTCCGCGGCGGCGTCGTCCGCTGCCGTGTCGTCCGCTGTGGTGTCGCCGTCCGGTGCGGCTCCGGCGGCGACGTCAGCGGAGCCCACCGGCGGTGCCAAGGCCTCCGCCCAGGCCGCCGGACCGCCCCGGCCGGCCAGGACGCTTCGCGCGGTGCCGCAGAACAGCACGGTCAAGGACTCGGACGTCGACGTGGACGAGACGTTCTCCGACGACAAGCGCAAGCGCCTGAAGGTGGCCGCCGCCCGCGCCGACCTCACCGGTTACCGGGAACTGTCCTGGATCACCGAGGACCGCGAGCGGGTCGGCGACGTCGAGTGCACGAACAGGATCCGGCTCAGCCCCGACCTGCCGGCCCGCGAACGGCCCACGCTGCTTCTCTGCTGGCGGATCAGCGCCACCCGGAGCGTCTACACCGTCGCGGTGGACATGGACGGGAAGCCGGTGCGGAAGGAGAGCGTGGCCGCGGTGGAGGCCCGCTGGAACGAGCTGGGCTGAGCGGGGACAAGAAGAAGCCGCCCGGGGCGTGAAGCCCCGGGCGGCTTTGTGGATCGTCAGACCCTCAGGCCGATCAGTACGGCGACACCGTGAAGGTGGAGCCGCTGGTGATCAGCGACTTGGTGATGCCGGCGACAGGTGTGATCGCACCGGTGTTCACCACCGTCACCGTGTAGGTGCCCTCCGGCACCGGCGTACCGGTGGCGGCCGGCGTGGCCGCGTTGGTGAGACTGTCCGCCAGGTTCAGCGTGCAGAGCAGCTCCAGGTTGCTGATCACCAGAACGTTCGTGCACTCCTGGATCTGCGGGTTCGTCTTCACACCGCCGTTGGTGGTCGGGTCGTAGGCCGTCGCGGTGCCGGAGCCGCCGCGGACCAGGTAGACGTGCGAGTTCGCGCTGTTGGAGTTCACCGAGGTGAACGGCGCGAGGTCCTCGAAGCCGGCGCCCAGGACGTCGAGCGTCACGGACGTGTTCGAGGGCGCGGTGTTCGGCGTGACTGTGATGCCGAACGTGTAGCTGAACGCCGCCGACTTCGTCTTCGACCCGGCGCCGGTCTTGACGACCAGCGCGAGGCTGGTGCCCGCCGCGTGCGGCGAGGTGAGGCCGGTGAAGGTGGTGCTGTCGGTCACCGAGATGTTGGTGATCGGGCTGCCGCCGATTGTCGCGGTAAGACCGGCCGTGAAGCCCGCGCCGGTGACCGTGATCTCGCTACCACCCTGCGCCGGGCCGCTGGCCGGCGAGATGGTGCTGACGGTCAGCACCGCGCCGACCCGGTAGACCGAGGTGCCGACGAGCGTGCTGCTACCGGTCTTGCCGGTGTAGACACACACGTTGTACGGAGTCGTGTTCGCGCTGGTGTCGTGCACCACGGTGGTCGGCACCGTGAGGGCCAGCTTGGTGTTCGAGATCCGGACCGGGTCCGGGCTGACCGCGGCGAAGTTGCTGCCGGTGGTGGTGTACTTCGCGGGGCACGCGGTCTTCGACAGCGTGGCGCCCGGCGTGGTCACGCCCAGCAGGAAGTTGCTCGTGGAGCTGGCCGTGATCGTGGTGGACGTCGCCGTGGACCCGGAGTCGGGGCTCAGCGAAACGGCCGGCACCGTCGGCGTGTAGGTGTCGCTGCTGGTGCCGACCAGGAGGCTTCCGACGTTGGTGCCGTCGTAGACGCAGAGGTTGTAGACGTTCGGCGCCAGCACCCCGGTCGGAACCGAGAGCGTGGCCACGTCGTCGGTGGTGGTCGTGGTCGCGACCAGGTCACCGTCCGGGGTGCCGTAGGTCGAGGGGCAGGTCAGCGAGGCCGAGAAGACGAACGACGGCGTGCCGGTGGCGTAGAGGCCTGTCGACGTACCGGTGATCGTGTTACCGCCCGCGTTCTTGCCGGAGGTGGCGCTCAGCGTGACCTGCGGGTACTTGGGCGAGTACTGGGACGCGCCGCCGGTGCCGATCAGGAGGCTGGTCCCGACCGTGGTGCCGTTGTAGAGGCACACGTTGTAGACGGAGGGCGCCACAGCGGTGGCCGGCACGACGACTGTGACCTGATCGGCCGAGTTCTTGGTCGTGCTTGTGGGAACGATGTTGCCGCTCGTCGTGTAGGTCTGCGGGCACGCGGCGGTGGCGAGGATCGCTCCGACCGTGGTGCCGGTGCCGACCAGGCCGGTCGCGTTGAGCGTGATCGAGTTGCCGCCGCCGGCCGGGCCGGTGAGCGGGCTGAGGGTCGCCGCGACGTAGGTGCGGTAGGACCCGGACGCGGTGGACGCGTTACCGATGATGGGAGACGTGGTGGTCGGGGTGCCGCTGGAGGCGCCGTAGATGCAGACCCGGTACGTGGCGGGCACGGTGCCCAGCGGGTCCGGCGGGGTGACGGTCAGCTCGTTTGCCGAGACCCGGACGACTGTCGGTGCCTTGATGTTCGTGGCCGACGTGGCGCCGAGGGTGGCCGGGCAGGCGGCCACGGTGGTGAACCGCACCTCGATCTGGGACGCCAGGGCGAAGTCGGTGGCGAGGCCGGTGCCGGTGACTGTGATGGCGGGGCCGCCGACGATCGGGCCGGTGGTGGGCGCGATGGTGACGTTCACGTTCGCGGCGAACGCGGGTGGTGCGGCGGCGAACAGGACGGCGGCTACCGCTCCTGTTGCGACGCAGGCTCGGAGGAGCCGGCGGCCGAGTGTTGGCTGGGACTTGCGCATGCGTGGGTCCTCCTACGGACATTACGAACCGCATAAGTTCGGCAGTGGTCCTGGCCCGCGCTTGTCCTGTGTCGGGCCGTCCGAAATAGCGCTGTAGTGCAGCGCTGCCGTGTACTTTGGGTGATCAGAAGATAACCGACAGCGACTGTCCATGGTCTGAAGTCAGCAACTTTGTGCCCATATATCGGTGCAAAGGGGTAGGGGTGAGCGCCGCAGGGCGCACCGTGCGGCCCGGCAGCGCTAATCTCGGTCGGGTGAAGAGCGGCGGCGAGGACGAACCGCGGGTCGTGCCGTACGGCATCGACCCGCGCGATCTTGATCCGGTGACCGAGCCGCCGCTGGAGGATCTCTCCGACGCGTTCGTGTCGAACGTCGACTGGGCTGGCCTGGAGCTGGCCGGCATCCGCCTGACCCGGTGCTACCTCACCGACGTCGAGCTGCTCGAGGCCGACTGGCGCAACGTCCGCCTCACCGAGTGCGTGCTCGAGCGCGTCGACCTGTCCAGCGCGTACCTGCGCGGACTGACCATGGACCGTTGCGAGCTGATCGGCTGCCGGCTGACCGGCGCGCAACTCTTCGACGGCACGCTTACGGACGTCACCTTCGAGGACTGCCGGCTTGACTTCGCGGTCTGGGAGGAGGTCCAGGCGACGGGCCCGGTCTCCTGGGTCGGCTGCACGCTCGACAAGGCGTCGCTGACCCGCTGCCGGCTGACCAAGGCCGCGTTCAGTGACTGCCGGATGAAGGATCTGGAGCTTGCCGACTGCGACCTGGAGGGTGCGGACCTGCGCGGCAACGACCTGACCGGGATAAACGGCGTGCCAAGCCTCTACGGGGCCAGGATCGGGCGGGACCAGCTTGCGGACATCACCGCGCTGGCGGTCCGGGACCTGAACCTGACAGTGGAGGCGGAGGCGGTCAGCTGGTAGTCACCCGGCCGGAGAACGCGGGGTGCCGGGCGTACTCCATGGGCTGGCCGATGGTGTCCGTCAGGTCGTCGATCTGCACGAACCACGGCGCCCGCACCTCGTGGACCTCCCACGGCGTGTCCTGGACCGCGCAGAGCAGCATCCAGCCCGGGTGGCGCAGGCAGTGGCCGACCGCGTGTTCGTAGTGCACCTCGGTCAGATGCCGGTCCAGCTCGGCGTGGTGCTCGGGCCAGAACGAGGTGGCGAAGACCGCGCCCCAGTCGTTGCCGGTGTGCAGCGACGACCCCTCCCGGCCGAAGATCCGGATCGCGCGCGCGGTCTCGGATTCCACCTCCGACATCGCCGACGGCGTGAAGTAGACGTCGCCGAGCAGCAGCACGGTGCGACCGCTCGTGGACCACAGGTCGCGCGTCGAGGCGTACTCGCTTGGATAGTCGCCGCTGCGCACGTGCCGGGTGATGCCGGGCAACGCGGAGAGCACGTCGTACCGTGGATCGTCCGGAAGTGTGACGTGGACGTCGTCGCTGATCGTGCGCGCCAGCTCGATCGTGTGCACGAGCATCGGCGCGCCATCCAGCGGCGCGAGCTGTTTGGGCACGCCGAGGTGGTTGGCCCACTTCGGGTCGTTCCCGTCGGACGCCGCGATGATCACTCGCATCGACGCGCAACCCCCAGTCGTGTCAGAACAAGCCGGGGGTACGGCCAGATTAGCCCGAAACGGTCAGAGCTGTTTGCGGTACAGGAAGAACACCCGCTCGATCCGCGCGCCGGCCGCGCCGGAGTAGAACGGCAGCGGCCCGACCCAGCCGATCTCCACCCGGTCGTGGCCGTGCGCGCGCTGGTCCGCGAGGCAGCGCCGGAGCAGCACGCCGCCGATCCCGAGCCCCTCCGCGGTCGCCGCCGTGCCCATCGGCCCGAACCAGCTGGGCCGCGACGAGCCGTAGGCGGCGAAGCCGAGGATCTCGTCGCCGCGCACCGCGAGGTGGCAGCCGGCCCGGTCCCGGCCGATCGAGTCGGTGATCTCGCCCGGCCAGTCACCGCCGAAGTTCCGCTCCGCGAAGTCGATCAGCCGCGGGATGTCGTCGCGCATCGCCGGCCGTACCGTGATGCCGTTCTCCTGCAGTCGCCGCTCCGCAGTGGCGGTCTCGCGCACCGCCTTGGAGCCGGGCGTGAGGTGCGCGGTCATGTTCCAGGCGGTCCGGTCCTGCTCGTAGCCGAGCGCCATCGCGGTGCAGACCGCCGGCGTGTACCGCACATCGATGCCGGGCCACGCGTAGTACGGCGAGTTGCCCGCGATCAGCACCTCGGTGGCGCCGAGCCCGGCCAGCCCGGCCTCCGCGCGCACGATCAGCGCCCGCCCGATGCCGCGCCGCCGCGCGTCCGGCCGTACCGCGATCAGGTCGATGTGGCCCACGCTCGCATCCCGTTGCGCGATCGAGCAGAGCACCGTGCCGAGCACGACACCACCAAGATCAACGGCGACATAGCCGAGGGTACGGTGCTGGGCCGGCGATTCCGGGGCCGGGCGCTCGCGCAGGCGGAGCACGATCTCGGCCGCCTCCGCCGCGTCCTCCGGCAGGTCGAGCGCGCCGGCGCAGAGCGTCACCACCGCCGGCACGTCGTCCTCGGTCAGTTCCCTGATGGCGAACTCGGCATCCACGATCAAGGACACTATCCGGTCACCCGCGCGCTGCCCGCACGGCCGCCAGCGCGTCGACCAGGCCGCTCCCGACCTCGTTGCCCGGCGGCCCGCAGGCGCCTGTCGACGGCACCGGTGACGTGTTCCCGGTGATCAGCGCGCGCGTCGCGGCCAGGTCGCCGATCAGCGCGGGCTGCGCGGACCAGAGCAGCGCCACCTCGCCGGCCACGTGCGGCGTCGCCATCGAGGTACCGCTGTTCGCCGCGTAGGTGCCACCAGGCATCGCGGAGAGCACCTCCTCGCCGGGCGCCATCACGTCCGGCTTGGCCGCGCCGCCCTCGGCCGGGCCGCGGCTGGAGAAGCTGCTGATCTCGCCGGCGTCGTTGACCGCGCCGACGGTCAGCACGTCCGCGTACGGCGCCGGCGGGTCGTCGACCGAGTCGCAGGCCGGCCCGCTGTTGCCGGCCGCGGCGACGAACATGATCCCGGCCGTGGAGAACGCGGCGGTGGCCTGCTTGAGCGTGCCCGTGTCGCAGCCCTCGATGTCCGGGCAACCCCACGAGTTGGTCAGCACGTGCGGCGCGCGCTGCGGCCGCCCGTCCGTGAACGGGTCTCCGCCGGCCGGGAACGGCGCAAGCATGAACTGCAGGCAGTCGAGGTACCGGGTCGGGCTGCCGAGGTTGCGGTCGAGGTTCACACAGCCGACCCAGGTGGCCTCCGGCGCGACGCCGATGCCGTTCGCGCCGACCGCGGAGCCGATCGTGTGCGTGCCGTGCCCGCCGTGGTCGGTCGGCACCGCAGTGTGGTTCCACGGGTCGAGCCAGGAGTCGTCCCCGCCGCGGAACGTGGACCGCAGCGCCGGGTGCTGGCCGTCCACGCCGGAGTCGGACGTGCCGACCACGATGCCCGCGCCCCGTACGTTCTCCTGCTCCCAGACCAGGTCCGCCTTCATCGCCCGGATCGCCCAGGTCGGCCCGGTAGGCGCCGCGGCCGAGCCGGTGCTTGTCTCGACCGGCTCCGGGAGTGGGCGCAGCACCGGGCTGGGCCGCACCTCGGCCACGTCGTCCCGGGACTCCAGCCAGGCCCGCACCCCGGAGCCGCCGTCCACCTCGACCGCGTTGACCAGGTAGTACGGCGTGTAGGTCAGGTGCAGCCGGTCAAGCGACTCGCGCAGGTCCCGCTGACTGCTCTCCGCGTGCGCGACCAGGGCCCGGTAGACCTCTGTGGCGCGCGCGTCCCGGCCGGCCTGCCCGGCCCGGGTGGTGTCGATGCCGGACAGATCGGGCTGGTCCGCCATGATCACGAAGAGCCGGTCGCCGTACAGGCCGGGCGTGCCGGGCAGCGCGTAGACCACGCCGGCGGCGGCCAGCAGCAGCAGCGCGACCACGGCCGCGACAGGCGTCCGGGCCCGGCGCACGCCACCGGCCAGGATCAGCCCGTACGCGACGCCCGCGACAAGCGCCGCCACCCACATGCAGAGCGCGGCCACGCCGGTCCAGTACGGCACGTCCCGGCCGGTGAGCAGCAGCGTGATCTCTTCCGGGTCCACGAAGGCCAGTGGGCCGAACGCGGCCGCGGTCACGATCAGCGCCACCGGACCGGAGAGGCGACGCCGGCCGGGCCGGGCGGGCGGGAGGCCGGCGCGCGCGAACGGCTGCAGCGCGGCAGCGGCGAACGCGGCGACCGGGATCATCAGCATCGCCAGATCGGTTCCGGTCTGCCCGGCGCCGCCGGCGATCCCGGCCAGCGCGACGCCGGCGACCAGGCCACCGACAAGCACCATCCGGGGACCGCCATGCCCGCCGTAGGCCCGCCAGAACGGCTCGTCGAGGACGGACGCGGCGAACCAGCCGAGCGCGGCGGCAGCGGCGGCGGCGAGCACCGTCTCGGTCAAACCGCCGAGCGCGCCCGCCCACAACCACGGCGTGAGGGTCGCCAGACCCGCGCCGAACGCGAGCAGCAAAGCAGGCCGGCGGCTGTCCGTACCCGCATCAATCGCCAAAGACGACTCTTCGGAAATTTCGTTTATATGGGTACGGCCGAAGAGCCGGAGCAGCAGCGTGCCGAGCGACGCCACCATCGCGAGCGCCAGCAGGTAGATCTCGTGCTCAAGCACGGGCACCAGCCGCAGCAGACTGAACACGCCGAGCCCGGCCGCGCCAAGCAGCCACGCGCGCCCGGCCGCCCGCACGCCCGCCGACTTCGGCAGGATCGCCAGCAGCAGGCTCGGGATGCCGGCCAGCACGGCCGCCACCACGCCGCAGATCGCGGCCACGCCGGGCGTCGCATCACCGGTCGTGGCCAGCCCGAGCTGCTCGACGAACCAGCCGATCCACTGTGCGACCACGGTGACCGCGACCATCCACAGCCCCGCGAAGACCGCGCCGACGACCGGCCAGGGACTGCTTCTCGGCGGGCCCGGATCCCACGGTGGAGGCGGCTGCGGACCCCAGGGCGGCGCCGGTGGTCCCCCGTACGGCAGCTGCGGTCCCCAGGACGGCACGGGGTGCGGCGGAGGGGGTCCGGGCACAGTCATGATCCGCACAGTACGGCTACAGCGTCACAGGAGTGGGGTTACGGTGGGACACGTGCGTGACCCTGCCGTGTCTCGATACACCGCCGGCCAGCTCTCCCCGCTGCGCCGCGCGGCCGACCTCCGCCGCCTGCGCAGCGAGCGCTTCGACGTGCTCGTGATCGGCGCCGGTGCCACCGGCGCCGGTGCCGCGCTGGACGCCGCCTCCCGAGGGCTCAAGGTAGCCCTGATCGAGGCGCGCGACCTGGCCGCCGGCACCTCCAGCCGGTCCTCCAAACTGATCCACGGTGGCCTGCGCTACCTGGAGCAGCTCGAACTTCACCTGGTGCACGAGGCGCTCACCGAGCGTGGCCTGCTCGCCACCCGCATCGCGCCGCACCTGGTCCGCCCGCTGCCGATCCTGGTGCCGCTTGAGGGCAGGGAAGGCCCGCGCGAGTGGCCGGGGCGGGCGTTCCGCCGCGCCTACTACGGGCTCGGCGTCGCGGCCTACGACGTGTTCGCCGGCGTCTTCGGCGGCGGCCGTGGCATGCCGCTGCACCGGCACCTGACCCGCACCGGCGCCCGCGAGATCTTCCCGAGCCTCCGTCCGGACGTGCTTACCGGCGCCATCCGCTACTACGACGGCCAGGTCGACGACGCGCGCCTGGTGGTCAACGTGGCCCGGACCGCGGCCAGCCTCGGCACGGCAGTGGTGACAAGCGCGCGGGTCACCGGCCTGATCCGCCAGGCCCGCGAGGTCACCGGCGTCCGCATCCGGGACATGGAGGCACCGGCCGGCTCACCTGATGCGGAGTTCGAGGTCAAGGCGCGCACGGTCATCGCGGCCACCGGCGTGTGGAGCGACGACATCACCCGCATGCTGCGCGAGGTCGGCGTCCGGCCCGGGCTTCGGGTGCGCGCCTCCAAGGGCGTGCACCTGGTGGTGCCGCGCTCCGCGATCACCGGCGAGGCCGCGCTCATCCTGCGTACCGCCAAGTCAGTGCTCTTCGTGATCCCGTGGGGCGGTCACTGGATCATCGGGACCACCGACACGGACTGGGAGCTGGACCGGTCGCACCCGGCAGCGTCCGCAAGCGACATCCAGTACCTGCTCGACCAGGTCAACAAGGTGCTTGACCGTCCGCTGAGCACCGACGACATCCAGGGCGTCTACGCCGGGCTGCGCCCGCTGCTGGCCGGTGAGGCGGACTCGACGTCCCGCCTCTCCCGCGAGCACGCCGTGGTCGAGCCGATGCTCGGCCTGCTGCTTGTGGCCGGCGGCAAGTACACGACCTACCGGGTGATGGCCGAGGACGTGGTCGACAAGGCCGCGCGCCGGCTCGGCGCCACCGTGCGCCCGTCCCGGACCTCGCAACTGCCGCTGCTCGGCGCGGACGGCTACACCGCTGCCTGGCGCGACCGGGCCGACCTGGCCCGCCGGCACGGGATGCAGGTCGGCGTGGTCGAGCACCTGCTGGAGCGCTACGGCACGCTCGCCATGCACCTGATCGCCATGATCGACGCGGACCCGCTGCTGGCCGCGCCGCTGGCCGGCGCGCCGGAGTACCTCGCGGTCGAGGTCGCCTACGCCGCACACGCGGAGGGCGCGCTCCACCTGGACGACGTGCTCACCCGGCGTACCCGGATCTCGTTCGAGACCGCGGACCGCGGCACCGAGAGCGCGGAACAGGCCGCCGAGATCATGGGCAACGTCCTCGGCTGGGACGAGGAGGTGCGCGCCCGCGAGGTCGAGCACTACCTGGCCCGCGTCGCCGCCGAACGCCAGTCCCAGATGATGCCGGACGACCTCACCGCGGACGCGGCCCGCCTCGGCGCGGCAGACGTGCGCGGGTTCGCCGCCGACCGCAACGAGGTCGCGGAAGACCTGCCGAAGATCTGACCCCTCTCGCGTCGACGATCCCGCTTTCCCGCTCTGCGGGTGAGGCGGCCGCCTGCTCCCGCTGCGGGTCGAGACCGCAGCGGGGCGAGCGGGCGCGCGTGCGCCTCGCCCGGCGCGCCGATGCGTCTTGCGCGGCTGTTGCCTTCCGCGCGGCTGTTGCCTTCCGCGCGGCCGTTGCGTACCGCGCGGCTGTTGCCTTCCGCGCTGGCGTCGCCTTCCGCGTCGGCCTTGCCTTCCGCGTCGGCCTTGCCTTCCGCGCTGGCGTCGCCTTCCGCGTCGGCCTTGCCTTTCGCGTCGGCCTTGCCTTTCGCGTCGGCCTTGCCTTTCGCGTCGGCCTTGCCTTTCGCGTCGGCCTTGCCTTCCGCGTCGGCCCCGCCTCCGCGCGGGGGCGCATTTCCGACATTCCGGAGTTGAGCGACCGTGGCTCGCAGGTTTCGGACGTCGCCCGCGGCCCGGCCGACCTTAAGGATCATTCAGTGGTACGAAAAGCATGGTCATCGGCGAAGTTGACCTACTTTTCGTACCACTGAATGATCCTTAAGGTTCTGTGCGGGTTTTGAGGCTGTGCGGTCTTCGACGGCGGTCGGAGTTTGCCGTCGGCCTCTCGCGTGATCCTGGATGTTGCTGACGGCGTGGTGGGTCACTGCGCGTGGTTCACGATACAAACGGAAATTTCCCGATATCTCCTGCCCGCGCGGCCTAGGTAAGCAGAGCAAAGGTGCCCGCGTTTGGTGTGGGGTAGCGCGGTGTGAATGAGATTTTTGCGTCTGTTCGTGAGGACGGATCAGGGGGTTTTGGGGGGCTGAGCGAGGACCTTGCCGGGGTTGAGGATGCCGGCCGGGTCGAGCGCGGTCTTGATCGACTGTTGGACCCGCATGCCGACCGGGCCGGCCTCGCGAGCCAGCCACTCGCGTTTCAGTAGGCCGACGCCGTGTTCGCCGGTGCAGGTGCCGCCCAGCGACAGGCCCAGCTCCATGATCTCGTTGAAGACGGCCCGGCCGCGCTCCACGCCGGCCGGGTCGGTGCGGTCCACCACGATGTTCGGATGCATGTTGCCGTCGCCGGCGTGCCCTACCGTGCCGACCGGGATGCCGTGCCGCGCCGCGATCCGTTCGACGCCGTCGAGCAGCTCCGCCAGCCGGGCACGCGGCACCGCCACGTCGTCGATGACCAGAGCCCCGATCCCCCGGGGGTACGTGTCGGCCGCGAACTTCTCCATCGCCGCGTGCGCCAGCCGCCGCGCCTCCAGCAGGGCCGCCGCCTCGTCCGCATCGGTGGCGGCGAACACCTCCTCCGCACCGGCCGCCAGACAGGCCTCCTCGATCCGGGCCAGGTCCGCCGCTGCCCGCGGGCCGGTGTCCGCGGCGGCCAGCAGCAGCGCCCGCGCGTCCGTGCGCAGGCCCATCGGCCGGTACGCCTCGATCGCCCGCAGGTGGGTCTGGTCAAGCAGTTCCAGCAGGCTCGGCGACAGTCCCCGCTCGGCGATCGAGGCCACGGCCCGGCCGGCCGCCGCGGTCGAGCCGAACACCGCCACAAGCGTCAGCGCTTCCTCCGCGGGCGGGCGCAGCGCGAGCGTCACCTCGGTGATCACCCCGAGCGTGCCCTCCGAGCCGACGAAGAGGCTGGTCAGGTCGTACCCGGCGACGCCCTTCGCGGTGCGGCGCCCGGTCCGCAGCACCTCGCCGGAGGCCAGCACCACCTCCAGGCCGAGCACGTACTCGGTGGTCACGCCGTACTTCACGCAGCACATGCCGCCCGCGTTCGTGGCCACGTTGCCGCCGATCGTGCTGCTCTGCCATGAGCCGGGATCCGGCGGGTAGCGCAGCCCGGCCTCCGCCACAGCCGCAGCGAGCGTCGCGTTGATCACGCCGGGCCGTACCACGGCAGTGCGGTTGACCGGGTCGATCTCCAGGATCTCGTCCATCGCGGTCATCGACAGCACGATCGCGCCGTCCACCGCGTTCGCGGCACCGGCCAGACCGGTCCGCGCGCCCTGCGGCACCACCGGCACGCCCAGCGCGGACGCGACCCGAAGCACACCCGAGACCTGTCCGGTGGTACGCGGCCGCACCACCACGGCCGGCATGCCGGAGTCGCAGAGATCCGCCTCGTCGTGCCGGTGCCCGGTCAGCAGGTCGGGATCGGTGATCACCGCGTCGGGAGGAAGTACGTCCGCCAGCCGCGCGAGCAGGTCCGCCATCCTCGAAGCTTAAAGCGTGCGTCGATGTGGAACGCCCGGCCGCACGCGGATACGGACGCCGCGCCGCCGGAGTACCGTGCAATGGTGATCTTTGTGGACCCGCCCGCCTGGCCTGCCCACGGCCGACTCTGGTCCCACCTGGTCAGCGACCAGTCCCTGGCCGAGCTGCATGCGTTCGCCGAGCGGCTCGGCTCGCCGCGGCGCGCGTTCGACCGCGATCACTACGACGTGCCGGAGGAACGCCTCCAGGCCGCGATCCGGCTCGGCGCGCGGCTCGTCTCCAGCCGGGAGATCGTGACGCTGCTGCGCGCCTCCGGCCTCCGCAAGCCGAAACACACTGTCACGCGGGCGGGGCAACGGCCGTCCCGGGAGTGACGTGCCAGCCGGCACACGGTCGAGCGGCCGTCCCGCGGGTGAGGCGCATCGTCAGGCGGTAAGCGCCGCCAGCTCACGGGTGAGGTTGGCGCGGGCCGGGGACTCCCAGCGCGCGGCCAGCTCCGGGTTGCGGAACAGTGCGGGCAGGTCGAGCAGGTTCCGCAGCACCGCGGCCCGGCCGAGGCGGAAGAACTCGTCGGGTACGTGCGCGTACTCACGGCGTACCCCCTCGGTGTAGGTCTGGTATTCGGCCGCAGGCCGGGACAGCACCTCCAAGTCGGCGTCGCAGAGCAGCGCGCCGTTGAGGTCGCCGTCCGCGACCGCGTGCCCGGCCGTGAGCCGCACCAGCCGCGCCACCTCCGCCCGCTTCCCGGCGGCGACGCCGAGCGCGGCCAGCTCCGACTCGGCGAGCAGCGCGCTGGCCTCCTCGTTTCCGGACGAGGCCGGGTCGTAGATCGCGTCGTGGAACCAGACGGCGAGCCGGACCAGGTCCGCGTCCTCCGCAAGCGCCGCGTGCGCGTCCACGGTGGAGAGCATCGAGATCACATGCGCTTCGCCGTGGTACGCCCGGTGGGGCTCGCGCCAGCGTGCAAGCAGCGCCGCGCCCGCGGTCCCGCCCGGATCCGTCCCGCCCGCACCGGCCAGCGCGCCGCGCCAGCCCGCAATCAGATCGTTCACCGTCCCATCCTGGCAGCCGACCGGCGATGATCACCGGTAGTGTCGGTCACATGGGCAGCGTGCCGTTCGGCGAGCGGGTGGCCGATCTGGGCCGGCGGTCCGGCGGCACCTTCCGCGAGCGCCTGACCCGGGTGCGCGGCAACAGCGGCCTCGCGTTGCAGACCGGCGTGGCCGCAGGCATCGCCTGGCTGATCGCGAACGACCTGCTCAGCCACGAGACACCGTTCTTCGCGCCGATCGCGGCCGTGATCACGCTCGCCGTCTCGGTGGGGCAGCGGTTGCGGCGCGCGTTCGAACTGGTCATCGGCGTGGCGCTGGGCATCGCGGTCGGCGACCTGCTGATCCTGCTGATCGGCACCGGGCCGTGGCAGATCGGCCTGTCCGTCGGGCTGGCCGTGGTCTCCGCGATCTTCCTCGGTGGCGGCTCGTCGCTTGTCGTGCAGGCCAGCTCGTCCGCAGTGCTTGTCGCCACGCTCACGCCGCCGACCGACGGCATCTACCTGGGCAGGTTCTGGGATGCGCTGATCGGCGGCGCGGTCGGCCTGACAGTGATGGCGCTGCTGCTGCCGATCAACCCGCTCACAGTGGTCACCCGCGCGGCCAACCCGGCGCTTGACCTGCTCGCGTACGGCCTGCGGGACGCGTCCGCCGCGCTGCGCGAGGGCGAGGCGAGCCGGGCCGTCGAGGTGCTGGACCGGCTGCGCGCGGCCGAGGCCGACCTGACCACGATGGACGAGGCGATCAAGGCCGGCCGGGAGAACGCCACGCTCGCGCCGGTCCGCTGGCGGGCCCGCGCGCCACTCGCCCAATACCTGGACAGCGCGCAGTACGTGGCGCACGCGCTGCGCAACAGCCGGGTGCTGGTCCGGCGCGTGATCACCATGCTCAACGACGGCGAGCCGGTGCCGCCCACGCTCGTGGACGCGGTCGGCGCGCTCGGCGAGTCGGTCGAACTGCTCCGCACCGAACTGGAACTGGGCGTCGAACCGGAGGCCGCGCGGGGCCGGGCGCTGAGCGCGGCATCCCAGGCGGGCCGGGCCTACGCGGACGGCGTCGGCTTCTCCGGCTCCGTGGTGGTGGCACAGGTCCGCTCCACCGCGACGGACCTGGTCCGGGCCTCGGGGGTGGCGCACGAGGAGGCGATCCGGCAGGTCCGCCGCGCGTTCGGGCGCCACGCACCCTCGATCGAGCCCTGAGCCCTGCGACGCCCGCTCATAGGCGGGTACGGCTCTGCGCCGGTGCGATCGAGCGGCTGAGTGGCCGAGCGGCGAGCGGTCGAGTTGCGAGTGGCCGAGCGATCGGGTTGTGAGCGACCGCTCGGCAGAGCGATTTGGGCGATTCATCCATGTAAGCAGAGCAAAGGCGGGCGAGAAGTGTCAGGTGCTACCCCGCCGCCCGGAATTTGATCTTGCGGCCACGGACCTGGCAGGGAGGCCGCCCGCGGCCGACCGGTGTCGCCGGGAGGCCTCGGGTGGTGATGTGCGATCAACCGGGCAGATCAAGAATTTGATCTTGATCTGCCCGGAGGTGTCGATCTGCCCAGCGGGCTCAGCGCAGGGCGTTGATCAGCGCGTCCACATCGGCCTCGGTGCTGCCAAGGCCGACGCTGACCCGCAGCGCGGTCGGCGGCAGCGACAGGCCGGAGCGCGCGGACGCCTCGGTCAGCAGGCGCTTGGCCAGGGGGTGCGCGCAGAACAGGCCGTCCCGGACGCCGATGTTGTGCTCGCGGCCGAGCTCCGTGGCGACCGCGGACGAGTCCCGCCCGGCCACCGCGAACGAGACGATGCCGACCCGCTCCGCATCCCGGTCGAACGTGCGCAGCTCCACCACGCCCGGGATCGACGCCAGGCCGTCCCGCAGCCGGGTGACCAGCCGCTCCTCGGCGGCCCGCAGCGCGTCCCGGTCGGCGACCTGCAGCGCGGCACAGACCGCGGCAAGCGCGACGGCACCGAGCAGGTTCGGCGTGCCGGCCTCGTGGCGCGCGGGGCCGGTGTTCCAGATCACGTCGTGGGTGCCGGCGCCGACCCGGGCCGTGGCGCCGCCGCCGCGCAGGTACGGGTCGGCCGCGTCAAGCCAGTCGCCGCGCCCGGCCAGCACACCCGCGCCGAACGGGGCGTAGAGCTTGTGCCCGGAGATCGCCACGTAGTCCACGTCCAGCGCGGTGATGTCCACCGGCAGGTGCGGGGCCAGCTGCGCAGCGTCAAGCGCGATCCGGGCGCCGTGCAGGTGCGCGATCCGGGCCAGCTCCGCGATCGGCCAGACCTCGCCTGTGACGTTGCTGGCGCCGGTCACGGCCACCAGGATGTGCTCCGGCGCGTTCGTGCCACGGCGCAGCTCGGCCAGCGCGGCACTGAGCGTGCGGACCGCCTCGGCGGGGGAGGCCGGGACCGGCAGGCGCAGCGGGTTGCCGGGCCAGGGCAGCAGGTTCGCGTGGTGCTCGCCGCCGAACGTGACCACTGTCGTGCCGGCCGGCAGCACGGCGGCCAGCAGGTTGAGCGCGTCGGTGGTGTTTCGCGTGAAGATCACGTGGTCCTCCGCGCGGGCGCCGAGGAAGTCGCCGACGGTCTGCCGGGCCCGCTCGTAGGCGAGCGTGCAGCGCTGGGAGAGCGCGCCGGCGCCGCGGTGCACGCTGGCGTACCAGGGCAGGATCGCGTTGACCGCCTCAGCGGCCGCGGTCGCACAGGGCGCGGTCGCGGCGTAGTCGAGGTTGATCTGACCGGGCACGCCGAGCACGGTCGGCGCGGTCTCGACGGCGTCGACGTCGGCGAGGAATGGCAGCGTGATCGTGGACATGCGACGACCTCCGGGGTCTCAAGGGACCCCGAGCACATGTCGGGAACGGGGTCCGCGCTTGCCCGTGCGACTTCGCACAGGCCCGGTCATCACCCGGGGCACCCCACCGCGAACTGACGAGGGTTGCCGGCCAGCAAGCCGGGGCTATCTGCTGGCACTCGTGACCTGGTGGCAATCATAGCCATGCACTCGGTGATCCTGGCAAGCCCGTTCTGGATACGCTGATCCCATGTCGGAGATTTCACCGGAGCCGCCGCAGCCGTCGTCGCCTCCACCGGATGATGCGGTGCCGGCGCCGGCATTGCCCGATCCCAGCAGGCGAAAGCGGATCTGGCGGATCGTCGGGCTGGCCGGGATGATCGTGTTCATCGCCGGGTGTGCCATCGCGGTGACCGTCTTCCTCGGTTTCAACATCGGCATCGACGGGCTGCTGCTCGGCAGCGTCGCGGCGCTGCTGCCGGTGCCGGTGCTGATCGGCTGCTTCATGTGGCTCGACCGGTACGAGCCCGAGCCGGTCGGCTACCTCGCGTTCTGCTTCGCCTGGGGCGCGTTCGTGGCGACCGGCACCGCCCTTGTGGTCAACACCTACGCGTCGTATTTCTTCGAGGGCTGGGGCCTGTCCGACTCGCTTGTCGCGACGCTTGTGGCGCCGTTCATCGAGGAGACGATGAAGACGCTCGGCCCGGTGCTGCTGCTCTGGCGGCGGCGTCGCGAGTGGTCCGGCATCACCGACGGCATCGTCTACTGTGGGCTCTCCGCGATCGGCTTCGCCATGGTGGAGAACATCCTCTACCTGGGCGGGCACGGGTACGCGGCAAGCAACGAGCAGTACGGCCCGGCAAGCGGCGCCCAGCAGCTCTTCCTGATCTTCATCGTGCGCATCCTGTTCACCGGCTTCGCGCACCCGCTCTTCACCTCGATGGCCGGCGTCGGCCTCGGTGTCGCGGCCCGCGCCGCTGATCGCCCGGTCCGCTACCTCGCGCCGATCTCCGGCCTGCTTGTCGCGATGATGCTGCACGGCACGTGGAACCTGCTGCCCTCGCTCGTGGTGGCGACCGGCGAGCCGATCGTGCTGCTCTACGGCTACCTGGGCCTGATGATCCCGGTCTTCTTCGGCACGGTCGGCTTCGCGATCTGGTTGCGCGGCTGGGAGGGGCGGCTCACCGAGCGCACGCTCCCGGCGTACGTGCGGGCCGGCTGGCTCTCCCCGCCCGAGGTCGCCACGCTGAGCAGCCTTGGCCGCCGGCACTCGGCCCGCCGCTGGGCCAAGCGCGTCGCCGGCGACCCCGGTCTGAAGGCGATGAAGGGCTTCCAGTTCTCCGCGACCAAGCTGGCGCTGCTGCGCGACGGCATCGACCGAGGGCTCTACGCCAAGATCGGGTCGGCTCAGGTCGAGGAGGCGGCGCTGCTCGCACAGATCTCCGCCGAGCGGTCCGTCTTCGTCGGCCGTGACCCGCAGACGCCGCAGGCCCGCTGGGACGGCGAGCGGTACCACATCACGTTCCCCGACGGGGTCAGCCGGCCGATCGAGGCGCCCGCCACGCCTGTGGTGCCGATCCCGATCACCAGCTATTACAGGTAGAGGCCGGTCCCGTCCGACTCGACGCGCTCCGCGGCCACGGCGTGCACGTCGCGCTCGCGGAGCAGCACGAACTCCCTGCCGTGCAACTCGACCTCGGACCGGTCCTCCGGGTCGAAGAGCACCCGGTCGCCGGTGGAGACGGACCGCACGTTCGGCCCGACGCCGACCGCTGTCGCCCAGGAGAGACGGCGGCCCATCGAGGCGGTGGCCGGGATCACGATCCCGGCGGAGGAGCGGCGCTCGCCCTCGGCGCCGTCCATGCGGACCAGGACGCGGTCGTGCAGCAGCCGGATCGGCAGCTTGGCGTCGTCGTTCACGCCTCCAGACGCTACCGGTGACCGTCCGGGCCTGGCGCGCGGGTGCGACAGTGATCAAGGGATACGGTCAGGAGGTGGCTGTGGGACGACTGAGCAGAATTCGGCGCAACCTCCGACGCGCGTACGAGTCGTCGACCCAGGAGCCGCCCGAGCCCGTCGTTGTCGAACCGCCGGTCGAGGAACCTTCGCCGGAGTCGCACTCGTCCACGATGAGCCGCGACGACGCCGAGGTCCCGCACGTGCTGCGCCTCGCCGCCGCCTGGTCCTGGCGCCTGATCGTGGTCGGCGTGATCGGCTACGTGCTGCTCCGCTTCTTCGGCACGATCCGGATCGTGGTCATCCCGCTCTCCATCGCGCTGCTGCTCTCCGCGCTGCTCACACCCGCGGTGGGCTGGCTGCTCCGGTTCCGGTTCCCGCGCTCGCTCGCCACGGGCCTGGTGCTTGTCGCCGGCCTGGGCGCGGTCGTCGGCACGCTCACCATGGTCGTCACCCAGTTCGTCGACGGCCTGCCCGAACTCAGCCAGAACGCCACCGTCGGCATCCGCCAGATCCAGACCTGGTTGCGCGAAGGCCCGCTGCACCTGGACGACGAGCAGTTCAACACCGCGCTGATCACCGGTCAGCAGTGGCTCGACCAGAACACCCAGGCGCTCACCACAGGCGCGGTCTCCACCGCCGCCACCGTGTTCGAGCTGTTCACCGGCGCGCTGCTGGTGCTCTTCTCCACATTCTTCTTCCTCCGCGACGGCCGCAACATCTGGCGTTTCACGGTACGGCTGTTCCCGGTCAACGCGCGCTGGCGGATGGCCGACGCCGGCGAGGCCTCCTGGCAGACGCTCGTCGCCTATGTCCGTGCGACAGTGCTCGTCGCGTTCATCGACGCGGTCGGGATCGGCCTGTTCCTCGTCATCTTCCACGTGCCGTTCCCGTTTCCGCTTGCCGCGCTGGTCTTCCTCGGTGCGTTCATCCCGATCGTCGGCGCGACGGTGTCCGGCGCGGTCGCGATCCTGGTCGCGCTTGTCGACAGCGGCTGGGTGACCGCCCTGATCATCCTGGGCGTGGTGATCGCGGTGCAGCAGGTCGAGGGACATATCCTCCAGCCGCTGATCATGGGCAGGGCGGTGGCGATCCATCCGCTTGCGGTGATCATCGGTATCGCCGGCGGAGTGGTGCTGGCCGGCATCACCGGTGCGCTGGTGGCGGTCCCGCTCATCGCCGTCCTCAACACGGCCGTCCGGCGCCTCACCGCGGATCACCATCGTCCCGAGCCTCCGCCTGAGGCGGTCGTAGTGCGCTCCGAGACTCCCTGACCGGCAACGATGCGAGCGGGCCTTTCCGCTTTGGCGGTGGTCGCGGCATCAAGCGGGTCTTTCTGCTTCGGCGGTGGTCGCGGCACCAAGAGAGTCTTCTGCTTTCGCGGTGGTCGCGGCACCAAGCCGGGCTTCCGGTTCCACTCTGGGCGTGGTGCCGACGAAGCGGACAATTCTGCCGCTCGGAGCCCGTTCCGTCCCCGGTCGCCGTGAAACCGCGGCTGGTCCGTCCCGGCGGATCGGCGGCCGTTCTTCTTCGGCGGATCCCACCGCCCGCGCGCCGCTCTCATCGCTGAACGATCATTGAGTGCCGCAAAAGATAGGTCAAATAGCGAAGTTGACCTATCTTTTGCGGCACTCACCGATTGTTCGTCCGGGGCGGGGGTGCCCGCCGTCGTTGCGCGTGCTGGCGCGGCGTGGGCGGAGTCGCGGTGCGGCGGACGGGGGCATGGTGCGGAAAGCGGGCGCAGAGGTCGTGTGACGTCTCTGGCGCAAGCCGGGTGACGTGCCCGGCGCGGAGGCCGGGGTGACGTTCCTGGCGCGCAAGCCGTGTGAGGTGCGGGCGCGGAGGCCGTGTGACGTCTCTGGCACAAGCCGGGTGACGTGCCCGGCACGGAGGCCGGGTGACGTCCGTGGTGCGCAAGCCGTGAGGTGCCGGCGCGGAGGCCCGGCGACGTCCCTGGCGCCGAGCCGTGTGAGGTGCCGGTGCGGAGGCCGGGTGACGTCCCTGGTGCGGAAGCCAGGTGGCGGCGGGCTGGTGTGGCACGACGGGACTGCGGCGCGTCGGGGACGTGCCAGGTGCGGGAGTCGGCGTGGGGGTGGCCCGGCTACCGCGGGGCGGGAGCCCGCGGGAGCGTGCGGGCCGGACCACCCGCGGAGTGGGAAAAGCGGCTTTGTGAATGTGATCTAGGACTTCGCCAGGCGCTGGAGGGCGGCGAGTGCGATGTCGGGTTTGGTGGTGTACCAGAACGGGGGGAGCGTCTTGCGGAGGAAGGCGCCGTAGCCGCGGGCGGTTTCGAGGCGGGAGTCGAGGACGGCGACCATGCCCTTGTCGCCGGAGGCGCGGATCAGGCGGCCGGCGCCCTGGGCGAGGCGGATGGCGGCGATGGGGACGCTTACCGAGGAGAAGCCGGAGCCGCCGGTGGAGTCGACGGCTGCGGAACGGGCGGCGGAGAGGGGCTCGTCGGGGCGAGGGAACGGGAGCCGGTCGATGATCACCAGTTGGCACGCGTCGCCGGGGACGTCGACGCCCTGCCAGAGGGACATGACGCCGAAGAGGCAGCTGTCGCGTTCGGCGCGGAAGCGGCGGACCAGGACCGGGAGCGCCTCCTCGCCCTGGAGCAGGACCGGGATCGAGGTCTTGGCGCGGACCAGTTCGGCGGCCTGCTGGGCGGCCTTGCGGGACGAGAAGAGGCCGAGGGTACGGCCGCCGATCGCGGTGATCAGCTTGAGTAGTTCCTCGCCGGCGGCTTCCGGGAGGCCGGAGGCGGCGGGGCGCGGCAGGTGCGCGGCGACGTAGAGGATGCCCTGCTTGGTGTAGTCGAACGGGGAGCCGACGTCGAGTGAGCGCCAGCCGGGGCCCTCGACCGGGGCGGGCGGCTTGGGTGCGGCGTTCGCCGGGCGGGCGGCCTCTGCGGCGGCGGCCGCGATCGGGGTGGGCTTGACCGGGCCGAGCGGCAGGCCGAGCGAGCGGGCGACCAGGTCGAACCGGCCGCCGAGCGCGAGCGTGGCGCTGGTGGCGACGACCGTGCGCTCCGCGTAGAGCGTCTCGGAGAGCAGGCCGGCGACGGAGAGCGGTGCGACGACGAGCGCGCGCCGGGTGCCGGTCTCGTGCTTCTCGACCCAGGCGACGTCGTGGTCGCTGCCTTCGAGCAGGCGCTGCGCGGTGTTGCCGATCTCGTCGAGCACGGCCTTCGCCTGCTGCTTGCGGACCGGGTCGGGGTCGTCGGACTTGACGTCGCCGAGCGAGTCGAGCGCGCGGCGGGTGGCGGCGCCGAGCAGCGTGCACGCCTCCGCGAGTGCCTGCGGCAGCTCGCCGGTGATCAGGCCGCTGGGCGCCTCGGCGAGGCCGAGGGTGAGTGCGTCGCCGGCCTCCAGGAACGACTGCAGCACGTCGACCGGGATGACCGGGCGGGCACGGCGGGCCGCGCCGGTGATCGCCTCCGGAGTCAGCTCGGCCTGGGACGCGGAGGAGACGCGGTCGGCCAGCTCGTGCGCCTCGTCGATGATCAGCAGCTTGTGCGGGGGCACGATGTGCCGGTCCGCGAGCATGTCGACCGCGAGCAGGCTGTGGTTCGTGACGACCAGGTCGGCCTCGCGGGCGCGGGCGCGGGACGCCTCGGCGAAGCACTCGTCCCCGTAGGGGCAGCGGGCGGCGCCGACGCACTCGCGGGCCGGCATGGACACCTGCCGCCAGACCCGGTCGTCGACGCCGGGGTCGAGCTCGTCACGGTCACCGGTCTCGGTCTCCATCGCCCACTCGTGGACCCGCTCGACCTGCTTGCCGAGCTTGCCGGACTCGCCGAGCCAACCGGATGACCCGCCCGCCGGCCTGGCGGGGGAGTCGACCTCGAACAGGCCCTCCTCCTCCGGCTCGTCCTCCTGCGAGTTTTCCAGGCGGGCCAGGCAGAGGTAGTGGTGGCGGCCCTTGAGCACGGCGAACGACGGCTCCCGGCCGAGGACCGGCTTGACGGCCTTGGCGAGCCGGGGCAGGTCGTGGTCGACGAGCTGCGACTGGAGCGCGAGCGTGGCGGTGGACACGACGACCGGGCCGTCGACCATCAGCGCGGGTGTGAGGTAGCCGAGCGACTTGCCGGTGCCGGTGCCGGCCTGGACCAGCAGGTGCTCCTTGTCGGCGATGGCGTCGGCGATCGCCTCGACCATCTGCTGCTGACCCGGGCGTGTGGAGCCGCCGGGGACCGCGCCGACGGCGGCGGCCAGCAGTTCACCGGCGCGTTCGCGACTCTTGCGCTGACGCGGGGACGGTGTCTTGGCGGTCTCGGAGGAAGCGATCGTCACCCGGGGAACGGTACCGGGACCCACCGACGGTTCCCCGATGCCGGTGTCCGTAAAACGCGCCTCGGATACGACTTGCCGTCAATTTGCGCAACTTTCCGCAACGTCCTGACAGCCGCTGCCATGATCGCGCGGACCGGTGCATCGAATCGGTTAAGGTGCGCTCATGTCAGACGTGGTCCGGGTGGTCTATCAGAAGTATGACGGCACCGCACACCGGGACTACCCCGCGCGTCGGCTCACCGAGGACGACCTCGGGGTCTGGCTGGGTGTGACGGCCGGCACGCCGAGCATCTACCACGGCCGGGCGTCGGTGGAGCGGATCCCGTTCGTGCTGCTCGTCCCGCACAGCGCGTACTGGACCGGCATGTTCAACCCGCCGCCGCGTACGAGTGAGGTCTACTGCGACATCACCACGCAGGCCCGGTGGGAGGGCGACACCGTCCACCTCATAGACCTCGACCTGGACGTGGTGCGCCGGCGTGCGACAGGCCTGGTGGAGCTGCGCGACGAGGACGAGTTCGAGGAGCACCGGGAGCGCTTCGGGTACCCGGAGGACCTGGTCCGGGAGTCGCATCTGGCCGCGGACTGGCTGATGGGCGCGCTCGGGGACGGCACCGAGCCGTTCGCCGCCGCGTACCGGAAGTGGCTGGCGCTGGTTACCTGATCTTGGCCCTGCCGGGAAAGTCCGCCAGACTGGGCGCGTGACGACGGCGGGGGACGACGACGGGTGGCGGCGGCCGGGGCCGACCGCCGATCAGCGACGTAACGACATGCTCTTCGGACTGGCCGCGGTGGTGGGCTGCTCGTTCAGCTTCGTGCTGTCCACGAGCAGCGGGTACCGGATGTTCGACGATCCACCGTCCGCGCTTGAGCAGGTCGCCTGGGCGGTGGCCGGCACGCTGCCGCTGATGTGGCGTCGCCGCTTCCCGCAGACGGTGATGCTTGCCGTCGCGACCGCGTTCATCCTCAGTCAGTACCGGCACGCGCAGGAGGCCCAGTTCTCGCAGATCGCGCTGTTCGGCGCGATCTACACGTCCGGCGCGTGGGCGCGGGACCGGCGTCTGTCGAGGATCCTCCGGATCGTGGTCATCGCCTCGATGTTCGCCTGGCTCGGCATCTCGCTGGCGATCGAGATTCCGAAACTGCCGCCGGACGCGTTCTCCACCGCGGCCGGCCCGATGCCGCCGCTGATCGCCGCGATCCTCAGCCAGCTGCTCCTCAACGCGCTCTACTTCGGATTCGCCTACTACCTCGGTGACCAGGCCTGGATCGCCGCGCATGACCGGCACCTGCTGGTGATGCGCGCGGAGGAGCTGCGCCGCTCGCAGGAGAAGGAGGCGGAACGCGCGGTGCTGAGCGAGCGCGTCAGGATCGCCCGCGAGCTGCACGACGTGGTCGCTCACCACGTGGCGGTGATGGGCGTGCAGGCCGCGGCCGCGCGCCGGGTGCTTGAGAAGGACGTGGGCAAGGCGCGCACCGCGCTGTCCGCGGTGGAGCAGGAGGCCCGGACCGCCGTCGACGAGCTGCGCCGCATGCTCGGCGTGTTGCGGGCCACTGACGCGGAGGCGACCACGCGGCCGGTGCACGGCATTGGCGACCTGCCGGCGCTGCTGGAGAGTTCGCGCCAGGCCGGTCTGCGGATCGAGCACGGCGTGTACGGCGACCCGGTGGACGTGCCGGAGTCGGTCTCGGTCGCGGCGTACCGGATCGTGCAGGAGGCGCTTACCAACACGCTCAAGCACGCCGGCCCGGTCGCGGTGGACGTGCGGATCCGCTATCTGAGCCGGGAGTTGGAGATCGACGTGACGGACGAGGGCCGGACCGCGAGCACGCCTAACACACGCGGCATGGGCCTGATCGGCATGCGGGAGCGGCTGGCCGCGCACGAGGGCGTGCTGGAGACCGGCCCGCGCGAGGCAGGCGGCTTCCGCGTCCGGGCACGTTTCCCCCTGAGCAAGGAGGTCGCGGCATGATCCGCGTTCTACTGGCCGACGACCAGCACCTGGTCCGCAGCGGTTTCCGGGTCATCCTGGAGACGGAGGACGACATCGAGGTGGTCGGCGAGGCCGCGGACGGTCTGACCGCTGTCGACCGGGCCGCGCAGCTCCGCCCGGACGTGATCCTGATGGACGTCGAGATGCCGGGTGTGGACGGGTTGGAGGCGACGCGGCGGATCGTGGCCGCGTCCGGGAAGGACGGCCCGGCGGTGCTGATCCTGACCACGTTCGACCGGGACGACTACCTGTTCGAGGCGTTGCGTGCGGGCGCCAGCGGGTTCCTGCTGAAGACCGGCACGCCGGAGGCGCTGATCGACGCCGTGCACGTGCTGTCCCGTGGCGACGCGCTGCTCGACCCGCAGCTCACCCGCAAGGTGATCTCCACGTTCGCCAGGCCGGGGGAGGTCGCGCCGCCGAAGAAGGCGGACCTGGGGGAGCTGACGCCGCGGGAGAACGAGGTGCTTGTGCTGCTGGCCGGCGGCGCTACGAACGCGGAGATAGCGGAGCAGCTGTTCCTCGGCGAGGCCACCGTGAAGACGCACGTGAGCCGGGTGCTTGCCAAGCTCGGGCTGCGCGACCGGGTGCAGGCAGTGGTCTTCGCCTACGAGCACGGCGTGGTGGGTCCGTCCCGCGGGTGACCCGTACGGTCCGCCGCGCGCCGGACGCGGAGCGGATCTTCGGCGAATAGCGTGGTGAGCATGACGAAGGTGCTCAGCGTGAGCGCCGTCGACCGGGGGTTCGCCGGTCGGCAGGTGCTGAAGGACGTCTCGTTCGACGTGACCGCGGGACGGATGACCGGTTTCGTCGGGGCCAACGGCGCCGGTAAGACCACCACGATGCGGATCATCCTCGGCGTGCTCGCCGCGGACGCCGGCGAGGTGACCTGGGACGGCCGCCCGCTGACCCGGGCGGACCGCCAGGCGTTTGGCTACATGCCGGAGGAGCGCGGCCTCTACCCGAAGATGTCCGCCCGCGAGCAGGTCGTCTACCTGGGCCGGCTGCACGGGCTGAGCGCGGCGGAGGCGAAGCGCGGCGCGGACGACATGCTCGAGCGGGTCGGCCTTGGCGAACGCGCGGACGACAAGCTGGAGACGCTGTCGCTCGGCAACCAGCAGCGCGCCCAGGTGGCCGCCGCGCTTGTGCACGACCCGGAGGTGCTGGTCCTGGACGAGCCGTTCTCCGGCCTGGACCCGATGGCGGTGGACAACGTGGTCACGGTGCTGCGCGAGCGGGCCCGGTCCGGCGTGTCGGTGCTCTTCTCAAGCCACCAGCTGGACGTGGTCGAGCGTCTCTGCGACGACGTGGTGATCATCGCGGACGGCGTGATCCGGGCGACAGGCGAGCGTGAGGCGCTGCGTGGCCAGTACGCCCGCCGCCGGTTCGAGCTGGCCGTCGACTCCGACCTGGGCTGGCTGCGCGACCGTCCCGGCACCACGCTCACCGACCTGGACGGCCGCCGCGCGGTCGTCGAGCTGGCCCCCGACGCCGACGACCAGGAGCTGTTGCGCGACGCGCTCGCCCGCGGCCCGGTCCGTACCTTCCGCCCGGTCGTGCCGACGCTTGCCGAGATCTTCCGAGAGGTGACGCAATGAGTGAGCGTGCGAGCGAATCATCGGCTCAGCGCCGACCACGACGAAACCGCGACATCGCAGGGAGCCCGGCATGAGTGCCCGTCAGCTGTCCAACTGGGAGGCGACCAAGCTCGTCACCGGCCGCGAACTCAAGGTCAAGATCAGGGACAAGACGTTCCTCATCAGTACGGGTTTCCTGCTCGTCTTCGCGATCCTCGGCACGGTCGTGCCGTCGCTGATCGGCGGCGGGTCGGCAAGCGTGGCGGTCGTCGCCGGCACACCCACCGAGCAGCTCACCGCCGCCGGCCTGGAGGTGCGTGAGGTCGCCGACGCGGCCGAGGCGGAGCGCCTGGTCCGCGACGGTGACGTCGACTCGGCAGTGGTCGGCGGCGTGGTCCTGGCGCTCGACGACGAGCCGAGCGACGTGGTGTCCGCGCTCAGCGACGCGCCTGAGGTCCGCCTGCTCGACCCGGGCAAGGTCAACCCGGGACTGGCGTTCCTGGTGCCGTACCTCTTCGCGATGGTCTTCTTCTTCACGTCGTTGATGTTCGGCCTGCAGATCGCGCAGAGCGTCACCGAGGAGAAGCAGACCCGGATCGTGGAGATCCTGGTGTCGAGCGTGCCGCCACGGGTGCTGCTTGCCGGCAAGGTGCTTGCCGGGGCGCTGCTCGCGTTCGGCCAGATCGGGCTGCTCGCGCTGGTGGCCATCGCGGGCATGCGGTTCTCCGGAAGCGAGGGCGAGAACGGCGTGAGCCTGCTGAACCTGCTGGCCCCCGCGATCGCCTGGTTCCTGCCGTTCTTCGTGGTCGGGTTCGTGCTGCTGGCCGCGATGTGGGCGGTGACCGGCGCGCTGGTCAGCCGCCAGGAGGACATCAACAGCGCCTCCTCGCCGGTGCAGGTGGTCATCATGCTGCCGTTCTTCGGCACGATCTTCCTGAGCGACAACCCGCTGGCGATGACGATCATGTCGTACGTCCCGTTCTCCGCGCCGATCGCGATGCCGGTGCGGTTATTCACCGGGGACGCCGCCGGGTGGGAGCCGTTCGTCTCGCTTGCCGTGCTGGTGCTGGCCGCGGCCGCGATGCTCGTCGTCGCCGCGCGGCTCTACGAGGGTTCGCTGCTGCGGACGAACGGCAAGACCTCGCTCGGCGCCGCGTGGCGCTCAAGCGAGAAGCTGCCGGTCTGAGGGCAGGCCCGCCTCTGTTCGTCAGAGGCGGGCCAGCTTCTCCGGGTTGAGCTGGCTGAACAGTCCGGTGATCCGCCCCTCGGTGACCGCGAACGACGCAACCTGGCGGTACGGCCGCCCGTCCGGCCAGGCCCCCTCGATCAGCAGCCCGGCATCGCCGTTGACAAGCACGGGTTCCATTCGCAGCCCGTCGAGCCTGGTGTCCCGGCGGCCCCAGAGCCCGGCCACGAGCCGGGCCACCTTCTCCGCGCCGAGGACCGGGTGGCGACTCGCGGTGACGTGCCCGCCGCCGTCGCTGATCGCCACGCCGTCCGGGTCGAGCGCCGCGATCAGGCCCGGCAGGTCGCCGCGCTCGGCCGCGGCCAGGAACGCCGCCACCACGCGGCGCTGCTCGGCCAGGCCGGCGGTGTGTTTGGGCCCGCCGTCCGTGACCGCGCGCCGGGCCCGGGACGCGAGCTGCCGGGCCGCGGTCAGGGAGACGCCGAGCGTGCCTGCGATCTCGTCGAACGGCACCGCGAACATGTCGTGAAGCACAAACGCCACCCGCTGCTCGGGGGTGAGCCGTTCCATCACGACCAGCAGCGCGATGCCGATCTGGTCGGTGCGGGCCGCGCGCTCGGCCGGGTCGGTGTCGCCTGTGGGCAGCCGCTCGACGATCGGCTCGGGCAGCCACGGACCCACGTACGCCTCCCGGCGCACCCGGGCGGACCGCAGCACGTCGAGGCAGAGGCGGCCGGTGGTGGTGGTCAGCCAGCCGCGCAGGTCCCGGATGTCGTCCCGGCCGGCGGCGCCCGCGTACCGCAGCCAGGCCTCCTGCACCGCGTCCTCAGCCTCGGCCCGGCTGCCGAGCATGCGGTAGGCGACAGTGGTCAGGTGGGCTCGCTCGGCCTCGAACCGGGTGGCGGGATCCGTCACGAGCAGCCTCCCCATAGACATCTACCGGTCCATTTTGTCACCCGGGAGCGGGGAAACCAGACGCGGTAATTCGAGGCTTTCGTACTATTTATACCTATGACGGGAAGCGTGTCGACGGTAGCCAGCGGGCTGGTCGGCCTGGCGGGCACGGGGGGTGCCGCAGCGATCGGGCTGGCGATGCTCCGCCGTCCCCGCCCCTACCTGCCGGGCAGCCACGCGCTGCTCGACCCGGACCGGCGCGACCCGCTCGCCGAGGCGCTGCGCCGGGGGTACGGCAGCGCGTCCATCCCGGTGGAGCTGGGTGCGGACGGCCGGCCGCTGGTACGCGGCCGCCCGTTCGCCAGGGTTGTGCTCCGGCCGCTGCTTGACCGTGCGCGGCGCCGGGGCGGGCGGGTGCACCACGGCCCGATGCCACCGTTCGGGCTGGTGCTGGAGCCGCCCCGGGGCGTACCCGTGCGGGATCTTCTGGGTCTGCTGCACGAGGAGGTGGCGCCGCATGCCGGTCTGATCACCCGCTGTGTCGGCGGCCGGGTGGTGCCCGGCGCGGTCACCGTGCTGGTCTCCGGCACCCCCGAGGCGCGCGAGGTGCTGGCCGCGGATCCGGGCCGGCATCTCTTCGCGGACGGCACGTTCGACGACGTGGGCCGGGAGGAGGCGCCGGCCGCGCTGGTACCGATGGTGAGCGAGCACTGGTCCTGGCGGTTCGGGTGGGACGGTGAGGAGCCGATCCCGGCGGAGGAGCGGTACCTGCTGCACGACCTGGTCCGGGCGGCGCATGCGGACGGCCGGCGGGTGCGGCTCTTCGGCGTGCCGCACCGGACCCGGCGGATCCGTGCGACGTGCTGGGCGGAGCTGGCGGCGGCAGGTGTGGACCTGATCGGTGACATGGATCTCGCCGCGCTCGCCCGGTACCTGCGCACGGCCCGGCAGCCCAGACGGCCGGTGGCTGTGGCGCGAACGCCGTAGTCTACGAAATGTGTTTGAAACGTCACCCAGGGTTCGATCATGAAGCGATGAAAGTTAATAGATGGTGAACGGCACTTGAATGACGTGATGCATGTGGTAGCCGGGGGTTTACCTTCGCGCGGCGTTCCTTAGCATCACCTGCGCAGGATCAACGTCCTGCGGCGTTAACACACCCAGGCCGCAGGACATCGGCCAGACGCAGCGAGGTCCACTCCGTGAAGTTTTCCTTCCGTCCCGTCGAGGGCGTCTTCTACGAGCTTTTCACCAAGGCGGCGCAGAACCTCGTTCTCGGCACGGCCCTGCTGAACGAGCTGGCCCTGCCGGGAGTCGACGTGCAGTCGGTCAGCGAGCGGCTGACCGACATCGAGCACGACAGCGACGCGATCACCCACGAGCTGTACAAGAAGATCAACTCTACGTTCGTGACGCCGTTCGACCGCGAGGACATCTACCAGCTCGGGTCACAGCTGGACGACGTGATGGACCACCTCGAGGCGGTCGGCAACCTGCTCTACCTCTACGGCCTCACCAAGCTGCCGGCGCTCCCGCGCGAGCTGCACGAGCTGGTAAACGTCCTCGACCAGCAGGCGAAGCTGACCGCGGACGCGATGCCGCGGCTGAAGGCCATGAAAGACCTCGAGGAGTACTGGATCGAGTGCAACCGGCTGGAGAACGACGGCGACCGGGCGTACCGCATGCTCCTCGTCCGGCTCTTCTCCGGTGAGTACGACGCGCTGACAGTGCTCAAGCTCAAGGAGGTCGCGGACGAGCTGGAGGCCGCCTGCGACGCGTTCGAGCACGTGGCGAACACCGTCGAGACGATCGCGGTCAAGGAGTCATGAGCGCCGAGCTCATCGCGGTCATCGCCGTGATCGGGGTGGCGATGGTGTTCGACTACACCAACGGCTTCCACGACGCGGCGAACGCGATCGCCACAAGCGTCTCCACCCGGGCGCTGACGCCGCGTGCCGCGCTGGCGATGGCCGCGGTCGGCAACTTCATCGGCGCCCACTTCGGCGCGGGCGTCGCAAAGACGGTCGGCGACGGCCTGGTCCACCTGCCCACCGGCGTGGCAAGCCTCGGCGTGCTCTTCGCGGCAGTGGTCGGCGCGATCGCCTGGAACCTGATCACCTGGTACTTCGGGCTGCCCTCGTCGTCCTCGCACGCGCTCTTCGGCGGCCTGGTCGGCGCCACGCTGTTCGCCACCGGCGGCGCCGTGCAGTGGAGCAACATCGTCGAGAAGGTGCTCATCCCGATGGTCGTGTCGCCGGTGGTCGGCGCCGCACTCGGCTTCGTGGTGATGATCGGGCTCCTGTGGCTCTTCAGGAACGGGCAGCCGGGGCGGCTCAACCGCGGCTTCCGCTGGGCGCAGACCGCGTCCGCCGCCGCGATGTCGGTCGGCCACGGCATGCAGGACGCGGCGAAGACCATGGGCATCATCGTGCTCGCGCTCTACACCGGCGGCTTCGCGGAGAACAAGACCGACATCCCGGAGTGGGTGTTCTGGACGTCCGCGGCGATGCTCGCGGCCGGCACCTACGCGGGCGGCTGGCGGATCATAAGGACGCTCGGTCGCAAGATCATCGACCTGCGCCCGCCGGAGGGCTTCGCGGCCGAGGCCGTGGCCAGCAGCGTGCTCTACTTCAACGCGCTTGTGCTTCACGCGCCGATCTCCACCACGCACACCATCACCAGCGCCATCATGGGCGTGGGCGCGACCAAGCGCCTCTCCGCGGTCCGCTGGAACGTGGCCGGCAACATCATCATCGCCTGGGTGACCACGTTCCCGGCCGCCGCGCTCATCGCGTGCCTGACCTACTTCGTGGTCGCGCCGATCTTCGGCTGAGCAGTGGGCGGGCCCCGGGCCCGCCCACTCCACGCCGTCAGTCGTAGGACACGCCGATCTGGGCGCGCACGTCGTCAAGCAGACCCATGATGTCCAGCGTGAGCGCGTGCGGCACCGCGGGGCTCTCGGTCAGGCCCGCGCGCAGGCAGCGGTGGATCTCCGCGGCCTCGAAGTGGTAGCCGCGGCCCACGAACTCCTCCGCGATCACCTCCGGCTCGGCGCCGTCCCGGTGCAGCGTCAGCGCCCGCGGCACGAACGCCGGGTCGTGAAGCGTGATCCGGCCCGCGCTGCCGCTGATCACCGCGCTGTTCGGCGTGCCGCCGAGGATGCCGCAGGTGAGCGTGGCGACGGCGCCCCGGTCGTACCCGAAGATGATCGCGGTGTTCTCGTCGGTGCCCTCGGGGCCGATCTTCGCCCAGGCACGCACGTGGTCAGGCATGCCGAGGAACAGGTGCGCGATCGTCACCGGGTAGACGCCCAGGTCAAGCAGCGCGCCGCCACCAAGCTTCCGCGCCCGCATCCGGTGCTCCGGTGGGAACGTGCCGGAAATGCCGAAGTCCGACGCCACAGTGGTCACCTCGCCGATCGCGCCGTCCGCGACCAGCTGCACGGCCGTGCGCACCACCGGGTTGAGGCGCGTCCACATCGCCTCCATGAGCAGCACGTTCCGCTCCCGGGCCAGCTCGATCATCTGCCGGGCGCGCGCCTGGTCAAGCGTGAACGGCTTCTCGCAGAGCACCGCCTTACCCGCATCCAGGCAGGCCATGGTCGCGTCGAAGTGGGCGGAGTGCGGCGTGGCCACGTAGATCACGTCGAGGTCCGGGTCCGCGGCCAGCTCGGCCCACGTCCCGTGAGCGCGCGCGATGCCATGCTTGCCGGCGAACGCCTGCGCGGACTCCAGCGACCGCGACCCGACGGCCACGACCTCCGCGTCCGGCATCAGTTTCAGGTCGGAGACGAAGGCGTCGGCGATGCCGCCGGTGGCCAGGATCCCCCAGCGGACGGGTCGATCAGTCATGCCCTGCACGCTATCCGAGCCCACGGCGGGTTAGGGTCGCGGAATGGCTGAGCTGTGGCCCCTCCCCGCGCCGATGGCCGACCGCATGCGCCGTTTCGCCGACTCCGGCGAGGTCCCGGCCGTGCCCCGCGTCGCCGCCACCGTCGTCCTGATCAGAGAGCCGTTCCAGGTGTACCTGATGCGCCGCTCCTCCGCGCTCGTGTTCGGCGGCGTCTGGGCCTTCCCCGGCGGCAGCGCCGATCCCGGCGAGACACCCCCGGAGGCCGCGGTCCGCGAGGTGGCCGAGGAGTCCGGCGTGCTGCTCGACCCGGCCGCGCTGACCCCATGGGCCCGCTGGATCACGCCGGAGTTCGAGCCCCGCCGCTTCGACACCTACTTCTACCTGGCCCCGCTCCCACCCGGCGCGGACCCGCGGGCGCTGACCACCGAGTCGGACGACGCGGCCTGGATGACTCCCGAGGCCGCGCTGAACCGCCAGGCCACCGGCGAGTGGACGCTCCTCCCACCGACCGCCGTCACGCTCCGCCAGCTGGCCGCCGCCGGCACCCTGACCGGCGCGCTGACCGCCGCCACCACACGCGACCCCGCCACGCCGGTCATCCCACGCGCGGTCGACGGCCACCTCACCATCGAGATCTGACCCCACCACAACTCAGAACCGGATTTTCCCGCTCCCGCGGTGGTCCGGCCCGCATGCTCCCGCGGGCTCCAGCCCCGCCGCTGGTCCCGGAAAACCACGCCGGGGCCGCCTGGGGCCGGGTGCGCGCGCCCGATCCGCCCCGGGACCGTCCGTTTGTGAACCGCCGCCTCAGCGCCGGCCCTGGTGCTCGATCGGGAAGCCGAGCGCGCGGCGGGAGAGCAGCGCCGCACCCGCGACCGCGGCCGGGGTGACCAGAACGGCCCCCAGCGGGATCAGGAAGCAGACGAACACGCCGACGCCGAAGCCGAGCGCGGCCGGCCGGTGCGCGCGCAGCACCCGGCGGCGGTCGGCCAGGCGCAGGCCGCGGCGGTAGAACGGGAAGCCGCTCAGCTCGACCGCGAGGAACCAGCCGCCGACCAGGCCGGCGATGACCGGCACCACGGTCTGGCCGACCACCGGGATGAAACCGAGCACGAACAGCGGGATGCCGCAGAGCACGGTCAGGCCGATCAGGCGGATCGAGTCCGCCAGGCTGAGCCGGATCGATTTGTGCCAGGGCAGGTCGATCTCGTTGGGCACGCCGCCGTAGCGGTTCTCCACTGTCTCCGAGATCTTCTCGTAGAACGGGTCGCCGATGACAAGCGTGATCGCCGTGAACGTGAGCATGCCGACAAGCACGAACAGCCCCAGCACCGCCGCGGCCACAGCCAGCCGGACGACCTCCTGAAGCCCTTCGTCCCACCTGTCCGCGAACGGCGTGATCGCCGCCGCGATGTCCGAGATGAAGTAGAAGAGCGTGCCGAACGCGGCCAGGTACAGCACGCCGGAGATGAGCGCGGGAATCAGCCCGAGCAGCATCAGGCGCGGGTTGCTGACATAGAGGCCGAGGCCCCGCACCAGCAGCCGGAACCCGGCAAGGAACTCCTGGAAGGCGCCGCCGGCAGGTGCGGCGGCGGGGCGCGCGGTGATCGGGGGCCGGGCGTCGGGCTCGAACGGCTGCGGATGCGTCACGGTCCGAAAGCCTAAGCCCACTCCGCCACGCCCGCCTCCCGGCTTCCACGTCCCCGCCCCAAGCGCTCCCCAGTCGCCGGCTCGCGAGTGCGCGGTCACCGCCACGCGCTCTGCAGTTACCGGCCCGCGTGTGCGGTTGCCGGGCCGCGTGTGTGGTTGCCGGCCCGCGTGTGTGGTTGCCGGGCCGCGTGTGCGGTTACCGGCCCGCGTGTGCGGTCACCGGGCCGCGTCTGCGCTTTCCAGGCCGCGTCTGCCGTTACCGGCCGAGGACTCTGCAGTCACCGCTCCGAGGGCTCTTCCCTCCAATGCGGGCGCTCCTCCGCAGGCTCCTCCGGGAAGTCCTCCGGGATCTCCTCCCACGCGCTCTCCGCCGTGGTGCTCTCCGGGGACGGCATCTGCTCGGTAGGCGGCCAGCCCGGCCACTGCGGCCACCCCGGCAGCTCCGGCGAGAACGTGGCCTCCGGCTCACCGGTCCCGGACTGAGCCGGCATGGTCGGCGTCCAGGCCGGCGTCGGTGTCGGCGGGACGACGGTACCCGCCCCGGTCGGCACCGTCGGCCCGCTCGGTGACCAGGAGGCACCGCTCGCGGACGGCGGCACCGGCAGCGGCGTCCCCACCGGCGGCACGATCCGCGCAGGCGCACCCGACGCCGGCGTCGCCACCCCGCTCCCGGCCGCGACGCCGGTCTGCGGCGCGGCCCCCGGCGGCGCAGTCCCCAAACTCGCGACCGCACCCGGCGGCGGACTCCCCGCCGGCGCCTCACCGAAGAGCCCGACTCCAGCCGGCCCGAGCGGCGAGGAATGGCCGCCCAGGCGCCAGCCGACGTGGATGGCGGACGGCAGCCCACAGACCACGATGGCAAGGAACACAACCCTCGGCGACAGCTTCACACCAAATCACCGTGAAACAGGACGTAAAGGTTACGCAGTTTCCCCACCCGAAACCGCCCCGCCCCCAAGCCACCCCCAGTCCCGCGCCTAAGCACCCGCCACCCCGTGCGAGACGCGGTCGACCAAGAAGCACCGGTGTCGTTCACACAAGCCGCTCACCCCACCCGCCGCTCTTCGTCTGCACGTTTCTCGAACAGGCGCGGTCGACCGAAGAAGTCCGTGTCAGACAGACACGCAGCGCGCCCACCGATCTTCGTCTGCAGTTTCTCCTGACCGTCGCGTTTCTGTACCGCCCACGTGAGGCGCGGACGACCGAGGAACGTCGGTGTCAGTCAGACACGCTTTTCGTCTGCCTGACACCGCCGTCCGCAGGCCGTGGCGTCGAGCCCGGAGGAGCGAAGCGACGACCAGAAGCAGAGCACAACTCAGTTCAGGAAGGTGGAGATTCGGTCGCGGAGGTCGGCGCGGTGGGTGAAGACCGGGCCGGGACGGTCGTAGATGTGCAGTTCTGCGTGCGGGAGCAGCCCGGCCAGTTCCTCGGCCGCCTCTACCGGGTGCAGTTCGTCGTTTCGCGCGCCGATGATCAGTGCGCGGGCGGTCACCGCGGTGAGCGCGGACAGGTCCGGCACCGGCGTCGCCTCGGCAAGGCCGGCGAGGTCCGCGGCGAGGCCGTCCCGGGAGAGTTGCTCCACGCGCTGACGCAGGTAGCCCCAGCCGGCCGGCGTGTTCCGTACCGAGGCCGGCAGTTCGTCGGAGACCGCGGCAGCGATTGCGCCGAGGTCACCGTCCTCCATGATCGCGATCAGGGTCTCGATCCGCTCGCGGAGTGCGTCGCCGCGCGGCTCGCCGAGTGGGATCGGCAGGAAGAAGATCACCCGCTCGAAGCGTTCCGGGCTTTCCGCGAGCAGCCGGGCCAGCGCGGCCGCGCCCATGCTGACGCCGAGTGCGCGGGTGACGTCGGACAGGTCGGCGACGGCGCGGAGATCGCGGGCGAGGTCGGCGTAGTCCCACAGGCCGGCCGGCGCCTCCGAGCGGCCGTGCCCGCGGAACTGGAAGAAGACGCGGCGGCCGGTGACCGCGCTGCCCAGTGGCCGGGTCGCGGCGATGCTGCCGGCCAGCCCGTGTGCGAAGACCGTGCCGGGCTCGCCGACGCCGCTTGTCAGGCGCTCCAGGCGTACCCCGTGAGGTGTGGTGATGATGTCGGTCGGCGGCTCGGGGAGCGTGGGGCGGCCGTTGCGCGGCGCGGTGGGGCCGGGGCCGTACGTGCGCGGGCCGCCGTCAGGACGCGGTGGCCAGCGGAAGTCCCTCACCAGAAGCCTTTGCCGTCGGAGAGGTCACGCAGCCCGACCCGGACGTCGAGCAGGTAGATCATGCCGGCCGCGATGCCGATCATCTGGAAGATGGTCTGCCCCTGCAGCAGCAGGCAGAAGACCATGCTGAGACCGAGGATCGCGAGCCAGCCGCCCTTGGGCAGCGTGCCGATGGCGGGGAACGCGTCCGCCCGCTGGGTGAGGCAGTGCACGAACGAGACGCCCAGCACGATGAGCGCGAGGAAGAGGATCGCCAGGTTGATGACCATGAGGACGATCAGATAGAACTCAGGGGCTTCGGCCATGCCTGAAGCTTAGAACGTTCGCCGGGGAGCCGTAGCTGTGCGCGAGGCCCGGGTAACGGGCCTCGCGCACGCAGCGTCACTCAGCGGCCGGAGTCGTGTCCTTCTGCGCCGCCGGCTTGGTGGCCGCGGCCACGTCGGCCGGGGTCGCGGTAACGTCGGCTGGGGTGGCCACGTCTGCCGGGGTCGCGGTGACCTCGGCCGGGGCCTCGGTCGCCTCCATGTCCGCGTTCACGGTGTCCGCGGCCTGGACCACGCCGGTGCCGACCACGCGCTCGCCGTGCGCCACAAGCGCGGTGTACGTGCTGACCGCCCGCTCCTGCGCGACCTGCGCGCCGGACTGGGCGGCGGCGACGAGCGCGGCGGCGTTGCGCTTGGCGGCCTCGGTCAGCTTCGCCACCTCACCCTCCGGCCCGGCGGCCCGGGTGCGCAGCGTGTCCGCTTGCGCCTGGGCGGCCTTCAGGCCCTCGGTGGCCTTGGTGCGGAACTCGTCGCGGCGGCCGTTCAGCTCCTCCGCGCGGGTGCGCAGTTCGGCGACCGCGCCGGGGACGCGCTCGCGCAGCTCAGCGACGACCTCGGGGAGCTTGCGCAGCTGCTGGTAGGCCAGATCGCCGGCGCCGGCCACCGCGTAGAGCGGGGTGGGGATGCGGGTGCTGGTGGGGGCGGTGGTGGTCTCGGGCTGGTTCGTCATGGCGTCTCCTCCGGGGTGGGGGTGGTCGTGGTTCGCGCCGTCTTCACTGGGGGCGCGGTCTGGGCCGCGTCGCCGTCCGTGGCGGCCTTGTCCGTCTTGTCGGTTTCTGCCTGAACTGCGGCTTCGGCCGCCGCGGCCTGTGCCGCCGCCTCGGTGACCGCCGCCTCAGCGGCTGCGGCCTCGGCAGCTGCGGCCTCGGCAGCTGCGGCCTCCGCGGCCTCCCGCGCGTTCTCACGGCGGAACGTGTCGTAGATCTGGCTGAGCGATTGCTTCTGTGCGATCGACAGGTCGGGGTCGCCCGCGATCGCCTCAAGCACGCCCGCGCCCTCGCCGTCGAGCAGCCCGGCCTTCAGGTACATGGCCGGGGTGGAGACCCGCAGCGCGCTCGCGAGCTGCTGCAACACCTCCGCGCTGGGCTTGCGCAGCCCGCGCTCGATCTGGCTGAGATAGGGATTGCTGACCCCGGCCTGCTCCGCGAGCTGCCGGAGCGAGATCTTCGCGTTGTGCCGCATGTCGCGGATGAATCCGCCGATGTCGCGCGGTAGGTCTGCCGGTGCCATGCGATCGACGGTAACCGCGGCTGCTAGCTATTGCAAGCAAAGTGCTAGCCAGAGTTAGCACCCTCACGTATCAGCGTCACGGAACGTAGATAGAACTCGCATTGCCGCGCGCATCGACGCGGCCTACTGTCGCAAGGTGCCTTATCTTGATCTTTCCGGGGCGAGCCTCGCCTATGACGACGACGGCACCGGCCCGGCCGTGCTTCTTCTGCACGCGGGCATCGCCGATCGGCGGATGTGGCGGGAGCAGGTCGGACCGCTCTCCGTGATGCACCGGGTGATCCGTCTGGACCTGCGTGGCTACGGTGAGTCGACATTGACCCGCCAGCCGTTCGCCCACCACGACGACGTGATCGCGCTCCTCGACCACCTCGGCATCCAGCGTGCCGTGCTTGTCGGCTGCTCGTTCGGCGGCGCGGTCGCGGTGGACACCGCGCTCGCGTACCCGGACCGGGTCGCCGGGCTCGCGCTGATCGGCTCCGCGCTGTCCGGCCACGAGTGGTCCGAGGAGGTCGACGAGCTGTGGGAGGCGCTCGCCGCCCAGGTCGGTACGGACGACGTGGACGCGATGGCCGAGGCCGAGGTCCGCTTCTGGGTGGTCGGGCCGGGCCGGGACCTCGCCACCATGGACCCGGACCTGCTTGACTTCGCCTGGCGGATGGACCGGCGCGCACTCGCCGCCGAGGCCGCACTGGGCCAGGTGGACGTGCACCAGCTGAACCCGGTCGCTACCTACCGGCTCGGTGAGGTCCGCCCGCCGACGCTTGTCACGGCCGGTGGTGCGGACGTGCCGGACATCCGCCGGCTGGCCGACCGGATGGCCGCTGAGATCCCGAACGCGCACCGCCTGCCGGACATCCCGGACGCGGCACACCTCTCCCCGCTGGAACGCCCGGAGGAGGTCAACCGGATCGTGCTGTCGTTCCTCGGCGCGCTGCGGGGCTGATCAATCCGCGCCGATCAATCAAGGCCGATCAATCCAGGCCGAGCAGTTCGCGGGCTGCCTTGGTGAGGAGGGGCGGGCGTTGGGCAAGCTGAGCGAAGCCCACCGCTCGCGCCACCAGCTGCATGTTCGAGTCGACCGGCCGGTGTGGCGCGTAGGTGAGCGTGTCCTCCATGCCGACCCGCAGGTGCCCACCGGCCGAGAGCGCCGCGAGCATCACCGGGATCGTGGCGCGCCCGATGCCGGTCGCGGAGAACGTCGTGTCCTCCGGCAGGTCACGCATCGCTGCCAGGCACGCGGCCACCGTCTCCGTGGTGCCGGCCATGCCGCCCGGCACGCCCATCACCAGGTCCAGGTGGACGTGGCCGCCGGCCGGCAGCCCGTGCTTCTCCAGCAGCCGGCGCAGCGTGGTCAGCTGGCCGAGGTCGAAGATCTCGTACTCCGGCAGGATGCCACGCTCCTGCATGCCGGTGTGCAGGTCCACGATGAAGTCCCAGCGGTTCAGGAACACGCCGTCGCCGAAGTTGACAGTGCCCATCGTCAGGGACGCGCTCTCCGGCCGGACCTCAAGCACGGCCCGCCGCGCGGCCTCCGGGTCGGTGACCGCGCCGCCGGTGGAGAGCTGCACGATCAGATCCGTCTCGGCGCGCAGCGCGGCGACCGTCTCGCGCAGCCGTCCCAGGTCAAGCGTGGGCTCGGCCCGCTCGTCCCGGATATGCACGTGGATCATCGCGGCACCGAGCGCGGCGCACTCCTTGGCCGTGGTCAGCAGCTCGTCAAGCGTGACCGGCAGCGCGGGCGCGTCCTGTTTGCTCGTCTCCGCGCCGGTCGGGGCGACAGTGATCAGCGTGCCGTTGCCCATCCGGTTTCCCCCCGTGGCATTCACAGACTGACTGTCGGGTCGATCGCGGCCGCCGCCTCGCCCACGCGCAGCACCGCGTCGTCAGGCGTGTTCCGCTTCAGCACGGCCAGCGCGATCGTGCCCAGCTCGTGGTGCCGGACCGCGGTGCCGATGAAGCCGATCTCCTTGCCGCTCTCGTTCGTCACCGGCGCGTGCGTGGCCGGCGGCGTGTCCGAGCTGATGCCGTCGAGGTGCAGCAACACCATCCGGCGCGGCGGCTTGCCCAGGTTGTGCACGCGCGCCACCGTCTCCTGACCGCGGTAGCAGCCCTTGTCCAGGTGGACCGCGGGCTCGATCAGGCCGACCTCGCTCGGCAGCGTCCGGTGGTCGGTCTCGAAACCGGCCCGCGGCAGCCCGGCCGCCACCCGCAGCGCCTCATAGGCCCACAGACCCGCCGGGGGTACGCCGAGCGCCGTCACCAGCGCGGCTACGCCCTCGCGCGGCACCACCAGGTCGTAGCCGAGCCGGCCGGCCCGGACGAACCCCCCGGGCGCCGCCCCCGGACCGGACTGCAGGCCGCCGGAGGGAAGCGCGCGCACGGCGTACCCACTCGTGGGTTGGGGCTTGAGCGCTCCGCTCGGGAACTTGGGGCCGGGGACGGGCTGCACGGACGGCGACGGCAGATCCGTCACGCCGATCCGGGCCAGCGCCTCCGCGGCCCGCGGTCCGACAAGCGAGAGCACGGCCCACTCGGCGGTCGCGTCGCGCGGCTCGACCCGGGTCATGAAGACCATCTTGGTGAGGAACGTCAGCAGCTCCGCGGTGGAGGCGGGCTCGGTGTCCAGCCAGACCGTGTCGCCGGTCTCGGCGACGCCCGCGTGGTGCTCGACGTGGCCGTGCGGGGACAGGATCAGCAGCTCGGTGCCCTGGCCGTCGCGCAGGTCCGCGAGGTGCTGGGTGGAGATCGAGTGCAGCCAGCTCGCGCGCTCGGTGCCTGGCACGGCAAGCACGCCGCGGTGCGAGCGGTCCACGATGCCGGCCTCGGTGTCGAGCGTCCGCTGCTCCCGGGACGGATCGCCGTAGTGGGCGGCGACGTCGGTGAAACCCTTCGCGTCCGGCACCGAGTCGTCAAGCTCCCGGATCCCGATCGCGCCCGGCACGTTAAGCATTACTTCCCCCTGTGAGCCGTGGGACCCGCGTCGGCGTTGCCGCAGTCGGCGCACGTGCCGAAGAGGGCCACGTGTCCGACGTCCACGGTGAATCCTTTCTCGCGCGCGAGCTCATCGGCCAGCGGAGCCATCAGCATGGGGTCCATCTCACTCACCGCGCCGCAGTGCCGGCAGACGAGGTGGATGTGCTGGTCGTGCCCGGCCGGATGGTACGTGGGGGAGCCGTGCGAAAGATGGGTGTGCCGCACCAGCCCGAGCTCTTCGAGCAGCTCGAGCGTGCGGTAGACGGTGGTGATGTTGACCCCGGCGGCGACCTCGCGGACCGCGTTGTGGATCTGCTCCGGCGTGGCGTGACTCAGCTCGTGGACAGCCTGCAGCACCAACTGGCGCTGCGGTGTCAGCCGTAGTCCACGCTCCCGCAGGATCTCAGCCAGCGACGTTTCGGACACCGCCCGAGCATACGGTGCCGCGGTCGCCCCGCGCTCTCCCCGCGGCCCGCCCTCCCGCACGGTCGCGGGCGCGAGGCAGAGGAGGCTCAGCTCAGTAGACGAGCGCTTGAGCGCCGTCCGCGAGTGACTCCTCGACGAAGACGGCGGCGCCGGCGATCCGGACACCCTCGATGACGTCGCCGGCGCCGATGTCCCGCCGCGCCGCGCACTGCGTGCAGAGCGTCACCCGGCCGCCGGCCAGCACGGCGTCCAGCAGGTCGGGGAGCGGCGCGGAGTGCGGCAGCTGGAACTCAGCGGCGCGGCCCGGCAGCGCGAACCAGGCTGATTCACCGGTTAGCCAGAGCGAGACGTCCACCCCGGCGGCGACCGCGGTGGCGGCGACCGTGAAGGCCTGGGCGCAGCGCTCCGGCGAGTCTGCGCCGGCGGTCACCTTGATGACGAGAGATCGAGCCATGACCGTCAGCATAGGATGGTCCGGTCATGGTTACCGAGATCGGGTTTGTCAGCCTGCTTGTGGCGGGCTTCGGTGCGCTCGCGGGCGGACTCGTCTATCTCGCTGTACGCATATCAAGGGGACGCTGGTGACCTCGCCGGATACATCGTCGGAAAACCCGCTGCTCCCGCCGTGGGCCTCGCTCGCGCCGGTGGAGTACGCGTACCCGTACGAGGAGACGCACGACCTGCGCAGCGGGCCGGACCTGCACCCGCACCTGCTCGGCCTGCTGCCGTACGTCGGTGTGTGGCGCGGGCGCGGCCAGGGCGGCTATCCCACGCAGGAGGGCGACGACTTCCACTTCGCGCAGGAGGTGCGGATCAGCCACGACGGCCGCCCGTTCCTCTTCTTCGAGTCGCGCGCGTGGATCATCGACGAGGAGGCGAAGCCGGTCCGCCCGGCCGGCCGCGAGATCGGCTGGTGGCGCCCGGTGGTGGAGAACGAGCGCATCACCGACGACGTCGAGGCGCTGATGACCAGCCCGACCGGCATCATGGAGATGTACCTGGGCAAGACCAAGGGCACCACCCAGCTTGAGCTGGTGACGGACCTGGTCGTGCGCACGTCCACCGCCAAGGAGGTGACCGCGGGGCACCGGCTCTTCGGCATCGTCGACGGCGCGCTGCTCTACGCCTACGACATGGCGGCCGAGGGTCTTCCGCTCACGCCGCACCTGTCCGCACGCCTGATCCGCGTCGCGGGGTAGGACTCAGACGCAGGAGGTGGTCGCGGCGACCTCGACCTCGCCGTCGGCCACCTCCACCGCGATGCCCTCCCGGCTGCTCAGGGTGAAGGCGAACCGGTCGTCCTCGTCGACAAGCACCTCTGCCGCCCGCGGTGCCAGCGTCTCGCCGAGCGCCGGCGCCTGATCGGCCGGACCGGCCACGACCGTCGTGCTGAGGCTGCCACCGGCCGGGCAGGGCACTGACGACACGCTCTGCCGGGCCGCCGACGCGCCGAGCGAGGCCAGCACGCCCTCCGCGAGACCTGCCGACGCGGGATCCGGCGCGGGATCGCCGGCCTCGGGCAGCGGCCCGTCGACCGGCCGGCAGCCGGTGGACAGCACCACCTGAAGCACGCCCGGCTCCTCGACGACGCCGCGCAGCCCGACGAACTCGCCCGCGTCCACCCGGAACGAGTCCCGGTCCCGGCCCAGCCAGATGCGGTAGCCCGCGGGCAGGGCGTCGTCACCAGCCAGCCAGTCGAGAAGCGCGGCGCTGTCCTCCGGTGCGATGTAGACGGTGGCGCGCCGGGTCAGCTCCGCACCGTCCCGCGCGCTTGTCACCCGGCAGTTCCGCTCGATGCGCGGCGACTCGAACGTGATCACCGGCCGTGGCCCGCCGTTGCCCGGCCCGGCGGCCGCCCGCGCGAGCACCGCGCCGAACGCGGCCTCCGCCACCGGCGCCGCCTGTTGCAGCGACCGCTGGTCCCGCACTGTCGCGTCATCCGTCCGGTACGAGTAGTACGCCAGCCCGGCGATCACCAGCACCCACGCGGTCACCGCGGCCGGCATCACCCACCGGCGCCGCCACCACGGGGAGATCTGGGCCTGCGTCACCCCGCCATGGTGTCAAAACAGCGCGGGCCGGTCCGCCTCGGGTGAGGCGGGCCGGCCCGGAGGCTGCAAGCGGCGGAACTACTCGCCGACGGTCACCGAGAACTCGTTGAGCCCGCGGTCCGCGGCGACGGTCCGGTCACCGTTGCCGTGGCGGGAGAGGGCACGGAGCGTCCAGGAGCCGGGCGCCGCGAAGAAGCGGAACTGGCCCTGGGCGGACGTGACGACCTCGGCGGTGAACTCGCCGGTCGAGTCGAGCAGGCGCACGTAGGCGCCCTGCACGGCCTCGCCGCCGGACGAGGTGACCACGCCGGTGATTACGGTCTCCTTGGCCAGGTCGATGCCGGCCGGCAGCGGGGCCGACTGGTCGGGAGCGGCGCAGGACGCGTCGGTAACTGTGGTGACAGCGGTCATGGTGCTCACGCCTTTCCGGGCTCGTCGCCGAGGACCACGGGCACGCCGACGAGCGAGCCGTACTCGGTCCAGGATCCGTCGTAGTTCTTCACGTTCTCGTGGCCGAGCAGCTCCTTCAGCACGAACCAGGTGTGCGAGGAGCGCTCGCCGATCCGGCAGTACGCGATGGTGTCCTTGCCGTCCTCGAGACCCGCGTCGCCGTAGATCTTCGCGAGCTCCTCGTCGGACTTGAACGTGCCGTCCTCGTTCGCCGCCTTGCTCCACGGGACGCTCACCGCGGTCGGGATGTGGCCGCCACGCTGCGCCGACTCCTGCGGGAGGTGCGCGGGGGCGAGCAGCCGGCCCGCGTACTCGTCGGGGGAGCGCACGTCGACAAGGTTCTGCGTGCCGATCGCGGCCACGACCTCGTCGCGGAACGCGCGGAGCGTCAGGTCCTGGTCCTGGGCCACGTAGGTGGTGGCCGGGCGGGAGACCTCGCCCTTGACCAGCGGGCGGGCGTCGAGCTCCCACTTCTTGCGGCCGCCGTCGACAAGCTTCACGTCGCGGTGGCCGTAGAGCTTGAAGTACCAGTACGCGTACGCCGCGAACCAGTTGTTGTTGCCGCCGTAGAGGACGACCGTGTCGTCGTTCGAGATGCCGCGCGAGGACAGCAGCGCCTCGAACTGCTCCTTGTTGACGAAGTCGCGGCGGACCTCGTCCTGCAGGTCGGTCTTCCAGTTCAGCTTGATCGCGCCGGCGATGTGGCCGCCGTCGTAGGCGGTGGTGTCCTCGTCGACCTCGACGAAGACGACGCCGGGCGCGTCGATGTTCTTCTCGGCCCAGTCAGCCGAAACGAGTGCGGTGTCGCGACTCATCGAATCACTCCTTGTGAGGATTTGGTGGGTCGAGTCAGCGCGCGAAAATCCGGTGAGAGTTGGTGTCGCACCACGCGCGGGACCCTATAGATGGAGGGTTCTCGGGTTTGTGCGACGGCGCCGGTGCCGGGCTCAGAGATCGAGTGAGGGCCACACGTCGCGCGGCTCAGCGGAGCAGGCGCGTAGGTGTGGCGGCAACCCCGCCGTCAGTGACAGCGGGGACAGAGGCAGGCGGCCACGCGGCACAGGTCGACCGCGCGCCTTTTAGTGAGCAGGGTGCCCATGGGAAGGACCCTACCAGCGGGTCCACCTCACGGACAGGGTCGACCACCATGCGGGAAGTGACCGACCCCACCCCTGAGTGGAACGAGTGCTTTCTACGCCTGATTGAGCGGGACGTCCTTGGCCGTCGCCGTGACCTGAAGGCCACCTGACGCCGGCGTGATCTCCGTGACGTTCAGGCCGAACGGCAGCGCCGGCAGCGCCACGTTGAGGGACAACTGCTTCGCGTACCCGCTGACCAGGTTCTGCACGATCGGGTTGTTCGGCAGCCCTTCCGCAGTAAGGGTCTCGAAGCGGACCTGCACCTCGTTGTTCTCCACAGCGATGGTGGCGATGCCGTTCAGTTCGAAGCTCTGGCCGAGCACCTGCACCGGCAGCGTCGCGTTCAGCTTGCCGTCGCGTTCGGCGAGCGTGATGCCCTCCTGGCCGATCAGCTCGGCGAGGCTTGCGTAGTCGATGGTGCCGACGCCCGTCACGTTCGACGCGACGATCTCGCCCTGGCCGGTGCGCAGCGTCTCGATCGGCGCGGTCACACCTGTCGCGTCGATGTCGAGCGTGGGGATCCGGACGACATCGGCCGCACCGGGCACCGGGCCTTCGAGATCGCGAAGCACCACGGAAATCGCGTCGTAACGTCCGGCCAGCACCTGGGTGAGGAACGGGACGCCGCCCACGCCGACCTCGGCCGGCTGGGCGCTGAGGCCCTGCGCGGTCACCTGCTTGTCTATCTCCGCGCCGATCCGGTCCTCCGCGTAGCCGTGCGCCACCCGGTCCGCGATCACGACCGCCACCCCGAGGATCACCAGCAGGACGATGAGGACGACGAGGACTGTGCGTCCCCGCCGGCGCCGTCGCGGCCGCTCGACCTCGTGCTGCTCGGTCGGCTGCTCGTACACCGTCACCGTCGCCTCCCCAGCGCCTGATATCTCACGAGAATTACTACGGACCTGAATACCCAGCGGGCTCAGGTGAGGAACATGACAGACATCAGGTACGTGGCGGGCGCGGCGAGCGCGAAACCGCCGAGCGGCCCCTGCATGTGCCGTGCGATCCACATGGTCGGCGCGTCGCCGGCCAGCTGCCGCCCGGCCTCGGAGTAGTCGCTGGCCAGGTCCACCAGGCTGGCGGCTCCGGCCGCGACCAGTCCGACGATCGCCGCGTTGCCCGGGTTGAACCCGACCTGGTAGCTGCCGATCGTCGCGGCCACGCCCGTTCCGATCATGGTGCCGAGCACCACGCCCAGCCCGCCGCGCGGCACCTGCGGCTCCAGCCGCGGCCAGGCGAAGACGGAGTCGAGCGCGCGTGCCACCACAAGCGCCACGCCGGCCGCGCCGAGGCAGACCACGATCGCCTGGGTGCCGGCCGGCCGCCGGGTCAGCACGATAAGCGTCGCCAACGCCACCACGCCGAGCACGATGACGAGCGTGGCGCCGAACGACTCCCGCACCCTGGCCCGGTCCTGGCCGCGGAACAGCTGGCCGACCACGCCGATCGCGACACCGCCGACCGCGACCCAGATCAGCGGCAGGACCCCGGCGACCGTGGGCAGCACGGCGGCGGCGTCCGCGGCCAGCGCCGAGCCGACCGCCACGGTCGCGACCAGCGGCAGCGCGGGCGGGCGGGTCGCCATGGTCCAGGCCAGGATGAAGAGGAGCTGCACCCCGAGGACCACTGTGGCGTACGGCAGGCGCGCGCTGCCCGGCCCGGACGTCTGCGCCCCGAAGATCAGGCCGATCGCCAGCAGCGCCGCGAACCCGGCGATCGCCAGGGACAGCAGTCTGCGGACCTCGACCGGCTCGATCGGCTCCTCGTCCTCCTCCGCCTCCGCGGCGCGGCGTGCGTCACCGACCAGGCTCGCCGTCTTCGGGAAGGAGCCGGCGTCCTTCGACGGTCCGGCCGGGCGGTCGTCATCGCTTGAGGAGGGGAACACGCCTGCGATCGTGCCAGATGCCACCCAACCCCGCTCCGCCGCTCACGCCGCCCGAGGCGCTCACGCCGCTCACAGCGCCTACGCCGTCCACGGATCTTCCGGCCCCAGAGCAAGCGCGCGTCCAGCGGGCGTCTTTATAGCGAAATTTCGGGCACGAAGTGCCCGACTCGCTCTCCGATCGCGAACCTAGGAATTCGCCCAAAGCGCCCAACACGTGAGGGCGCGGCGTTGTCGAGACGCCGGTTTTTCGAAGGTGCTCCCTTTGCCTTCGAAAAACCGG